>JANLTP010000059.1:0-19442 GCA_031363055.1 Burkholderiales bacterium | reverse complement strand
CGAACTCGCACCCGCAACGCCGTCAAACCAGGGCGCGCAAGCTTCAAGGGTCAAACCACAACCAAGCAACGAAGCGCCGCAGGCATAAAACTTGACACCATGGTCCCGAGCGTGTTGCATGAATTCAGCGACCGATCGCTGCCGATCCGAACCGGGAAAAAGAGCCTCCGCGATCATCGGCGCACACAACTGGACACTGCGCGCCGAAAAATAAATCTCGACGTTGGCGTCCATCGCAGCGGCACTCGCGGCCACTGAAAAAGGCGTGCCGCACAAATGCGGCTGCGACGGGTCAGTGGCCCAAAGCAGAATCGCCAGTTGATCAATCGCCTTCAAAACCGATACCGTCCATTTCCGCGAGCATTGCGCCGCGAAGCGCTTCACCCGACACCAAATTTGATTGATCCCGTAGCCAATCAGTCACCTGAATTCGGACTAACCAATGACCATAGGGATCCTGGTTCAACTCAATCGCCCCAAATTCAAGTCGATCATTGACCTCCAACAGAACCCCTGCAATCGGCGTTCTAACCGCCGCAACCAATTTGCCGGTTTCGACATTGCCCACCGAACGATCCCGCTCAATCGCCCACCCCTGCGCCTTCGGCACAAACAGCAAAATTTCACCCGCCGTAGCCGGAGCCAGCGCCGTCAAACCCAACGCAAACACATCATTGCCCTCCGCGCGCAGCCAAACCATATGGGCTGGGTGATAGAGCAAGTCATCCGGAAACTCCAATCCGCGAATCAGCATGTCAGCTTCAGCATGAATGGCCAATGCACGATTCAGTCCCCCTTACCAAAACGAGCCCAGTTACCAATGCAGACCGGTTTACAGCCAAAAACCCAATTACAGATATTTGACGCCCAGACCCTCGAGTCGCTCAAACGCTGGCCCGTGCTTTTGTCTGGCAGCTTTACGAAACCATTCGATCGCCATGCCCTCATTGCGCTCAACGCCCCTGCCCTCGAGATAAGCGCAGGCCAGATTGAACTGACCCGCTGCCAAACCCAGATTCGCCGACTTTCGAAACCAGTAGAGCGCCAGTACGTCGTTGGGCATGACACCGTCGCCCTCCAACAATAACGCGCCGAGGTTGTTCGATGCCTGGGCATGCCCGGCCTCCGCCGCGCTGCGAAAACATTCGGCGGCCTTGGCCGAGTCCGGGGCAGTGCCACGACCCTCGACATGCATCACGCCGAGATTGAACATTGCGCCGGCGTGGCCGGCACGCGCCGCATCGGCGAACAATTGGTAAGCCCTAGATTCATCTTGCGCGACTCCAAACCCCAACGCATACAGCCGCGCCATGCCGGCAAAGCCATTCGCATGTCCCGCCGCCATGGCTCGCTCATACCATTGTCGCGCCAGTTCGGCATCGCGATTGACGCCTCGCCCCTCTTCATACAGGGTTCCCAAACTCGCCATCGCGACCGGCAATCCGTTGGCGGCGTCACGCTCGAGACGGGTTATCGCCTGGTCAAAACTCTTCGGCGTAGCCTCATCCGGACTGCGGCCCAATCGTGCGGCGCGTTTTGCCACCAGTTCACTGGCCTCGGCGACGCCACGGGCCACCGCACGCGATAACCACAGCTCCCCCAGAGGCTCGTCGCGCGCCACGCCGTCACCCTCAAGCAACATGCGAGCTACCTGCCACTGCGCACGGCCATGACCCTGATCGGCGGCCAAACCAAACCAGTGAAACGCGCGCAGCTTGTCCACCTCGCCACCCTGACCGGTCAGACTTAGCATTCCCAACTGATACTGCGCCAACTCGGAGCCCGCGCCGTTGCCCTCAGCGTCACTGTGCACCGCGCCGCTACCTTTACCCCAGTCGCTATCACTATCGCTGACGTTACCATTCACCGATCCTGCCAAGACCAGAGCGCGCTCAAGCCACCGCCGCGCCTGCTTCGGATCGGCCGCAAAACCATGGTCCTGGTCACCGAGCGCGAGCAACAAACCGGCGTTCAGTGCCCCCTGCGCGACCCCGGCTTGCGCTGCCGCCATGAACCATTTCAAGGCCTCGCGCGGATCGGTCGCCACCCCTCGTCCAAGCCGGTACAAAGTTCCCAAGTCATTGCCGGCAGCGGCGACCGGCGACGTCTCGTGTTCTACGGCCGAGCGCCACCAAAGCGCTGCCGCCGCCGAATCGATGGCACCTCCCTGACCGGCGTCGAGCATGCTTGCCAGCCGGTAAGCCGCCTGCGGCAAACCCGCTTGTGCGGCCTTGCTCATCCACTCGCGCGCGCCGGCCTCGTCAATGGCAACGCCACTGCCATTGAGCAGCGCCAATGCGCAATTGAACATCGACGGTGCATAACCTCCTCGAGCGGCCTGCTCGAACCATTTGAACGCCTGTCCGTAGTGCTGAGGCGTGCCAATACCCAGATCGAACATTGATCCGATTCGCGCTTGTGACGGCAAATGCCCGCGCTGCGCCGACTGCTCGACCCATGCGAAGGCTGCAGCTTCGTCAACCGCTCCGCCACTGCCCTCTTGCAGCATCAAACTCAAATTAAAGCAGGCGTCAGGATCTTGCGCCTTGGCCGCGACCTCGTACCACCGGCGGGCCGCCACCAGATCGACACTCACCCCGCGGCCTTCGTGCAGGCAAACCGCATAGTCAAAAGCCGCCAATGGATCACCGAGCCGCGCAGCGTCGCGAAAGGCAATCGCGGCCCCCGCTGAATCACCGACCGCGACGGCCGTCTGGCCGTCACGTGCAAGTTGAACCAGCCTGCCAGACTCGAGCTCGGACGGCGCCATCGGACCCTTTTGCGCAGTCGGTCGTTGCGCAGTCGATCGTTGCGCAGCCAATCTTTGCGCAGCCGATTCACGAAACCCCAGTAACCACTCGCCTATACGCACGTTGAATCAGTCCATAAGGGCGGAAGAAAGTAGGAGTCGAACCTACCCGGGATCGTCTGACGACCCCAACAGGGTTTGAAGCCCAGCCGCGCCACCGGACGCGATTTCCTTCCGAAAAGCTGATGACTTCGATCCCGGCAGTCGCGCCGACCGAGACGTCCGTGCGCCTGCACGGACGCGCGGAATTGACGCGCAAAACGGGATCAAGAATGACGCTTTATACCAGATGCTGTTCACGTACATAGTGAACATCGCGCACTCGACGAGCGATGCCGACCCGATCGAAATACTCGAGAACTTGAATGGCACGTTTGCGCGACAGGCCGCTCACGTCGCGAAACCGCGCCGCCGTGATGGCACCTTCTGACTCATGCAACGAACGCGCGGCAATCGTCAGGCGATCAATGGCTTGCTGCGAAAAGAACAGATCTCTCACCACTTGATGAACATCCGCATGGCGCACCAGACGCAACAGGTAGCCGCGGGCGAGAGCCTCATCAACACCGGTCAATCGCGCCATATCGCGAACCCAGGGCGGCTCCAGTCCGGCTTCGTTCAGCATCGGCAAGGCGCGATCGCGAAATTGCTGCTCGCTCTGTGACAGTGTTATTCGATGCTGCGCCGCATGCAAAAAGACCCCACTGGCCTGAATATCGCCTTCGTCAATCAGGCATTGAATCATCAAGCGCGCCGCCGCCCGCGCCAACGTGGGCACGGCGATGCGACGCAGTCGATCGCGCTCGCACCCCAATTCATCCGGGAACTGGCGGTGAAATTCGGCCAGCGCCGCGACCAATTGGGTGCAAACCCTCGACCAGCAATCTCGATGCCAGACGACCCAGGTTTCGTGAACGCGCGTCTCCGAACCGGATGGCTGAATGGGCTTGCAGACAAACTCATCCTGGCTTCGCGCCAACCTGTTGAGATCGCTCTCAGGCACATTCCACTGCGCTGCCAGCGGCGCCAGCGACACGGCCGTGTCCGACTGGCGTACCCATTCCAACAAGCGCTCACCTATTTCGCCGATTGACAGCACCTGCAACTGCGCGAGACGCTGCTCGGTGCGGCGCTTGCGCTGCGGTGCCGCGATATCGACCACCAGCCCACCGGCCAGCGTTTGATTGGCGGCCTGATTGCGCAGTACGAATCGATCGCCCACACAGACATGCACTTCGGCCTCGCAAACGACTTGAACCCAGGCCTGCTGGCCAGCGTCAATCTGAGTGTGCGACAACGGCACGATGCGACACATGACATCGGCCGCACCTAGATGCAGATGCGCCGGCATCCAGGGGGTTAACGGATGCGCAAGCTGCGCCAAGGCCTGCAGCCTGGCATCAAATCGGGTCGTGGCGCGATGCAGCCAGGGCGCTGTCAACCAGTCACCGCGCACGACGAGCGAGCGCTCGAAGCGCTCGCCACTCAAGTTGATCGCGCAACGTTGACCGGCCATCGCAACCGAGGCGACGCGATTCTGCGCATGCAAGCCGCGCACCCGCAGCTCCAAGCCGCTCGGCGCCAGGCGAACGGCGTCGCCCACCGAAATTCGGCCAGCGTGAACCGTTCCGGTTGCGATGGTGCCGATACCGGCCAAGGTAAAGACGCGATCAATGGCCATTCGAAAACCGGCGTGCCATTTCGCCACGACGGCGCTAGCCATCCCTTTGCCTGCGCCGATCTTGTTCAGGGCGGCCGCGTTCAACAAGTAGCGCTTGAGTTCATCAATGCCTTCACCGGTTCGATTCGAAACGCGAAAAAGTGGCGCCTGCGCCAGAAAGGTATTCGCCACAAGCTGCTCGACTTGCGACTGCAACGCCTGCAAGCGGGACGCATCGACCCGATCGATCTTGGTGAGCACCACGGTGCCGTCGCGCACGGCCAGCAGTTCGAGCACGGCCAGATGCTCGCGGGTCTGCGGCATGACGCCATCATCGGCGGCGATCACCAGCAAGGCGTGATCGATGCCAGTTGCGCCCACCAACATGTTATGGACGAACTTCTCATGTCCCGGAACGTCGACGAAGCCCAGTATCGAGCCGTCCGGCGATTCGCAGTAGGCATAGCCCAGATCAATGGTGATGCCACGGCGCTTTTCTTCGGCCAGGCGGTCGCCGTCGATGCCGGTCAAGGCTTTGACCAAGGCAGTCTTGCCGTGGTCGATATGGCCGGCGGTACCGAAAATCATGGCAGTGCTGACGGCGAGTCGAACGGGGACGGCGAGTCGAGCGGTAACTGCGAGCCGAGTTGCGCCAGCGTATTGATCAGTGCTGCCTCGTGCTCGATCATCCGGCAATCGAGCCACAGTGCATCGCCATGAATACGCCCAATGACCGGTCGCGGCAAGCGACGCAAACGGGCTTCCAGCGCGCTCAGCTTGCGGCCGCTGACCTTGCCTGCCGGGCGGACTACGACAGCCATCGACGGTAGTCGTTCAACAGGTTGCGAACCGGAGCCGATCATGCTGGCGCAGGCCTCGACGCTGACCACCCATTCAGCGCCAGGCAATCGTTCGGCCAGACAGCGCGCAATCAGTTGGGCAACCGCTTCGATCGCTGCAACCTTGCGCGTCAGCAGTCGCAGCGTCGGCAGACGTTGCGCCAAACGATCCGGATCCTGATACAGCCGAAGTACCGCCTCGAGGGCGGCCAAGGTCACTTTGTCGACGCGCAGGGCGCGCTTCAGAGGATTGCGTTTGATGGTTTGAATCAGATCCTTGCGGCCGACGACGATGCCGGCCTGCGGCCCGCCCAACAGTTTGTCACCGCTGAAGGTCACGAGATCGGCGCCTTGCCGGATCGAGTCGCGGACGACCGGTTCTGCTGGCAAACCGAAGCCGGCCAAATCCACCAGCGCGCCGCTGCCCAGATCTTCCATCAACGCAATCTGATATTTTTGCGCCAGCGTTGCCAGTGCCGACAGCGGTGTCGATTCGGTAAAACCGGACACCGTGTAGTTGCTGGTGTGTACGCGCATCAATATCGCAGTGCGCGAGGTGATGGCCTCTTCGTAGTCACTCAAACGCGTGCGATTGGTCGTACCGACCTCGATCAACTTAACTTGCGCACGACGCATGATGTCGGGTATTCGAAACGCGCCGCCGATCTCTACCAACTCGCCTCGCGACAGGATGGCCTGACGGCCTGCGGCCAACGCATGCAGCGACAGGAACACAGCCGCCGCATTGTTATTGACCACCGTGGCGGCCGGAGCACCGGTCAGACTGATCAACAGCGACTCGATGAGATCATCGCGATCTCCGCGCTTGCCGTCCTGCAGCGAATACTCGAGGTTCACCGGCTCGCTGGCCGCCATGCGCATCGCCTCGAGCGCCTCCGTCGGCAGCAAGGCCCGGCCCAGATTGGTGTGCAGCACCGTACCGGTCATGTTGAACACCGCGCACAAATGTGCTCGCGTCTGTTGCTCGAGTGACGTGGCCGCTGTGGCAATCAGCGCAGCAATCTGGGTAGCAATTTGCGGTGTCGAATCACCCGCTGGCAGCGCACCCGGCGGCGAATCGACGGCTGACGCAGTGTTCGATGGCGAATCGGTGTGGTCGGCCGCCAGCAAGCGAGCACGCAGATCGGTCAGCGCCTGGCGCAGTGCGGCTACCGTCAGTTGCCGACCAAAGCGATCGGCCAGAAACTGAGCTGGCGGCTCGGTCATGAGCCGCTCGAGTGAGGGCAATGCGCGCAGACTCGCCGCCGACGGTTCCTTGACAGTTGGAGACGCGAGGCCTGAGGCGGACTTTGGAGCTTTGGTTGAGCGATTCACGATCGACTCTGAGAAGTTTATGCGGTTGCGCAAACCCAATACTACGGTAGTTCACATCTTGAGCTAAGAAGGTACCGCTTCTTGCGAAAGCGCGCTGAAGCCTCAATGGGACAAGATGTTAACGTGGCGCCCGAACGGGTCACGGACAAAGAAGCGACGCACGCCCCAAGGTTCGACAACCGGCCCGTATTCAATGTCGAAGCCGCCTTTCTTGAGCTCGGACAGCGCATGGTCAAGGACATCCACCTCAATGGACAGCTTTGGCACGGGTGTCCCTGATCCGCCCTCGCTCATGAAGCTGATCTGAACCGACATCTTCGTCTTGCTTCCGTAGGTGCGTATCCAGTTCATGTCCATAGGCAGATCGAGACCGAGTATGTCACCATAGAACTTCGAGGCGAGGGCCGGGTCTGGCGATGTGACGTTGGCGACAATGCGTTGTACTTTCAAGGCAGTTCCTAGCCCTCGCCCTGGAACAATGCGAAGTTCACGCCGCTGCGTTGTTTGTCCGTGGTCTCGGACATCATCAGATCGAGTGCCAGGCTGCCCAGATCATCGGCGATCGGATCAACCGCCTGGTCCTTGTCTTGATAAAAGATCTTCAGGTAACTGCTGCAGGCGCTGCAGCACTCAGCGCGCACCGCCGGGTATTTGTCGGCCACATGCAGATACTCAATGCCTTCGGTGGTGTCGCACTGGCTGCACTTGATGCGAACCAGATGCCACTCGGCGGCACACAATGAGCAATGCAGATAGCGATGGCCGCTGGGCGCACCTAACCGCACCACGCTGGCCGTCGGTCGTGATCCGCAACACGGACAGACGCTTTGGTGCTCGAGACGAACAAAGGCCGAGAAGCCGAGCCGGTTGACCATCGAGGTCCAATAGACCTGCAAGCTGGCAGCAATGAAGGGCGCCGCGCCACGATCAAGCTCCACATCCAGACCGTTCAGAATTTCGCTGGCCTGTTTTTCAAGCCAGGCTGGAGTGGCGTCCGTTATTTTTTGTAGCAGCGCACGTGCCGCCTCAGGCAATGCAGGGTTCGCGTCCAGCAATCGGCGAGCCAAGTCGCGCGCCGCAAGCTGCCAAGCAGAATCACGTGGCCAGGTGGCAACGGCCAGCGGCGGCATCAAAAACTCCTGGGCCTGGGCGATTTGGTCGGTACTGGGCAGGGCCACGTCGGCCATTGCATTTTCCAGCACAAGTTCGTGCTGGATTCGGGCCACCTGGCTGAACAATTGCAGATAGCCCTGCATCGGGTGACCCGCAGCCAAGCTCGAGAGACGCTCAGCACGGGCAGCAAAAACGGTCAACGGATTAGGCAGCAACAACTCGGGAATGGTCACACTGCCCAGCTTTTCAATTTCGCCGGGCATCAGGATTCGCTGCGACATCAAAGCTTTCCGTTACTCGTCTCTTCCTTGTACCAGCCCAGGTGATGTTTGCGTGCCCAACGCGCCGCAACAGTACCTTGCATCATGCCTCGGAAGGTCCCCTTGACCCAGATACCGGCATAAATATGCACGACGATACCGATAATGAGCACGACCGCCGATACGCTGTGCAGCAGAGTCGCGACCCGGATAACGCCGATCGAAAAGTAGCTGCGAAAGTACGGCTGCCAAAATGTAATGCCGGTCAGCAACAGGATGGCGAGGCAGATCACCATGACCCAGAACAACAACTTTTGGCCACCGTTATAGCGCCCCACCTCAGGCAATTTTTCTTCGCGGTTATTCATGACATCGCGCCACTGTCCGAGCCAGGCCTTGTCGTTGGCGCTCATGATGTTGTGCCGCCAAAAGCGCATGACCATGCCGATGAACAGCACGAACATCACCACTCCGGCAAACGGATGCAAGATGCGCGACCAGGCACCGCCACCGAACAGGTTCGTCAAGAAATACATCGACGGATGAAAAAATGCCAGGCCTGTCAGCGCAGCGCAGAAAAAAGCCAGCACGACCAGCCAGTGATTGCTGCGATCACTGTCCGAGTAGCGGCGTAAACCGTCTTTGACGTCCATTACCAATCTCCTTGTTCAGGCGTTCTTTTGTTCAGGCGTTCTTGTCACCGCTCTTGTCGCCGCTTTTATCACCATAGACATCGTCCTGATATTCGTTCGGCCCGACCTTGACGTAGTGGAAGAAGCCGGCGACCGCTGCGAGCCCGATACCCAGCAAGGCCAACGGCTTGAAGGCGCCTTTCCAAAGCGACACCAGCGGGCTGATGGTCGGATCTTTTGCGAGGTCGTTGTAGAGACCCGGGCGATCGGCATGTTTGAGCACGTACATGACGTGCGTGCCACCCACGCCTTCCGGGTTGTAGAGGCCAGCCTTTTCATAGCCGCGCGATTTCAGATCGGTGATGCGTGCTTGCGCCGAATGAATCATCGCATCCTTGCTGCCGAAGGTGATCGCACCGGTCGGACAGGTCTTCACGCAAGCCGGCTCAAGACCCACCGCCACCCGATCGGAACACAAGGTGCATTTGTAGGCCTTGTTGTCCTTGTCGGAGAGGCGCGGAATGTTGAACGGGCAACCGGTCACACAATTGCCGCAACCGACGCAATTCTCCTGATGAAAATCGACGATGCCGTTCGAGTACTGCACAATCGCACCGGGCGCCGGGCAGGCTTTCAGGCAGCCCGGGTCGGCACAGTGCATGCAACCGTCCTTGCGGATCAGCCACTCGAAGCGACCGTCAACATCTTCATGTTCGGCAAACCGCATGATCGTCCACGAAGCCGGCGTCAGATCACTCGGGTTGTCGTAAACACCGACGGTGGAACCGACCTCGTCACGCAAATCGTTCCACTGCATGCAGGCGACCTGACACGCCTTGCAGCCGATACATTTGCTGACGTCGATGAGTTTGGCCACCTTGAGGCTTTGGCGCACCTGCGGACTCGGCGTGGTGGTCGCCGATCGTGCGGTAATGTCCAGGGATTGAAGTGCCATGATGTTCCCTTAAACCTTCTTGATATCGACGAGGAACGCCTTGTACTCCGGCGTCTGCGAATTGGCGTCACCGACATAAGGCGTCAGGTTGTTGGCCAGGTAACCGCTCTTGGCTGCACCTTTAAAGCCCCAATGGATCGGAATGCCGACCGTATGCGTATCCTTGCCATCGATCTTCAGCATGGGAATGCGCTTGGTGACCACCGCCTTGGTCTTGATGAAGCCGCGCATCGAGCGCACTTCGACCCAATCGCCATTCTTGATGCCTTTTTCGGCCGCCAGTTTGTCACCGATCTCGATGAATTGCTGAGGCTGAACAATCGCATTGGCCTCGACGTGTTTGGTCCAGAAATGCAAGTGTTCGGTCAACCGGTAGGTGGTCGCAACATACGGGAATTGCTTGGCATCACCGAACACTTCCAGATCGCCCTTGTAGATCTTGGCGGCCGGATTCGACTTGGCTTTGGGATTGCTGTTCAAGGGGTTGGCCGCGATCGGTGTTTCGAACGGTTCGTAATGCTCCGGGAACGGTCCTTCGGCCATGCCGCCCAGCGAGAACAAACGCGCCACGCCCTCGGCGTTCATGATGAACGGGCCGACTTTTTCTTCCGGCTTGGCGTCCGGCCGCATGTCGGGCACATCGTTACCGGCCCAGGCCGTGCCGAATTTCATCAGCGTTCGTTTCGCATCCCAGGGCTTGCCGGCGGCATCGGCCGAGGCGCGGTTATACAACACGCGCCGATTGGCCGGCCAGGCAAAGCCCCAATTCAGATACGCCCCGAGCCCGGACGGATCCGAGGTGTCGCGACGCGCCGTGTTGTTGCCCGCCTGCGTCCAGGAGCCGGTGTAGATCCAGCAACCGCCCGAGGTTGAACCGTCATCGCGCATGAAGCCAAAGCCTGGCAATTGTTCACCGGCTTTGACCAGCACCTTGGTCGGGTCCTTGGGATCGAGTACATCTCCAATCGCCCGGCCATTGATCTCGCGCAACAATTCTTCCGGCGATGGATTGGTCGCATTCAAGTACGGCCAGGACATGGCCATCAACGGCTCGACGCCCTTGCCACCGTCCTTGGCGTACATCTCGCGCAACTTGACGAACAAGGTCGCCATGATCTCCTGGTCGGACTTGGCCTCTCCAGGCGGATCGGCCGCCTTCCAGTGCCACTGAATGACCCGTCCCGAGTTGGTATAAGAGCCGGTGTCTTCGGCAAACAAGGTTGCCGGCAGACGGAACACTTCGGTCTTGATATCGGCTGGCTTGGCCGAGTGGAACTCACCGAAATCTTTCCAGTACTCGGAGGTTTCAGTGGCCAGCGGATCGATCATGACCAGATACTTGAGTTTCGACAGCGCGGCCGTGATCTTCGGCTTGTTCGGCAACGATGCGATCGGATTAAAGCCCTGCACTACCATGCCGTTGATCTTGCCCTTGTACATCTCGTCCATGAAGGCGAGCATGTCGTAGGCTTTGTCGTGTTTGGCCTGGTAGTGATAGCCAAAGCTGTTTTCCTTGGTGGCTTTATCGCCATACCAGGCCTTCTGCAAGGACACGAACCATTTCGGAAAGTTTTGCCCGAAGCTCATCTGCCCCGGCCGCAAAGGCTTCGGTGAACGGTCATCGAGAAACTTCTGGAAGTCCTGCTCGCCGTCACCGGCCATACGCAAGTAACCGGGCAAGGTTTGCGCGACCAGATTCATGTCGGTGATGCCCTGCACATTGGCGTGACCGCGCAAGGCGTTGATGCCGCCGCCGGCCATACCGATGTTGCCGAGCAGCAACTGCACGATGGCAGCGGCACGAATGTTCTGTGAACCGGTTGAATGCTGGGTCCAGCCGAGCGCGTACATGATGGTCATGACGCGGTTCGGCTGCGAGGTCGTGGCGATGGTTTCACAGACCTTCAGGAATGCTGCCTTCGGCGTACCGCAGGTCTTCTCGACCATCTCTGGCGTATAACGCGCCATGTGTGCCTTGAGCAACTGAAAGGCGCTGCGCGGATCGTTCAAAGAGTCGTCAACCTTGGCAAAACCCTGCTCGTCTTTCTGATAACTCCAGGTGGTCTTGTCATAGCTGCGCTTGGCTTCGTCATAGCCCGAAAACAGGCCATTCTCGAACTTGTAGGCGTCGCTGATCAGGAAACCGGCGTTGGTAAAGTTCTTGACATACTCTTCCTGAATCTTGTTGTTGATCAGCAAGTAGTTCGTGACGCCATTCAGAAACGCAATGTCGGTGCCGGCGCGAATCGGCGCGTAAATATCGGCCATCGCGGCCGAGCGCGTGAAGCGCGGGTCGACGACGATCAATTTGGCACCCCGATTGGCTTTCGCCTCGGTCACCCATTTGAAGCCGCACGGATGCGCCTCGGCTGCGTTGCCGCCCATGATGAGGACGACATCAGCATTCTTGATGTCGACCCAGTGGTTGGTCATCGATCCACGTCCAAACGTCGGGGCAAGACTTGCCACCGTCGGTGCGTGTCAGATGCGCGCTTGAGTCTCTACGGCGACCATCCCCAAACCGCGAGCAACGCGGGCGGTCAGGTATCCGGCTTCGTTATTGACGGCGGACGAACCGATCAAGGCAACGCTGGGCCAGCGATTGACGATGCCCTTGTCGTTGCTCTCGATGAAGTTCGCATCGCGATCGGCCTTCATGTGCTTGGCAATCCGATCGAAGGCCTGATCCCAGGAGATCCGCTTCCATTCATTGCTGCCGGCTTCGCGCACTTCGGGGAAGAGCATGCGACTCTTGCTGTGCACGAGGTCGACCAAGCCTGCGCCTTTCGGGCACAAGGTGCCACGATTGACCGGGTGATCCGGGTCGCCCTCGATATGAATGATTTCACTGCGGGCGTTCTTGGACTTGTCGCCCAAGCTGTAGATGATCAGTCCGCAACTGACTGAGCAGTACGGACAGGTGTTACGGGTTTCGGTGGCGCGCGCAAGTTTGAAATCGCGCACTTCGGCCAGCGCCGGTGCCGGCGTGAAGCCCAGCATGGCAATACTGGACGTCGCCAATCCGGCCCCGCTCACCCTGAAAAACTGGCGGCGTGACATATCCACGGTTAGTCTCCTCCTACGAAGCCTGGTGAATCGTTATGAGCAAAACCAGATCATATTCGGAACGGCCGCATTTGGTTGTTGCAACGCAATAAGCGTCGTTTCGTATTCGACCTGGACGATTCGTGCAGTTGCCGCATCGTCGGCTTCACTGAAATGCGCTAACTGGCCATTGTGCGCAACTTCCTGCTGCGCGCAACCGCCGTCGCGCGCTGTTTGCGCCGCCAGATCAGCACACCGGTGATTCCCAGGCACAACGGCAACAGACCGGCAACGAACATCAGGACGCGGCCGATCGCGCCCCAAGCGACGCCGCTGTGAATCGGAAACAGGCTGTGAAACACTCGCTCGCCGAGGCTGCGGCTGCGCGCATCATGTTCGAGTTTCAACACCCCGGTAGCTGAATCGACTAGCAGCAGAGTATCGCCGCGACGCTGCCAGTCGTCAGGCTGCCGAAGATAAATCAGCAACGGAGCCGATCGCCGCTGCGGCAAGTGCACTTCGGTAATCTGCGCCGCCGGATGGGCACTTCTAGCCGCCGCCAATAGCGGTTCAAGCGGTGCATCGGGCAAATCCTCGCGTTGTAAAAAGGGTACAACCGGCAAGGTACGCGTTCCGGAGAAAAGACTCAACGCGTCGCGGGCGTAGTCCGGGAAGGCCAATGCAAAGCCGGTGAAGGTTGAGATCAGCAACAAGCCGAACGCGAGCACACCGATCGATCGATGCAAATCAAAAATCAGTCGGGCCGGATGTGCGCCTAGTTTGATGCCGACCATGGTCGCCCAGGCGCGGCTCACCAACTTGCGGGGTAAGGCAATCAGAAATCCAAGACTGATCATGACCAACAGCAGCGCACCGATCACGCCCACCGCCGTTTTGCCAGCGTTACCGAGCAGCACACGATGATGTAAATCGTAGATCGTGCGTACCAGCAGGGGCGCTGAGGCACCATAGCCTTGAAGGGGTCTGGCTCCAAGCGACACGCTGTTGGTTGGGCTGAACGTGGCCTCGTAGCGTGGCGAGCCGATGCGAATCCGGGCCCGTTCACGCATGACGAGACGGAACACCTCGCCCGCTCGTTGCGGCATTCGAATCCGTTCAACGGCGGCCTCGGGAAATGTCCTCAAGGCCGCTTCAAGAATCGTTTGAGCGCTCTGAATTCGATCAGACTCGCGCTGCGCGTTCAGTGCCGGAAGCGGCCGTTGTTCGTTATCAATGAGCAATACCGGGTTCAGCCAGGCATCGATCTCGTCCTGAAAAACCAGCACACTGCCGGTCACACCGAGCATGACGAACCAGAGCAGCAGGCTGAGGCCCAACCACCGATGGGCGATCACCAGCCATTGACGAGATTGAGCCTGCATGAACGGTACGCGTCGGCGATCAAACAAATGCCTACGGTAACATCCCGCCGAGCGGCGGGGTTTTATTCGGCTTTGTTGGCGGCCAGTTTTGGCTTGGCCGATTCCTTGGCCAGCACCATGGTCCAGTAGCTGCGGTAGGTATTGGAGCCGGTGCCGGGAATCAAACTGACACCCACTTCGTCAACGTCGGCCCGCATGATATTCACGCAATGGCCCGGACTGTCGATCCACGCTTGCATGACCGTTTCCAGGCTCACGAAACCGGCTGCAATATTTTCACCGGCGCTTTGCCAGTTGTAGCCGGCGCGCGTCAGTCGATCGGCCACCGCAGTGCCGTCCGGCCAGACATGGCCCCAGGTATTGTTACTTTGCATCCAGCGCGATTCAGTCGCGGCGGCCTCGGTGGCTCGCAGATTCCATCGCAACGGCGCAACGGCCGGAAAATTAGTGTCTCCACATCGGCGACCAACAGCGCGCGCCTCGTTGATCGCCTTTAGATTGCTTTGGGCAAACTCGCCATCGGGTGTGGCGCTGGAGTCCTTGGCTGCGGCGCTGGCGGTATCGCCGGCGACCGCTGCAGCCGATGCACCGGCTGCGGCTGCGGCTGGCGCTGGTGCCGGCGTATTGCTGGATTGATCGTCGCCGCTTCCACAAGCGGTGAGCAAACACAGGATTGCCATGCCGGCGGCGGCTTGCCGTTGACGCGAACGCTGAGTAGTGAACATCGAAATCGGTCTTCGCAGAACGCAAAGACTTGATGATCACGGTGCGAGTCAACAATCCCCGAGCGAAGACGGATGAACGGCCATTAACAGCCGACAGAGCACCGTGCGATCTGGCTGGCGGACATCACTCCAATTGGGCATCGATCAGCCGGCGTGCGATCGACAGGCGATGCGGCAATTGTGGCAGCGCCTGCATCGGGAACCAGCGTGCATCTTCGATCTCACCGGCCTCGGGTTTGATCTCGCCACTGTGCCAATCGGCCACAAAGGCGATCATCAGCGAATGCGGAAACGGCCAAGCCTGGCTGTCAAAGTACTGCAGGTTCTTGATCCGAACGCCGACCTCCTCGAACGCCTCACGATGCACGCAATTCTCGATCGACTCCGAGATCTCGACAAACCCGGCCAGAGCACTGAACATGCCGGCGGGAAAACGCGGCGATCGCGCCAACAGTAACTCGCGGCCGGCCGCTGTCTCGCGTTTTATGAGCACCATCATCGCCGGCGCCACGCGTGGATAAGCGGTTTCATTGCACTTCGGGCAGCGCCGTGATCGACCGCCTTCGTGAACTTCGGTGGCGGTCGCACAGACGCCGCAAAAGCGGTGCGTCCGATCGAATTCAAGCATTTGCAAGGCGCGCGCACCGACCGCCAACGGCTCATCGGGCAAGCGGCTGAACAGAGCGCGCACCGGCTCCCAGGAATAGGCCTGGCCAATATCACCGAGGTCATCGAGTGCGGTCTCGCCGGCCCAGCACGGCATACCGTCAAGAAGTCCGACAAAACGCACCCCGGCGGCATTCAGATTGAGTGGAATTTCAATCGGCGAGGGCAGGCGCGGCTGCCGGCGGTCACCGACCACCAGCAAACGCTGGCGATTGAACACAAACCAGTGTGCCCTCGTATCGGTTGGGTTCAAGGCGGGCGGCACGCCCTCGGGCGCTGCCCATAAAGCGTCAAAGGCTGACGGGAGAATCATGTGGGGCTTTCAAGTGAGGAAAGTACCGTGCGAACCAAAGCCAGGGTGTTTCACGCAACATGATACTTGGCATCAACCTGGATTTCGCGCTGCACGACCCCGTGATGCCCGTGTGGTGTTTCACGCTAGAGGGGCTTTGCACGCCGCGCGTTTTGTTGCTGGGGTAGGATAGGAGGGATACGTTTAGACTAAGAACATAGAAGAACGCAACGAAGATTCAACGCCCATGGCTCTTTTCATCGAAATATCCGATAACAGCGGCAGTGCTCAGCGTCGGCCACTGTCGGCCGGGCGGAACCGCGTCAATGCCGAACCGGGCATGCGGTTTCGCATCGTCGAGGATCGCGGCGCGGCGTTGGAATCGAGTGTCGGGGTCAAACGCGTCAACCAAAAATTGGTGGTCGACGGCCTGCCCGACGACATCGTGGTTGAAGTAGACAACTTCTTCAAGAACTGCACGGCGGACTTCAGTTGCTCCTTTTCACTCGATAATTTTCGCGGTGCCCTCGTCAGCGAGATCACCCCGGTCAGTCTTCCCGTGGGCGCCCTGCAGGATGGCAGCTTTGTCATGCATGCGCCTGCTACGCTGATTGCCGCAGTCCCGGTTGAACCGGAGGCCGAGACGGCCGGGCGCGGCTGGATCTACGCCGGTGCAGCCATCATAGGGTTGGCGGCGGCCGGTGGCGGTGGTGGTAAAAGTGGCAGCTCGGATGCCACGGCCGTCTCGAGTTCGGCGCCCGACACACCGACCTTGACCAGCGCCAAAGTAGTCAATAACGCCACGCCGACCTTGACCGGGACCGGCACGCCTGGCTCGATCATCACCGTGACACTCGATCTCGGCAATAACGGCAGCGCCGATCTCAGTTACACCACGACGGTAGCCGCTGATGGGCGCTGGAGCGTAGCGATCGGCAGGGATACGCCCAGTGTCAACCTGCTGCCCAATAATCGTTTGCCCGAAGGCGCCACACAGTTGCTGGTACGCGCCACTACCAGCGCCGGCACCAGCGTCGGACTGCTCAATGAAACGCTGACGGTCGATACGATTGCGCCGACCATTCCGGTGATCAATGCGGTGACCGGCGATAACAACGTGTCAGCGTCGGAAGCGACCGCTGGTGTGACCGTGAGCGGTCGCGCCGAGTCCGGCGCGGCAGTCAGCGTCAGTTGGTTGGGCTTGACCCGTTCGCTGAATGCCGATGCCAGCGGCGCCTGGTCATCGAGCTACACGTCAGCACAAATTGCATCAGCCGGAACCCAGAGAACCGTGCAGGTGACCGCCAGCGACGCCGCTGGTAACGCCAGTCCGGTGGCAAGCCTCTTGGTCGCCCTGCCCAGCGTTCCGACCAGTCGCCTGGTGATCAACCCGATCGCCGACAACGACATCATCAACCGCAGCGAGGCCAGCGCTGCTGTCGTCGTAACGGGCACGACCGAACCGGGCAGTCGAGTTACGGTCGTGCTGGGCACCAGCAGTCGCGCGGCAACCGTCACATCGACCGGCACTTATAGTGCTTCCTTTGCAAGCACCGAATTGCCGGCCGATGGCATCTTCGCTGCACGCGCCACGGCACTCAATGCCGACGGCAGTCCGGGTGCCGAGGCCACCCGAAGTATTGTGCTCGACCGGGTCGCGCCGAACGTGAGCCTGGCCGCGATCACCGGCGATAACGTCATCACCGCTGCCGAACGCGGCGCTGGCGTCAGTGTCACGGGGAGTGCCGAGAGCGGCAGCACTGTGGTGGTGAACTGGGGCACTGCGAGCCGAAGCGTGACCGCCAGTGGCGGCACGTTCAGCGCGCTGTTCGACGCGGCCAGCATTCCGGTCAGCGGCACTGCAACCGTCACAGCAACCGCCACCGACGCTGCGGGTAATAGTGCCAGCAGCAATGTGACGGTGGTCATCACAGCAGCGGTCGCAACGGTTTATCAAGGTACCAGTGGCAATGACACCTTGTTGCTAAACGCCACCGAACTGGCCAATCTGGCATCACCTGGTGCCAACATCAACGGCGGCGCAGGGATTGATACCTTCTCGTTCAACGGTGCCGGCCTGTCGCTGAATCTGTTGAATGTGCCCGCCACCGCGATCACGAGCTTTGAGCGCGTCAATCTGACCGGTACCGGCAACAACTCGCTGATCTTGTCAGTCACCGATGTGCTCGACTTTGCGAGCTCGAATGTGTTCAACAGCGGCAACGGCTGGACCGGGCTGTCGGCCACGGTCGCGCAGCGTCAACTGGTGGTCGACGGCAACACCGGTGATGCCATTATCGCCAGCGGCGGCTGGACGCTGCAACCCGGGGTTGTCAGCAACGGCGGCCAGGCTTATGTGGTCTACACGAGTGGGAGCGGCAGCAACGCCGCCATGCTGATCATCGATACCGATATCTCGCGCAGTATTGTTTAGGTCGGTGATCCAGGCCGATGGCGACGCGCACCGCCAACGCGCGCAGCCGACCGCTAGCCCAGCGTGCTCGATAGCGCGCGGCGTAATTCCGCTTCATCGCGACCGGCGCGGCCAGCGTAATCCTTGAGCTGATCTTCCCCGATCCGCCCGACGTTAAAGTAACTCGAGGCCGGATGCGAGAAATAAAAGCCCGATACGCTGGCGGCCGGGAACATCGCGAAGCTCTCGGTAAGGATCATGCCGATCTCTTCACAGCGCATGACCTCGAACATGTCACGCTTGACCGTGTGTTCCGGGCAGGCCGGGTAGCCCGGCGCCGGGCGAATGCCGCGATAGCGTTCCTTGACCAGTTCCTCGATCGAAAATTGTTCGCTCGGTGCATAACCCCAGAGGTCTTTGCGCACCCGTTCATGCAGGCACTCGGCAAACGCCTCGGCCAGGCGATCGGCGATTGCCTTGAGCATGATGCTCGAATAGTCATCGAGCAGACCGACGAATTCCTTCTCTTTTTTCTCAATCCCCAGACCACTGGTGAGCGCGAACAGGCCGATGTAGTCGGCGATGCCCGACGGCCTGCCGTCAATGGTTTTGGGAGCAATGTAGTCGGCCAGACACTTGTTTTCGACGCCGTCGCGCTTTGAAATCTGCTGCCTTAGATTGCGATAGACGAAGGCCACTTCAGTGCGCGTGTCGTCGGTATAAACCTCGATGTCATCGTCGTTGATGGAATTCGCCGGCAAGAACGACACCACGGCGTTGGCGGTCAACCAGCGGCCTTCAATGACGCGCTTGAGCATTGACTTGCCGTCGGAATAGACGCGCCGCGCCGATTCGCCGACGACCTCATCTTTGAGGATCGCCGGATACGGCCCGTGCAGGTCCCAGGTCTGAAAAAACGGATGCCAGTCAATGTAGCGAGCGATCTCGGACAGATCGAAATTCTTGAACAGCCGTCGACCAACGAACTTCGGCTTCGGCGGATGATAGTGCGATTGCACATGAATACCGGGTGTCCCCGGATGATCGTCGGCCGTCAGCACCCAATCGATTTTCGGTTTGTTGGCACGCGCTTCATTCAGGCTGACCAGGTCCGGGCCTTTTTTGGCGGCGTGTTGGGTACGTACGCGATCGTACTCGATCGACAGATCAGCCACGAACTTGGCCTTGGTCTCGTTCGAGATGATCTGCTGCGCCACCGGCACCGAGCGCGAAGCGTCGGCCACATAGACCACCGGGCCTGAGTAGTTCGGCGCGATCTTGACGGCCGTGTGGACCCGCGAGGTGGTCGCGCCACC
>JANLTP010000228.1:0-43967 GCA_031363055.1 Burkholderiales bacterium | reverse complement strand
AAGTCAATGGCGCGAAACACACCGTGCTCTTTCACTTTAAGTTCTGCAGGGCCAGAAATTCGATAGAACCGCAAGTTGTCTTGTTTAAGGTCGATCTCACCCAGTAACTCGCGTTCGAATTGTTCAAATTGCATCTCGTTCACAGTACATTCGAAGACCGACTTTTGCACTCGCTGGCCAACTCGTTCACACGCTTTAGCCACTCTTCGCAGTCGCTTACGGCCGCCAGCGGTTTCGGTTGAAACATCGTAAGTCACGATAATTAACATGATCTATTTAGCCAGATACGGTAAATACACATCCATCTCACCGCGAATGGTTCGAGCGACAAACCTCGCCTGCAGGAATGGCAACAATGCAACAGGAAGTTTTGCTTCAGTTAATGGGTGCGTAATTTCTTCCTGTTTACGCAATTGCCATGCCGTGACAACAGCGCGACGACCTTTGTCGTTCAACATTACCGCACCGCCATCTCGTGAGTCGAAATCATCTTCCCCTATTTGCCCACGATTAACTAATGTGAGTGCAAATCGATCACAGAGAATGGATCGAAACTCCTCTTGCAAATCCAGCGCGAGTCCAGCTCGGCCCGGTCGGACGGCATGCAAGAATCCAAGCTGAGGATCCAGGCCAGTTGCTTCAAGTGCGGAGCGGCAATCGTTCATATTCATCGCATACAGAAAGGAAATTAGTGCGTTGAATCGGTCAAGCGGTGGTCGGCGAGTACGACCATTGAGTTGAAAATGCCCGCGCAAACTCGGCTTTACGATCAAGTTAAGCGCACTGAAATAATTTCGAGCAGCTTCACCTTCAATGCCTCGCAATTCGTCGAGGTCGCCTGCGGTCACTGCGGAACGCAATGATGCGGCCAAGTTATCGGATGATCGAGTAAGTTGCGCAGCCTCAGTCGGGTCTGCCGCCTCACGTGCACCACGCTGCAAAACACTACGACTATTCTTGAGCTTTCCAGCTACAAATGATCGGGCGACTTCCAGGGAAAATGCCGCGATGCCAGCCTGCTTATGTTGTGCTTGACGTAGCAATATGTTGCCAGAGACCGGCCCTTCAAGCCTAGCCTTAAAGCGCCCAGAGTCGTCAAGCAGGACCAGGGACTTTCCTTCCTCCGCGAGCCGGTGCATTAGTGCGGGCGAAATCATGACGTTTCCGAAACAGACCAGGCCGCCTAAATGATGTAGCGGTACTGCCAACTTTTTCTCCCGCTCAACGTCAATTCGCACAGTCGAGTTCTCCAGATGAGCGTATGCCTGGGGGGTCATGACGTAGAGAGTGTTTTGAATATGATGCATTTCTGTCCTACAATTAGGTTACCAATTGTCACTCAAAAAGTAGCCGAAATGGACTTTGTTACTGTGCGCGAATTTCGAACTGAACCCGCCAAGGTCTGGGCAAAACTCGAATCCGAACAAGAACTTGTAATCACCAAGAACGGCAAGCCTTTCGCCTTGCTGACGACGACTCAGCCCAATCGCTTGGAAGAAGATTTGAAATTGATTCGCCGCGCGCGGGCCAGCGCCTCGATTGAGCGAATGCGTGCTAAGGCCAAATCTACTGGGCTTAATAAAATGACTTTGGCCGAAGTCAATCTGGAAATCGCCGGTGCCCGCGCCCGATCTGTGACCAAAACGAAAAATGCGACTGGTCGTTGACACTAACGTTTTTGTGTCCGGATTGCTGAATGGCGGCGGATCACCTGGCAGGGTGATCGACGCGGTGTTTGCTGGGGTCATCACTCCAGTTTATTCTTCGAAAATAATTGATGAGTATCGTGAGGTACTTACCCGGAAGAAATTTGCATTCAATCCTGATGACGTGCGAATTCTTATTGAGGCCATTGAGGTAACTGGCGTGAGGGTCTCGCCCGAGAAATCGAGGGTATTGCTACCCGATGAAAAAGATCGTCCGTTTATTGACGCAGCCATTTCTTCCGGTTGCTCAGTCGTGACCGGAAATGCAAGACATTTTCCCCTGAAGCTCGGCATTAGCATATTGACTCCATCGGAATGTGTTAGGCGCCTGCTCACGGATTGATATCATCCTGGACCGAAAACAATGCCGTCGCGTACATTCTTTGGCGTGATCGTTCAGCCAACGCCTGGGGCTGACAAATTTCTTTCATCGAACATTCGTTGCAACGTGCATCGTTTACCGGCGGCGGCAATCTCCCCGAAGCAAGCATTACGCGAATTGCGTCTGCAGTCTCGACTACTTGTTCTTTGAGAGCCTCGGTAAAGACCACTTCGCGTCGTCGATGACTGGTGGCGTGAAAAATTGCCCCACGCAGCACTGAACGCTCGAACATATTTTCGAGACACATTGCTTGTGCTGTAAGTTGCAGATCGTCGTTCAACCGCTCCCGCTTTCGCCCATGTTTATACTCAATCGGAAATATAGTGCCGTCAGGCCAGAATTCGACGACATCACACTTGCCTATCAGTCCGAACTTGTCAGACCATACGGGCAAAGCGTATTCGACCCTTGCGCCGCTCTTGGCCGTTTCATGCGCAACCCGATCGACTCTCTCGTGTTCCGCGTTACCCCGCGCCGTATGTATATTGTCTGTGAACTCACCTTCCTGATAGATCAGTCCACAACGTCGTGGGCAGTAGGTAAATTGATTCAGCGCAGACAGATTAATTGAGTCGAGATATTTCACGCCGACTCTCAACTTGCACTTAAATCGTGCAGTTCGACGCCAGGCGGAATTCGGTCGTGTTGCACGCTAACGCGGTAGTCAGCGAAACTTCGCGGCGAACCACTTAGACCTTCACGATGCTTGATCTCAACCACAGCATTGTCGATCGAATGCCTGGGCGTCGCAAAGTCCAGAAGACGATGAGCGGGCGCGCAACCGAGCATCGATTGGCGAACGCGCTGTGTGGCATCTGTGTCCGTACCAATATGCTTAAAGACATATAGCCCACGACACGACATTACGCCTTTTGAAGCTGATCGGTCGTGATCCCACATATTCAGTAGCGCTTGCCAAAAATGATCCAGATCGAGGTCTGAAAAACCGGTGCCCGCCGCCAGATTGGCTGACACAAATCCCTTAGTCGCATACAGACCGTAGGGAATCAAGGCCTTGCGACCCATTGTGCGAAGCTTGTCTTCTTCTTGTTTATTTTCCCAAGTCTCAAAATCTGCCACGGTTTTCGCGCCAGGCACTTTTTCGGCAACCGCCATCCTTGTGATTGACACGTCCATCGGAAGAATGGGATCGATGGATCGAGAAAAGGATACTTGTACTGGCCCGCGTACCTGACCTGCGTTGGCACCGGTAGACATCACAGCACCAAAGGTACGTACGTCGAAAAATTGTCCGCACATCCAGGTACGAGCATTAGCAACCTGAACGCGATTCGCCCCGCCAGTCGGAGCCCCGTTAGTCGCAATATGTGCAGCCGTGATCGGCTTATTCAGGTTTGTGGCGTGCTCAACAAAAATCGCGTTCGGCGCTACATTGGCAAATGCCGCCTGGATATAGTTTCGCACTCGTCGCTTGACGGCCACATCAGAGACAAGTCCATGCATATCCTCGGGATCAATGCGCGGACTATTACCAGCATCTGGATCGCCGTTTGGGTTGCCGTTCTCACAATCGAAGAGATACAAAAATTCGTAGCGATTTTGAATTGCGCTCAAAGCGATACTCCTTGTGCATTGGTCAAGGCTGATTTGTTCCCGGAACGAAGTTCGGCCAACTTTTGGTAATAGCCTATTGCGAACAGTCCTTGGCCCTCAAGATCGAGAATACGCGGCGCTGAGTCTCCAAAGTTGCTCATTATTTCAGCAATACGTTCTTCGTACCACCAAGCTAATCCCGGTTCCAGCTTAGCGAGATGGTTTCGTGCATTACCGGTTAGACGTCCAAGGACTAGCCCGGGCGTCTGGCTGGTTGCCGCATAAAAACGCTGCACAACTCCCGCGCCGACATCCCCCAACGCAGCCCTCTGAAGGTTCGCCAGCAAAGCCAACAGCCCGCCGCAGTGGTAAGCCGGAATCGGATGGTTATTGTTGTAAGTAGCAGTCATGGTTTTATCACCTCCTAGTTTGAGACGAACGTAATAAGCTTTTATCAAACCCATCCGAGCATGATTGAAGGCCGGCTGATCGTTATTGACCAGATCCGCGCGAAATCGCGCCAATGCTTGGGCCATTATTGGTTGCGGAATCGGATTTCCCAGCAAGGCCACCTTCCACAAGATGGCTGCGGTAGGAGCAGGCAAATCCTTCAATTCACGAAGCAACGCTCCGCAAACGGCCATGAATTTCGGATCACGTGCAATGCCCATGCCATCTCGGGCAACTATCGATAAATCAGCAAACCAAGCTGTGATATGGCTAGCTAAATCTTCAAAGCGCCCCTCCATCCAATCACGCACCATGACCCGCCCCGCCGCACCCGAAATTGTCAATGCGTAATAGCGGTTATTTTCTAATTCGGAACGCGTCCCGGTTCGGATAGCATCGAGAAGGCGGCTTGCGGCGATACCGGCGGCGGCTTCGGTCGATTCTTCAGTCTCTAGACCCATAAGAAAGCCCAACGGATCATCCTCTGGAACTACCGAGTCCTTATACCAGTGGACAACCATAGTGTTGGCAAGTTTGCGACTATTGTTTCGAATGAGGTGGTTAAGGCTGTCGACGTATTTTTGAACCCCTGCTTCTCCCATTGCCGCATTCGCTGATTGTTCCAGTTCGTAGGAGCCAAATGCGGCTTTATCAAACCCGACCATAACGTCGCCCATCGCCAAGCCGCCAACTCCTGATAGCCCGGTGATCTTCGGGTGCGTCGCAAGCGGGGGTGCAGGCGTTCCGGTCAACAAACATAGCATTTCACTTTTCTGACCGGTCAATTTTGGCGAGTTGAGCTCGCAGGCATTGTCGTTTCCGCCCAAATCTGTTTTTCGCCATGTCCGCCACCAATCTTGCGTTGCCATATCCTCCCGTGGATCAAAGCCTTCAACGACCCAAACCAACCAATCGGTCGGCTTCGCTTTCCGTGAAGACAACGCATCACGAACTCTCTCCAATCGTTCGGTGTCCTCCAGTAAGTTAACAAGCGATACCAGGCGCGGAATTGCTGTGCTGGCATTTTTCAGTAGTCCTACGAAGAAGCGATGCCGCACTTCTGAAGTGTGTATCTTGCTGTCGTCTTCATCAGCCTTGAACAACAAAACTGCGGTCTGCACCGTTTCTACAAGAAAGTGGGACTTGCCACCCGCGTTCATCCCATGCATGTCTGGGCAGCGAGTAAGCGCTTTGCCTTGTTTCCCATCGCCGAGCGGCAGGACGCCAAGTAATCGCCCATCTTCAGCAATTTCAACTCTCCACCGGACTTCGCGAGACTTAAATCCTGGCTCCGAAACCGATAGATACTTCTCTCCATAAGCAACCAGTTCTTGAAGCATCCTCAGACTCTCCTCGGCTTCTTCACGGCATCACTGTTGAATGGCGGTACCTCAAGGACACCCGCGATGACATTGGCGTCGAAGAGCGAGATAAATGGATGCTCTCCTTCTTTGACACTTTCTAGGGACAGATCAAACACGTCGTAAACCATAAGGCCCAGGGATTGGTCAAAGGGCGCAAGTTTTGCAGGCAGTGACTGTGGCTCTTCAACGTATTCAAAGTAGGCAGGAAACTCTCGACAGCCAAAATACGGCTGCTGAAAACATTTGCCCACTCTCGCGCGTCGCTGGAACTGGCTATTCATTTTTCCCCAGTCATTGGCAAAGCCAGTCTTTGCGACAATCTTCGCGGTCAAACGATACCGTACATTCTTGAGCGCAATTGTTTGACGTTGAGTGCGGCCCTTTTGATCGGTACCAAGTTCATCCTTACCGCCATCTGCCCAAAGTGGCTCTGGCGGTTCCCGACCCTGCATCCAACGATTGAGCGTAGCAGTGCCAGGCACCTTATCTTTGACCTCATTTCGGCGAAGCGCGATGAATTTCGGCGTTTGCAAAATCTCTATGCGTGTAATCTGCCAATGAAAATACGGGCGGATGAAACTCTGGTTACCCTGTCGTTCACGTTTGCCATCCCAATAAACGGCATCGAAGATTCCCCGCGCGGCAGACGGTGTGATTACAGGGTATGAAAAACGCTCGACCTTCATTTCAGGTCGCGTGAAACAAGCCAGATCGCCCCAAACCTCCAGCGTGTGGACAGTCACAGTAATGTCTCCTCAGGCTATGAAAATTTGGGGGCCATCGGGAGGTCTAAGTCCCAAGGCGTCATCGTAAAAATCGCCTTCCAGGATAAACCACTCGTCTGAGACGCCCCTCGGCGATGAACCATATCGTCGCAGTTTCGCCGGAATTGCCCAGGCCGGCAAGCCGTCTTGGGGGCGATATACACTGACGGCAAGTCCCTGCGCGCGTCGCACCCAACTGCCGGTTATTCCCATCTGCCCGGCCTCGTCGTATAGTGCTCGAAATTCCTCGACACGATCCACCCATGGTACGAGTATCTGAATCGCATCCTGTTTTATCAGTCTGTATTCGCGCGCCACTTCAGCGAAGTCCAGCGCCGCAATTGAATCACTTAGCTTGACATTCTGAGAGGCAGGGTCCGTCAAGTTATACAGTCGCCGATAGTAATCCTGGAAAATTTGTGGGTCATTTATATCGAGTTGACCATTGATCAACAACAGGGTTCGAGTAGTTTCCGCTGCTTGGTAATAGGCGAACGTCGGATACCCACCTCTGCCTTCGCTGTCTTCTTTCGGCTCGAAGACAATTACTTCTCCGAATTGGCCTAGCGCGCTCATTCGACCTTCTCGGTTACATCGTCCTGCCGCTTGGGCAATCGCGTCCAAGGGCGCAAAGGCGCGATAAACCTTTGGGAAGTCCAAGTCAACACCGGCCTCGACACATTGGGTGGAAATCAAGCGACAAGGCTGGCCTGAGTTAAGCCGATGTCGTACATCCTCGAGCACTGACCGGCGATGCTCGGCACAAAGATTTGTCGAGAGGTGGAGGACGTCCGGTAAATCACCCAGCACTTCGAGCAGGCCCAAGGCATGCCGTTTCAGATTGACCACAACGAGCACTTGCTCAACACCTTTTAGCTCGAAGGCGAGATCAGCCCAGCTTCGCTTTTCGCCGGATTGCGGCCAGACTACATTCACTCGCTTTAATAACTTGAATAACTCGCGATGGCTGGGCACGATTTCGAGTGGTTTCCATCCATTAACCGCCAACCTCGATACTGCCATGTGCAATGAATCAAACGCTGGTTGAGTGGCGGTAGCAAAGACAACACTCGTTCGACTGGCCGCAGATAGATGCGACAGCGCCGCCAAAGTGGGTACTGCGAGATCCTGAGGTAAGCTTTGCGCCTCATCAAACAAAATAACCGATTCCATCAAATTGTGGAGCTTTCGACAGGCGGACGGCTTGTTGGAAAAAAGCGATTCGAGTAGTTGAACGTTGGTGGTCAGTACTATTGGTGTATCCCAATTCTCAGATAGCAGGCGTCGTTGCCGTTCTTGTGACCCTTCGGCATCGCGGTTGGTAAATTCCTGGCCCAGTCCCGCCAGACTATGGTGCTCCAGTACGAAATGATCCGGAAAGTCCGCGAAAATTCGTCGATATATTCGTGCCGTCTGTTCAATCACCGACAGGTACGGTACTGCCACAATCACCCGCTTAAGTTTGTTCCGACGGGCGTGCTCCAATGCGAATCTGAGCATGGCCAGCGTTTTTCCGGAGCCCGTGGGAGCGGTTAGGGTAAATAGGCCCGGCGCAGCCGAAGAAGCTTGGCCTACTGCGTCCCAAAGTGATTCGCGCACACCAAGAACGTTCGTGTCGGACTGGGTTGCGCCACGAATCTGGGCGCGCATGAATCTATCGAGCGCGTTCAGTGCGGCGTCCAAGTCAAGTTTTGGCGCTGCGAATCGAGCTACTTTTTTTACGCCGTCACCATTAAAGTGCGATTCAGTATCAAGAAAGTCTGCATCAACCAAGCATGAGAAAAGTAGCCTGATATCGAGCATCGCCGAGATGGTGTGCGACCAAGAGGTCAGCGTAACCACATCTGGCGTAGTCATTCGCACTTGGTCAAGCGCTGCGCGCGATTGCAATAGAGGAATATTGGCCTCTGAAAGCTGCAGCCCAGGACGCACTGCGTTGGCCAGCGTCGCCGGAAGCAAGCGATTTAGCGAGTTTTTGCTGCCCTGCTGCAGTCCGATATGATGTCCTTCAATAGCCAAAGCTGCGGCTACTGCTCGGTGTTCGATGAGGGCTATCGACGCACCTTGAGACCAATGATCCAGCCCAGAGTCCTGACCTTTTAGTCGCGCTTGGAAGCGATCTGCGTATTTGCCCAAATCATGCAAATGTCCGGCAAGTTCAGCCTCCGCTGCCCAATTGCGAGCGCTTGAGAAAGTTCGTGCGAGCATCCCAACCGATAGCAAATGTGTCTTCAGTTCGTGCCAAACCTTGTGATCATTGGCGCTGTGAGCGTAGTAAATCGTTCTGCGGGGGACGCTCATATATTGATACCTCGGTTAGCTCTTGAAAGCGAAAGCTCGGATTATCGAGACAAATTTTTCGATCCACCTTTCTTCGCTAGCGCGACTTTTCGAAAATTGCATTAAAAGGTATCGCAGTAACTTAAGCTGAATTGGGTTTGTGCAGAAGGTGCAATCGGTTGTATTGATGGAGGTAGGCTGACCGAGGATCAATAAGATGGATCGTAATGCACGAAGGCAACTAGGGCAACATCGAAAGGGAATTGCGGACCGAGCGGGGTCGACGCAGGCAGTGGAGCTTTTTGGCGTTTCGGCGAGTTCCGAATTGCTCGAGGCGACCGAGTCCCTGACGCTCGAGCATCGGGAGCGGCGGTATCCGCCGACGGTGCCGCTGTCGATGTTCATGCGGCAGACGCTTGAGGCAAGCAACTCCTGCCAGAAGGCAGTGAAAGGCTGAGCGGCGCTGCGTTCAGCCGATGGGCTCAGTCCGATGAGCGTGCACACGGGCAGATATTGACGAGCCCGGCATCTGGCGGGACGCATGAAGCCGAGATTGCGAATACCAAGACCCGAACTCTAGCCCTGTCTTAAGTTCCCGCGCGTCAAGGCGCGGCATTTGGCCCGGTGCCATGGACAACGATATTGGATTAAGTCAATGCTGTTCGCCCTGGTCTGGTATGACTTACCTCGGCCCCTTGCCGGTTTGCGTCCAGAATTTTCTGACGACACGCCAGCACAGCAGACCGATCATCAGCATCACCAACGACGCACCGGCCAGCCCCAGGGCCGAGTGCATAACCAGCGGCGTAATCATGCCCGCCACGATCGCGTTGATAAGACTGCCGATAAAGGCTTGCAGCGACGAGGCCATGCCCCGGCGCTCGGGAAACAGATCGAGCACCATCAGCGTAATAGCCGGCGTGGCCAGACTCCAACCCATCATGAAGATGGCGATCGGCACGATCGCCCAGGACGCATGCGCCACCATCATCAGATTGGCAGCGACGTTCACGAGCGCCATCAGCGCCATGATGGCGAAACCGATGCGCACCTGCACGCGCGGTTCGATGCGACCCGCCAGCCGACCACTGATGGTCGCGCCCAACATCACGCCGACAACCGTGGCTAGAAAGAACCAGAAGAACTGCGTCGGCGCGAGGCCGAGGATTTCGCCCAGGAACGCCGGCGCGGCGAGGATGTAGATGAATACGCCATTAAACGGCAGGCTGCTTGAAACCGCCAGCAACAGGAATCGAGCATCCAGACCTAACTGCCAATAGCCGCGCATCAAATTGTCCGCACTGAATTCCTGGCGTTGAGCCAGCGGCAGTGACTCTGGCAAGAAGCGATAGGTCGCCAACCAGAGGACCAGGCCCACGACGGCGAGAAACCAGAAGATCGCCTGCCAGTTGGCGAGGCTGAATAGAACGCCGCCAACCATGGGCGCGACCGCCGGAGCCACGGCGAAGAACAGGGTAATCTGCGACATCGCACGTTGCGCGTCCGCCGGCGCGTAAATGTCGCGAACAATTGCGCGCGAGATCACCATGCCCGCGCCGGTGGACAGGCCCTGCAGGGTGCGAAAAAAGATCAGCGCACCAATGCTGGTTGACAGGGCACAACCGACCGATGCCAACGCGAAAATTCCAATGCCCCAGAGCACCACCGGCCGGCGGCCAAAACTGTCGGACAAGGCGCCATGAAAGAGACTCATGATCGCGAAGCCGAACAAATAGGCCGACAGCGTTTGCTGCATTTGCACAGGACTGGCGCCGGTCGCTTGCGCAATGCCGGCAAACGCCGGCAAATAGGTGTCTATCGAAAACGGGCCCAGCGTTGTCAGGCCGGCCAACAACATCGCCAAGGTCCAGCGTGGCCCATGCCAGCGCACGCGATCGGTCGACGCGGACGGCACCGGGTGCGTGCAGCAAGCCGGTCTGAAGGCCAACTGTTGGCATCAGTGATGGCCCTTGTCGCCAGCCGGGTCTGGGTCGCCGGTGATCCGATCGAGCTCGAGCACGTCCATGAGAATCTTGATGCATCCCATCCGCACCTTGCGGACGCTTCGAGTTCGTCGGACCGACGGCATAAGCATGCGTTCGTGATCGACGATGAACATCTGCATTGGCCGACTTGAGCTCGCGCACCGAAGCCTCGATGGAACCCTGTCGCTGTTCTATGTGACGGTGTCGTTCGATGGCTGGGGGGCAGTGCCATCGGCGCTTAGCTTACGAATCAAATAACCTCTGGACCTACCAGCTCGACCCGTTTCTGGCCATTTACGCGCTGTTTGCACTCGCCAACGACGCTTTGGGCGCGCTGTTAGGTCAGCGCAGACCCTCGGGCCCAATGCGGAAGTTGTCCGGCTAGTGACACGATGAAGGGAAACCGACCGCCGCCTGCCAGCATCCGCTGCTTGTCGGCCTGCGAGATGCCGTGCGCGAGGGCGGCCAGCGGAGCAGCGCCTACGCGCCCTTGATGCGAACCTTGAGCAATTTGACCGAGTTGACGAACACCAGAATGTCCGGGCCCAGGTGAATGATCGCCGCCTGGATCGGGCCGATCCATCCGAGCAGGGCTGCGGTGATGCCTAACACGTGCACCACGCCGACGCCGACGAACAGGTTCTCCTGCACGGTGCGATAGGCACGGCGGGCAATGGCACGGGCTGCAGCGATCTTGGCGAGGTCGTCGGTCATCAGCGCGATGTCGGCGGCTTCGAGCGCTGCCTGAGTGCCGCCGCCACCCATCGCGATGCCGACATCGGCCTTGGCCAACGCCGGTGCGTCGTTGATGCCGTCTCCCACCATCGCGACGCGGTGGCCCTGGCCCTGCAACTGTTTGAAGGACTCGGGCTCGGGCACGGCGATGTCTTTGCGGCGGGCTGCGTCCACGACCGCTTTGGCCAGCGGGTGCGCCGAGCGCCGGTCGGCGCCGGCAGCGAGCCGCAGCATGGTGTTCTCGTCGAACGCGGCGTTGCGTGACGAGATTTCTACCACCTCGGGGCAGTTCGCGGTGAGAGTGCAGGTTTTGTCGAACACCATCACATCGACCTTCGCCAGGGTCTCCAGGTAGATGCCGCCCTTGATCAGGATGCCCGTGCGCGCCGCCCGCGCGATCGCCGCGATCATCACCAGCGGGGTCGCCAGACCCAGCTCGGCGGGTGACGTGAAGATCATCAGCGTGACGACGGTGCGCACGTCGCGGGTGACGAAGTAGACGACGATCAGGAACACGAACACGACCGGGATCAGCCAGGCAGCCACCTTGTCGGCGAGCTTCTGCACCTGGGCTGCTTCAGCCTCGGCGCTTTCGACGAGGGCGATGATGCGGGAGAAGGTGGTGTCGGTGCCGAGCCGCTCGGTGCGGATGTCGAGCGCGCCGGAATCGACCACGGTGCCGGCGAAGACCTGCGCGTCGATGGCTTTGTCCTTGGGCACGCTCTCGCCGGTGATCGGCGCTTCGTTCACCGAACCCTGGCCGCCGACCACGCGACCATCGACGGGAATCTTCTCGCCCGGTCGGACCAGCACCACGTCGCCGATCTTCAGCTCGCCGATCGGCACCGATCGCTCGCCGCCCGCGGTGCGCAAGAGCGCCACCTGCGGTACCGAGCCGATCAGCGACTTGATCGAGGCCCGGGCGCGGTCGGTGTTGAGTTCGGCGATGAACTCTGCGATCAGGATGATGACCATCAAAGCCGCCCCGGCGACGGTCTCGCCGCCGAAGACGGCCACCAGCGTCGCCACGGTCACGAAGATTTCGATGCCGACCTTGTGCTCGTGGATCAGGTCGAGTAAGCCCGTCTTGACGAGCGGGTACAAGCCGATGGCAATCGCCACCCAGAGCACCTGGATAGGCACGAGGCCTTGCCAGAACAGCATGGCAAGTCTGGTCCAAGCATATGCTTGACCGATTCGAGGGCGAGCGATAGTATCCTTACCCAATGTAAGGAATAAATATGACGACCGCGACACTGACCAGCAAGGGCCAAATTACCATACCGAAGGCGGTTCGGGACGAGCTCGGCCTGACGGCGGGGGCACAAATTGACTTTATAAAGACACGCGATGGCTTCAAAGTGGTTGCGCTCAAGAAGAACATTTCTCGATTGAAGGGAATGTTCGCGGGCAGGGTCAGCAAAACCGTCAGCCTGAAAGTAATGGACGATGCTATTGGGCGCGCGGTTGGTCAAAGGAATCGTCGAGTCGATCCGTGATCGGAATTGACACCAACGTTTTGGTTCGATTTTTGGTTCAGGACGATGACAAACAGAGCCGAGCAGCCAATCGCTTCTTTGAATCGAAGCTGAACATTGAAAACCGAGGTTTCATCAGCACTATCGTCCTCGCTGAACTGTGTTGGGTGCTGCGATATTCCTATCATCTAACCGACAATGAACTTCTTGAACTGGTCCGCAGTCTGCTTGAAACGCCGCAACTCGTCCTGGAGAAGCGCGACATCGTCAATGAGGCACTGCTAGCCGCAGACTCAAACAACAGTCGTAAAGTGAGTTTGATTGACGTCATGATCGCTAAAATTGCCGTTCACGAGGGCTGTGAATATTGCGTCACGTTTGATTCCGGCGCTGCGCGCATCGCGGGCATGAGATTATTGAGCTAGCTCGCGTCGAGCAGGACACACAAGTCTGTTTCACAAGCGCGCTCGTCGCGACCAAGCTAAGCGGTAAGCATCGCCAACTGTCACTGAGCCCACTATGTCCGCCTTCGCAATGACCTTACGCCTGTTTGCTCCGATCATCCTCTAGGTCGCTGCGATTCATTTGGTGCTGGGCACTTCGGGCGAAGTTATTTTGGGCGCGCGGGATTGGCGGCGGCCGAAGTAATTTTTTAGGCGTTGGTCACAACCCCCGAATCAACTGCCCAGGCGTCGCCCCCGTCAGCTCATCGCCGCTCACCACCTCAACCCCGGAAACAAACGTATGCCGATACCCGTTGGCCCGTTGCAATAACCGTCTACCTCCCGTCGGCAAGTCATAAACCACCTCCGGTGCGCGCAGATTGAGCGCATCAAAATCAATAATATTGATATCCGCCTTCAGCCCCGCCGCCAACACCCCGCGATCCGTCAACCCATACACCGCCGCAGTATCGCGAGTCTGTTTACGCACCAGCATCTCGAGCGGCAACTTCGGACCACGGCTGCGATCGCGCGCCCAATGCTTGAGCAGATAACTCGGGCCAGCAGCATCGCAGATCAACCCGACATGCGCGCCGGCATCACCCAGACCCATGACAGTCGCCGAATCCAGCAGCATCTCGCGAACCACCGCGAAGTCACCGTCGTAATAGTTCTCGAACGGGTGCAAGAGCAGGCCCTTGCCTTCGTTGGCCATCAGTTCGTCGAGCGCCAAGGCCCAGGGCGACGTGCCGCTGCGGCGCGCACGGGCGGCGATGCTGGTTTCGGGCGCGGGTTCGTAGTCGAGCTCGGCGCCTAACGCAAAGCTGCGCTCAAGCGCCGTATCAAACCACCGTGTGAGGGAATCTTGCCCGCGTTCACTGATCAATCGTTGACGCAGTTGTGCGTCGGCTCGCAAGCGCTCGAAGCGCTCGCGCGGCGACAGCGCCAGCAAGGGCTGCCAGGCCGGGTGATGCTCGAACGGATTGCGGCTGGTCTCAAGACCCAGCAGCACGCCAATGCTCTTCGCGCCGACCTGGCCAGTGACATCCAGGCCGGCGGCGCGTGCCAGGTGAATCTGGTTCAGGGTCTTACGCCAGAGGTCGGGCTCGTTGTCGACTTGGAGTAACAGCAGCGACATCGGTCGCTGTGAAATTTCGGCAGCGGCGCGCAGGATTTCGAAGTCGCCTTCGCCGAAATCGGAGTTGACTTCCAGCACACCACGACCGGCGCGCTTCAGTGCATTCGCTATCGCGAACAACTCGGGCTCGGCAGCCGACAGGCTGGGGGTGAAGCGGCCGTCACGGGCGCGGTGTTTGATCGTACGCGAGGTGGTGATGCCCAGCGCACCGGCCCGCAAGGCTGCCTCGGCCAGCGTCTGCATCTGCACCAGCTCGGCCGGGTGGGGTCTCTCCTTATGGTCGGCGCCGCGCTCGCCCATCGCAAAAAAGCGCAGCGCTGCGTGCGGCAGTTGCGCGCCAATATCCATCGAGTGCGGTTTACGTTCGAGCGCGTCGAGATATTCGGGAAAGGTTTCCCACGACCAGTCGATGCCCTCGGCCAGCACCGTGCCTGGAATATCTTCGACCCCTTCCATCAAGTTGATCAGGTAGTCGGTGGCGTTCGGCTTGACCGGTGCGAATCCGACGCCGCAATTGCCGAACACCGCACTGGTCACGCCATGCCAGCAGGACGGCGTCAAATGTGCATCCCAGGTCGCCTGACCATCGTAGTGGGTGTGAATGTCGACGAAACCCGGCGTCACCAGCAAGCCGGTGGCGTCAATCACTCGATGCGCGCTGCCCAAGTTGTTGCCGACCGCCGTGATGACGCCAGCCTGCACTGCAACATCGGCCCGTTGTGCGGGCGAGCCGGTGCCATCAATCACCAGGCCGCCCTTGATCAGCAAATCATTCATTCGAAGTCCTGCCTGTCTTTAGTTTTGGCGTCGGTACCCGCTACCGCCCGTATTCTCCACGCCCGCCAGCGCTTTAGCTCAACGCCGGGTGGCAAATTGTTGCTCGCGATGAAACTCGTTTAAAAACCGTAGCTTACGCTTTTTCCGAGTCGCCGCGCGGAGACATCGCGCACCGTTGATCGGGGTCACTTGACCGGTCAGCGACCGTCGTGCCGATTCCAGCATTTCCACACACGCAAGGGGGCTGATTCTTGCGACACTGCGCAGATGAAGAAGCTGGACGGCTCCCTAGCGCTCGAAAACTTGGTCATTGCGATGCTGGTGTTCTCGGCCGCCCAGTGCTCGCGCCTGCTGAGCTCCCCCGACCATGCGGTGTCAATTCTCTGGCCGCCGACCGCATTGATGCTCGGTTATTGTCTGCAACGTGGCCCTCGTGGTTTGCCCGGCGCGGCACTCGGCATCGCCTTCTGGGCCGGGGTCGCAGGCCATAGCGTCAGCGGTATGTTCCTGATCGCAGCCGCCACCACCGTGCCGCCGTGGCTCACCTGTTCATTGATCAACCGATGGCAAGCCGATGGCCCGTCCGAAGCCAACATCCGGTCAACCATCCGACAGCTTTTTCTGGCGTCCGCAGTACAGGCACCACTGGCCGCAGTATTGGGTGCCCTGTCGATGGCCGACCAGCCCCAGGCAGAGGCCAGCTTCAGTCTATTCGCCGCCGGCTATCTGCTGATTGAGGTGACCAGCAGCTTGGTGTTTGCGCCACTCGCCCTGATGTGGATCCCGAAATACGAACCGACCCCCGAGCGACGCCAGGCGACACGCAAGAATACGCTGGCGCAAGGCCTCGACTGGCCGACCTTCAGTTATCTCCTTTGCACAGGCTTGGCGTGTCTTTACGTTCACAACCAGGGCTTCACGTCGGTGGCACGACTGTTGATCTTCGCCGCGATCTTTGGACCGCTGTTCTCGGCCCTGTCGCGCGGTGCGCGCGCCTCCTCGCTGACGTTGGCTCTGTCAGCGATCATGGTGCTCGGCATTCGCGCCTATCTTTATCGTGACGAACCCCTGCTGATTTTTGGCGATGGCTTGGTACCGGCCTGGCTGATGACGGCCGTCGGTGCCATTTTTGTGCATCTATTGAATGCACTATCAGTCGAACGCACGCGCCAGACGCGACTGATTCGAAACAGTGCGATGAAAAGCGAAATCGCCGGTCTGATCAGCGCCCGCGCGCTGCATCTGTTCCTCGGCAAACTGACGGCAGTTGCCATCAAGAAACCGTTTCGGGTGGTCGAAATTTTCATCCCCGAAGTACTGCGGGCTGGCGAATTGATGGGCCGCACGGCCATGCTTGGGCTCGAGAGCGAAGCAGGTGCCCGACTCAAGGAACACGCAGGCCCTCGGGCCAGCGTCATTGCACACCTGTCGACCGGTCGTTTCGCATTGATCACGCCGATCACGGTCAGCGATGTCCGACTATTGCGCCTGGTCAACGAAGCACTGCAGAGCCACTCCTTCAAGATTGCCGGACGAATGTTTCGACTGCGTCCGTCGGTTGGCCTTATTGATGTGGTCGCGGGCACCAAGACCCATCCGGAGGCAGTGCTGGCGGCATTATCGCTGGCTCAACAACGCGCCTTTAACAGCGCCGAGCGTTTTCAGAAGTTCCCGCTGGGCAGCCGTGAACTCAAGCAGGTCTGGGCCGAACTCGATCTCGAGGAAAGCGTCAAACGGGCGCTGCATGAAAAGCGGGTGGTGTTGATGGCGCAACTCATCGCACCCTGCCACCAGGACAAGGAACCGGCGGGACTGCACTATGAAATACTGGCGCGCATGCTGGACGAGAAGGGCAACGTCATGTCGCCCGCCACCTTCTTGCCGGCGATTGCGCGGGCAGGCCTGACGCGTGAGTTCGATCGACTGATCATCGAGTCGACCTTTCACTATCTGGCAAGCGACAAGACCTTGTGTGCCCGCACCGCCGCGTGTGCGATCAACGTGACCGGACGCATGATCTCTTCTCCGGAGCTGCCGTCCCTGATACAAAGCCAACTGGAGAGAACCGGTCTGGCACCGGCACTCTTTGTGATCGAGATTACCGAAAGTGAATCGATCGATGATATTGAAGGCGCCAAGGCCAATGCGCGTGAACTCAAGAGTATGGGTATCACGGTGGCAGTCGACGACTTCGGTACCGGGCTTGCCACCTTTGACTATCTGAAGCAATTCAAGCCGCAAATTCTGAAGATCGACGGCTCGTTCATCCGCACTTTCGATGACAGCCCGCTCGATCGAGCGATTGTTCAATCGATCGTGGGAGTGGCGGCCACCATCGGTGCTCGCACGGTCGCCGAATGGGTTGAAACCGAGGATCTGGGCCGAAAGCTGCGCGGCTTGGGCGTCGACTTCCTGCAAGGCTATGCGATTGCCAAACCTATTCCAGTCAGCCAACTGAGCACGCTACAACCGAACCTTTCCTTTTTGAGTGGACCCTCGTCAACGAGCATCAGCGGCGATCGTCGCACAGGTGTTGCGCCCTTGTTTCAATTGCCGGAGCTGGCCCGGGTTCGGGAACCGGCGTAGATTCAGGAACCGGCATCGATCGAGCAGCCAGCGTAGATCGGGGAGTCGGTGTAGCATCTGGCCCGTGACAAAAACGACCGCCTTTTCCTCATCAGCAGCACCGACTCCCGAACCAAAACCGCTGATCCTGACGCTGTTTTCCTACGACTGGGATCAATGGGCGACCGATCGGCTGGGCGCCACTTATCGATTTGAAACCGCTGGTTTCGATTTATTTTCGTTTCCGGATAATCGAAGACTGGTGTACTTTGATATTCAGGCTTGGGTGGATCGCCTGGCTCGGCGATTTCGAGATCGCAAATTAAGCGGCATTGTTTCGAATCACGAACAGTTCGGCGCCTTGGCGGCCGCTTTGCTGAGCGAAAAAATGGGTCTGCCAGGCACCAAGCCGGAAGCCATTTTGCGATGTCAACACAAGCTGGTGGTGCGCGAAGTACTGGACCGGGTGGCGCCGCAGGCGAACCTGCGCTATTACCTGTTGCCCTGCGAGTATGGCGAGCTGCCGCCGGATAATCTTGAGTATCCGCTGTTCGTCAAGCCGATCAAAGCGGCTTTTTCTGTGCTGGCTAAACGCATCGAATCGCGCGAGGAATTGATCGCGCATACCCGCTTCGGTTTTTTCGAGCTCTGGATCATCAAGCGGCTGGTCAAACCGTTCAATGATGTCGCCCAGCGGCGAATTCAGGCCACCCATGCGCACCACATGATTGTCGAGGAGCCGATTCGCGCCGATCAGTTCAATCTGGACGGTTATGTCTATCGCGGTCAATGCGAGATGTTTGGGGTGGTTGACAGCATCATGTATCCGGGCACGCAGGCCTTCATGCGCTTTGCCTACCCTTCAAAATTGCCACCCGACGTTCAGCAGCGTGCCCTCGAGGTCGCTGCCGCGTTTCTGAAGGAGATCGAGTTTGAACACGGCATGTTCAATATGGAGTTCTTCTACGACGCGCAGCATGACAGGTTGACAGTTATCGAATTCAATCCACGTCTGGCCTCGCAGTTGGCTGATCTCTATCACCGCGTCGATGGTCGTGATGTTCACGCCATGAATATGGCTCTGGCTAATGGCGAGGATCCGAAATCGATCCCGCTACGGCCTCCGCTAGGGGGTGCTGCGGCCAGCTTTGTCATACGAACCTTTGAGGGCGATGCGGAGTTGCGAACACCGACACCGGCTGAACTGGCGTGGCTGAAAAGCAATTTCGATGAAGCGATCATGATCCACTTTGCGAAGAGTGGCTCGGGCCTGAAGCGCGAGCTCAAATGGCTGGGTAGCCATCGGCATGCGGTATTTCACTTACATGGCGATGACGAAGCGGATCTGCAACGCCGGTACCGCAAGGTTTGTGCGCATTTCGGCTGGCCGATTCAGGCTTGAGTATCAGAGCCAATAAAATCAATCAAGGACCCGGTAGATCTTTCCGCGCTTGCGTACTACGTCGATGAGCGACCAGTCGCCCTGCGCAACGTTATAGCCCTTTGGCCAGGGCGCTCGTGCTTCGAGCCCCATCAGTGGCATGACACGGTCATGCACCAGATAACGCGCGACCGTCTGGGTCATGAAGCATTGAATGAACGGCCCAGCCTCGGTGCGTAGCCCATCGATCAACGTTTTTTTGTTTTCGGCGTCCAGTTGCACATAGTCGACCCCGCGAAGCGCGTGCGAGCGGATCTGGATCTCGGCCAACCCGGAATCAAACACCATCCGGTCCTTGAGCGGCATGGCGCTGATATCGGCATACAGATCGAGGCTCCTCGCTGAGGGCATCTTGCCGTCACTCGAGGCCGGGATCAGTAGGTCCATCAACAGATTCAGAATGGCCGTTTGTGCCTCAGTAAAGACCATGAATCGCTCCTAGTCGAACAGATTGGCCAGCCGCTGCTTCATCGAATCGGCGATGTAGAGGGCGAGCGCCTGAATGGTGCTGGTCGGATTCACGCCGGCCGAGGTGGTGAAAATGCTGCCGTCGATGATGAAGAGATTACGAACCTCATGAGCACGTCCCCATTCGTTGACGACCGAATTCGCCACGTCGAGACCCATGCGAGCCGTGCCCATGTTGTGCCAGCCAGCGGCCTTCCACGGTGCCTCTGAATTCACCCGGAAAGCCCCTGCGGCCTTCAGTACTTCGGTCGACTTGGCCACTGCATGATCGAGCATGCGCAGACTGTTCTCGCTCAGGGTGTAGCTGATTTTCGGCGCCGGAACGCCGTTCGAGTCGATCAGTTGATCATCAAGCGTGACCCGGTTATGGGCTTCGGGCAGATCCTCGCAGATGACGACCATACCGGTGGTGTGCGCGAACAGTTGACCGAAGGCTTCATGAAAGCCCTCGCCCCAAGGTATCTGACCGCTGCTCAATCCGTTCATGGCGGTGACCAGCGGACCTCGGCCCCGAACGATCTCCATGGTGTAGCCGCGTACGAAGCCGCGGCTCTTTTCGGTCTCGTAAAACTCCTGGCTCCAGATACTGCAACCCGACGGGCCGAACTGGCCGTCAAGCCGTTCCTTGAACGTGCCCATGACCCAGGCGTAGGGGTGCAACATCAAGTGGCGACCGACCTGGTCGTTATTGTTCGCCAGACCCCTGGGAAACCGCTTTGACTTCGAGTTCAGCAACAGGCGCGGCGTGCCAATGCCGTTACAAGCGACCACCACCACCTCGGCCGGCTGAAAGTGTTCGACCCCTTGAGCATCGTAGTAATGGACACCGTTCGCCATACCGTCTTCGTTGACGGTTATTTCACGAACCCGGCAGCGAGTACGTAACTTCACGCCACGACGAATTGCCTCTGGCCAATAGGTAATGTCGGTGCTGCCTTTGGCGCCTTGCGGGCAACCGCTGGTGCAAGGACCGAGATTCAGGCACTGATCGCGCCCTTCGTAGGGACGCGTGAGCACGGCGCTATCCGAGGGCCACCAGTGCCAGCCGAGTCGATTAAAGCCGCGCGCCATGGTCTCGCCCGAAGTACCCAGCGGCACGGGCGGCAGCGGCGGTTGATGGTCGGGATACGCCGGGTCACCGGCCAGGCCGGAGATGCCCATCATGCGGTCGTTCAGGGCAAAGTACGCCTCGAGCGTCTGGTAATCAATCGGCCAGTCGTCGGCGACACCGTCGCAGCTTCGTACCTTGAAGTCGCTCGGATGAAAGCGCGGAAAATGGGCGGCGTACAGTACCGTGCTGCCACCGACACCGTTGAAGTTGGCGATCGAAATTGGCGAGTCATCATTGTTCACCGGATAGTCGGTGTCGCGCCCACGCACATTCGGGTTGTAGCTGAACTCGCCCAGTTGACGCAACTCGCCGTCACGGCCCGTGCTCGGGTACTGCGCCGGATTCATCCAGTCGCCTTGCTCGAGACAGAGAATTCGCATGCGCGTGTCGGCCATGCTCCATGCGAAAGCGCCGCCTGAGGCGCCGGCACCAATAATGAGAATATCGACTGGATCGTCAGTCATTTGCCTGTCCCCTCCAAAGCCTTTCCGCTATGTAGTCCGTCGGCTCCCCGGCTTGTCAGCGCCCTGCCTCGTCAGCCTCTTGAAGCAAGTTTAGCAGCGCGCACTCCGACTCCAAGCTCAAGTGGCGGTTCGACGCCGGCCATGAATTGCGCACGCGCAAGTTCGGCAAATTTTCCACCTTGCGCCACCAGCTCCTCGAAATTGCCCTGCTCTACGATGCGGCCGTTTTCAAACACGAGGATTCGCGTTGCGTTTCGAATGGTGGCCAGCCGGTGCGCAATCACGAAGGTGGTTCGGCCTTTCATGACTTCGTCCAGGGCGACCTGCACCTTCTGCTCGGTGGCAGCATCGAGCGCGCTGGTGGCTTCGTCGAGAATCAGGATCGGCGGGTCCTTCAGCAGTGCACGCGCAATCGACAGGCGCTGACGCTCGCCACCGGACAGCGCCCGGCCGCGCTCGCCGACTCGCTGTTTGATTCCCTGCGTTTGACGGTTGATAAATTCCGCCGCCTGCGCCCGTTCGATGGCCACTCGCAATTCATCGTCGGTGGCCCCGGGTTTACCCACCCGAAGGTTGTCTTCGATGGAGCGATTAAAGAGCAGCGACTCTTGAAACACCACGCCGATATTGTGGCGCAGCGAGGTCAACGACAGGTCACGAATATCGATACCGTCAATCGTGACCGATCCGGATTGAGGATCAAAGACTCGATGCAACATTGCCATGGCCGTCGACTTGCCAGCACCGGTCGTGCCCACCAAGGCCAGCGTCTCGCCGGGCTGCGCGGTGAACGATACATCGTAGAGCGCGGAACGTTTGCCATCGTAGGAGAACGAAACATTCTTGAACTCGATCAGGCCCCGTACCCGACCGGAGTCGATCGGATCCGGCCGATCATGCACGGCGGGCTCGGCATCGTAGACCTCAAAAAACTCGCGCAGGCGCGGCGCTGAGGTGAACAAGTTGTTGACGAAACCGACCGCCTGTTCCAGCCGATTGATCAGCAGGTTGGCGAAGTTCATGAAGGTAACGATCTCACCGATGGTCGCCTGCCCGCGCAGATGCAGCCAAGTGCCGACCAGAAAGATCAGGATCACGGTCAGCGTGGTCGAGGTGCGCGTCAGTATCGCCACGGCAGCCCACCAGTTGAGCACCGGCATTTGCGCGGCCAGTAACTTGTCGACCAGTTGCCGTACGCCGCGCACTTCCGCGTCGATGCGCGCATAAGACTGAACCAGCGAAACGTTGCCGACGGCGTCGGTCGCCTGCTCGGCCAGGTCGGTGTAGTAGGTTTCAACATCTCGCTGCAGCTTGTCGGTTTTGTTCATCACCAGATTGGTGAGCAGCGCGAAAACGATGCACAAGACCACCAGCAACAGTGCGAGCCGCCAATTCAGATAGAGCGATAACGGCAACAGCACCATGAGCGCTACGATGGCCGCCAGATGCTCGCGGAAAAACGATAGCCAGGTCCACCACAGTGCATCGGTGCCCTGCATCATGACCTTGAGGAGGCGACCTGAATGGGTCTCGCCGTGAAAGGCAATCGGCAATTGCAGAATGTGCTCAAAGTAGTCGGCAATGACGTACTGTCGGCGCCGGTGGGCCAGCCGGTCGGCGAACAGCGCCACCAGCACACCGGCCGCAATCGTAAAGAGACCAAACGACGCCCACAGCGCCAGCAGCGAAATGATATCCGCCCAGGCGAGCAGGCGCTGGCTGGCCTGCGCCTTGACGAAGGTGTCAATGATTCGCCCGAACAGCACCGGCTCGGCGAATTGCGCGGTCGCCAGCAGCACATTGGCAATCGCCAATAGCCAGCCCAGTCGCGCGTCGCTGCCCAAGAGGCCGAGCACGCGGCCATAAAGTTTTGTAAGACCCATTTTGCCCGACATATTACCGTGCGGCATTGCGAGGTAGGCAGGCGAGGTAGGCAGGTCGCGACCGCCCATCACAGCCCAGCGACCACCGATCAGTCATTGATCGCGGATGTTGTGTGCCAAAGAAGATGCTCGCAGATCAAAGCTCGACCGGTCTATTCGTCATGTCTCGAATGCTGCTGCCTTTGCCCCGGATGTTTCGATCCTTTATTGATGGTGCCGCATTCGAACCTCTGCGCGGACACGGTGCGCTGACATCGGCACCGAAACGGATCGCCAAAGTGGGCATCCGCACGTTTTCGGCGTTGGCATTCTCGATGCTTCTGGCCTGTGGCGGAGGAACCGTCGAGACCTCTGCCTCAGAGCCAGCCAGCGAGACCATAACGAAGCAGTCCGGTTCATCAACTTCTGCAATTGCCACCGCCACTGCAGCCGACGCCGCTGCCGTCGCGAAACTTGCAGGCTCGCCCACCGACCACGCGCGCCACGGCGTCGCCAGTCGTAGTAGCGCCGCCGCCATCCGCCGTCCCATCAGCGGCGTCCCCGAGTACTTCAGCCGCAACGCCACCGGCTACTTCAGCATCCACGCCACCCAGTACGTCAGCAGTGACACCACCGACCCTTGCATGGATCGATCTCGACACCATGCCCGGGGCAAACGATCGGCAAAAAATCATCGCGGCAGCGAAGGCGGCTGTTGCAGCCGGTGTGCCGGTTCGGCTGGCCAGGATTTTTCGAACGCAGCGAATTGAGTTCGCGCAAAGCTTCAACGGTCTGGTGATCGAGGGCGGCGGCAACCTCACCGGCTTCAAAATGGTGGATACACCGGACAGCAGTGACATAGCCTGGGGATGGCTGCTGCATTTCAATCCCGATGCCGGCACGTCGATGACCGTGACTCTGAGAAATTTCAGCGTCGATGGCAATCGCGATAACGCCGGCGTGAACTCGGAATTGATCGCGCGCCCCACCACTGAATGGGGAATCGTCGCCGATGGTCACGGCTATGCCCAGCAGGAGTCGCCAGGCTATCTGAGCTTGCAGCTCGAGAAATTGAATGTCTATTCGTTCGACGGCTCCGGGCTGGTCGTCCTCGGTGACAAGGCCGACGTCAAGGCGAGTGACCTGACGTTCAGTTTCATGGGCGGATCTGGCATGGACGGCACACGTGGCAAGTTCTTCGGCGAACGGATCGATTCGTCTTATAACGCTGGCTTGCAGATCAACTTGAGCGCATTGGCGTTCGGCCGCCTCGTCAACAGTCGCGCCCACCACGGCGGCAGGGCGCACCCTTTGGCGCGCAAGTCGGTGAACGGCACACCGACGGGCGGTGGCATCAAGATCAGTCGACGAACCGACGGCACTAACCCATCGGTACACATCGAGCTGGACAATGTGCTGATCGAAGATAATGTGGGTCCGGGATTGATGTCGACCGGGGCGGCTAGCCAGGGGCTGATCATTGGTGGCACCGTGGTGTTCCGCCGAAATGGCGATTCGGCCGTCAATCTGACCGATGGCGCTCACATAGAGTTGACCAGTCTCGTTTGCGAAGTCGGTCTGACCCGTTACGGCGACAGCGAGCGGATCGCCGGCCTATCACAGCGCCCGATTGATGCAAGCTCAAGTGATGTGCTGCTTTTCGGTGGCGGGCGCGCCTATTTCGATTCAGTGGTGATCAGGGGGTCGCTCGGATTCGGAATGAATGGCGGTTTCGGATCGTCGCTCAAAGCCAGATTCATGAGCTTCGAGAACAACTCGGCGGCGCATAAGCATCTTCGATTCGTCGGTTCAGGCACGACCGTGAAGATAGAAGAATTGAACCTGAAAGGTACCGGCGGAACCGCGCCAGAGTTGGTCGGCGACGCAGTAGTTGGCAGGATCGTTCTGCAGTGATGCGGCCAACAACGAATACCGCCGGCCGCGCGGCCTAGACCGTCAGAGCTATTGTTTTAGCGCGATTGGCGGGTTATTTCTTCGGTATGCAACCGAATAAATCCCTTGCGTCCAGCCTGCGGCTTACAGGTGCAATGCGTCTGACCCAGCGATACGGGATCGACTGGCTTGGACACGGTCGCCTGCAAGATGCGCTACTCGCCGCGCTTGCGGTCGCCGTCATCTCCCTTATGGTGCTGCCCTTGCCGGTGGCACTGCTCGATGGCCTGATCTCGATCAATATCGGCCTGTCGGTGCTGCTGCTCATGTTAGCCATGTATGTGCGCACGCCTCTGGCGCTCTCGACGTTTCCGACCCTGCTGCTGTTTACCACCTTGCTTCGACTCTCGCTGAATATCGCCTCTACCCGCTCGATACTGCTGCACGCCGATGCCGGCAAAATCATCGAGACCTTCGGCAAGCTGGTCGTTGGCGGTAACGTGGTGGTCGGCCTGGTGGTGTTCATCATCATTGCCATTGTCCAATTCATCGTAATTGCCAAGGGTGCCGAACGGGTCGCCGAGGTCGGCGCGCGATTTACGCTCGACGCCCTTCCCGGCAAGCAAATGAGCATTGAAGCCGAACTTCGGGCCGGTCTCATCGACAAGGATGAGTCACAGTTCAAGCGTGACCTGCTGCAACGCGAGAGCCAACTCTACGGTGCCATGGATGGTGCCATGAAATTCGTCAAGGGCGACGCGATTGCGGGCTTGCTGATCGCCCTGGTCAACATAGTGGCCGGCATCTCGATCGGCATGGCCATGAATGCAATGCCCCTGGCCGAAGCTGTCAACACGTTCACGATTCTCACCGTCGGCGACGGCCTGGTCTCGCAAATTCCCTCGCTGTTCGTTTCGCTGGCGGCCGGCGTGCTGATCACCCGGGTGTCGGCCGACAGCCGTGACACCGGTAGCCGTGACTCCGGCCATTCGCATCACGCGGGAGCGGGCGCTGGCAACAACGGTAATGAGCGCAACAGCGCCCCGAGCAATCTGGCCAGCGAAATCGGCGGGCAAATCACGGCGCAACCGAAGGCATTGCTGGTCACCGCATTTGTCTTGTTTCTGTTCATGTGGGTACCGGGATTCCCCAAATTGCAGTTCCTGTTCTGGAGCGCCCTGTTGGCAACCGGCGGAGTTCTGCTGAATCGAATCATCACCAAAGACGCCCAGCGTGACCCCATGATCGAGCCGCAACTGCAACGCAGTGGGCAGTTACGCACGCGCAGCAGTGACGACTTGCAGCGTTCGCTGGTGACCACCTTTCCCCTGCGACTCAGTGTGTCGAGCGCCCACCGCGCCGATGTCGACAGCGGCCGTATTTCGGACCAGGTGACGCAGGCACGGCAAGCGATCACCCAACGGCTTGGCATTCCGTTTCCGGGCGTACACCTGGGCATTGATCCGCACTTGCCGCCACAGGGCTATGCGTTGCTTTACAACGACGTACCTGTCGCCAGCGGCCAAGGTAACGCCGAACAGATTGGCAATGAATTACGTTCCACCATGCGCAATTACGCGGCTGATTTCCTGGGTCTGCAGGAAACTCGGGAGCTGCTGAACGAAGCGCAACGCAGTTTTCCGGAGCTGGTCGCCGAGGCGCAGCGGGTTGTACCGGCACCGCGACTCATGCAAGTGCTCAAACTGCTGGTCGCCGAGGACATCCCGATTCGCAATCTACGGGACATTTTGCAGGCCTTGATCGAATGGTCACCGAAGGAGAAAGATCCCCAGGCGCTCGCCGAGCATGCGCGCAACGCGCTGGCCAGGCAACTGACCTGGCAGTACGGCGGAGTCACCAGCACGCTCTATGTCATTACACTGGCCAGCGAAGTTGAAGAATCTGTGCGCAGCGCCATCAAGTCCACCCCGGCGGGCAGCTATCTGGCACTGGACCCGCAAGTGCAGCAGCACCTGGCTGTTCAAGCCTTGACTTTGGCGCAGGCCGCCATCAAACCCTTGGACGCATCCGTCTGTGTGCTGGCGTCGATGGATATCCGGCGATTCGTCAAACGCCTGATCGAAATCAAGGCCCCTGAGCTTGGAGTTGTTTCTTACCAGGATTTAAGTCCGGACGCGCAGGTTATTGGGGTCGGGGTCATCACGACTAAAGGCCTTTAGCGATGACCTTGCAATTGGGACACAATTGAGCATCGTTGAACAAGCCGGGTTGAACAAGTCAATTCCAGAACCCACCAGCCGGGTCGAGTATGTTGAGATCGCTGCCTGACTATATGAAAATCCGCGCCTTTGAAGAAGCTGACGAACCCGGCGTCGTCGCCCTTTGGCGGGCCTGCGAACTAACCCGCCCGTGGAATGATCCTCACAAGGATATCGCCCGAAAGCTGCGAGTTCAACGCGAACTGTTTCTGGTCGGCACGGTTGACGATGTATTGATGGCCACCATCATGGCGGGCTATGAAGGGCATCGCGGTTGGGTCAACTATCTGGCGGTGAGCCCAGCGTTGAGTCGACGTGGCTATGGCGCACTAATGATGCAACGGGTCGAGCAGTTGCTGCTCGAGGCCGGTTGTCCGAAGATCAATCTGCAGGTTCGCGCGACCAACGCCGGTGTGATTGAGTTTTATCACCGCCTGGGCTACCAGAACGACGAGACCGTCAGTCTTGGCAAGCGCTTGATACCGGACTGACGCCCGATTGAAACCGGCCAGAACCGCGCGCCGATGGGCAGTCGTAAATGCTTGTATCATTCCCCGAAGTGCTCGCGCTGTCGCGATTGCGCTACCCACGGAGCCCGCCCATGCCCGTCCAGTCCGTTTTGCCCGACGGTTTGATCGTAGTTGCCAAGCGCGAGTGTCCGACTTGCGTCCTGGTCGAGCCGTTGCTGCGCGAGTTGTCCGAGGCCCAAGCGTTGACCGTTTACAGCCAGGACGACCCCGCATTCGGTGCCGGCGTGCGCTCGGTAGTATTTGACGAATCGCTCGAGCATTCATTCGGTCTGAACATTGAAATAGTGCCAACCTTGATCCGCGTCGTCAACGGCATCGAAGTCGAACGCACCTATGGCTGGCATCGCGAAGACTGGCAACGCATCACTGGCCGCCCCAACTTGGGCCAGGGACTGCCCGCGTCCAAACCCGGCTGCGGTTCGTTGACCTTGGAGCCGGGTGTTGCCGAAGAGCTGGCGGTCCGATTCGGCAAAGCCCGATTCACGTCCAGAAACGTCGAGCTGGGCGACTCGGAAGATCCCATTGAAGCCTGTTACGCGCGCGGCTGGACTGACGGCCTGCCGGTCGTACCGCCGACTCGCGAGCGCGTGTTGCGCATGTTGGCGGGTACCACGCGCGAAGCCGGCGAAGTGCTCGGCATGATACCGCCGGATCTCGCCGCCTGCACCGTTGAGAAAGTTGCCATCAATGCCGTCATGGCCGGCTGCAAGCCAGAGTACCTGCCGGTGGTATTGGCGGCGGTCGAGGCCGCACTGATTGACGAGTTCGGCATGCATGGCATCTTGTGCACGACCATGTTCGCAGGTCCGGTCGTGATCGTGAACGGCCCGATTGCCCGATCGATCGGCATGAACTCCGGCGTCAATGCGCTCGGTCAGGGCAACCGCGCCAACGCCTCGATCGGACGCGCCTTGCAACTGGTGATCCGCAACGTCGGTGGTGGCCGACCCGGTGAAGTTGATCGCTCGACTCTGGGCACACCCGGCAAGTACACGTTCTGTTTTGCTGAATCCGAACACGAGCAATGGAACCCACTGTCGGTCGAGCGCGGTTTTGCGCGCAACACCTCGGCGGTGACCCTGTTTGCCGGCGAGGGCGTGCAAGGGATTGTCGACCAAAAGTCGCGCACGCCTGAATCATTGGCGCGCAGCTTTGCGGCCTGTATGCGCGCGGTCGATCATCCAAAGCTTGCCATGGCCGGCGATGCGCTGCTGGTCGTTTCGCCCGATCACTGCCGGGTGTTTTTCGAAGCCGGTTGGAGCAAAGCCCGTCTGCTGGAGGAACTCACGCAACTGTTGCTGCTGCCAGCCGATGACATGATAGCGGGCGCGGGCGGCATTGCCGAAGGCCTCCCGAAATCGCTGGCGGGCACCAAAATCGCCAAGTTTCGCCCCGGCGGTATCCTGATTGTTCGTGCCGGCGGCGGTGCCGGCCTCTTTTCTGCTGTTATCGCTGGTTGGGCCGCCTCCGGCCCGGTCGGCTCAATTCCGGTTACTCAGGAGATCACCCTATGAATGGATCTACAGTCCTGCTCGATCCCACCGCCGAGTTGGCGCCGGTGGCAAGGGCCCTGCAAGCCCGAGCGGCGACGCTCGAGGGTTTGTGCGTTGGTATTCTCGATATCTCGAAGGCACGCGGCAACGTCTTCCTCGATCGGCTCGACGAGTTGCTGACGGCCCGCGGCATTACCACCAAGCGCTATCGCAAACCGACCTTCACACGACCGGCACCCGATGCGCTCAGGCAGCAAATCGCCGCCGAATGCCAGGTGGTCGTTGAAGGGCTGGCCGACTGAGGATCCTGCACGTCGTGCTGTATGCATGACATCGCAGATTTCGAAGGTCGCGGTATCCCGGGTGTTGGCATTGCTTCTAACGAGTTTGTACCGGCCGCAGCCGCACAAGCGAAAACGCTCGGATTCGATCCGAAGATGGTGTTTGTGCATCATCCGATTCAGGACCGCAGCGACGCCGAATTGCGTATCCTGGCCGAAGGCGCCGTCGAACAGATCATACAGGCGCTCACCAAGGGCTGAGTTTGATTTGAGATCGCCTTCCGACGGCGGCAGGCCAAGGCAGTGGCTAGTGTCCAGCCCCGCGAATACGGGGGCCGGACACTAACATGATCGTGGCAACTGCTGGCCATGTCGATCATGGCAAGACCAGCCTGGTGCGCGCGCTCACCCATGTTGACACCGACCGCCTCGAGGAAGAGAAACGACGCGGCATGTCGATCGATCTCGGCTTCGCCTATGCGGACTTCGGTCTGGCAGAGCCAATCGGTTTTGTCGATGTGCCCGGACACGAGCGTTTTGTTCGCAACATGCTGGCCGGGGTAGCGGCCATCGACTGTGTGCTGTTGGTCATCGCGGCCGACGATGGCCCGATGCCGCAAACGCTTGAGCATCTGGCAATTCTCGAGTTGCTGGGCTTCAAACAGAGCGTCGTAGCGCTAACCAAGGTTGATCGGGTCGACGCCGCACGCGTGGCCGAGGTAACCCAGGAGATTCGTGCGCTGCTGGCCAGCACAGGACTCAAGGACGCAGCGATTCTGCCCGTAGTCGCCACCACCGGTGTCGGCGTCGACGCGCTTCGGGAACATCTGGTCAATGCCGCCCGGACTCAAGCGAGCGCGGCCACGGGCGGGAACTTTCGACTGGCGATCGACCGCGCATTTTCATTGTCCGGTGCCGGACTGGTCGTTACCGGTGCCGTCTATTCCGGACGCGCGGAAGTCGGCGATCTGGTAATCCTTTCACCGCACGGCATTGAAGCGCGCATCCGCAGCATTCATGCGCAGAATCGACTGGCGAGCTGCGCACTTGCCGGGCAGCGCTGTGCCCTGAACCTGAGCGGATTGGAACTCAGAAAGGTACGCATCGAGCGTGGCGATTGGGCGCTGGCAGCGAACATTCATTCGCCCACTCAACGTCTCGATGTCGAACTCAAACTGCTCGCGAGTGAAGCGAGGCATTTGTCCGATGGCGCGCCGGTACAACTGCATCTGGCAGCCGCCTCAATACCGGCGCGAGTGGTCCTGCTGGATGCAAAAACCCTGGCTGCCGGTCGTGCCGGGTTAGCGCAACTGGTACTCGATCAACCAATCGCCGCCCTGCACGGCGATCGCTTCGTCTTGCGTGACCAGGCCGCGCAACGCACCATCGGCGGCGGCCGCGTCCTTGATCCGTTCGGTACGGCGCGCGGTCGCGCCAAACCCGCTCGACTCGCCGAGCTCGACGCGCTCGGAGAACCGAGCGCGCAGGCGTCGTTGCGCCGGTTGCTGAACACAAAGTCCGACGGCGTCGATCTGCCACAGTTTGAACGTGCCCGGAACCTGAATGACGCCGAGCAGCAAGTGCTGCGAGCGGCCGTCGAATTACAACTCGTTACCCATCACGAACACGAGTTCGCGGTTTCGACTGCGCAGTGGCGAGCACTGCGCGAGCGGTTCACACGATGTATGGTGATTCATCATCAAAGGCATCCCGAACGGATCGGCGCCAATGAAACGGAATTGCTTTCGGCGACCCTGGACTCGGGTGGGGCGACGCCGGAATCGGTAGCCAGCGACTCCAACAATTATTCATCCAGAAGTATTGTCAACACAATCCGCCGAGCGGCTTTGCGATCACTGATCGCCGAACGGGTTATTGTTCGCGATGGCCTGCATCTGCGAGTGCCCGAACACCGCGCACAGCTTTCCGCGAAGGACCAGATTCTGTTCGATCGCGTCAGCGCAGCCTTGCGAGGTGCCGGTTTGCGGCCACCGATCATCGGCGATCTGGCGAAGACGCTTGATGTCGATCTGACCGTTCTACAGGCCTTTGCGCAACGCGCCAGTCACTCCGGGCATCTGGCGGCCGTTGCCGCCAACCGTTTCTATTTACCGGACACCGTTGCAGCGCTGGTTCAGGTGGCGCGCGAGTTGGCCGCACAGGCGCCTCAACAGGGCTTTGACGCAGCGGCCTTTCGTGACAAATCCGGCATTGGCAGAAATCTGACCATTCAAGTCCTCGAGTTTCTGGACCGCAACGGCTTCACCCGGTTTGCGCGTGAGCGACGCTGGATGGTGGAGTTGGGTGTGTCACAGGAGTGACGCTGCCGAAACTCGAGAGCAGGCTCGACTCGATATCGTCGACTGGATTGAAGGCTTCTACAATACGGAGTGCATCCATTCTTCTATCGGTTACCAATCGCCGGTTGATGCAAAACGAGGCCCCTCAGCCGCGTAGGTTGGTGTACGTGGAACCGAGGCTGGGCCATAGGCGGTTTACACGGTCTGCGAACCGCTCAAAGGAAAAAATGCAAACTCGTTTCATGCATACCAGCGATTGGCAGCTAGGCGTCACACGTCAGTTTCTGAACGCCGATTCGCAGGCACTCTGGACCGCCGCCCGCTTCGACGGTATCCGCAATCTTGGCCGCATCGCCCAGGCGGAACGCTGCGAGTTCATCGTGGTTGCCGGCGATATCTTCGAGACCAATCAGGTTGATCGCCGAACCGTGCTCAAGGCTTGCGAAGTGCTGGCCGGAATACCGATGCCCATCTACCTGCTGCCCGCCAACCACGACCCGCTGGACGCGGCCAGCGTATTCACCAGCAAAGCCTGGAATGAACGTAAGCCACCGCAGGTGCAGGTCCTGGACACACCGGGTCGGCCCATCACAGTGCGGCCCGGAGTCGAGGTAATCGGTGCGCCTTGGACATCGAAGCGACCGTTGACGGATCTCGTTGCGTCGGCAGCAGCCCATCTTGAGACGACGCCGGACGTGCTGCGCATCATGGTCGGCCATGGCGCCGTCGACACCCTGTCGCCCGACCGCGACAATCCGGCAGTCATCCGGGTTGTCGACGCCGAACGGGCACTGCACGAGGGCCGCTATCATTACCTCGCCCTGGGGGATCGCCACTCATTTACCCGCGTCGGCGCGAGTGGACGGATTTTCTACTCCGGGACGCATGAAGCTTATGATTTCGACGAGATCGATCCTGGCAAGGTCTTGATTGTTGATCTCGACAATGCCTCGGTCTCGGTGACGCCGCGCCAGAATGGAACCTGGCAATTTCCGGTTCACGTTGCCCAAGTGTCGAGCCTTGAAGATGTTGAGGCACTCAATCGTTACCTGCAAACGATGCCGGACAAGGAGCGAACGATTCTGAAGCTGGGTCTGGTTGGCGCACTCGGGCTGCAAGCGCATGCCCGCCTCGAGGAGGTCGAAGATCACGCCCGCGATCTGTTCGCCGCCCTGGTTCGCTCGGGCAGCCGCTCCGAGCTCGTCGTGATACCCGAGGGCGCCGATTTTCAGAACCTGTCGCTGGCCGGCTTTGCTGCAGCCGCATTGGAAAAACTGCGCCTGCAAGCACAGGGCCAGGGCATTGAGCGCGAGCAGGCTTGCGACGCGTTGGCCCTGATGGTTCGGCTGGTCGGGCGCGCGGCATGAGGATTGATCGCGTCCGCCTGAAAAATTTCGGCGGCGTTACCGAAGCGGAGGTCCGCTTCGCAGCGATCGGGGTGACCATCGTTCACGGCCCGAACGAGGCCGGCAAATCGACGCTGATGCAAGGCATCAATGTCCTGTTCGACCACCGCGACGACAGCCGCAAGGAAGAGGTAAGAAAGACCAAGCCGGTCCATCGAGACGTCGGCTCCGAGGTCGAGGCAGATATCGAGATGGGTGCGTACCAATTCACCTACTTCAAACGTTTCCATAAGGATCGCGAAACCCGACTCACCATCCACGCGCCGAAGGCCGAAAACCTCAGTGGTCGCGAGGCGCATGATCGGGTTCAACAGATCCTGGCTGGCAGCGTCGACACCGCCCTGTGGCGGGCGTTGCGGATCGCCCAAGGCCAGCAGCTCGACATGCCGGAGTTAAACAATCAGCCCGCCCTGGCTCAGGCGCTCGACCGTGCCGCAGGACAAACCAAATCCGGCGAGAAGGAAGAGGCGCTGTTCGAAGCCGCCCGTAACGAGTTTGCCCGATACTTCACAGAGACCGGACGCGAAAAAGACGATCCCATCGGTCAGGCTCGTGCTCGAGCCGCCGAGGCGCTCGCCAGAGTCCAGAGCCTGCAATCACAGCTCAAGGAGATCGAGGACGACATCGGCCGTTTCGCGAGCCTTGAAAAATCGGTCGCGACCCATCGGCGTGGCCTCAGCGCGCTCGAAGACGCCCGCAAAAAAGCGCAGGCCGATTGGGACGAGGTATCGATGCTGGCCGTCGATATCGATCGTGCCCATGCGCAACATCAACTATCGGCGCAAGGCGCGCAGGCCATTCAGGCTGCGCGCGAGCATCGGGTCGGATTGGTCCGCCGGGTCAAACAGGCCGCAGAAGCGGCCCGTCAAGCCGCCGCGTTGCACACAAGCTCTTCAGGCACTTACGCTCGTGCAACGGAACAACTGAACGCAGCCAGAGCCACTCGCGAAGCGGCCCAAACCGTTGCCGACCAGCGCGATGCTGATGAAGCATTGCGCGAAGCCGATCTGAAGTTTCGCGACGCCGAGTTTGCTCTGGTGCTGATGAAAGAGCGACTGGCACATGTCCGCGAAGCCGACACCGAGGCGGCTCGCGCCAATGCCGTAGTAGCCTCCACCAAAATCACCGAGAAGTTGCGCAGCAGCATTCGAGAAGCGGAACTTGCGCTGAAAACGGCCCAAGGCGTACTCAATGTCGCATCACCGCAATTGACGATTACGGCGATGAGTGCGCTCAGCCTCGACATCAATGGCGTGCCACAGGCGTTGGTTGCCGGCCAGGCACGCGTCATCACCGTCAGCGAACTGGTCTGCGCGACGCTGGCCAATGTGGCAGATTTTCGCGTCGAACCCGGTACCAGCGCACACGCGTTACGGCAAGCGGTTACCGATGCGCAACATCTACTCACCAAGGCCTGCGCGAAAGCCGGAGTGGCAACACCCGAGGACGCAGAACACGCCTGGACTGCCCTGCAGGACTCAAAGCGCACCACTGCCGATCGCGACCGAGTTGCCAGGCAACATCTGCGCGACCTGACACGCGAATCGCTGGAACGGCTGGTGCAGACAACAACGGCAACCGTCGCCGCGTATCCGTCCCAGCGCAGTTCCGCGCATTCGGGGCAGCGCAGCTCGGCGCTTCCTTTACCTGCAAGCGTCGATCAGGCCAAGGAGTTATTGGGCGCAGCGAGCCAAGCAGCCGTACTAGCGAGACGCGCGTTTCAGGACGCTGAGTCGGCCTTTAGACCGCTGCAGATTCATTTTGCCGAATGTGCTCAAGACAGTGCGGTGAAGACCGCGTTGTTGGAACAGGCAGCCAAGGACGAGCGGTTGGAAACTGAACGCCTGGAGGGCGAGCGTCATACCTGTGGCGACGAGGAGTTGAACAACCGGCTGGCATTCGCGCAGACTGCGGTCGCGGCTGCGCTCGAAAACCTGCGGACGGCAAAGGAGCGACTTGGAAATCGTGACCCCCTCTCAATCAAGGCGATCCTCGATTCGGCAGAGCCAGCGTTAAAGAACGCACGCGAACAAAGCGACAGGCAGGAGCAGCACCTCATCGCATTGCGCGCCAGACTGGAACTCATCGGCGACAAAGGCTTGGCGCAGGCACTGTCGGAGGCCGAGCGCGTCGCATTCGAGGCGAGCGATGCGCTTGAACGACTGCTACGGCGCGCCGACGCCGCAAAGTTGCTGTTCAACTTGTTGAGCGCCGAGCAACAAGCCATGCGCAAGGCCTACGTCAGGCCTTTGCGTGAAGGCATCGAGCGGCTGGGCCGCCATGTGTTCGGTTCGACCTTGCGCGTCGACGTCAACGACCAGTTGCAAGTCGCGAGTCGCACCATCGGCGACGTCACAGTTTCACTGGAACAACTGAGTACCGGTGCCCGCGAGCAAATGGGTTTGCTGGTTCGCCTGGCCGCAGCCTCCATGGTGTCGAAGGACGGCGGTGTGCCGCTGGTGCTCGACGACGCCCTGGGGTCGACCGACGACAGCCGGATCGAAGCGATGGGCGCCGTACTTCGCATCGCCAGTCAGAACCTGCAAACGATCATTCTGACGTGCTCGCCCGAGCGCTATGTTCACGTCGGAGCGAGGGTTTCGGTGAAGATGGATTGAATCGCTTGGTCATCGGTGTGCTGATCTTGATGCATACGACTAAATCAACGCATGTATTAAAAAAGACATGACTTTTATAATTACTAGTTTATTTTGGTCAGCCGCCGAGATTGTGTACCCAGCAAACCAACGGTGAGGGAGTAGCACTTTGAGCGAATCCGATCTGGTCGAAAACATCGCCGGCTATTTCCGACGTCTGGCCAATCCGCCGATGGCCGATATCGTACATCTCGCGTCCCAGGGAAAGCGCCGAACGCTTGAGCCCGGCGCCTGCTTTTGCAGCCTGGGTCAGAAACTCCACGAGGTTGCATTTATCAAGAGCGGAATCGTGCGCTACTTCGTGACCTTACCGGACGGGGAAGAAGCCACCAAGGATTTCAGCGCCACAGGTACGTTTACGTTGTCCTTCGGCAGCGCAGTGGCGCGACAACCGGCGCAAGTCGCCGTCGCGGCCGTGGTGCCCACAGAACTGGTGGTTTGGCCTTACTCGTTGCTACAGGATCTATATGAGTCGAACGCCGAGTGGCAAAAGCTCGGCCGCCGAATCGCGGAAATACTGTATATCCGCAAAGAGCAGCGTGAACTGTCCTTTCTGCTGCTCGACGCCGCGACCCGCTACTTGAAGTTCCGCGAGCAATTCGGCCCGTTCATGGCGCAGATACCGCAGTACTACATCGCCTCCTATCTCGGTATCCGACCGCAGTCGTTGTCCCGGCTCAGAAAGAAACTGGAGCCGGCTTGAGCTGGAGCCTGCCTGTCCAGTGCATTCTTAACCTAGGTGAATGACAGCCTCGCACTGACCCTTCAGACTGATTCTGAAACGCAATCACTGGAGGGTTCCCTTGAAGCTCAAATTCCGCCTGCTGCTGTTGACCGCCATATTCCTCGCCTGCGCCATCGCCGCGCTGGCTGCATCGTTTTTCATCGCGCCTCTTACGCCCGCGCCGGTACGCTCCGGCACAACGCCGCCTGCTCAATCTCTAACCTTGCGTCCAACGCCAAGCAACTCAAGCCCGTTGAGTGTTACCCGCATTGGGCATGCCTCGGTACTACTCGACTTTGGTAACGCCAAAGTCCTGACCGACCCCTGGTTCAGTGAGAAGACGCATTACCACCAAGGCGAGCCGCTCGCGATGGCGGTCGAGCAACTGCCAAAGTTGACCGCCATCGTGGCGAGCCATGCGCACTATGATCATTTCGATATCAAGTCGATGGCGCGTTATCCTGACAAGACGGTGCCGCTTCTGGTCGGGCCGGACATGGTGGACGCGGCGCGCGCCGCCGGATTCTCTGACGTGCGCGAGTTGCGTCCCTGGGAATCGGTGGTGATCGGCCCCTTGACCATCACCGCCGCACCAGCGGCCCACAAAGTGCCTGAAATCACTTTCATCATACAAGCGAACGGCTCGACGGTCTACTTCGGCGGCGACTCAAAACTGATTCCTGAACTGCGTGAATTGCCCAAGCGATTCCCGTCCATCCAATTGGCCTTGCTGTCCGTCAATGGACTGCGCGTGCTGGGCGAACAGGTGGTCATGAACCCCGAAGAGGCGGCGGAGTTGGCAGGACTGCTGGCCGCGGAAGTTGCTGTGCCGATGCACTACCGATTCAAGGGCAGTTGGTTTACGGATACGTTCATTTTGGGTTACGACGGCACACCCGAGCGCTTCTTGAAGGCGGTCAAGACGACCGCCGCCGATACCCAGGCGCGCATTCTCGAAACGGGTGAAGTGCTGCACCTGACCCGGTGACCGCTAAACGCTAAACGCTAATCGCTAATCGCTACTCGCTAATCACTAATCGCTAACCGGCCTCGTTCATCACCGGGTTACTCAACACCCCGATCCGCTCAATCTCAACTTCAATCGTATCGCCTTGCTTCATGAACACTGGTGGCTTGCGGGCCCAACCGACGCCGGCCGGTGTGCCCATGACGATCACATCACCGGCATCCAGGGTCATGCATTCGCTGAGCAGGAAGATCGCGTTGACGACATCGCACATCATGAGCGAGGTGTTCGAGTTCTGCATGACCTGGCCGTTCAGCCGACTTTGAATGGACAGTCCCGCCGCACCCGGCGGCAGTGCGTCCGGCGTGACCATCCAGGGACCGAACGGGCCGCTGTCGTCGAAGTTTTTGCCGACGGTCCATTGTGTAGTGCGGCGTTGATAGTCGCGTACCGACACATCATTAAAGCAACTGTAGCCGGCAACATGTTCCAGTGCAGTGGCCTTGCTGATGTGGCGACCGCCCTTGCCGACGATGACGGCCAGCTCGGCCTCATAATCGAGCTTTTCAGATACGCGCGGTCGAATGACCGGTGCGCCTGCGGCAATAAGAGAGGTCGCCGTGCGCAGAAAAAATGCCGGATATTCGGGGGGCGGATGACCGCCTTCCATTGCATGATCGTAGTAATTAAGTCCCAGACAAATAATCTTGCCCGGATTGGCGATCAGCGGTGCGAAGCTCAATCCGTTCAAGGGGCGACGGGTTTCTGATCCGGCCGATTTCAGCACCGCGCCGAGCGCAGCCAGATAAGACGGGCCACTGTGCAAGCCACTGCGCAAATCGATGGCCAACTTCGGATTGGCTTTTTGCACATCGATGATCTGATCGCCGTCGATCAATCCGACGCGCACACTACCTTCAGCACGAAAACTCGCTATTCTCATTTTTGATTCTCCGTTCAGCCTACAACCAGACCCGCAGCCTTGATACCGGCCGCACAAATTTCCTCATCTTCATCGCCGGTGCCGCCGCTGGCCCCCGCCGCGCCGAGAATATTGCCGGCCGCATCCTTGATCAATACGGCGCCGGTCTGCGCCAGAAACCGACCTTGCGAAGACGCCGCCAAGCTCACGAAAAAGTTCGGATTGTCTTTGGCACGATCGAACAATACACGGCTGGCGGCACCCATGCCGACCGAGGCCCAGGCCTTGCCGAGCGAAATCTCGAAGCGAAACATGGTGGCGTTATCATCGCGTTGGAAAGCTTTGATGTTGCCGCCATCATCAACCACCGTCACGCCCATCGGCTTGAAGCCGCGCGCTTTGGAATGCTTGAGCGCTCCTTCAATAATCTGGTTGGCTTGCGCCAGGGTAAGTCGGGTCATAAGTCCTATTCCTCTAGTGGTTATCGACGTAGAAATCGCTCAATCACTGCGGCCAGCCGTTCGGGTTGGTCATGATGCACATTATGTCCGGCATCGTCGATCGTTTCGATTTGCAGGTGTTCATAGGCAGCGCGGCGATTATCGAATTCTTGCGGCATACCGGCAAATCGCGCCATCAAACCGGACTGTTCGCCATCAATCCACAACACTGCTGCACTCGTCTGACGCCAGCAGGCAATCATGTCCTCTGACAGGAACGGCGACGGGTTGATACGCTTGTGCGCCGGGTCAGCGCGACGCTCGACGCTGCCATCGGCTAGTGCCTGTCCCCAGTGCTGAACCAGGAAGCGCGCGCGCTCATCGGTGAGCCGCTGGTTCTCTGATTGCATGCGCAGTGCAAATTCATCAAAGTCGACGTAGGGGCGTTGCGAAGTATCGTCATGCAATTGCGCCAACCATTTAGCCATGCGCCTCGGTGCCGGGTCTTGACGCATGACCGTCGGCCCAAAGCCGTCGACATTGACAAAATGACTGACGCGATCCGGCCTCACGCCGGCGTAGATAGCGGCCACATGCGCTCCCAAACTGTGTGCCACCACGCGCGCCGGGCTATCCGGGAAATAATGCTCGAGCAAGAAGTCGAGGTCGCCCAGCAAGTCCGGGAACCAGTAGCTGTCCGAGCCACTCCACTGGCTCAGCCCATAACCGCGCCAATCGGGCGCGACCACAAACCAGTCTTGACTCAGGGCATCGACGGTGAACTGCCAGGATGCCGACACGTCCTGAAAACCGTGCAGAAATACGATGCAGGGACTGGGGCGACTACCCCAGGTCCGGCAGTGATATTTGAGACCGCGAATTTCAAGGTACTCAGACTGGCTGGTTTTCACTGAACATTTCCTTCTTCAGGACTTCGCGGTCACGGACTTCGCATTCTCGGACTTCGCGGTCACCGCCATCGCGGCTCCATAACCGGAGGCCCAGGCCCACTGAAAGTTATAGCCGCCCAGCCAACCGGTTACATCAACCGCTTCACCGATAAAAAATAACCCGGGCTGACGCTTGACCTGTAAGCTGACCGGATCGAGTTCATGAGTGTCGACGCCGCCGAGCGTAACCTCGGCTTTTCGGTAACCTTCTGTTCCGGTTGGTGAAACTGGCCATTGCCGCAAGGCCTGCACCAGCGAAACCAGATGCTTGTTGGGCAACTCCGCGATTTTTCGCTGGGCGTCGGCTGCAAACGCGGAGGCATCGAGCCAGGTCGAGATCAGCCGCCGAGGCATTTTTTGCGCGAGTGCCTGAATGATCGCCGGCGCCAGATTCTGGCGACTGCTGACCTTCGTCTGCAACAGCAATTGTTCGAGATCCTGGCCACCTGCCAGATCGATCTGCAGGCTGTCGCCGGCCGACCAGAAGTTCGATATTTGCAAGATCGCCGGGCCAGACAGGCCACGATGGGTGAACAACATATCCTCGCGAAAGCGTGTCGCCGAGGCTTTACCCTTCACTTCAATATCGACTTCAACGGACAGCCCCGCGAGTTCACTCATCTTGCCCCAGGCCTGTTCGTCGAACGTCAACGGCACGAGCCCCGGCCGAGGGTCGATGAGCTTGAGCGCAAACTGCCTGGCGATCCGGTAGGCAAAATCGCTGGCGCCAATTTTCGGTATCGACAGACCGCCGGTTGCAATCACCAGCGCCGGTGCCGACAACGGCCCTGCCGAGGTGCCCAACTCGTACACGTCAGTATGTCGCAAGGCAGACACGGTGACTGGCCGAAGCAAGCTGACGCCACCACGCTCGCATTCGGTACGCAGCATATTGATGATCTGCTCGCTCGATTGATCGCAGAACAATTGCCCACGATGTTTTTCGTGAAACGGAATACGGTACTGTTGCACCAGATCGATGAACCGGCGCGGCGGATAAATACGCAAGGCGGCGCGCGCAAAACGTGGTTGAGTTGAAACGAAGCGGTCGTGAAGACCGGCATCGACATTGGTAAAGTTGCATCGTCCGCCGCCCGAGATGCGAATTTTCTCGGCCAGTTTTTCACTGTGATCGAGGAGTGCGACCCGAGCGCCCCGTTGACCCGCGACCGAAGCACAGAAAAGGCCTGCAGCGCCAGCCCCGATAATGATGAGATCGAATTTTTTCAAGCAGGTAGTGTAGTGTCTGGCGCGGGAGGCGCGAAATGAGTAAAGTTACGCGAACGAAATGAGCCAGGAACCCAAGTCCCTACGTCAGGTGGTCGACGCCAAGGCGCGCTCACTTTGCTATCGACTGATGCATGAGGCTACCTTTGCGGCGCTGGCGACACTCGAACCCACAAGCGGTCATCCGCAAGCGACTCGGGTTGTTCTGACAATCGATCCACAGGGCGATGCCCTGCTGCTGTTATCGCAATTATCGGCGCACACGCAGGCCTTGATGCACGACTCGCGCTGTTCTCTGCTGTGCGGCGAACCCGGCGCGGGCGACCCGCTGACTTACCCGCGAATTACCTTGATCGGCCAGGCGCATCAGTTGCTACGCGACAGCGCAGAGCATGAATCAGCGAAGGCGCTGTATTTGACCGCTCATCCAAAATCCGCGCTTTATGCAGACTTCGGCGATTTCGCATTCTGGCGCGTGTCATTTATTCGAGCCAATCTGAACGCCGGCTTCGGTCGGGCTTATGAATTTACCAGCGAAGATCTTATCGCGGTCCGCACTGACCGGACATGAACGTTCGGCGCGGGTGGCCAGGTGCTTTCAATATTCTGAATCTATAGCGCACAAGGATTCAGCAAGTCGATCCCTGAGTCGCTGAAATGCTTCATGTCGGTATCGTCGGTTGCGAGTATGCGTGCACTACATCGCTACGTAATGCGTCGACTTGATCTGCGCGGGGATTCGATAGCGCCGATCTTCGGCGCACCCAGGAGAAGTGCGAGGAATCCGTCATCAGGCATTGCGGCCCGTGATTCCGAAGCCGTGAGCGCGACCACTTTGACCACAGGCTTGCCGTGATAAGTAATTATTTGCGGCCCACTCGCGAGCGTCTTCTCGATCAATTCGCTGAAACGGTTTTTCGCCTCTTGAATCTGCCAAGTCGAACCCATGCTTCGCCCAATTCTGTCTAGTCTGGCTAGAACTATAGTGACAAGCACTATGACGCGCAAGCGCCCGCGCGAGATTCAGGCAGCCTGTCCGACCGGCTTGAACTGTGCCTGATTCTCAGACAACCATTGCTCGCCACGCTCACCACCGTATTGCTCGGGATGAAAATCCGCCTTGAAATAGGTCAGCCACGGGCGAAACGAATGGCGCAATAAACCATGTGAGCGGCCCAGCAAGAACTGATAGCCACTTTTCCAGGTACTCCAGCGCCAGAGCTGGCCGTCATGCGCGAGGTTGGCGACGGTTTGGCGCATGACATCCGTCAGGAAGAAGAACGTCACCGTCAGCATCCAGCGTCGACGCCAGGCGTTCGAGCCGCCGGCGGCCTCATAAGCATCAAACGCGACGCTGCGATGCTCCGACTCTTCGGAAGCATGCCAAAGCCACAGGGTCTGCAAGCGCGGCGCGGCATTTTCGAGCGCCTGCGGGTGCGTCAGCAGATGTTCAGCAAACACAGCGGTGAAATGTTCGTTGGCGGCGGTGACCGCCAGCGGATGTCGCGGGTCCATGCCTTCAAAATTCTTGAGACGCTTGATAATGCGCGACTCCCAAGTGTTTATGTAACCCTGGGTGACCAGGTGCTGGTTGTACAGCGAGTGGATTCGGCGGTGGGTCGCTTCCTGGCCGACAAAGCCGGCGAGATCCGCTGCCAACGCTTTCTGGGCGTCGGCCGGCAGCGTCTTGACGACATTGCGAACTGAATCGATGAAGAATTGCTCACCGACCGGAAAGCTCATGGACAGCGCATTGAAAAACGCGCTTCGAAACGCGTCACCGCCATTCCAGCGACGCTCGAACGGTGTGCTCAGATCGATCAGTAGACGGCGGATGGTGAGTTGGGTCATGCGGTATTTACTCCTGATATATCAAGGGATCAGTAATCGTAAAGCAGTCAAGCAGTGAATCAGGACTGGATACGAATTCAACGCTTGGTACCGAATAGTACCGTTCTTTCAATAATGCCACCTAGCGTCCGGTACTGTCAAGTACCAACGCTCGACAGTTTTGGGCGACAATATCGAAGTACTGTCCTCACCCAGTCACTGAGTCGTTTACTTGGCCCATGCAAGTCTCCGTTAATCCTGCGCCACCGCCACCCCAGCTCGCGCCGCCCGATCCGGATGTTCGCGAACATCGGCGCCGCCTGCTCGATGCGATGGCGCAAGCCTGCTCGAGCAAGGGATTCGCCGCCACCACCATTGCCGATCTGGCCGCCGATGCGCGCGTCTCGAAGCGCACTTTTTACGAGCACTTCAGTACTAAAGATGACTGCTTCATTGCGCTTTATGAGTCAGCTAGCGCTCACGCTCTTTCAGTACTCAAAACTCAGGTTGATGTCTCACGCGATTGGCATGAGCAGGTTGAGCTGGCACTAAGCGCTTACTTTCAGGCACTCGCGATCAATCCGATGTTGCTTCGCACGCTCTTTATCGAGATTCTCGGCCTCGGTTCCAAGGGCCTGGCCGCACGACGCCGAGTTAACCGCGAATTAGCTGATTTCATCGTAGCGGTGGCTCGCCACTGCCCGGTGGAGAACTCCGGGATCGAGCTGACCCAGACCGAGTTGACCCAGACCGACGCAACCGGCCTGGTCGGCGCGATCAATGAGTTGATCTTGCAGGCCATCGAGGATGGTCGCGCTGACCGCCTGGGGGAACTGATTACCCCGGCGTCACGCTTGGTCAGAGTCGTGATCGACGGGGCCCGCAACCCGTAAGAAGCGCCCAACCGACGCCAACGCGCATCAAGCTCATGCCGATGACGGCGATGATGGTGCCAGTGACCACGGGCGGAAAATACTTCAGCATGCGACTGATCACCGGTGCGATCAGAATGGAAATAATGCCGGCACCGATGATCGCCCCAAAAATGGCGCGCGCACCATCAGTACCCCCTTGTGCATTCGCCATCGCCACCATGGGGCCGACGGCCGCAAAGGTCACGCCCATCATGACCGGCAACCGAATACCGAGATGTTTGCCAAA
>JANLTP010000164.1:0-81826 GCA_031363055.1 Burkholderiales bacterium | reverse complement strand
AAAATGGACCGAGCGTCGTCAGGCCAGCAAGAAGAATTGCCAAGGTCCAGCGGGGCCCTTGCCAGCGTACACGATCTGGCGACGCGGACTGGGGCGCGGCTGTGTTATTTCCGACGATTGAACCGGGGGTGGTGGTCGATTCAGGGTTGCTGATAAGGCGCTCGGCATAAACGATTGAGCGCCATAGGGTACCGTATTGCGCGTTAGCCCTGTTAAGCATGCTAGTTTGGTGTTTCAAGCTAGTTTGGCAGACCTTCCCAGCCCAGACGCTTGGCACGACCGGGTGGCACGTTTCTGCGGCAACGCCGAAGCGTTGGGTTTATATTCCCAACCTCGAGTTTGAACTTCGCTTATTGCGGTCGGATATGCAAATCGCCAAGTCTGAAGTACTCATCCGCCGTGCGGTTCCGGGCGAGGCGGCAGTATTGTCCAATATCGCCAGAGCATCAAAGTCATACTGGGGCTATTCTTCGCAGCAAATCGAGCTTTGGCGCGACGACTTGTCGTTCACTGTGCGGTCGATCGAAGCACACGCGACTTTTGTTGCCGAAGTCGATGACGTTCAAGTCGGTGTGGTGCAGATCAACACAACAACCGAGCCGTGGGACCTTGAAGCGCTTTGGGTGCATCCCGACTCCATTGGCCGAGGCATCGGCAAGGCATTGTTGGGAAAAGCGCTTACGATGGCTCGGGGAGCTGGCCAAGGCGCGTTGTCGATAGATCCCGACCCCTACGCCGAAGCCTTTTACCTCGCGTTCGGCGCGGTCCGGGTTGGCGAGCGGCCTGCTCCTATCGCGGGCGAAGCCGACCGAGTGCGTCCGAAACTTTGGTTATCGATTAACGGTAACAAAATGCTACCCTTATGTCGTTTTTGACCAAACTGCGCGACATCACAATTAGGAGAAGTGCATGCAACCCCTTGAAACACTCATCGGTCCAACGGAAACCCAGAACTTCGAGCGCGAATTACGCCGCGAAGGTTTTGCAGACATCGAGATCAAGACATTCGGGCCGATGCCAGTCAATAAGCCCCATCAGCACCCGTTCGACGTTCGCGGGTTCGTACTTGATGGCGAGGCGACTATTACCTGCGAGGGTGTTCCGGGCACTTATCGCAAAGGCGACACCTTCAGCATGCAAGCGGGGGTGACTCACACGGAAGCCTACGGTCCGTCGGGCTACCGCTGGTTGATCGGCAGGCGACATCCGAAGTCGACCTGAAGGCGAACCGGATTTGCGTTTGCTCACGCTGAAGGAGAGTGATGATGACAGCGAAGAATAAATCGGATCTGGTGCTGGAGCGTGTCGTCGACGTTTCGCCCGAACTCCTGTTCAAGGCCTGGACCACGCCGAAGCATTTGATGCCCTGGTTTTGTCCGCAGCCCTACCGTACGATCGAGTGCGAGATCGATCTAAAGCCTGGTGGCATATTTTTCGCGCAAATGGTCGACCCGGACGGTAACAAGTTACCCGCCTCCCCTGGGTGCATCCTGGAAATCGTGCCGAACCGCAAGCTGGTCTGGACTTCCGCGCTCGGCCCAGGCTACCGACCGCTCGATGCGTCCAAGGTGCCCTGGTTCTTTACCGCCGTGCTCACGTTCGAGCCGCATGGCAACGGTGGCTGCAAGTACACGGCGATGGCGGTTCACGCCAGCAAGGAAGACGCCGACGCGCACGAGAAGATGGGTTTCAGCCAAGGGTGGGGCAAGGTGCTCGAGCAGTTGGTTGAATATGTAAAAGTCACGCCGATGAATTAGTGTCCTGACCCGCAAATAACTGGCCCGCGTATGAGTTGCCGTTTGGACGCATCGCGCTATCATCGAAGCATTCACTTAAATAAAAGAACGAGACAAAAATGTTGCAGCGCTTGTTAGCCTTATCGGGTCTTTCCGGCATCATTCTGATCGCAGCGCTCTCGGCCGGGTGTGCAGCAACCGGCTCACAAGCGGGCGGCTCACAAACGGGCGGCTTAAAATCGGGCGACCTGCAAACGGCCGGTACCATCGTCATGGAAGAGTTCATGATCGCCGGCGCAGACCCCGGCGTACAGCTCTACGTTCGAAACAAGCGACCGAGCACCCTGACCAACTTCAAGCCCGAGAACATCGTCTTGTTTGTGCACGGGGCCACCTATCCCGCCGAGACTGCGTTTGACCTGCAACTCGAAGGCCAGTCCTGGATGGACTACATCGCCAGGCGCGGCTATGACGTCTATATGGTCGATGTCCGCGGCTACGGTAAGTCAACGCGACCCGCCGAGATGGACAAACCGGCGGCCGACAGCAAGCCGATCGTCAACACCGACACCGCCGCGCGCGACTATGGCGCTGCGGTTGACTTCATTCGCCAGCGCCGTAACGTTGCCAAGATCAATGTTCTGGGCTGGTCCTGGGGCACAGCGATTACCGCCCTATACACCTCGCGTAACAACGACAAGGTCAACCGATTGGTTCTCTATGCACCGGTCTGGCTGCGTCAAGGCGGCGCCTCGCTGACGGATACCGGCGGAGCTCTCGGTGCGTATAGGACCGTCACGATCGAGGCTGCCAGAAAGCGTAAGGATACCGGCCTGAAGCCGGGCAAGAATCCGATGCCTGAAGCCTGGTTCGAGGCGTGGGCCGAGGCGACATTTGCCAGCGACCCGGTCGGTGCGAAAGCCAGCCCGCGCTTTGTTCGCGCACCCAACGGCGTCGTGCAGGATGGGCGCGAGTATTGGGGTGCAGGCAAGCCGATGATCGATCCGGCCGATATTCGCGTACCCACCCTGCTGATCCTCGCCGAATGGGATGCCGATACGCCGCTATATATGGCGCAAACGCTGTTCCCGCTGCTGACGAACGCCGCCCCCAAGCGGCTGGTGGTCATCGGCGAAGGTACGCATTCGGTGATCATGGAAAAGAACCGCATGCAGTTGTTCAGTGAGGTGCAGATGTTCCTGGACGAGGCGCGGTGACGACGGCGATACGTCCGATTGAGGCAAGCGACCGCGATGCCTGGCAACCGCTCTGGGACGGCTACAACGCGTTCTACGGGCGCAAAGGCGAAACAGCGCTCGCACCTGACATCACACAGGCCACCTGGCAGCGATTCTTCGACTCGAACGAGCCCGTCTTTGCGCTGGTCGCCGAGGCCAATGGCCAATTGGTTGGTCTCGTCCACTATCTTTTTCATCGCAGCACCACGCGCGTCGAGCTCACCTGTTATTTGCAGGATCTCTTCACGCTCGAGTCGGAACGCGGTCGCGGTGTTGGCAGACAGTTGATCGAAGGCGTGTACCAAGTCGCAAGAGCGGCGGGCATTTCGCGGGTCTACTGGCAGACTCAGGAAACCAACGCGGCGGGTCGATTGTTGTACGACAAGGTTGCAAAACACGCTGGCTTTATCGTTTATGCACATGAAGTACTCCCATGAAGTACTTCCATGTCTGACCCCTATGCCCTCAGCAGCGTCGAGCAACTCCGGCAAATCATCCCAACGCCGAACGCAGTCGCCCAGCGCAAGGTCGTGGATACCCTCGACGAAAACGCGCGGCAATTCATTGCCGAATCACCGCTGCTCTTTGTCGCGACCGCCGATCGACAATTCAACATCGACGTGTCGCCCAAGGGCGATGCGCCGGGCTTCGTCCGTGTCGAGAATTCCACCACCTTGTTGATTCCGGAGCGCCCCGGCAATCGGCTGACCTATGGGTTTCGGAATCTGCTCGAGACCGGCACGATCGGATTGATCTTTGTCATTCCGGGTGTTCGGGAGACCCTGCGGATTAACGGCGAGGGCGTACTCACTCGCGATCCCATTTTGCTCGAGGAATTCGCGGTCGACGGCAAGGCTGCCTTGCTGTGCACCCGAGTCACCATCAAGGAGGCGTTCTTTCATTGTGCCAAGGCGCTGATCCGATCGAAACTCTGGCAACCCGAGCATTGGCGCAGCGGCGCATCGAAAGATTCTGCGGTCAAGCAATGGGCTGCCCGTTTCGACATTGAAGAGTCAGCCATCCGCCAACGTCTCGAGGAGGACTACCGCACTAACCTGTGATCAAAACATTTCGTATTGACTCTGTATTCGCTCAATATCGCCAAACCCGATGAGCTTCTTAAACTCGTCCATCGAGGTTTGCGGCAACGGCAGACTACGCGCGTGCTTGTTCGCGATCAGGTTAGCCAAAGAGCTGCGCATGGCTGCGGTTACGGTCATCAGCGGCACCAGTGGAAACACTGCTAGCGCTGCCACCGATTCAATTTGCGCCGGCGTCAAGTCTTTTTCCAGCCAACCAAGAATCTGCAGGGACAGGCGACGACCACAGGCCTTGTGGAGATTTTGCAAATCCTCAAAAGTTTTCATGGTTTTCGAGATAGGCTGGATCAGATCGGCACCTGCTTGCGCATACAGACAAGCACGCTCGGTCGCCTCGGCAATACTGTCGGCGTCGGTTCGCGCAATGATCAGAAAGTCGCGGTCCGTACGAGCATCGACGGCAGCCCGGATCTTGCGAGCGGCATCCTCTGCAGGCAGCACTTCGACCTTGGCGGCCGCCGCCGGACAGCGCTTCGGATTCAGTTGATCCTCGAACACGATGCCGGCGATACCGGCGCGCTCGAATTCGCGAACCGTACGCATGACGTTGATGACATTGCCATAGCCGGTATCACCGTCGGCGATGACCGGACATTTGACGGCGCTCGCCATGTTCCGGACCACAGCGAGGTTCTCGGTCATGGTGTAGAGCTCGACATCGGGCTGGCCGAGGTGCGAGGCCGAGACGCCGAAGCCGGTTGAGAATACCGCGTCGAAGCCGGCCTGGTCGATCAGCAAAGCCGACAGTGCATCATAGGCGCCAGCCGCCCAGATGGTGCGGCCAGACTCAATGATTTGGCGGAGTGCGCGCGCATGCGTGGTCATGATCATCTTCCCTTCAAAGTAGTACGTTCAATCTGATGCAATCGGCTTGATGCAATCGGCTTGATGCTATTGGCGCGATGCCATTGGCGTGATTCCGTCAGCGCGACACCGGATCAATGTAGCTGCCCAACGACTGAAACCGTGTGCCCTTGAGCTCCATGAGTGCCACGCCGGTTTGGCCTCGGCGCGAGTAGGCGCCACCGGTCATCGGCTCGAAGGTAATCTTGGGACCGATCTTCTGATCGAATCCCTTCAGGCCGTCCATCTGCGTCAGCAATTTGGCGCGACTCGGTTCCGCACCGGTGCGCTTGAGCGCCTCGGTGAAGACCGCTGCCGCCGAATAGCCCATGAGCGCGAGCGCCGACGGTTTGTTGCCGCCATAGGCCTTGCCGTAGTCAGCGACGAAACTCTTGATGGCCGGGTTATCGCCGTCAATCGGATCATAGTAGGAGGCGACAAACAACTTGACCGGTTTCCCATCCAGCAACTCGACGAACTTCGGATCATTCAGGCCACCAGCGCCGAATACGGTCGGATTCCAGCCGAGTTTTTCGGCCGACTTGAAAAAGCTGGCCGCCTGTTGCCCGAGTGCATACACCACCACGGCATCCGGATTCGATTCCTTGAGCTTGAACACCTGCGAAGTCATATCGGTCGCCAATCGCTCAAAGGTCTGAGTCTCGACGGCCTTCAAACCATGGGTGGCCAAACGTTTCTCAGCCACTTCCATCGCCGGCTTGCCCCAGGAGTCATTCTGATAAAGAATCGCAACGCGTTTTGCGTTCAAGGTCTTGACCGCATAGTCGATGTAAGCGGCGGCCTCGGTCGATTGCGGCGACGGCAGTGCATAAATCAAATCGCGCGGAGGTGTCGAAACAGCATCCGAGATCGACAGCGCACCGATCATCGGCACCTTCTTTTCCTGCAGGTATTCATAGGCAGCCAACACGGTCGGCGTGCCGAGCACACCGACCAGGGCGAGCGCGTTGTCACGCTCAACCAGCAGTTTGGCATTGGCCACCGTTTTTGCCGGCTTGAATTCGTCGTCATAGGTAATCAGCTTGATCTTGCGACCGTTGACACCGCCATCCAGATTGACTTGGTTGAAGTAAACCGTCATGCCCTCCTCAATGGCCTTGCCCATATAGGCCAGGGTGCCGGACAGCGCAATCGACGTGCCAATCACGACTTCGTTCTTCGCGATGCCCTCGGCCTTGTTTTCGAACTGCGCGCGAGCGGTGCCTGTGTTTGCACCGGCGATAAAGACGGCCGAGACCACCATGCCGAACGTGAAGCGCCGCAGCTTATTCAGTTGCAGTGACGACAGTGGCAGTGGTGAGCTTCCTTCGTCAGTAGCGACGTTAAAGTACGGTTGGATTCGGTTCATGGTTGTTTGGTTCATGTTTATCTCCTTCGTTAAACGGAACATCAGGACATTCCTGGCTATTTTCAGATCGTGCTCACCCGCCTAAGTAAGCACGCTTGAGATCATCATTCGCACGCAACTGGTCGGCCGTGCCTTGCAAAACAATGGAACCGGTCTCGAGCACATAGCCGCGATCGGCAACCGACAGCGCATAGTCGGCGTCCTGTTCAACCAGTAACATCGCCATCGATTCATTGCGCCGAATCTCGCCAAGCTTCTCGAAAATGAAATCCTTGACTACCGGCGCCACACCCATCGACGGCTCGTCGAGCATCAGCAATCGCGGCTGCGACATGAGGCCGCGCGCAATCGCCAGCATTTGCTGCTCGCCCCCTGACAAGGTGCCGGCGCGCTGGCTCATGCGCTCGCCGAGTTTCGGAAAGTAATTGACGGCCCGCGCAATGCCTTCGCGGCTTTGAGCGGCTGCTCGGGTAAAGCCACCGAGAATCAGATTTTCGCGAACCGTCAGTGAGCCGAACACCATGCGACCCTGCGGCACATGGACGACTCCAGCGCTCACGATCGCTTCGGGTGCGAGCGCATCGATTCGTCTGGACTCGAAGCGGAACTCGCCTTCGCGTACCGGCAACAGACCGGATATCACGCGCAGCAGCGTGGTCTTGCCCGCGCCGTTGGCGCCGAGCACACAGACAATCTCGGCATGGCCGACCTGCATGTCGATTTGGCGCAGGGCCAGCACTTGCCCGTAGGCCGCCGAGACGCCCCGCACGCTGAGCACTGGACCAGCCGGGCTTGTCTGAGTTGGCGAGGTGCTCAGGGTTGACGAAGCGCTCGAGGTTAGCGAATTGCCCGAGGTTGACGTAGGGTGCTCAGGTGCTGCGGCCACGACGCCCTCCCCCCAGGTAGGCCTGGATAACCTTTTCATCACGCTCGATTTCACGCGGAAGACCTTCGGCCAGAAATGCGCCGTTGTGCATGACCGTGATGCGATCGGAAATCGACATGACCATCGTCATGTTGTGCTCGATCAGCAGCAAGGTCGCGCCCAATTGAGTCTTCAGGCTCAGCAACAATTCACCGAGCTTGCCGACTTCGCGATTGTTCATGCCAGCGGCCGGTTCGTCGAGTAGCAAAAGCTTCGGCTGCAGCGCCACCGCGCGCGCCAGTTCGACCAGTTTTTGCGTCCCATAAGGCAGATCTCGCACCCGTGCATGGCGCTGGCCGGTCAGCCCGATCGATTCGAGAATGCTTTCGGCGCGTTCACGATGTTCGGCATCTTCGCGCCGCTTGCGCGGCAGATTCCAAAGTAGCTCGAGCAGATTGGCGCGCTGAAATCGGTGCCGCGCAATGCGAACGTTATCGAGCACCGACAGATCGCCAAACAATTCCAGGTTCTGGAAGGTCCGGGCAATGCCCTGCGCCGCGATGCCGTGATCTGGCAGGCGCGTCAGTTCCTGACCGTTGAACTCGATCGAGCCGCTATCGGCCTGATAGAAGCGGCTGATGCAATTCAGCACGGTCGTCTTGCCCGCACCGTTCGGACCGATCAAGGCGTGGACGGCGCCTGCCGCCACCGACAGACTCAGATTCTGCACGGCCACCAGACCGCCAAAGGCTTTGTGCAGGCCGTCGATGCGCAGCAGGCTCATGAGCCTTGCCTGATCATTGCAGTTTCCCCGCTCATTGCAGACTCCCTGCCGCCGGGCGACGCGGTTTGAACAAACCGACCAGGCCATCGGGCAGGAAGATCAACGACAGAATCATCGCGACGCCGTACAGCGAGCGCTGCACATTGTCCAGCCCGACATAGGTCAGCACCTGCGGCGCACCGGCCACAAAAATGGCCCCCAACACCGAACCCCAGACCGAGCCGATGCCACCGATGATGACCATCGACACGAAGCTGATCGAGACCATGATGTCGAACACCGACGGGTCGACGAAACGTACCAGTGGCGCGAACATCGTACCCGCCATGCCGGTGTAGAACGCGCAGATACCGAAAGCGGTGAGCTTTAGACGCGGTACGTTCAACCCCAGCGAACGCGCGGCTGTTTCACTGCCCTTGATCGCCAACAGGGCGCGGCCGAGCCGGCTATCCGAAAGATTGCGTGCCATCCATAAACTCGCCATGAGGACCGCCAACACATAGAAATAAAACGCGCGCTCACCCAACGCGACACCGAACAGTTGTGGCTTGGGTCCCGGCATGCCTGATTCGCCGCCGGTCAAAACGCCACCCTGTTTGGCGAGCTCGGCGAAGATCATCACAAAGCCCAGGGTGGCGATTGCAAGAAACACTTCCTCGAGCTTGAGAACTGGCAGCGCCAGCAACAAGCCGATCAGCGTGGCCATGGCTGCCGCACCGAGCATGGCCAACGGCAGCGGCAGGCCGAATCGAGAACTCAAAATGGCACTACCGTAGGCGCCAATGCCAAAGAAGGTCGCACCGGCCAGAGAAATGAGATTGGTGTAGCCGGTCAGGATGTTGGTGCCGAACGAAGCGAGCATGTAGATCAGCACCAGGGTGGCGATATACAAGATATAGCCCCCGGGAATCAAGGGCGCGGCCAGGGCCGACAAGGCAGCGGCGATGGCCAGTGGCTTGAATAGCTTCACGAATGGCTTCACATCAAACCTTCTTGACGGGCCGCAGGGCCAGCAAGCCGTGCGGACGCAAAATCAGGATGGCGAGCATGACAATGAACGGCACAATCTCTTTCCATGCCGAGGAAATATAGGCACCGGTCAGATTCGAGCTGACGCCAATGATGACGCCACCCAGCATGGAGCCCGGCAGACTGAAGATGCCGCCCAACACTGCGGCCGCAAAGGCGAAGTGCAGCACGTGCTGCATCATGGTGAAATGCAGGAACGCGACCGGCGCAATCAACAGGCCGGCAATGGCGCCAATCATGTGCGACATCATCCAGGCCAGCGAGTAAATGCGCCGCGTTGGTATGCCCATGAGTTGGGCTGCGACCGGATTCTCCATGCAGGCCTGCATCGCAATGCCCAGCCGCGTGAACCGAAAGAATGCGAACAGGGCCGCCGCCAATGCGGATGCCACCGACACAATGCCGATGTCCGCCGCCGAGATGGCAACGCCACCCAGGTTGATCGGTTTTTGCGAGAACAACCCCGGAAACTCGTACGGGTCCTTGCCCCAGATCCAGACCGCCAGATCACCAAAGAGCAAGAACAAACCGAGGGTAGCAATACCGCTGACCAACAGCGGTTTGCCGACAAAGCGGCGGATGATGAGGCGCTCGATCAGATAGCCGAAGGCAGCAGCGAACATCAGGGTCAAGATAATCACCAGCCAGTACGGCACTTTGAGCTTGAGCAGCGCGAAAGCCACAAAAGCGGAGATCATCACGGCTTCGCCATGGGCGAAATTCAAGACGCCGGTGGCCTTGAAGACCAGCACAATGCCGAGAGCCACCAGACCGTAGATAGCGCCCAGCGCAATACCGCTGACAATCATTTGCATCATTCGGGCTGCGCGGCTCGGTCGCGCTGCTTCAGATAACCAATCAGCCCGCCCTGCTCGAGCATGCCGCGATCAGCCAGCGACAGCGGCGCGAATTCGAGTTCGCTGCCGCGACGATGGTTGACGAGCCGGCTGCGCGGCCAGTCGATTGTGATTTCATCCCAGCGCTCAACGGCGTCAACAATGCCCGGGCAGGAGACCAATGGAAATCCCATGCTGATTTCGCCGCGCCAGAATCCGGGTGAAAACGATTCTGCGATCAGCGCCTTGATGCCCAGATGGCGCATGGCACGCAACGGTGGATAGTGCGGATGGCCATAGCCAAAGTTGCGACCACCGACCAGCACGTCACCGGTGCGCACGAGCGACTGGAACTGCGGATCGTAGGTTTTCATGGCCAGGCTGGCCAACTCGTCGATATCACTGATCTTGATGTTCTTGACTCCGATAATCTGATCGACATCGAAGTCCACCTCGGTAAAGATCCAGGCGACGCGGCCGGTGATATTTTGCAAGCTCATGTCAGTGCGAAATCATGTCAGTTCGAATTCATGAAAGCAACGGCCGGGGGTCGGCGATCTTGCCAGCAACCGCCGATGCGGCCACGACAGCAGCATTGCAAATGTAGATCTCCGAGTCGGAGCTGCCCATACGGCCAGGGACATTCAAGGTCCCGGTCGAGACCGCCCGCTGGCCGGCCGTCATGGTCGCAATGCGGCCGTAGCAGTAGTCACAGGACGGTGAACTGACAAACGCGCCGGCATTCGAGAAAATTTCAATGAGCCCTTCGGCGGCAGCCTGGGACATCAGCGCTTGCGAGGTCGGCACGATGTGCAGCGATACCCCCTCGGCAACCTGCCGGCCGCGCAGCACTTGAGCAGCGACTCGCAAATCCTCCATGCGGCCACTGGCGCACGAACCCAAATAGCCGTTGTGAATCACGAGACCCAGATAGTCCTTCAAGTTGCGCGTGTTGGCCGGGCTCGGCGGAATCACCACAATCGGTTCGAGTTCGCTGATATCGATATTTTCGATGCGCTCGTAATGCGCATCGGGGTCGCTGCACATCGGATCGAGTTTGATGCGCACGCGGTCACGCGCATAGTCAATCGCCTTGTCGTCCGGATTGACGATTGCCGTGGTGGCGCCGACGAACATCGCCTGACCGCAAATCGTTTGCCGACCTTCGATGCTCATTTCGTCAATGACCGAGCCGCCAAGCTCGAGCACCTTGAATGCACAGGACGCCGGACCCATGACCCGGACGATATGATGAAACACGTCGCGCGCCATGACACCGGGCTGCAAGCGGCCATGCAAATTGACCCGAACCGTCGCCGGCACCCGAATCGACACCGTATCGTTCACGAACGCCTCGAGCAGATTTCTGCGCAAACCAATGGCCAGCGTACCGAGCGCCCCTAATTGGCTGATGTGGCCATCAAAATGCACCGCAAACGCGCCCGGAGTGGCGTAGCCGAGTTCGGCGGCTACCTGGTGGCCAATGCCCTTGCGCTCATAAACCGGCACGCTTTGCAGCTTGCCCCAACTACGGGTTTCGATATGCAGTTCCTCTTCCTTGGCCGTGGCGGTCGGCACCATGTGGTCGATGAACAGCGCAAATCGCTTCGGCTCCTTGAGCTTGTCAATGCCGAAGTCTTCGCGCATCTGTTTGAAGATCAGGTCGGTGTAGCCTGGGAAGTCGTAGGCAATGACGAAATCGGGTTTGGCCAATACTTCGTCACCGGCTCGTAACTGCGCCTTTTGCACGACGCGCGCGAGAATTTTCTCGGTAATTGTTGAACCCATGGTCTCCTCGCCGGGCCGAATTCAAAATGCCTTCACATACCCACATGGTGGATAGAAAGCATTTACGGCCTAATCGCTTGTAAGCTATTGATGATCTGTCGCTATTGTTAATCCAAACCGTCGCCAATACAATCGTCATTTCGACGACTACATCCACAATGTGGGTGATGTGAAGGTCCATTGAATGCTTCCTTGCCAGCAGCACAAGGTACCCAGGCGATTACACGCGCCATGTTGCTGATGCGAGTCGTGGCTTCAGCGGGTCGACGCGGCATGACGATCGCCGAGATTACCGCCGCTTCGGCTCTGTCGCAAAGCACAGTCTCGCGCATGCTGGCATGCCTGCTGCTGGAAGGCATGGTTGAGCGCGAGCCGAGAACCCGCAAGTACTTTGTCGGTCATGTGATTCATGAGTTGGGTCTGGTGGCCCGTGCACGGTATGAGCTGGCCGTGGCCAGCCGCACGGCCATGCAGGCGTTGGCCGAACAGTCACAGGATACCGTCTACCTCAGTGAGCCGAGCGGTATCGAAGCGGTTTGCACAGCGCGTGAGGAAGGTAGTTTTCCGATCAAGGCCCTGCCACTACACGTGGGTATTCGCCGACCGCTGGGTGTCGGCGCAGGCGGGCTGGCGATTCTCGCCGCCATGTCCGATGCGCAGGCGCAGGAAATCATGCAGGCCAATGCGCAGCGCTACCCGGCCTACGGCGGCATTGACCTTGACTATTTGAATCGCGGAATCGCCCAGTCCCGGCTCAAAGGCTGGTCGGTCGTCGCCGACAAGGCCACGACCGGCATGACCGCCATTGGCATGCCGGTGCTCGGGCGATCCGGTGAGCCGATTGGCGCGATCAGCATTGCCGCCATCACCGCGCGCATGACCTCAGTGCGCCAGATCGAGCTGGCGCGCTTGCTGCGCGCGCAGTGCCGGGCAACGAGCGCGGCGATCAGTCAATCTTGAGATTGATTCGCTTGGCGATCGACTGCCAGGAATTGATGTCCGTCTTCACCGTGGCTGCAAACTGATCGACAGACTTTGCAGCGGGGATCAGCATGTTCTGCGCGCGGAACTTCTGCTTCATGTCGTCGGTTGCCAGTATGCGATTGATCTCCTCGTTCATTCGCTGCGCAATCGCGGGTGGCGTACCGGCGGGTGCAAACACGCCGTACCAGCCATCGGTGTCAAACCGGTAGCCTTGCTCGGACACGGTGGGCACATCGGGCAGCGCCGGGCCGCGCGCCGAACCGGTTGCTGCAATCGCGATCAACTTACCGGAGCGAATGTGCGGCACCGGCGAGGCAATGTCGGTGAACGCGATGCTGATGTTGTTGGACAAGAGATCGGTGACTACACCCGCCGTGCCGCGATCTGCGCGATCGGTAATAAATCCTTCTGGGTATCGTAGGGCATCTTCGGCTGCATGACCAGCTTGATCGGACGATTCGGCCAGTCATTGGCGTGTACGCTCACACCCGCGGCAAGCATCAAGGCAGCGGCTGCGATCAACGATTTGAATATCATCAAGGTCCGCGACTGCGGTCAGCGCGTGCTGCCCAGCAACTGACGCGCCAATACCATGCGATGCACTTCCGAAGGCCCCTCACCGATGCGCTTGATTCTGAGCTCGCGAAACCAGCGCTCGAGCGGAACTTCCTTGGCAACGCCGAGCCCACCCATGATCTGCATACAGCGATCGACCACTCGTCCAGCGGTCTCGGTGGCAACCACTTTGGCAATTGACGAATCGATCTTCAAGTCGCGGCCCAGATCACCCTGCCAGGCCGCCTGATAAACCAGCAGACGCGCCGCCCGCAACTCCATTTCGCTGTCAGCGACCATCCATTGAATCGACTGCTTGTCGGCCAGTTTCGAGCGAAAGGTCTCGCGCTGCCGAGCCCAATCGATGGCTAGCTCCAGCGCCGCCTGAGCGATACCGATCGTGCCAGCCGCGTACGGCACACGGCCTTCGACCAACCACTTCTCACAGACCGCGAACCCCTGGCCCTCCTCGCCGAGTCGATCCTCAGCGGGAATCTCGACATCCTCAAAGGTCAGCTCATAGGGCGAGTAGGACCGAATCACCGGGATCGGTTTCATGCTCATGCCCTTGGGGCGGCCGTTGACAATAAAGCAAGTAATGCCGCCGCGGTCGCCCTGCTCGCCAGTGCGTGCAAACACCAGACCCCAGTCAGCCCCATCGGCGCCGGTAATCCACAGCTTGCTGCCGTTCAGAATGTAGCGGTCACCCTTGCGCACTGCGCGGGTCCGAATCGCTCGCGCCGGATCGGCACCGCCCGAGGCCTCGCTGATCGCAACGTATATCTTGCGGCCGGCTTCAATGCTCGGCACCGCGTATTTGCGAATCTGCTCGGCTGAGCCCAGGTAAATTGAATTAGGCGGATCAGCGCCAAAGGCGCCGCAGGCGGGCACATAGGCGCCCATGCGGCACTTGGCGGCCTCTTCGGCAACCATCGCCTGGCCCAGCAGGTTCAGTCCTGCGCCGCCGTACTCCTGCGGCGAGCGCACGCACCAGACACCGATCTTGCGGGCTTTGGCTTGCAGCGGGGCGAGCAACTCGGGGGGCATTTCATAGGCATCGTGCGGCAGCTTGTCCTCGGCGGGCTTGACTTCGCTGGTCATGAAACGGCGCACCGTGTCGCGCACCTGCCGCAGCTCTTCGGAGAGCTCCCAACTGTCTTGGCTCATTTGATGAGGTGACGTTGCTCGTGCTGGGATCGGAGTTCGTTTGGACGTTCGCAAGGGCTCATCGAATTGATTCTTCCATTCGGGATTGGATTCGTCAAGCGGGATGCTGGGGTTCTCCCATGGTGCTTGCTTCCCGGGAGCGGGCTGGTGCAAGCGCCCTCGCGAATTCCCCGCGCCGATCCTTTGAGAATTTCAACTCATTCGAGTTCGGCTAAAGCCTCGGTCAGAGCCTCGCGGAACTTGCGTAAAGGTGAGGCATACCCTGACCATTCCCGCAGACTTGAAATCATCCAACGTTGCAGGCCGGCCTCATGGCAGGACGTGAAGTTGTGCAGCCACTTGGCCAGATCGACCCGTTTTTCCAGCATCTTGCGTTTTTGCCAGTCGACCAGGCTGTATTCCGACCCAGAGAACATCTTCACGATGTCCGGATCGAGCACTACCGACACCACCCCGGTCTGCTTTTCCTCCATCGTTTTGGAGACCAGCGCCATGTTGACCCGGTACCGCTCGCTCTCCCCATGTACCCGAGCACCATTCAAGCGTCTAAGGACGCTCACCAGCCACTCGTAGTTTTTGCCGCCGTCGGCTCGCCCAATCTGCGCCAGAAAATCGGTTCGGTTTAGCTCTATCGGCTCGCCCAAGGTCCAACCTGCCCCGATTTCAATGCTATGCGTCCCGACCGAGATAAGCGTCCAGCGCCTCCACAAAGAGTTCCTGGCTGGTCTTATCCTGATGCAGACCGGCCTGCTTGAGCCGGTGATAGCGATCGCGATCCAGCTTGACCGTCAGCGCCTTGAAATAGTCCTTAGCCGCAGCGCCCTCCTTCGTAACAATCGGGGCAACCTCGGGAGCAACCGGCGCAGCCTCGCCCTTTTTGGCCACCAGCCCAGCGGTTAGTGATGCAGGTTTAGCCATTTACGCAACTCCGTTGATACGTACTTACGCAATGGCGTCAACCGGCCACTCCAGCGCAAACGGTTCGGTCCAGCCGGATGAGCGGCCGCTGACAGCGATGACAGGCAGGCAGGCAGCTTTCAGCGCCGCCAGCGCGTCCAACGCCTCCGGCGTGATGGCGCCTGCGGTGGTCAGCGTGTCGTTAATGTCGGTCAACACGCCGGTGATCCGGCGACGAGCTTCCAGCGAAAACTGCGAGGACTGGTGCCGGCAATACGCCTGAACATGCGCGTAAAGTTAGCCGGTTCGTCGAAGCCGAGGTCAACGCTGATATCCTCGACGGGCAAGGCGGTATGCACGAGAAGGCGTTGCGCCTCCAGTATCACCCTGTGTTCAATCAGGGACTTCGGACCTACACCTCGCATCGTCATGCAGCTGGAATACAAAGTCCTGGGTGAGCAATTCAACCAACTCGCGAAATCACCGACTTTGTGGCTCTGGGCAAATCGGACCTCCAGTTCACGCTGAAATCTCGCGACCGTGCGGGATGCCGCGGCGTAAGGCGGCGCGGCGGAATTTTTGGGGATCGACAACAAAGCCAGGCGCAACAGCAGTACCTGCAGCAGGTGCCTTATCAGGCTAATGCTCAGCGGCGATGCCTTCAGCTGACCGTACTCGCTGCACAATTGCTCGAATTCCCGCCCTATGAGAACTGCCGTTGGGCCGGCAGTAAGCAAGGAGCCATCAGGCAACACGTGCTCAACCAAACTGTCGTGGCCGCTCAATCGTGTCAGTTCATAATCTGACGGCACGAAAGATGGCGAAAAAAGAACTACTAAAGCCTCGAAGCTAGGAACAGTCACGTAATGCTGCACCTGGCCGGGTCGAACATGCAATACGGTACCGCGGCGGCATGAATGCGCACGGAAATCGATCAGATGCCTGCCATTTCCCCGTGTGATGAAAAGCAGTAGGTGAAACTGGGGTCGCTGAGGCGCCTGGAAATGCTCAGGGGTAGCACGGTGGAAAAGATCTGACAGACGCATGACCTCGATGTCGAAACCAGGGTGAAGCGGGTTTGCATAGCGGACGTTATGAATCGCAGGAGACAAATTCAACATGCGGATCTTCCGAAAATGACAACTACTGATTGGATTTTGACATTGATAGCGTTGGCGTAAAGGTCCAAACTTCGCTTCCCTTCAACCAACGGAGAAAACTATGCAACAGGACCGACGCCATATTCTGTACTCCATCGCCTCACTCGCCAGCGCTGCGCTTTGGAGCGCCGATGCCGCCGCACAGCCCGCTTCAGCGGTCGACGAAATGATTGCGGTAAACCGGGCATTCGACGAGGCACTGTCACGGCTTGATATTGTGGCCCTTGAAGCACTGTCCTTGCAGGAGCCCCACGTGATTGCAATCCATCCCAACGCCCGGCAGATAACAATCGGCTGGGAAGAGGTACGCAAGAGTTGGCTAGGAGTTGCTGAACGCTTTTCTGAACTGTCGGTAAAACTCGACAATCCAACGGCAGTCGTCCGAGACAACGTAGGTTGGGTCACGGGCACGGAAGTCGTCAACGCCAAACGCAAGACAGGCGAGGTCGTCAACTACACCGCGTTAACCACAAATATTTACGAGAAGCGCAATGGACGGTGGTTGATGTCTGCTCACCTGACTGCTCGCGTGCCGTCTTAAGAGCAAACCCGAGCGCGTCGAACCATTATCTCCAACGGGTAAATGGACGTCATCTAACTTGAGGCCGCAGCAGACTTCGCAGGTAAACGGGGGTTAGACTTAATACTGTACGATACCACAGTAGTAGGCAATTGCCCGCTCGTCGAGTTTGATTTGCCTGGCTGGGTTGATCGATCTATTTTCTAAGGATTTGGTCGTCGAGTTGCGCTCAGCCCGACGACTCGCGCCGACCGTTGTGATGCGTCATACCCAAAAGATCAACGGGCAGATTGACGTTGAAGCCGGCCTATCAATTCTTAACAAAAGTAGATCTGATTCCACCCGATTTTTGGTAGATTGATTACCTCAATTCTGGTGAACGTGAAACCCCAATCCCCCGTAAAACCCGATCTGAGCGATGAAGAGCTCAGGCTGCGAACCCGCGCACTGGCCAGCTTGCTGGAAGTTGCGATGCGTCCCATCTCCGGCGATCCGCTCGCCGGCTACCGAGACTCGGAATTGCTCATCGTTGACGAAGCCGACCGGTTAAAGACCATCAGCCTGGAGCAATTGCGCTATCTATTCGACCGGGGCCAGTTCGGCCTTGTCCTAATCGGCATGCCCGGAATTGAGAAGCGCTTGGCCCGATACCCGCAGTTGTACTCGCGAATCGGGTTCGTTCACCACTACCGGCCGCTCCCCAGCGAGGAGCTGCGACAGATCCTGCTGCAGCGACTACCCGAACTGGTTGGCTCGCCGGCGAGCCCAGGCCTGTCGTCGCCCGAGGTTCTGGCGGCGATTCTTCGGATTACCAATGGCAATCTGCGACTGGTTGTGCGGTTGCTCACGCAGATAGCCCGAATCCTCGAGGTCAATGCGACCGACACCGTGACCGCCGAAATCGTCGACACAGCCCGTGAGGTACTGGTGATTGGCAATGCTTGACCTGGCGATACGCGGGTGCGCCAAATAATGTACGTAAAAGTACGCCATTTAATTTGCGTAGTCATACATAAATAATCGAAGTTTCTTATGCATGATAAGGACGTTACCAAGCGTAATAAAGCCTATGAGCCTGACTGTCCGAGCCGCCTAAAAAACTCGCCCCCAAAACACCGATCGTCGCAGTACCGGCGCTCTTTGCCGCCACCGGCGAACGCGCCACAACCCGGTTCATCGAGTTCTTCACCGCCAACATTCGTAACCCGAACACAAGGCGAGCCTACTTCAACGCCACGGCCGCCTTTTCAGACTGGTGTGAAGCGCACGGCATTGACGAGCTGCTTGATGTTGAGCCGGTACTGACGGCGTCCGAAGCCCGAACACTACTCGACAGCATCGACGTGACCGACCTGATTGGCCTGCGCGATCGGGCCATCATCGCGCTGATGACCTATACCTTCGCGCGGGTCGGGGCCTTAATAAAAATGATGGGCGAGGACTACTACCCCAGGGCAAGCGCGGCTGGGTGCGACTGCACGAAAAAGGCGGCAAAGAACATCCGATGCCCTGTCATCACAACCTCGAAGACTATCTGGACGAATACATCGAAGCGACGGGGATCTCGTCCGACCAGAAACTGCCGCTGGTTCGATCAACGCGGGCCAAGACCGGGAAACTCACCGATCGAGCGCTGGCCCAGTCGGATATCGACCGGATGCTACGCCGCCGCGCGCTGGCCGCCGGCATCGACACCGAAATCCGCTGTCATACGTTTCGGGCTACGGGGATCACGGCCTACCTGAAGAATGGCGGCCAGCTCGAGCTGGCGCAGCGTATGGCCAATCATGAATCGGCTCGTACCACCGGACTCTATGATCGGCGTAATAACGAGGTCTCGCTCGATGAAGTCGAGCGAATTCAGATCAGAAAATCGTTTGTCCGAAAAGTCCGAATTCGGCCAGTCGTGCTCCTATTGCACGGCCTCCCTGACACAGCCCAATCTTGGAGCCACCAACTTACGGGACTCGCAGCCGCCGGGTATCGAGCCGTGGCGCCGTTTTTGCGCGGTTATTCGCCGACGGAAGTTCCTGTAAACCGCTATTACGCAATGACCACGCTTGCGACTGATGTCTCTGAATTGATTCGGGCTCTCGGAGGCGGACCGGTGTATCTTGTCGGACAGGATTGGGGCGCGAGTATCGGCTACGCCGTGGTCGCCGCCTTCCCGGAACTCGTCAGGCGCGCGGTTCTAGCGGCAGTGCCGCACCCGGCACAGGTCAGGAAGAGTCTCCTGGATGCCAGGCACGTTCATCGCTCATTTCACTGGTGGTTCTTTCAGTTTCCGGAGTTGCCCGAGAAGGCGATCGTCCAGAACGATTTCAAGTTCATAGACTATCTCTGGCGGTACTGGAGTTCGCCTGGATTTGCGGATGCCGCGCTTGTGTCGGCAATTCAGGCAATCCAACAAAGGCCACCCGAAATCATCATGAAACTCCTTTTCATTGGCACAGGAGCCATTCATGGACTTGGTTATCAAGAAACCTGCAAACTCAATCCCTTGGAACAAGGGCAAGCTGATCGGCCAGAAGCCGCCCCTTAAGGCAAAAGAAGACCAAGCGCCCGGTACAGTTTGAGATCACCGAGACGACCAGGGTTGCCGTTGCCGAATGGATTGCCGCAGCGCACCTTACCTCGGATCAGCATCTCTTTCCGAGCCGGCTGTCCAAGTCCCCCCATCTATCGACATGGCAGTACTCCCGGATCGTGAAGTCGTGGGTCGAATCGATCGGTTTGGATCCGGCCGGGTACGGAACCCATTCGCTGCGGCGCACAAAGGCGACATTGATTTACCGGCGAACAAAGAACTTGCGGGCGGTACAACTCCTGCTGGGCCATACAAACCTTGAAAGCACGGTCAGGTATCTCGGGATCGAGGTTGACGATGCTCTGGAAATCGCGGAACAAACCGAGGTGTAGCCCTAAGCGGCCGGTCACGCCTTTCTTGTCGAGGGGCGTTGTTCGGCCAATTCCTGTCGCCCAGGAGCGGCGGCTTTCCTCCGTGCCGGGATCATCGCCGCCGCTCTCCATATTCTGGTCTTGTATCGAGGCACCAGTGCCCGAGGTGCGGAGACCGCCATTCAGCTTTCAGGCGTGAATCCCGACCCCTTCACTAGCGGCCCCCAGAATTTGTGCTCGGCGCGAATCGCCTCGCGCAGCTGTGCCGACGAGCTGGTTTCCACGGCGAGGCCAGCCTTCTCCCAGGTCTCGCGCAAGTCGGCTTCCTGTGCCACTGCGCGTATTGCCTCCGCCGCGACCGCCACCGCCGCTGCAGTACTGCGCACGGGCATGAACGCGCCATACCACTCGCGCTGGCCCAAGCCGGTAAAACCCAGCTCGCGAAAACTCGGCACTTCGGGGAAAAACGGCGAGCGTCGTTCCCAGGTAGTGGCCAGCACACGCAGCCGGCCCGCTTGCTGCACCGCGCGTGCAGAACCTTCTGTGCCGATCGCCAACGCCACTTCGCCGGCGGCAACGCCCTGCATCGCTGGCAGGCCGCCACGGTACGGCACATGCGACAACTCCACGCCGATTTCACGCGCAGCGAGTATGGCCATGAAGTGCGGCATCGAGCCCGCGCCTGCATTACCGCAGGCCACCGGAGCGCCAGACGAGCTCGTGGCGCTGCACCAGCGCACGAGTTCGGCCACCGTCGTAATGCTCGTGGGAACCTTGGGGCCGACGGCCAGCGCGAACGCCGTGGTGGCCACCGTCGAAACGGGCGCCAAGTCAGTGAACGGATCGTAGGCCAACTGCCGGTAGACATGTGGGTACATCGTCACCACTGAAGCAGGGGTAATCAACATCACGTTGCCGTCTGCTGCGCGCTTGAGCTCGTCCACCGCAATGCGCCCTGCGGCGCCGGTCCGATTCTCAACGATCACTTGCGCTGCCACGCGGCCGGCCAGTTTTTCGGCCAACTTGCGGCAGACCACGTCGACTGAGCCACCGGGTGGGTAGCCGCACAAGAGGCGCAGCGTCTCCGGGCGCTGCGCACGCAGCAACGCCGGGGCCGAGAGTGTGGCGGTAACGGTCATCGGCAAGGTCCGCAGGACTCGGCGACGAGAGATTCGAATCGGCATCATTGCAGTTCACCTTCAAGGTCGTCGCAGTTCCGGTACAGCCGCTCTCGGAATCGGTAAGAGCTGCTGGCGCGAACGGATCTTGGCATCCGTAGCGATTCTGCAATAGCTACTTTTTTGTATCATGTGATCAGCCAGCGTGATCATCAAGGAGTTCGCCATGCAGATCGACCGAGTGCAACGCCGCGTGCGGCTGCGCGATCTTGAAACGCTGGCCGCGGTCGTCCACGCCGGTGGCATGCGCAAGGCCGTGGCAGTGCTGAACCTGTCGCAGCCGGCAGTCTCCAAGGCCATTGCCGAGCTGGAGGATGCCCTCGGCCTAAAGCTGCTGGAGCGCGGGCGGCGCGGCGTAGAGCCCACCTTGTTCGGCGCAGCGCTGGTGCGGCGCACCGAAGTCATCGTCGATCAGGTGCGCGGCGCATTGCGCGAGCTGGCCGAGCTGGCCGACCCCGAGGGCGGCGAGGTGCGTCTGGGTGGTATGGAGACGCTGCATGCGGGACTTGTGGGCGCTACGGTCTCCGCAATGCTTCTGCGTCATCCGCGCCTGCGCTTCGTGCTTGAGTCGGGCCAATCGCCCGACCTCATCCAGCACTTCCTGCTTGCGCGCGCAGTCGACTTTGTGGTGGCTCGCCCGCTGACGCTGCCCCTGCCTGTCGAGGTGATAGGCGAGCCCTTGTTTTTCGACCGCCTGCTCTTGGTGGCAGGCAAAACGCACCCTCTGGCGCGCCGCAGGAAGCTCACGCTGGCTGAACTGGCCGACGAAGGCTGGGTCCTTTCTCGCAACGAGGTCATGCCCGAATCACCTGTGGCCGTTGCTTTCGCGGCGGCTGGGTTGCCGCTCCCCCGGCGCATTGTCATCTCCGGTTCGCTGAACTCACGCTACAACCTGCTGGACACGGGACGCTTCGTCACCTGTATTCCGCATTCTCTGCTGCCTTTCAGCCGTGAGCGCAAGACTTTGAGCCTCTTGCCGCTGGAATTGCCGGTGTGGAACACCGCAACCATGATCCTTACGCTGAAGGACCGCGCGCTCCACCCCGCCGCTGAACTCTTTCTTGCGCAATTGCGCGAGTTGGCTCGGCCATTTTCAAAGCTGTGCTGAGTTGCGGGGCAACTTCATTATCTCGGGGCGACCATGCGTCCCGATCTGGCGCCCGCTGCGTCCAGTTCCACAACTGCGGCGGTTTGCGCCTGAGCGGTTTGCCAAGTGTTTCGCATGCGGCGGCCAAGCGGAAACTTTGAATGTCACTCTAGGGTCGGCTGCGGGCGCCTGATGCGACGCACCACGAATGTCGGCGTTCCAATGACCTGTTATTCAAAAGCGCAGCACCGATACGCTGCGACGGGGCAAGTTCGGCCAAAAGCGGCCGCCGGATGCATTTTTTCTAATGACTGCGATAGGCGGAGTGCTGCCGGCTGCGGCGCGATGGACTACACCCGCTGGCGACCCGTTGCTGTCCTAGGGCACCTCGAAATGCTGGCGGCATAGCTGAGATAGGCGATCGCTCCCTGTCGAACCCGATGCCGTTCTCCCCACACTCGACAAGGCTCCACGACCGTGATTGCAGCGCGGATTCGAATCCCTCGCACGGCGGGGACCAACAAGTCCAGCCCAACTCGTTCGAGCGGCCCTCCAACGGCAAGGCGCTCGGGGCACAAGCTGAACTCGGGCGCCTCGCTTGCCTTGCGATCCCCGGCCGATCAAGTCGACGATGAACGACGACACGAGCGGCAGGCTGTCTGCCAACTAAGGGGTTCACTCGATCACGCCAGTTGTGCAAACGAAATTTCTGTTTCGGAGAGGCTTCGCTCATGCGCGTTCGAGCGGCTTGACGCTGTGGTGCAGGACCCACTCGAAAGCAAGGTACACGAAGGGATAGGCTACAGCAACTGAGGCGACAGATAGAAGTTCCAGGACTGTCCTCGGTGGACTCATGATCGCCTTCGCCGCTGTGTAGAGAACCAAGATGGTGAAGCCAAGCAAAGCACAGTAAGTTGCCCCGAAGCCAAGCGCTGCGGCCCAGAACGCTCGTGGATTGATACCTAAACGGCGAGACAGAAGTTCCCGCGGGATCTAAATGCTTCTGTAGACCGACATGCCGAGTACGACAGGGAGCAGTAGGAGCATGACGACGGTGAGCATGCGGAACAATCTTCCATTCAGTACCGCGAACCAAGCGCCACAGGGTTCTCATCGGCATCCTGATCGAGTCACTTCGCAGCGTGGACGAAGCCCCCAACGCACAGACTCTGACCATAGAACAGCAGGCCCGCGCTACAGAAGAAGCAAAGACCGGGCATCGATGACCTTCCCCGAAGGATTGCGTCTGTAGGCATCGGAGGCCAGGCAAGCCTGAAACTCCCCTAGGGTCGCGAAGTTACTGGCCGCAATCTCAACCGCGTTGTGGTCCGGGTCGCGGTAATACAGGCTTGTGCTGGGGCCGTGGTCCATTGCACGATAGGGCAAGACACCCATGTCGCGCAGGCGTCGATAGCGCTCACGCAAGACGGGCAGCGAGGCATTTCGCAACTGCATGTGGTGCAGACCCGGGTCGCCGGTGGGCGCATCGCGGGTGCCGGGCATCTCGAAGATAGCCACCACGTCCTGGTAGGGGTGCTCGATGTGCAGCCTGAAAAAGCACATGCGCGTCGGCTTGGGCGGCCCGCCCGGTGGCGCGCCCGTTTCGGTGGCATGTTCGAGCGAGGGCTCGATGTCCAGCAGTTGCCGGTACCACGCCGTCATGGCGTCGTAGCGGCCGGTAGCGAGCACGATCTCACCCAGACGCATGGTCGGCAGGGCGGGGTCAGAAGCAGTCATTTCATGGATCCTTTGGAGACTAATCGGGGCGGATGCCGGCGCGGTCGATCACCGTCTTCCACCGCGGCAGCTCGACGCGAATTCGCTCTGCCAGCACCTCGGGCGGTCCGCCGATGGGCCTGCTGCCGAGCGCAATCAGACTGCGCCGCAAGTCGGGCAAGGCAAGCGCGCGTGTGATTTCGCGGTTCATCGCGGTCACCGCCTCGGGCATCGTGCCCTTGGGCGCCATCACCGCCAGCCAGCTCAGGCCGATGTTGGGCACACCCAACTCGGTGAAGGTCGGCACCTGCGGCAGGTTTTCCATGCGGATGTCACCGGTCACGGCTAGCGCACGAACCTTGCCGGTCTCGATCAGCGGCATCAATACGATGGCCCCTTCCATGCCCACGGCGACCTCGGCACCCATCAATGCCAGCGCCACGCCGGGTGAGCCTTTGAACGGCACATGGTCGATCGACAACTGGGTAGCGGCCTTGAGTTGCTCGATGAACATGTGCGGTGGCGTGCCATTGCCGGCTGACGCGTACATCAACGTGCCCGGCTTGCGTTTGGCCAGATCGAGCAACTGCGCCAGCGACTCGATGCCCATTGATGTTGGTGCGACCAGGATCATCGGCGACTCAAGCACCAGCGAGACGGGATCGAAGTCGCGCACGGGGTCGTAGGGCAGCGCCTTGAACAGCGACGGGTTGATGACCACGGCGCCAATGTGCGTGAAGATGAAGCGGTGGCCATCGGGTGAAGCGCGGCGCGTGTGCTCCATCGCGATGATGCCGCCGGCGCCTGGCATGTTCGCGATTACGATCGGCTGGCCGAGCGACATGCCGATGTGCGCGAAGAGTTCGCGCGCTCGCGTGTCGGGGCCGCTGCCTGCCGGGCCGGTCGAGACCACCGTGATGGGCCGCGAGGGCCAACGTTCCACGCCAGCCACCTGACCCGACGCCAGGCCGGCGAGGGTTAGGGAAGTAGCCAGGAATGATCGGCGCGCCGCTTGCGCGTCGTTTGAAGGGTCTTGCCACGAGGTGTTCATGATCGGGATCCCAGCTTCGGCGAGCGAAGCGCAGAGAGAGTTTGAGGGTCAGGCGCTGTGGGCGGGATGTGACGGTGCCGATCTTCGGACCGGCTTGCGTCGCCCGACGCCCGGACGGGCATGTGCCTGGTTGGCTTCCACCACACGGGTGAGCAGGTTCAGCAGGGTGGCCTTCTCGGTGTCGTCGAGGCAGGCCAGAGCGCTGTCTTGCGCGGCGATCACCGGAACCGCCGCCTTGGCGCGAAGACGCTTGCCGGCAGCGGTGAGTTCGATCTGGTTGCTGCGCCGATCGGTCGGTGACGCCACGCGGCGAACCAGCCCCAACAACTCAAGTTCGTCGATCAGTCGGCTCGCCGAGTTGACATCGATGCCTTGGCGCTCCGCCACGCGGCGCTGGTCCGTTCCAGGCTCGCGAATGATCGCCACCATCACGCCCCACTGCGGAGGTGTCAGTCCATAAGGCTCCAGAGTGGCGCTCATCAAGCTGACCATGACCTGCGAAAACCGCTTCGCCAATTGACTAGGGGCCCGACGACCGGGGATGGCTGGCAACTCGGCCGTACCCGCTGACCGCCAGCCGTTGACGGCAGCGGCAGGACCGTAGAGGTAATTCAAGAGGAAGGAGTTGGAAGGCATGACTCATGTAATAACTAAAGTGATCATCACTATAGTCATTAACGGAGTGCCTGTCAAGGCGAGTTGAATGGCGCATTGGCGGAAAGGGTCGGTGCGGCCGCATCGCGCGTCGACCACCCAGCACCACACTGGCAAGCAACACGGCCTGGGCGACTGCCTTCGCATTGGGAGCACTTCTGGCTTGGTTCAGCAGCAGTTGCATATCGCCTTGGCCCTGAAGGCCGCAGTCTTCGCTGTCCCGCAGCGTGCGTTTGACCGCGGCGGACTTCGCACGGACAATCGGACGGACTCAAAGCCGCCGTTTACCAGCACCTGCTTTTGGCCGCCAGTGTGAGTCCAGAGGTCGAAGGCGAACGACCGGACCCGCTGCACAGTAGCCATTCGGCCAGAATGTTCGAATGACCGAGACGGGTCGGTCGCCGGCGTTTGTCGCGTCGAAGCATGAATGTCGGCATTTCACTGAGCGGACGCTCGCGATTAGCACGGGAGTATCCAATGCTTGCCCCGCAGGGCCCATTTCCTTCGTTTCAATGACCCGAATCAACGAGCCTCGATCAAAACGGCTGCACTTGAATGCGTTTTCCAGCCAAGGGGGAAGTCCCTGTGCTGACTACGTTATCCTGAAGATCTCTATTGCTGCTCTTCACCGTGCCAGTGAACTCATTGCCGCCCGGACTGAGGATTAGCTGCAGGTTGTTCCTGTTTATTCCGATCCATTTTCCACCCTGATCGAACGAGAAAGAAACATAACTCGCGTTGTATTGGTTTGGATCAACGAGCTTCCATGCACCATGCGCGCCACTGAGGACCGGGTGCGTGTCTCCGCTCCGGAAGAATGTATTGTCTGACGAGAACGTCAGTAGATTTTTGCCTACGCCCCTCGTTCGACTAGCGGTTACTTCCCACGCGCCAACTAGCGTCTGGTTAGATGTGCCCGCCCCATTTGTAGAGTTTTCGGATTTGTTCGTTCCCGGGCTCGTGCATGACGACAAAACTAGGACACTCACAATGATTGCAACCGCTTTATGACATTTGTACATTGGGTACTACTTCCTGGTTACGAAACAGCGTCGGTACCCAGATTTTAGCTCGGAGAGCCCGCAGCAACCCAAGTCGAAGGAGATCTGGGCGATTTGCATTCGCCTCGAATTGGCGCACAGTAGGCGTGAGCTGGCGCTCTTCAACCTCGCGATCGACAGCAAGCTCCGGGGATGCGACCTGGTGGCGTTGCGCGTTCGTGACATCGTCCAGGGCAGCCGGATCGCCCCCCGCGCCATCGTGATGCAGAAGAAGACCCACCGCCCGGTGCAGTTCGAGATCACCGAGACGACCCGGATTGCCGTTGCCGAATGGATAGCCAAAGCGCACCTGGCTTCGGATCAGTTTCTCTTTTCGAGCAGGCTATCGAAGTCACCTCATCTGTCGACCCGACAGTACGCCCGCATTGTGGAGTCGTGGGTCGAATCGATTGGGTTGGATCCGGCCGGGTACGGCACGCATTCGCTGCGGCGCACAAAGGCGACGCTCATCTACCGGCGTTCCAAGAACCTGCGGGCGGTCCAGCTGCTGCTCGGTCACACCAAACTCGAAAGCACGGTCAGGTATCTCGGGATTGAGGTTGACGACGCCCTGGAAATCGCTGAACAAACCGAGGTGTAGTCGCTAGCGGCCGGTCACGACCATGGCATCGAAGGTCATGGACCGGCCACTTCCGGTCATACGATCGATCAGCAAACGGCGATGTCAATGACCGGTTTCAAATTACAGCCGCCACAGGGCGACGACCGGTTGAACGTGCCCATTCTCCAAAGCGGTCCCTCGTGGTCCGGCTCCCGGGATCGACAGCCGATGAGCGCGGGGGGTCTTGCGGTCAGCTCGATATCAACGAACCAGGCATCGCAGCGCTCGTCGCTTGCGAGGCAGGGCACGCGGGCGGATGGTGCGGATCGGTTGCGCCAATTGGCCGCCATGGGCTCCCAAGGCCTCGACGGTCTACGGAAACCGGCACTCGGCAATGAGGTAGGCCAGTGCATGGCTCGCCCCAGGCCGGGGACCGGAATTTGGCCGCAGTTGATGCGATGGCTCCTCGCATGCGCCAATTCAAAAGGACGGGTTGGCGTCTGCCGCTTATGCCGGCGGGGGACTCAACAGGTGCAGCGAGACATAGGGCTGGTCGCCTTCGACCCAGCTGTCATGCGGCATCGACGTGATGTGGAAGGCCTGCCCCGGTAGCAGATCAAAGCGCTCACCGGTTTCATACAGCACCACACCGTGCCCGGAAAGGACGACCCCGGTATGCGGCACATGGCAGAGCGCCGTGCCGATCATCGGCGAATTGTGTTCGGACCATTTCCAGCCCGGCTGGTAGGTCGCGCGGCCCAGGCTGGCACCAGCCAGGTGGACGATCTCGAAGCGCCCATGCGGGAAGGTCCGCACCTCGTCGGGCTGGTCGAAATACTTGAGCGTGGTGGCGTGCATGGACGGACTCCGTGGACAGTGATGGATCATGCCGGGGCCGACATGCCGGTCAAGCCGGTTCGCGATAGACGTCGGTACTCAGGTAGCGCAATCCCGAGTCGCAGATGATGGTGACCACGTTGGCCCCCGGACCGAGGTTGCGCGCGACCCGGATCGCCGCCACCACGTTGGCGCCCGAGGAGGTGCCGCCGAAGATGCCTTCCTCGCGCGCCAGCCGCCGGGTCATCTCCTTGGCCTCCTGGGTGGCGACGGGCTGGATCTCGTTGACCTGGTCGGGGCGCCATAGTGGTGGGATGAAGCCGATGCCGATGCCCTCGATCTTGTGCGATCCCGAGGGCCCGCCCGACAGCACCGCGGATTCGGCCGGCTCGACTGCCACAACCCGGATTTTCGGATCGTGCCCCCACAGTGCCTGCGTCACGCCGTGGATCGAGTGCGCCGTGCTGACGGAATGTACGAAAGCGGCCACCTCGCCTCGGGTCTGGCGCCAGATTTCTTCCCCGAGCGGCAGGTACCCTTGGGTCGCATCGTGGTTGTTGAGCTGGTCGCAGTACCAGTGCCCGGGCCTGCGGCTGATCTCGGCGGCCTTGTCGATCATGGCTTTGATCAGCGCCTCGGTGATCTGCTGCTTGTCGCTCGGCACGTCCGTGATGCGCGCGCCGAAGGCCTGCATGGTGCGGCGCTTCTCGTCGCTGAAGGCGTCCGAAAACACGATCTCCAGGCCGTAGCCCTTGGACGCGCAGACCAGCGCCAGCGAGATGCCCGTCGTGCCCGCGGTGTATTCGACGACCGTGCCACCGGGTTGTAACCGACCGTCGGTCTCGGCACTGCGCACCGCCGCCGCAGCCATCCGGTCCTTCATGCTGCCGGTTGGGTTGGCCCACTCCAATTTTGCAAAGACCCGCCCGCATCCTGCCGGCACCACCTTGCGTAATTCGACCAGCGGCGTGTTGCCGATGCTGCCCAGGACGTCTTCGCTGACGAGTGGTATGTGCTTTCTCCCATGGGTGAAACGGCCGCGCCTGCGACCCATGTCAGGGTCCACCGCAAGTACAAGTTTGTAGCTGATAGTCGCCGCCTTGTCTAGGTTTGCAGCTTCCTCGCGGCGGTGGTCGCGGCGCCGAGCGCTTCACACCAACGCAGACCGGCGCCAAGGTATGTGCGCCGTGCCTATCTGGTCCTGACGTATTCGGCACGCTTGGGTGCCTGCTTTGCGTCGACCAATTCATGGCAGTGAAGGTCGGCAGCGGGTCGGCAGTGTGATTACGCGGCCTTCGGATGCAGTCGTTCAGCCGGGACCCTGTTCCGGTCGATGCTGGCCAACTGCGAGCGACTGCTGTCGCTGGTTCTCTCGGCGGCGTGAGCGAAGGTCAAGTTTCAACGTAGACCAGTCGCTCGCTGAGAAAACCGTGGCCGACTCCTATGGGTCGAAAGCCGCCATAGTTTCTCTGCGGCCTATGACCCCAATTCGCACGAAGGCGTAAATGTCCCGACCAGGTATTTTATCAAGAGTATTTATTGAATACTACCGACGGCTCACAGATCTACGTTTCAGGCTCAGATCAGCATAATCCCGCTCAAGCCTAGCCAAGCGCCCCGTCCGCGTGCTCGCTCGAAAGCGCAGCAAAACGGCGCCGATGCGCGCTGGCGTTACCCAGCCAGGCCGACAGTACCAGCGCGCGCTTCAAGTACAGACCGGCATCGTATTCATCGGTGAAGCCAATCGCGCCATGCAGTTGAATTACCTCGCGAGTTACTCGTAGTCCGGCATCACTGCACCGGCTCTTGCAGCGACTGACGACGAGCACACGTTCAGTATCCTGCTCGGTAATTTCCTGGCCTGCATGTTCCCGACCCAACACCTTCAACGCCTCCGCCAGCACCGCCCGGCTAAGCTCCTGCTGAACGTAGAGGTCCGTCGTCTTGTGTTGCAAGGCCTGAAAGCTGCCGATCGGTTTTCCGAACTGCACGCGCGTGCGCATGTAGCCCAGGGCCATTTGCAACGCTGCCTCCATGACACCCAGCATCTCGGCGCTGGCCATGACCGCCGCTTCATCGATCGATCGCTGCAAGTTCGCAAGTGCCGCCGGGCCCGGCTGCATCAAAATATGTTCAGCGGGTATCGACACTGCCGCCAGTTCCAGCACGCCCACCGGGGTGCCATCGGCGCGCCATTCAAATGAGATCGACAGACCGCGCGCATTCACCGGAACCCAATAAAGGCCAATCTTTTGTTCAGAGTTGCGAACCGCTTCAGGGTTGATTGCCGGCTCTGCACGGGCCGACACCAGAAATCCGTTCGCACCCGCAGCGCCGACCACCAAGCGTTTGCTGCCGCTCAATTGCACGCCGTGGTCGGTCACTCGCGCCATAGTTTCGATCGCCGCCGGGTCGAGTGCGCCCAAGCCTTCTTGCCAGGCCAGTGCCGGCAGCGCCGAAGCATCGACCAGGCCCGCCAACAATTGATCTCTCATCGCGCAATGAGGGCCACGAGCGAGGACTCGACCCGCCAGAACAGTAGCGGCGACCACCGGTTCTGCCAGCAGGCCTTTACCGAGCGCTTGCAGCACTTCCGCCAGCTCGGCGAGGCCGAGACCGAGTCCTCCCTGAGCTTCGGGCACCATCATTCCGAACCAACCGAGTTCCGCCATCTGGCGCACCAAGGTGACGTCGTAGCCCGGCAATTGCTGGCGAAGTTCCCGATACTTTTTCAAATCGGTATTACGGCGTACAAACTCGGTGGCGCTTTCGCGCAGCAACTTGAGCTGCGTGTCGCGCTCATTGCCGGCGCCACTCATACCGGCAGCTCCAGAACATTCTTCGCAAGGATATTGCGCTGAACCTGGCTCGAGCCGCCATAGATCGTAAATGCTCGGCACTCGAGGAACGGGTAGAGAATGTCCAACGTCTCATCGCCCACCGATACATCGCCCGCGAGCATGCCGAGATCGCCGGCGGCTTCGACCATCAGCTCGGTGACTCTCTGACAGGTTTCGGTCGCCCAGATTTTCAGCATCGACACTTCGAAACCGAAGCTGCCACCGGTGCGCATGATCTGCGCAAAGCGTTCATAGGCGGCGGCGCTATCCAGCACATCCATCGTGACCTGGGCGAGCTTGTCGACGAACGCCGGATCGTGCAGTTTGCCACTGGCCCGGGCTAACTGGCGCAAGCGCATCAAGGCGATGGTCGACTGGCGCGGCGAACCGGACCAGACGCGCTCGAATCCCAGCAATGCCTTGGCGACATTCCAGCCCTCGTTCAGCCCACCGACCAGATTCTCGAGTGGCGCGCGGACATCATCGAGGAACACCTCACACAGCTCTTCATGGCCGGCGATGTTGCGGATCGGTCGCACCGTCACGCCGGGTTGCCGCAGATCGATCATCACGAAGCTGATGCCGGCCTGCTTCTTCACCGTCTTGTCGGTGCGCACCAGTGCAAACATATGATTGGCATCGAAGGCGACACTGGTCCAGATTTTTTGGCCGTTGATGATGAACTCATCGCCCTTGATGACGGCCTCGGTTCGAAGACTCGCCAGATCCGAGCCGGCGTTCGGCTCGGAGTAACCCTGGCACCACAGATGTTCGCCCGACAGGATCTTCGGCAGAAATCTTTGCCGCTGAGCCTCGGTGCCCCGGGCGATCAGCACCGGGCCGAGATTCATCAGACCCTGGTCCACCAGGCGCGGCGCGCCGCAGCGCTCCAACTCCTCCATGTAGACCAGAATCTTCGATTGCGACAAACCCATGCCGCCATACTCGACCGGCCAGCCCGGCACGAGCCAGCCGTGCCGGGAAAGGGTCAGATACCAGTCGCGCACCTCCGACCAACGCGGCCTTCGATTCAGGTGGCACAGATCGCGCGGGACATAGCTGTCGAAAAACTGCGCGGCGGCCTGCCGAAATTGTTCATCGCCGAGGTCGTTCCAGGCCTGTGTAGCCCTGATGGTTTCAGACATGGGTCAAGCTCCAACAAGTCGAATTTCAAATTCCTTGGTACGTGGGCTTGCGCTTTTCGATGAACGCCATCGCTGCTTCGTGATGATCTTTCGAGTTGATCGACAACATCTCGTACGCAATCGAGGCATCGAGAATCAAGTTGAGCTGATGCTTGATCCACTTGTTGACCGACAACTTGGTCCAACGCACCGCCAACGGCGGCAGTGCATTGAGTTCGTGGGCCAGCTCGAGTGCTTGCGCCATCACTTGATCGGGCGCAACCACCCGATTCACCAGCCCCATCTTGTGCGCTTCAATGCCGTCGACGAGTTTGCCGCGCATCAGAAACTCTTTGGCTCGATTCGGTCCCACCAGCAAGGGCCAAACCACCGCGCCGCCGTCGCCGGCCACCAGCCCGACCTTGACGTGCGAGTCACCGAACTTCGCGGTCTCGGAAATGACCGAGACGTCGCTGAACAAAGCCAGGGTCGCACCCAGCCCGACTGCATCGCCATTGACGGCGGCGATGATCGGTTGCGGCACTTCCAGAATGCTGTCGAACAGTCGCTTGGTCGAGTCCGGTATTTGCAGCGAGTAAGCCCAGCCTTCCTCGGTGCCGAAGCGGCTCGCCATACGCTTGATGTCGCCACCGGCCGAGAAGGTTTTTCCGGCGCCGGTGAAGATGATGACGTTGACCTCACGATCGCGGGCGAAGTCCAACCAGACATGCTCCAGTTCGGCGTGCATTTCGGCATGAACGGCATTGCGATTGTCAGGTTGATTCAGCGTGAGGGTGGCAATGCCGCCTTCGCGGCGAATATCAAGAAAGCGATAACGCGAATAGTCAGTAGTCATCTCGGAGTCTCATTGGGATCGTTGTAAATTGAGTGATAGCAATCAAAGTGAAAGCAAACAAGGTCCGCGTGAGCAGAGTCTGGGTGAACAAAAGCAGGGTGAGCAGAGCCAGAGACTAAGACCCTGCCTTCGGGCCGTCAACAGAAATTCGAGCTTCTGAATGTTCAAGATTCTGAATTGCGGTTTTTTCAGAATTCGAATTATTATGGAATCATGGTTCAGTCTTCCGACACGCCGGCGCAATGGCAGGCACAACTGCAATCGCTATGGGATCGCGAGGCGATTCGCGAGGTGTTGATGCGCTACTGTCGCGGCATCGATCGTGCCGATGAAGACAGTTTGCGCAGCGCCTATTGGCCCGACGCCAGCGACTGTCATGGTGCTTACCAGGGCAGCGCGCAGGGCTTCCTTGATTACGCTTTACCTGTGCTCAGACGTGGCGGCCTGCGCAGCCACATCATTGGCAACGTTCTGATAGAAATACACGGCCAACAGGCGGCGGTTGAAAGTTCCTTCATTGCCTTGCAGGCGCCGATGACGGCCGCCGGGGTACACACCGAAACCTTTTTATGCGGTCGTTATGCGGACCGTTTCGAGCAGCGCGAGGGGCAATGGCGTATCGCCGAGCGGACCGTGATTTACGACTGGATCGAAGAGCGCGCCCGCCCTGAACTCAACGATGCGGCCGCGCTGTTCGGTCCGCGTCAACCGGTCGGTAGCAACCTGCCTCATGATGCGGTTTATGCTCTGCTGGCACGGGTCAGGGCCTGGCCGCAGGCTTAAGTGGGTTCGTGGCAGCCGGGTGGCTGAATACGAGACGGTAACCGCTCCCTGCGGGCGGTCAAGTCACCGTACAAATCTAGATGACGCCCTGCGCTCGCAGCTCGGCGATCTTCGCTTCGTTCATCGATAACCTGGCCGCCAGTATCTCGGCCGTGTTCTGGCCCAGGGCCGAACTGGGTCGGTAAGCTACCGGCTCCTCGCCTGGGAAACGCAAGGGACTCGAAGGCAACACAATTCGGCCATATTCCGGATGATCGATCCATCGCAGCGATCCCCGTGCATGAAGATGCGGATCATTGACGACTTCCTGCAAAGTGCGAACCGGCGCGCACGGCACACGATGCGCGATCAGCAGCTCGAACAAAGCCGCCTTGGTGTAGCCGCGACTGAGCTCGGTAATTTGCGCATCGACCTCGTCCATATGCTGGCAGCGTTCACGAACCGTGGCAAAGCGCGGATCGGCGGCCCACTCGGGCTTGCCTAGGGCCTGCAGCAATTGGCGCCAGTGCTGCTCGTTATTGGTAATGATGGCCAGGAAGCCGTCGCTGGTCGGATAGACGTTGTAGGGACACAGCGACAGACCGGTATGGCGGTTGGCGGTGCGCATGGCGGCGCCACCGCCCGAGCCGTAGTACAGGCCCAGACTGGAGGCCAGCGTCGGGTAGACCGACTCCATCATGGACACTTCCACCACGCAGCCCTTGCCCGTGTGTTCGCGCTGATACAGCGCGGCGGCAATGGCGCCAAACAGATGGACGCCACCCATGAAGTCGGCCACCGCCGGCCCGGCCTTTACCGGCGGCCGATCCGGGTAGCCGGTCGTGTCGATGACACCGGTCATCGCCTGCACCGTCAGATCCATCGCCGGGAAGTCGCGGTAAGGACCCGAGCGGCCGTAGCCGGAACCCGAGGCGTAGATCAAGCGCGGATTCGCGGCGTGCAGCGCGCCGACGCCGAGCTCCAGACGCTCCATGACGCCGGGTGCGAAGTTCTCGACCAAAACGTCTGCCTGTGCCACCAACCTCAGCAGCACCTCACGGCCCTGCGCAGACTTCAGGTTGAGCGTCATGGTTTGCTTGTTGGCATTCAACATGGCGAACGGCATGGCCGCGCCACTGGCGCCCTGGCGTTTGCGCAAATGTTCACCATCGAGCGGTTCGATCTTGATGACCAGCGCGCCACCCTGGGCCAGCAAGAACGTCGCGTAAGGACCGTTATAGATCTGGGTCAGGTCCAGCACGGTGACGCCGGTAAAGGGATGCGACATCTGGATAGCCGGAAGACTCGGTGGCCGATCCTACAGCGGTTCGATGGCTTGATCAATAATCTGAAAGACTCTGCCGAATCGCGTCGGTCAGCAAAACCACCTCGCGTTCGCGATTTCATTCATTGGTTGATCCTGCCGAAATGTTCCGGCTTGAGTTTGGCGCGTACAAACTGTACAGTGAGTGCAGTCACGCTGGGTTTGAGCAGGTGCTCAAACCCAGCGTGTCAAAACAAAGCTCGCGCAGTCGGCGGCCATAACGATCAGCATCATCTGAGGAGGAAATGTGAGAATTTCATTTCGCGCAGCAGTAGCCGCTTTGATCTCGACGACTGCGCTGGCCTTTGCCGGCAATGTTGCAGCGCAAGCAACCATCAAGATTGCCTACACCGACCCGCTGTCCGGGCCGTTCGCGCAGGTCGGTGATGCCAATCTGCAAATGATGAACTACATCATCGAACACATTAATTCCAAGGGCGGCGCGCTCGGCAAGAAGTTCGAGCTGGTGCCGTTTGACAACAAGTCGCAGCCCGCTGATGCGCTGCTGGCTCTGAAGAGTGCGACCGACCAGAACATGCCGTTCATCATGCAATGCAGCGGCTCGAACATTGCAGCGGCGTTGATTGAAGGCGTCGAGAAGCACAACGATCGCAATCCGGATAATCGCATCATCTACTTGAACTGTGGTGCGGTGGCGACCGAACTGACCAACGAGAAGTGCAGCTTCTGGCATTACCGGTTTGACCTGAATGTTGCCCAGAAGGCCGAGGTCATGGCGCGTGCCTTGCCGAAGGACATCACTCAGGTCTATCTGCTCAATCAGGATTACCTGTTCGGCCAATCGGTTCAGCGCGATGTCAAGGCGTTCCTCGCCAAGGCGCGCCCGGACGTCAAGGTGGTTGGCGATGAATTGATTCCGCTGGGCAAGATCAAGGACTTCTCGCCCTACATCACCAAGATCAAGGCCTCAGGTGCCAAGGCCCTCTTGACCGGCAATTGGGGTCCGGACATGAACCTGTTGATCAAGGCCGGCCTGGAATCGGGCGTTGATTTGAAGTACTACACCTTCTACGCGCACTTGGCGGGTGGCCCGACGGCGATTGGACCGGCCGGCGACGGCAAGGTGTTTTCGGTCATGCCGTATAACGAGAATCATGCGGTCGACATCAAGAACGAAGCCGCCGAAGCCTTTGCCAAAACCTTTCGCAGCACGCACAAGTTTGACTTTACGGCGGCCGGTTTTAGAACCATCTTCGAGTTCGTCGCCAATGGCATCAACAAGGCCAACTCGCTGGATGTGACCAAGATTGCGTACGCGATGGAAGGCCTGCAGCAAAAGGACTTCATGGGCTACGACGTGTCGTTGCGCAAGGACGACCACCAGGTCATGAGCGCCTACCTGGTTGGAGGCTTTCAGAAGTCGGGCATCAAGTACGACTCGGAAGGCACCGGCCTGGGCTGGAAAACCTCAGCGACCATTCTTGCCAAGGATGTTGAGCAGGCGACCACTTGCAAGATGAAGCGTCCGCCCGTCAAGTAACGTAGTTCGGTCACTTGTTGAAGTTCGCCAAGGCGCACGATGGAAGTCTTCCTGGTCACGCTGCTCAACGGGCTCGTCTACGGCATGCTGCTGTTCATGCTGGCCAGCGGCCTGACGCTCATCTTCAGCATGATGGGCGTGCTGAACTTCGCGCACGCCAGCGCCTACATGCTGGGTGCCTATTTCGCGTACACCGTCAGCCTGTATGCTGGGTTTTGGGTTGGTTTGATCGTGGCACCGATACTTTGTGGCCTGGTCGGCGCTGCAATCGAACGCTATGGTCTGCGCAAGGTTCATCAGAACGGCCATATCGCCGAGCTGCTGTTCACGTTTGGCCTGGCGCTGATCTTCGAGAAGGTCGTGCAAATGACCTGGGGCTTGATCCCTGTGCCCTATCGCATCCCTGCGGTTCTCGACTTCCCGTTGTTCAACGTCTTTGGTACTCAGTTCCACGCCTATCGGGCCTTCATGCTGGTGATCTCGGCGCTGATGTTCGGCTCGATCTGGCTGGCGCTGACGCGCACCCGCGTTGGCCTGGTCATTCAGGCGGCGCTGGTTCATCCGGAGATGGTCGGCGCGCTCGGCCATAACGTGCCGCGCGTATTCACGCTGGTATTCGCTTGCGGGACGGCACTGGCCGGATTGGCCGGCGTAATTGGCGGCAATTACCAGACTACCGATCCAGCGATGGCCTTCACCATGGGGCCGATCGTCTTCGTCGTGGTTGTGTTCGGTGGTCTCGGTTCGTTGTTGGGCTGCTTCATTGCTTCGCTATTTATGGGACTCATCCAGACGTTCGCGGTCGTGCTTGATTATTCGCTGGCCGATCTGCTGAAACGCTTCGGTGTCATCGTCAGCAGTTCGACGCCGTTTGCCGAGCTGCTGACGATTCCGATTCCACGAATCGGCGCCTTGCTGCCCTATGCACTGCTGGTGCTGATCCTGCTGTTCCGGCCACGCGGCCTGATGGGAACTCGCGACACATGAACACCATCGTCTCACCAGCGACCGTGGCATCGCGAGCAGCACCGCCCACAAATCTCCTCAAGAAATACTGGGTCTGGTACCTGTCGGTGGCTGTCGTTGCCGCGTTGCCGTGGCTGTTTTTCAATTGGACGACTGGCCGGCATTCCGGCTTTGTGCTGACCATGCTGAGCGAAATCGGCTTGATGACCATCTTCGCGTTGTCATTCAACATGCAGATGGGCCAGGCCGGCTTGTTGTCGTTCGGTCATGCAGTGCTGTTCGGCATGGGCGGCTATTGCACCGCGCACGCATTGAACGCGATCAAGGCCGGCGCGTTCTGGCTGCCGCAGGAATTGGTGCCGTTGATTGGCGGACTGGGCGGACTGGGCTTTGGCATCATCTTCGGCTATCTGGCAACTCAACAGCGAGCGACCGCGTTCGCCATGATCACGATGGGCATTGGCGAGCTGGTCGCTGCCGCTGCGCTGATGTTCATGACCTTCTTCGGTGGTGAAGGTGGCGTCACGACCAATCGGATGACGGATACCAGCATCCTGGGGGCATCCTATAGCGCGCCGTGGCAGATGTACTACCTGATCCTATTCTGGGCGTTGGTATCGGTGATCCTCATGCGCCTGCAAACGCAGACGCCGCTGGGCAAGATGGCCAATGCGACACGCGATAATTTCGAGCGTGCGCAATTCGTTGGCTATGACCCCCGCATGGTGCGCTTTTATCAGTTCATCGTGTCCGGCTTCTTCGCAGGTCTGGCCGGCGCCCTCTATGCGATGCTCTATGAAATCGTCACCTTCGATGCCGTCTCGGCCGGCAAATCAGCGACCGCACTGTTGGCGACCTACATCGGTGGCGTCGGCGGCTTCTTCGGCCCGATCCTCGGCGCCATCGTCGTCATCCTTTTGCAAAGCGGCATCAGCCTGATCTCGAGCGCCTGGATGTTGTACGTCGGCGTGTTGTTTATTGTCATGGTGATGTACGCGCCTGGCGGACTGTGGGGACTCATCATGGCGCACGCCCCCATTCACCAGGCCGGAAAAATGCGCAAGCTGCTGTGGCCTTACCTGCGCATTCTGGTTCCTGGACTCTTGGTCGTGATCGGCTTTGTGATGCTCGCCGAGCTGGTGTCGTACATGACCATCGGCGCCTCACAAAACAAGAAGCTCAAGTTCGGAGCGCTTACTGTCGATCCGGCAACCGCCGGACCGTGGATATTCGGCGTGCTGGCGTTGGTGTTGGGTGGTTGGTGGCTGAAGAGAGAGGCGCGCTCGTTCGGCAAGGTCTGGAATGCGACTTTGGACCAGATCAAGCGCGAGAGCGGGATCGTTCGATGACTGCCACTGCGCTGTCGCTGCGCGATGTGCGCAAGAGTTTTGGCAAAACCGAAATCATTCGCGATATCAGTCTTGAAATTCCGCACGGGCAACGACACGCCATCATCGGTCCGAACGGCGCTGGCAAAACTACGCTGTTCAATTTGATCAGCGGCCGATTTGCCGTCAGTGATGGCGATATCTGCCTGAATGGAGTATCGATCAAGGGCGTGCCGCCACACCTCATCAATCGCCGTGGGCTGTCGCGCAGCTTTCAGATCACATCGATCTTTTCGCGCATGACCGTGTTCGAGAATATTCGCTGTGCGCTGCTCTGGTCGCACGGCTTCAAATACTCGTGCTGGCGACTGCTCGGTCGGCAGGGTGAACTGAATGCCGCCACCGACCAGTTACTTGAGCGCCTGAATCTGCGCGCCCGTCGTGACCTGATGGCCGGATTGCTGTCGTATGCCGAACAACGGGCGCTGGAAATTGGCATCACCATTGCCGGCGGCGCCGATGTCATATTGCTCGATGAGCCCACCGCCGGTATGAGCCGAGGCGAAACCGAACATGCGATCGCCTTGATTCGTTCGGTCACCGAGGGCAAGACCTTGCTGATGGTCGAGCACGACATGAGTGTTGTCTTTGGCTTGGCCGATGTCATCTCGGTAGTGGTCTATGGTGAGCTGATTGCCAGCGATGCACCAGCGAACATTCGCAGCAATCGCGCGGTGCAGGAAGCCTATCTGGGGAGCGAGGCGGCATGATGCTCGACGTGCGCGAACTGCACGCCTATTACGGCAAGAGCCACATCCTGCAAGGCGTGAATCTGCAAATTGGCGAGGGCGAGATCGTCAGTCTCCTGGGACGTAACGGCGTTGGCCGATCGACCACTTGCAAAGCGATCATGGGGCTGGTGCAGCCGCACGGTCAGATCCACTTCAAGGGCAAAGCGATCAACGGCCTGCGGCCCGATCAAATTGCGCACGCCGGTGTCGGCTATGTGCCTGAGGACCGTCAGGTGTTTCCGACCTTGACCGTCGAGCAAAATCTGGCGCTGGGCCTAAAGCGCGCTGGCAAGTTCGGCCGCTGGAAATTCGACGACGCCTATGCATTGTTCCCCAATCTGGCCAGCCGCCGGGACAACCCGGCTGGCGTCCTGTCGGGCGGCGAGCAACAGATGCTGACCATGTGCCGCACCTTGATGGGCGACCCGGATCTGGTCATCATCGATGAGCCCACCGAAGGCCTGGCACCGAAACTGGTTGAACAGGTGGCCGTGCTGCTCGACGAGATTGCGCGCCGTGGCGTGGCGATTTTGCTGGTTGAACAAAAGCTCACCATTGCGTTGAAGATCTCAAAGCGAATCTACCTGATGGGGCATGGACATATTGTCTTCGAGAGCGACCCGGCAGGGTTGGCCGCGAATGCTGCGATTCGCCAGGAGTGGCTTGAGGTTTAGCCGCTCAACAACCAAATTCCAACCAAGATCAGACCATCAATACTCAAATCGACTTAGGTCCGTCCGGCAGTGTGCAAGGGCATTGTGAGCGCGAATTCGAAGCCGTTGCTGCGGCCTTCGTAAACAACTTCAAAGTCCATGGGGAGTTGGGCGCCAGCGTCAGCGTAACCGTCGGCGGTCGCAAGGTCGTCGACTTGTGGGGCGGGCTGCGCGACGCCAAAACCGCCGAACCGTGGGAGGAAGACACGGTATCGATCGTGTTCTCGTGCACCAAGGCAGCCACCGCGCTCTGTGCCCAAATTCTGATTGATCGCGGCCAGCTTGAACTCGATGCACCGGTCGCCCGCTACTGGCCTGAATTCGCTCAGGCAGGCAAGGAGGACGCGACGGTAATAATGACGCTCAATCATTCGGTCGGCCTGCCCGCTCTGCGCGAGCCGGTGAAAGCGGGCGGCTATTACGATTGGGATTACATGGTCGAGCGGCTTGCCCGCGAAGCGCCATTCTGGCAGCCTGGTACCAGGAACGGCTATCACATGATCTCGTTCGGCTGGCTGGTGGGCGAGTTGGTGCGGCGCGTGTCGGGCCAATCGCTCGGCGCGTTTTTTCGCAGTGAAATCGCGGTGCCGCTGGGTCTTGATTTCTGGATCGGTTTGCCGCAGGGAATCGAGCCGCGCGTGGCGCCGGTGATTCGTTTCATCCCGGCGCCCGATGCGCCCAGGAGTGACTTCACCACCGCCTTGTTAGCGAATCCCCAGTCGATCCAATACCTGTCATTGCTCAACAATGGCGGTCATCAGACCGATTCGCGCGCCGCGCATGCGGCCGAGATTGGCGGCGGCGGTGGCATCTCGAATGCGCGGGCACTGGCGCGAATGTTCGAGCCGCTGGCGAATCGTGGCGAGTTCATTGATACGAAGTTTGTTGGCCACAAAATAAAGGGCCGCGAGACAAACGACGGCAAGCTCAAAGACAGCGCGCGCAGCCATGGCAAGAACAGCACCAACCGGCTCATTTCAGCACAGCGGATCGAAGACATGCGACAGGTCTCGGTGCAGACCGATCGCGATCAGACCCTGCTCATACCCACTCGTTTCGCTCAGGGCTTCATGCTGCGCATGGACAACCCGACCTTACCGACCGGCCATTCGGTGCGCATCGGCGAACAGGCCTTTGGCCATGTCGGCGCCGGCGGCAGCATGGGCTTTGCCGACCCGCAATTTGCCCTGTCCTTTGGCTATACGATGAACCGCATGGGCGGTGGCCTGCTGCTCAATGAGCGCGGTCAGGCGCTGGTCGATGCGGCCTATGCTGGTCTGAAATAGGCGGCACGTGCTCGCCGTCCGCCTACTCAACCCCCCATACTCAACCGGTCTTCAAATCCAGCTCCGCCGCCACCGGCGTCATCCACTTGATTTCTTCGGCGATGATGCGGCTCATCGTCTGAGAATCGGACGTGCGGGCGATCATGCCCTGCGTCGCCAGCTTGCCGACGAAGGTGGGCTCCTTGAGTACCTCCACAATGATCTTTTGCATCGCATCGATGGTTGTGGTGGGGGTACCCGTCGGTACGGCAAACGCGCCCCAGTAGTTCAACTCAGGCACGTCGAGACCTTGCTCGCGGTAGGTCGGTACCTCGGGTGTCAGCGGCGAGCGCTGTGGGATCATCAGGGCTAACGGACGGATTCGGCCCTTGAACGGAATGACCATCGGCAGCGCCGTAATGGCCATGTGGATCTCGTTTTGAGCCAGTGCGGTACAGGAGTCGGGTCCGCCCTTGAACGCGATCATCGTGCCGGTGAGCCCGTAACGCTTGAGCAGGTTCGCAGTCGAAAGGTGTTCGATGCCGCCGGCCACGCCCGCGTAGTTCAGTTTGCCGGGGTTTGCCTTGATCCAGTCGGTCAGATCCTTCACCGTCTTGTGCGGCGACTCAGCATTCACAAAGATCGCTGCCGGCGTCGTACCGATCATGCCGATCGGCACCATCTGCTTGGCCATATCGAACTTCTGGAAGGCCGCCTGCGCGGCCGTCATGCTGCTGCTCAGCATCAGCCAGGTGTTGCCGTCGGCGGCCGAGTTCATCAGTTGCTGGACGCCGATCAGATAACTGCCACCCGGCCGGTTGTCGATCACCACCGTCTGTTTGGTTAACCCGGTCCATTGCTCGGCGAAAAATCGTGCCGCAGAATCGGCAACGCCGCCGGCCGGCAATGGAACGATGATTCGCAGCGGCTTTTTGAAATCTTGGGCATGCACGGTTCGCAGCGTCGCGCCGGCGACTGCGGTGGCGGCGAGCGCCGTAGCACCGTGAATGACACGGCGACGTTCAAGTTTGATACGCATGGATACTCCTCCTGTGCTTTTGATCATTTTGGAGTTTTACGTCAGCATTTAGCGATGAATCGCTCTCTGAGGCGGAGTTTAAACCACTCCAGTTCGTGTGCTGCCCCGTCGAGGTGAACGCCAAGGCATGCCCGAGCGACTGAGACGATTCCGAGACCCAATTGAGTTCAAGGTGATCCCGGACTGCGACCACGCTGAAACTTGAGCCGCGCACAATTCATATTATCGACAGACGCCAAAAACGCCGTCGAAGTCTCAGTAAAACAGTGATCTGAACGTGTCAAAAATCCTTGAATCATCAACCTCTGAATTGAATTGGAAAATCTCATGAAAACCTTCGCTAAAGTACTCGTCACTTCCGGATTCGCCTTGTTCGCAGTCGGCGCACAAGCTGAAGATCTTCTGTATCCCGGCGCGTTCGCCAAGAACACAAACATCACCGTAGTGGCGCCTGATCGCAGCGTCGATCTGAACCGTGTCCCGCCCAATTTGTATCAGTATGACCTCGCAAAAGCACAGACGAATAACAAGCTCGCTGGCCGCAGCGTCGCCGAAGTACGCGCAGAAGCACGGGTCGCAGCCGCCAAGCGCTCGCCAGCCGATACCTACAACTTTGGCGGATAAAGCTCGCGGTTGAACATAGCGCTTTCAACCGACGCACGCCTGGATCAGCGCACCGTCCCTGCCGAGAAGCCCGCCAGCCGACGACCGATAATGTCGTCGGCTTCTCGCATGATGCGATCGATCAGCTCCTTGACGGTGGGTACATCATGGATCAGACCGGCCACCATGCCACAGGACCAGACGCCGGCATCCATGGCGCCGTCAAGCATGATCTTCGGATACACGCCAGCGACTTGTTCGATGATGTCCTCGAACTTCAGATTGGCACCGAGCTCTTTCTCTTTGGCAAGCAGCCGATCGGTCGCGGCGTTGCGCAACACCCGCTCGGTATTGCGCAGGGGTCGCATCACCAGTCGCGTGTCCAGTTCAGTCGCGGCGACCAACGCCTGTTTGACGTTCTCGTGAATCGGCGCTTCTTTGGTGGCCATGAAGCGGGTGCCCATGTTGATGCCGTCGGCACCGAGCGCGAGGGCCGCCACCAATGAACGGCCGTCCGCCATACCGCCGGACGCGACGAATGGAATTTTCAGCTCTTCGGCCGCGCGCGGCAGCAAAATGAAGTTCGGAATGTCATCTTCGCCCGGATGGCCGCCGCACTCGAAGCCATCGACGCTGACCGCGTCACAACCGATCGATTCGGCCTTCAGCGAGTGCCGCACCGACGTACATTTGTGAATGACCTTGATGCCGGCCTCATGCAAGCCGGGTAGCCACTGCTGTGGATTGTTGCCGGCAGTCTCAACCACCTTGACGCCGCCATCGACGATCGCGCGAATGTAGCCCGGATAGTCGGGTGAAGTCACCGTCGGCAGGAAAGTCAGATTGACGCCGAACGGCTTGTTGGTCATCTCGCGGCAGCGTTTGATTTCCTTGGCCAGTGCTTCGGGCGACTTCTGGGTCAGACCGGTGATGATACCGAGGCCGCCAGCATTCGACACGGCGGCCGCCAGTTCGGCAAAGCCGACAAAGTGCATGCCACCCTGAATGATCGGGTGCTCAATACCGAGCATCTCGGTGATCTTGGTTCTCATGGGGGTCATGCTCCAGACAAGGGTTGAATTGAAAATTCGGAGTCGGAATCGGAATCGGAATCGGGCTTAGTCGTATTGGACTTATCGGGCGGGAGCTTATCGCGGGTACAACTCGACTAATCGACTTTGGCCCCCGACGCTTTGACCACCGGACCCCATTGACGCACTTCATCCTGGATCATCGAGCCCATCTGCTCGGGCGTGCCACCGACAATGTCGTAGCCAAGGTCGGTCATGCGCTTGATGAACTCGGGCGCCTTGGTCGCCTTCTGACCTTCAGCATTCATGCGCGCAATGATCTCCTTGGGCGTGCCGGCCGGCATGGCCAGCCCGAACCAGGCGGTCGACTGATAACCGGGCAGGCCGGCTTCGATCATGGTCGGGAGTTCCGGCATGGACGCCGCCCGCTTGACGCCCGTGGTGGCCAGCGCACGCAGTTTGCCGCCGCGAATCTGGGTGATCGCCGAAGGGATGTTATCGAACATCAATTGCACCTGGCCGCCGATCAAATCGGTGAGCGCAGGCGCGCTGCCCTTGTAGGGGACGTGTGCAATGTCCAGGTTCAGCATGTGTTTGAACATTTCACCCGACATGTGGATGGTCGAGCCACTACCACTGGAGGCATAATTGATCTTGCCAGGCTGCGCCTTGATGAGCGCGATCAGCTCGCTGACCGAAGTCGCCTTGACATCATTATTGACCACCAGCACATTGGCAAACGCACCCAGCACAATGACCGGAGCCAGATCCTTGTTGGGGTCGTAATTTAACTTCGAGTACAGAAACGGCGTGATGCCATGCAGGCTGCTGGGCGACATCAGCATGGTGTAGCCATCCGGCGCCGCCCGTGCGGCCATCTCTGCGCCCAGGTTGCCGCCTGCGCCCGGTCGGTTGTCGACGGTGACCGGTTGACCGATGGTTTTACTGATCTCGGAGGCAGCGGCGCGCGCAATGATATCGGTTGCGCCGCCCGGCGCGTACGGCACGATCAAGCGGATCGGTTTGTTCGGGTAGCCCTGCGCCATTGAAGGCTTCGGAATGAGCGCGACGACCGACGCGGCGGCCAGAAGTGCAAAAGCGGTGGAAAATTTCATGACAGTTTGTCTCGATGTTTTGGAAATCAATGCCAGTGTAGCCTGTGTCAACTGGGCGCAAAGCCGCTCACAAGGTAAGATCAATCCTCAAGAACTCATGGCACCGCAATGATACCTTTCTCCATTCTCGATCTGGTCACGGTTCGCGTCGGCGACACGCCGGCCGATGCCCTGCACAACACGCTCGATCTGGCGCAGCATGCGGAGCGCTGGGGCTATCGCCGCTACTGGATGGCCGAGCATCACAACATGACCGGTATTGCGAGCGCCGCCACCTCGGTCGTCATCGGTTATGTTGCCGGCGGCACCAAGACCATTCGGGTCGGCTCCGGCGGCATCATGCTGCCCAACCACTCGCCGCTGGTCATTGCCGAGCAGTTCGGAACGCTTGAGTCCCTGTATCCGGGCCGCATTGACCTGGGCTTGGGGCGGGCCCCCGGCACCGATCAGTTGACCATGCGCGCGATGCGCCGCGACCCGATGGCCGCCGAACAGTTTCCGGACGATATTCAGGAACTGCGCGAATTTTTCGAGCCGGTCAAGCCGGGGCAGAAAATCCGGGCGGTGCCCGGAGCGGGCCTGAAAGTGCCGCTCTGGATACTCGGCTCGAGCCTGTACGGCGCGCAAGTAGCGGCCTATTTCGGTCTGCCGTATGCGTTCGCCTCGCACTTTGCCCCCGATGCACTCGACCAGGCCCTGGCCGTGTATCGCGAACACTTCAAGCCCTCGGAGCAACTGCAAAAGCCCTATGCGGTACCGTGTGTCAACGTCATCGCAGCCGATACCGACAAGGAAGCGCGCCGCTTGTTCACGAGCCTGCAAAAGCGTTTTACCGACATGGTTCGTAATGCCCGTGGGCAACTGTCGCCGCCGATCGACGACATAGACACCTACTGGACACCGGCCGAAAAGGTTCATGCGAGCCGGATGCTGTCCTGCTCGTTCGTCGGTTCCGGCGAGACCGTCAAGCGCGAGCTGGATGCGTTTATCAAGCGCACCGGCGCTGACGAACTCATGATTGGTGGCGCGGTGTTTGAGCAATCGGCACGGCTCAGATCGTATGAGATTGTTGCGCAGATCGGTCGCGGTCAGGCGTTTGAGGCGCAGCAACCGGCGACGCAGCAATCAGTTGCGTAGAAGTCGGTAGCGCAACAGTCGGTAGCGTAACAATCGGGAACAAATTCACATTCAGTCGTAATTCGCGATGGAGTGTGAATTTGGTCATCGTGTCTGCTGAGGAGTTGGTTTTTAATCAACTCATGGGTTCATTTACGATCCCTCCACAAAAAAGGACTCCTCACATGAAATCAATTCAACTCAATACCTCGAAGCTGCTCGGATATCGAATCGCTTTCCTAGGCGCCAAGATGGGCCTGAAGTTGCAGGGCAGACTGGGCGGTAAATTGGGCGGCAAAGCCGGTGCCAAACAGGGCAACAAAAAGTAATAAGTCGACCGAATCAGAAGGGCCCGCTCGCACGCTGTGCGAACGGGCCCTTTTTGCTTTATCGCTGTTGCGTCCCGACGTTTCCGACTGGCTTGGGCAACTCGACCGTATATCGGTTCAGTGCGCGACCCATGATCTGCCCACGTTACGATGTTCGACATCTCTCGAATGGCATTGTTCAGATAGCTAACGGTCACCAGCAGACTGTAACGGTACGGGTGGCGGCTGGGCCATAGAGCTGGGTAATACGTTTAGGGGCTCCAATGGACATTCACCTCGGCTTTGAACCCGACGCTGCGCGCGCCCGAAGCATTGACCGACGCATGCACCTCGAGCTTGCCGGCAGTCTTCGTTACGTGATTCAGGAAGCTCGCGATGAGCTTCCCATGAATGAAGATTTGATCCTGTCCCTGGTCAATCGGATCGAGTCCGGTGAACGGGTCTCGGCTGAAGTCTTTGCGTGTTATTACGATCTGGTCGCCACCTTGATGGATGCCGATCTGGAAAACTCGGTGCGGCTCATTGAACGAATCCAGTCCAGTCAATCAAGCCATCAGGGGCGTTCGTTCCGGCGCCTGCAATCGCCCCGCCACTGCCCGGTCAGCGCACTCTATCTCGAGAAGTTTCTGGAAGGGTCCGAATGCGCTGTTCTGCCGCCGTCGCTTGAGACCGTCGATCAATTTTGCGGTCGCTTTGAGCGAGGACTGAATCTGCTCAAGAAAGCCGCGCCCGAGCTCGCGGGCGAGGTTGAGGCGATTGTCCACGAAGTCATTCCGATCATGGGCGACCCCAGCAAGAAGATGCAGATTGACGGCGGCTCTCACTACCAACTCTGGGGTGCCCTGTTTCTGAATGCGGGATTTCACCCGAGTGACGAAGCGATGGCCGAAGTCATCGCCCATGAAAGCGCCCATAGTTTGCTGTTCGGTCTTTGTACGCACGAAACCTTGGTGCAGAACGATGATGACGAGGGTTACCCGTCACCGCTTCGTGAAGACTTGAGACCGATGGATGGAATCTATCACGCCACCTTTGTGTCGGCCCGCATGCATTGGGCGATGAGTCGCCTGCTCGAGGCCGGCCTGGTTCAGGCGCAACGTCGCGATGAAGTCGTCAAGGCGCGCGATCTCGATCGCATCAATTTCGAGTCAGGGCTTTCAGTGGTCAGGCAGTATGGCCAATTGACAGCGCTGGGCCAGGAAGTCATGGCCGGTGCCGAACGTTATATGGCGCACAGCGCCTAGTTTCGCAACGCCGCCCATGTCGATCGCCGTCAAGGTCTTTCATGGTGTGTTGTGGAGAACGGCCAGCACCTGGTTGCAAGTATTGCTCGACGTCGCAGGCGTCATCGTCCTGGCCCGTTGGCTGGGCCCGGAGAACTACGGCGTCATGGGTGCGGTGTTGTTGGTCACCGGGTTCGTTCGAATGCTCTCGGAAGGCGCCTTGCTGGAGTGTCTGGTACAACGCGACGTTCTCGAGCCCGGTCATATTGATGCCAGCTTTTGGAGCGGCCTGGCGGTTGCCATTCTCGGCATGTTGCTGGCGCTACTTTTTGCGACACCGCTGGTTGCATTGGCGGGTGCCCCGGCTGCCGCCGAATTGCTCCCCTGGGCGGCGCTATTGCTGCCGATCTCGGCAGCGACTGCAGTGCCGAGAATGCTGCAAGAGCGTGAGCTCAAGTTCAAAGAGCAATCTCAAATGACTGTGGCCATCAGCATACTGAGCAATCTGATCGGCATTACCGCCGCGCTTTCGGGACTTGGCCTGTGGTCCTTGCTAGTCATGGAGTTGATCCGCGCCGTGGGGCCGCATCTTTTCATCTGGTACTCGATAAGCTGGCGACCCGGTCTGCGTTGTCACAGAGCCCATTTCCGAGACTTGTCAGGCTTTAATGCACAGGTCATCGCCGCCTACCTGATCGGGCATCTGGATCGGATGCTGCCGCGCGCGTTGATTGGTCATCTTCTGGGGCCAGTAGCACTTGGAATTTATTTGATTGCGGCGCGTATCTTCGACGAACTGGGTCGATTGGTGACCGGTCCGCTGGCGGGCATTTGTATGGCGGTCATCGCACGGCTGCAAAACGACAAGTCGGCCGTGCAGCGGACTATTCTTGGGCTGTACCAGGCCTCGACCCTCATCGGGCTGCCGATCTTTCTGGGTTTTATCGCCATCGCACCGATCGCGGTGCCGCTGTTGTTTGGTGATCGCTGGATGGCCGCAGTACCTGCGATCCAGATCCTTATGTTGTGCGCGATACGAACCACGACGGCGGCCTTTAACATTGCCATTCTCCGCGCCCTCGGACAGGCCGGCGCTCCGATCTTGTTGCTTGCGTTTGGCACCCTGTTGAACATTGTTCTGATCCCGACGCTCGCTGGCTTCGGCGTACTCGGAGTCATGAGTGCGCTGGTATTGCGGCAATTCCTGAGCTGGCCACTGGGATGCCTGTTGATTCGTCGCGTAACCGATCTATCAATCATTCGTCAGGTATCGGCGACACTGCCGGCGGTGGCTGCCGCAGCCTTGATGTCGGTCGCGGTCTATCTGTTGGGAATCGCGCTGCAGGATATGGCCGTGGCTCAGATCCCAGCCCTTGTCATGGCGGTAGTCTTTGGTGCGCTGTTCTACCTGCTGGCGTTGCTCGTTTTCGCGCCCAAAGTGCTGGTCCGGATCTACCGGATCGTGCGATCGACATTCCAGCGAGATGAACGCTCACTGGCCACCCAACTCGGAGATCCGCTCAAGGCCTGAACATGATTACTCATCTGACCAGCGCATCGCACGCGTACACCCATCGGCAACTGAGTCGATCCGGCCGGCTCGACTTTCGCTCGATGAGCTACACGCGCGCATTTCGAGCGAGCTCACTGCCCCGCGCCACGTACATCTTTTCCGATATGGATCGGCTGGGGTTCTGGGAGCTCGAGTTGGCATCCCGCTTATACCGGGTTCTGAAGGCCGCGGGGCTTCGTGTGCTCAATGATCCGGGACGGGTTCGCCAACGCCTGAGTCTGCTGCGTGAGCTCAAACAGAAGGGCATCAATCGATTCGACGCTTGGGCAGCAGACGACTCCGCCCGGCCCGCTCGCTATCCGGTGTTCTTGCGCACTCAGTCGGCGCATCGGGGTAACCTGACTGATTTGCTGAACGACGAGACGCAGGTGCGTGCCGCGATCGAGACCGCGCTGGCGCAAGGCATACCCATGCGTGAACTGACCATCATCGAGTACTGCGCACAACCGATTGCCGAAAAACTGTTCCGCAAATTATCGACGTTTCGAGTCGGCAACCGGATGGTGTCCACCTTGTGTGTCCATGAAGGTCATTGGTCCGCAAAACATGGTGAGCTGGGCATTGCGTCGAAAGAGAATTACGACGACGAATACGCGATCGTTGCGGAAAATCGCTGGGGCGAACCTCTGCGACCGGCATTTGAAGTGGCCAATGTCGAGTACGGTCGTTCAGACTTCGCACTGGTTGATGGCTGCGCCCAGGTTTATGAGATCAATAGCAATCCGATGTTGGGCATGGTTGAAACCCATCCGTTTCCGATTCGGGTCCGCGCCAGCACGCTCTTTTATGATCGGCTGTTCGAGGCATTCAGCGAGATTGATTCAGAGGCGGGCGGATCGGCCATCAAGATTGATGACGAGACGCTGGTGCGGCAGCGCAAGAGTGATCGCTGGGTCGTTCGTGGCCGTTGGCACCCTTGAATGGTTGGCGTCAATTGATGACAAGTTTCAACAGTCGACCTGAGGTATTGTCGGTCAACAGATACAAAGCGCCGTCAGGCCCCATTCGAACATCGCGGATGCGCTCATTCAGATCGGTCAGCAAACGTTGCTCGGCAATGACGTCATCGCCGTTCAGGCTCAGACGTACCAGGGCTTTACCGGCCAGTGCGCCAACGAACACGCTGTTTTGCCAGGACGGCACTGCGGTACCGGTGTAAAAAGCCATTCCCGACGGCGCAATCGAGGTCGGCAGCCAATAGTAACGGGGCGCTTCGACGCCGGCCTTGCTGGTGCCTTCGCCGATCGGTAACCCACTGACGTATTCGCGACCATACGTGATCGTCGGCCAACCGAAGTTTTTACCGGCCGCCGCGATATTGACCTCATCGCCGCCCTGCGGTCCATGCTCGTTCAACCACAACTGTCCACTTTGCGGATGCAGCGCTGCGCCTTGCGGATTACGATGTCCATAGGAATAGATTTCAGGTAACGCGCCCGCGACGCCAACGAACGGATTATCTGACGGCGTCGAACCGTCGGGGCGAATTCGAATCACCTTGCCCAAGTGATTGCCGAGCTCCTGCGCGCGGGCTTTATCGCCGCGTTCACCCAGGGTCACGAACAGATTTCTGTCGGCACCAAAGACCAGTCGTGAACCGAAGTGAACGATTTCGCTTGAAGCCGGTGATTGCCGGAAGATCACCGTCATATTCGTGATCGCCGTCTCGCCCAGCACGGCTCTTGCAACAGCAGTGCGCGCAAGGCCACCGGCAAGCGGTTCTGCAAACGAAAAGTAAATCAGTCGGTCCTGCGCAAAGTCAGGACTGAGCGCGATATCGAGTAAGCCGCCCTGCCCTGTGCTCGCCACAGCAGGCACGCCGGCAAGTGGCATCGATACCGATCCATTGGCGCTGACGATACGCAATTGGCCCATGCGTTCGGTGACCAGGATTCGCCCATCCGGCAAAAACGCCATAGCCCATGGCGACTGGAGCCCTGCTGCGACGGTGATCGCTTTTACTTGCGAAGCGGTGGGCGCAACGTCTTCTGCAGACGCCAATTTTACCGACGCCGCAGCCGTCGTGTTTTCCGATTCGCCACCACAGGCTGCGAGGGCGATCGCGATCAAGAATACTCGCGGATCAACAATAAACTTCACGGCGAACTCCTTGCGTGAAACGGCTCACGACAGCGCTAGCAAGTCACCTTAACCGAGGAATCGTCCAGAAAATCAATTTGGGTAAAGCAAGACGGCCATTCGGCGATGAGCGGCCTCGCTTTAGCGATAGGCGGTGGCCGTGGCCGTGGCCGTAACAAGGGGTAGCTTCGACTTCCTTGCCATACTGTTTGCTCCAACAAGCTAAAATCTTTGATCAAATTTGAAATCCAGCGGTCGGCAAATTGGCATACACAATTAGCCGCAAGGCTAGAGTGGTGCTGAAAGCCAGAGTACCCATGCCACTCATTTGAGCGGCTCGACGAAAGGGAGACGTTAATTGAAAATTGATGCAAGCATCAGCGCAGTGGTCACCGGCGGCGCTTCCGGTCTGGGTCAAGCGACGGCCGAGGCGTTGGCCGCCATCGGTGTCAAAGTTGCGATCTTTGATGTCAATGAAGCCAAGGGCCAGGCAGTCGCTCAAGCCATCGGTGGGCTTTTCTGCAAAGTCGACATCAACAGTGAGGACGCCGTAGTCGCAGGCTTTGCCAAGGCGCGTGCGGCCTATGGCCAGGAGCGGGTGCTGGTGCACTGTGCGATGACCTCGCGGCGCGGCAAGACGCTGGCGTTTGACAAGGAGGCTGGCAAACTCAAGCGCCTGTCGACCGCCGACTTCGAGGCCGGCGTGCAGGGCGTGCTGATTGCCAGCTATCGCCTCGCTTCATTGTCAGCCGAAGGCATGGCCACGCTTGCAGCACTCGAGGACGGTGAGCGCGGCAGCATCACCTTGACCGCTTCAGTGGCAGCGCAAGATGGGCAGATTGGCCAGGTGATCTACGCATCAGCAAAAGCCGGCGTCAACGGATTGGTATTGCCGATGGCCCGTGATTTATCTGACATTGGTATTCGGGTCAACTCCATCATGCCGGGTATCTTCGCCACGCCGCTCATGCTCGGAGCCAAGCAGCAGGTGATCGACAGCCTGAGCGCATCGGTGCCGTTCCCGAAGCGACTGGGCAAGCCCGAAGAGTTCGCGAGTCTGGCGCTGGAGCTGGCACGCAACTCGTACTTCAATGGCCAATGCATTCGGCTGGATGGTGCCATCCGGATGGCACCGCGCTGACCCGGCGCTGCCGACCGAACTGACGTGCAAACTGACGTGCAAACTTGCATCCGCGTTCTGCAGACTTACTTGAACGCACTTGAAGTGTGACGCGCCAGCGCCTGATTTTCCACCTGCTGCGTTCTGTCTTCCTGCTCACGCTGGCCGGGCATCAAATCGCGATTCCGGTCAGCGCCCAAGTGCAACGACCACCGAGTATCACTGCTCGGGCGTCCGACCCGCTGCCATCAGATGAGTTGCTCGCACGCCTGCCGGACGTGTTCAGACTGGCGACATCGCAGTATCAATCGCTGCTGAGTCAAGTCAAGTCCAGCGTTGACCAGCCACGAAGCTTCAGCAATGGCGCACTCAAGTTGGTCGGACCCAGAGACTGGACCAGCGGATTTTTTGCGGGCTCCCTGTGGTTGCTCTACGAGTACACCGAGCAGCCGAACTGGCGAGCCGCCGCGCGTAATTACACGTATCGGGTCGAGAGCATCAAATACTTTCGCGGCGACCATGATGTCGGGTTTATTTTGAACTGCAGTTTTGGCAACGGTTATCGGCTGACCCAGGAGCGGCACTTTCGCAAGGTTCTGATTCACGGTGCGAGATCGCTGGCCACGCGCTTTAACCCGCAGGTCGGCATGATTCGATCCTGGGACTTCGGAGCGTGGCAGTACCCGGTTATCGTTGATAACCTCATGAATCTTGAATTGCTCACCTGGGCGGCGCGCGCCAGCGGCGAGACACGATTACGCGATATTGCGGAACGCCATGCGGACAACACCTTGAAGCATCACTTTCGGGATGATGGCAGCAGTGTGCACCTGGTTGATTTCGATCCAAAAACCGGCGCAGTGAAAAAAAAGCAAACGGTGCAGGGCGCTGCCGATTCCTCAAGCTGGTCACGCGGCCAAGCCTGGGCCCTCTACGGCTACACCCTGTTGTTTCGTGAGACGGGCAAGGTCGAGTATCTCGCGCAAGCGCAGCGAATCGCGCGGTTCATCAACCATCACCCGCGACTGCCGCCCGATAAAATTCCGTATTGGGATTTTGACGCACCCGAGATTCCGAATACGCAACGCGATACGGCGGCAGCGGCAATCATGGCTTCGGCGCTGCTTGAGTTGAGTACTTTTACAGAGCCCGAGCTGTCGCAACAATACCGCTTGTTGGCGCGGCAACAATTGCTGGCACTGTCTTCGCAAAATTATCTGGCTCGACCGGGTGAGAACGGTGGCTTTCTACTCACGCATGCGGTCGGCAATCGGCCCAATCATATCGAGGTGGATGCCGCGCTGAATTATGCGGATTACTATTTTCTGGAGGCGCTCTTGCGCTACCGAAAATTAGCGGCAAAATAGGTACGTGAATCAGGGCTAACCGCGATATTCAATCGGGAGGATTCGATGAGCATCGAACTGGATCACCTCATAGTGCCGTGCCGCTATCGGATCAAGTCGGCCAAGTTGCTGGCCGAGCTGTTCGGCGTATCCTGGGGTTCGGCCAATGTCGGGCCATTCCACGCGGTCTATGTCAGCGATGGCCTGACGCTTGACTTTGAGGAGTCGCCCGAACCGTTTCCGGTCCAGCATTATTGTTTTCGGGTGGACCCAGAGCGATTCCAGGCCATCCTGGCGCGCATCAAAGCGGCCGGCATTTCGTACCGCAGCTTGCCGCACGGTCCGGCCGATCTGCAGGTCAATACGGCGCACGGCGGCAAGATCGTCTATTGGGACCAGCCGGACGGCCATGTCTGGGAGATTCTGACGCTCAGCTATGCTCGGCAATCGAAGCGCGATTTCGATCAATCGGCCGCCTGAGACTGCGCTTCCACGTCAAAGAAATTTACAGGAAGGTCTGCATGGCAACATGTTCTTTTTCGGGAGCATCGATTTTTGCTAATTGTAGAAGCCTGCCGGGTTAAGAATGGGTGCGGCTCGTGTGGACGTTTCTGTTTTCACACGGCGTGGCTGTTGTTAGCAATCACTAACTTCAATGAAAAACTATCACCATGAATTTTTTGCGCATCGAACCTCTGACTTCGGAATCCTGGCCTTGTTTGTCGGGCTCTTTTTCACGATTGGCGTCGGCTCGACCGAGGCCCAGACCGCAAAACCAGCCAATCCGATCGTGTCAGTGAATGCTCGCGAACAAAGGCTGACGGCGTTTCTGAACGAACTATTGGGCGCAGCCGGTTATTCGACCGTCATCAGTTCCGCGGTTGACGGGCGAGTGAGTGGTCGCTTCAATGGAGGGCTCGATGCCATTCTGAGCGACCTATCGCGCAAGCAAGCGATCACTTTTTAGCAAACCGGCAATATTGTCTACGTTTATCGCACGTGCGAAATCGGCGCCCGAATCCTCGCCACCAAACCGGCCCAAGCCGAGCGGCTTACGCGAGTCGCCCGAAAGCTCGGCATGTTCGATGACAACAATTTCCTCGCACGCGCTGAAAATGGCACCGTTGTGGCCGTCACCGGAAGCGACTCAAAACGGCATCTGCGAAGTTAGCGTCAAGTGCCACGCGAGCCCTTGCGCCCGCGCATTATCTGGCGTTCGGCTTACGCGCCGCCCGAAAGGGCTGAAGTATTCACTCGCTAATGTGATGTTGCAAGCGTGCTGTTGCAAGCGTGATGTTGCTAGCCAGCGGTTGAACTTGCACCGGGCAACTTTGCCAATCAACTGGGCAGCTTGGACAACCAGTCGGACAGCGCTGACAACCAGCCAGCCAGCTCGCGATTGACCGCTGCCGGTTGTTCCTGCGCCATCCAGTGACCACTATCGATCACGGCCTCGGTCAGTTGGGTACAGTTCGCGTGCATGGGCTGCGCCAGCGGCGAGGTCATCGTCTCGCAGGTGTAGTCGTAGCGGCCGTGCAGAAACAGTACCGGTAACTCCAGACGCCCGCCATTGACCGAGCGCTTGGCGTAGGCCGCGTTCAACTCGTCGTTCAGGTACCAGGAGCCGGGCCCGAAGAACCCGTTGCGTTGCAGTCCCTCAACATAGACCGACATCGACGCTTCATCGAGCACCGCCGGGTCCATCGGCAAATCCGGCGCCCGCGTGGCGCCACCGAACCAGCCGTTCTGGATTCGCGCGTACGCCAGCATGGCCGGCTTGCCCTGACCGTCGGGTCGGCCACTTCGGAACAGCGCCTTGACCGTCGCCGTAACGTTCGCTTCCAGGGTCGCCTGCACCCGCGCAAACTGCTCGCGATAAAACAGGAAATACTCCCATTGCCCGGCCGGAAAGCGGTCGGCGGGATAAACCGCTCGATCAATGAGCGGCAACAAACTTTCGATCGTGAATCCGCCTGGTTGATAGGGTACGCACAGGTTTGCAATAGCGATGCAGTGTTCGGGATGATGACTGGCGATCGACCAGACCACGGGTGAGCCCCAGTCGTGGCCGATCCAGATCGCGCGTTCTTGACCCAATGACGCGAGCAACTCCAGCATGTCGAGGCTTGCCTGCTCAATCGCATAGTCTTCATGCCGGAGGTAGACACTGGACGAACCATAACCGCGCATATCGGGTGCAACGGCCAGAAACCCGAGTTCGGCCAAATAGCGCAGTTGATGACGCCAACTGATGGCGCGTTCCGGCCAACCATGCACGAGGATCACCAGCGGTGCGCCGGGCGCGCCGCAACTCAGGTAGTCGGTCGTGTGACGAGCGGAGCGCGTCCGCCCCGAGTTGATCGGAAACGGCATTTTTAGTCAGCGATAAATGCCGTCCCAAGGCCCTGGCTGCACTGCGGCACTGAGCTTGTCGGCTGTGGCGATCGGCCGATTCATCGTGAACGTTGATTCGGGTGACACCACCGAGTAGTCCATATACCCCATTCGAGCCAACGGGCGCAGGCCGGCGGTGTCGACCAACCCCTCTCGAATAAATGCTTCGTCGATATAAATACCGACGACCAGACCGAACACCACAAACTTGCGCTCGGTCGGCGCACGTTTTGTGTTGGCGGTTGAGAAATCCGGCAACTCGATAGTCTTCCAGTGACGGCATTCGAAGGCGGCCGGACTTTCGCCGACCCGCGCGCATTTAACCTGTTGCCCGACCGTTGCCGTCAGTCCTGCCAGCGCAAATTCGTCGACGCCGTGCGCCACTGGTGCTGAACTGAGGTTCATTTGCTCACGCAGGTCCCAGGTCGCGAGCGAACAAGTGAATTCGCCATTGGCTTCAATGTTGATGAGCGAGTCCTTGCGACCCACAGACGAAAACATGACTACCGGCGGGCGATCACTGACGGCGTTAAAGAAGCTGTAGGGCGCGAGGTTATGTACCCCTTCGGGACTGACGGTCGAGATCCAGCCAATCGGTCGCGGGGCGACCAGCGCTTTGAATGGATCGAATTTCAATCCGTGGCGGTTACTGTCGGTTTCGTAGTACATAGTTGAGCCGGAATGTTGAAAAAATCAGGTCGAGTCAGAACAGCACCGGCATACCGGCACTGGTCAGCGCCGCCGCACGCACTTTCATCCAGGCGACGCGGAACTGATCGCGATCTTCGGGCGGACTGGTTTTCAAGAAGTCACTCCAAGCCTGAGCCAGTGTGGATTGTCGCTGCAATAGCCCGTCATTATGTTTTTTAGCGGCCTCGGTCCAGAGTTTTGCTTCCACGAAGGCTCGTACCGCGCCAGCATGGTATGGCATGGTCCATTGGAAATTCTGGCGTTTGCCCTCGAGCCCATCGACGCCGGGAACGCTGTCCTTATAGTCGTCGTAGTGACTGAGCATCGCCTGAGTCAACGCAAACATCGTGTTCGCATCCTGCGTGCCATAGGTCATGAAAATCGGATACGGATAGACCGAGGTTTCAATCACCTGGCCCTTGCCGTAGCCGGCGCCGCAGCTTGAGTTGTGCGGATAGAAATACGGCGCAATTTTTTGCAGCCGAGCCCAACCGGCCTTGTCGGAGGCCGGCATCGGCAACCAGAGCAGGCCGCGCGGTGAACTCTCTATCTCCTTGGCCTGGCCCGAAATCGTTGAGGCAAAGAACAAATCAATTTCGTTGTTGACGACGCCCTTCATCATGGCGCCGTAGCTGGCAAACTCGATCATCTTGACGTCATTGGGCGTCCAACCGCCAAAGGCCAGCAGCGCCAGCGCGCTCTGATTGACGGCCGGCGAACCGACCACCAGTCCGGCGCGTTTGCCCTTCAGATCGGCGACACTCTTGATACCGAGATCATTGGCCGCGCCCAGCGATTGGCCATTGCAACTGGAGGCGGCCAATAACAATTGCAGCGGCTGTGGACCCCACTCGCGCGTCGCGAACTCGAGGACACCTTCCTGTGCGAAGTAAGTGCCAATGCCCATGGCGGAGGCCTGCGCGCGACCCGCTTTCAACGGGGCCAGTCGTGCGACATCGTTGCCGGCCGGCAAGACCCGGACATCGGTACCAAAACGCTTCTTGAGCATTTGACCTACCGCGACCGCCTGGTTAAAGCCGTTCGAGCCGGTTTCGTACGCGGTGACGGTCAAGGTCGACGGCAGCTTGGCCTCTTGCGCCGAGCTATTTGCAGCGAGGAGAGACAACCCGGCAAACCATGCAGTGACCCACACGGAGGTAGCAATTTTTCCACACATGCGCAGTTCCTGTCAGTGCCTATCAGTGCCTGTTAGCTCGTTGGTGCCTGTTTGAGCCCGTGATTCAAATCTTGAATACCCGCATGGACTGCATTTCACCACCAACACCGCGCAATACGCGAATGCTGATTTCGCGCGGCACCATGCCGTCGGGCAAGGCCAGGTTACCCGAGAGTTGTTGATAGCCCTCCAAGGCCATTTGCACGACCGGCAGAGGATGGGTTTCGATGCGGCCGCTGCGCGAGCCGGTAACGACCAGTTGCATGACGCCCTTGAAGACGTCGTCGCCCTTGCGCTGGCGCGTGAAGATGACGTTGTAGGAGAGTTGGCCACCGGCAGGCGCAAAACTCGCCGCCCGAATTCCGATCGGGCCACCGCGCGGATCGGGCGGCAGTGCCAGCACGAACTGCGACAAATCTTTCTGGAGCTTTTCCGTCGTCTGACGCGACGTCGCCAGATCGTTCTGAGCCTTCTTGCCCTGGGCTTCGGAAGCCGCCAGCTTGTCACTGGTCTGTTTGAGTTCAGTCTTCAGTTGCACGCGTTCGCGATTGGCCACATCAAGATCGGCACGCAACTTATCGGACTCTTCCGGGCTCAGCCGAGGAGGCAAATAATTTTCCTGGATGTACCAAAGTCCACTGGAACCCGCAGCCACGCCGAGCAATAACAGGAGAAACCATTTCGGTATGCGCAAAGGCTTTCGCTGGCGCTGATACGAAACGGGCTTGAATACTGTGGGCTTTGAGCGTCCGAACATCGCAATCCGTGGTGTGATTTCAAGCGAATCGTACTACGTTGTGCGAATTTCGACTTCCTTCGTCTCAATAATCTAACGCTGCGCAGTCGCGCCGCTGCGCTATCTTCCTGACGCTTCGCCAGCTTATGGACATTGGCCGCCGCGCGCACGATGCATCTGGTGCAGCGTGATTCTGCGCACCTCGGCCTGGCTGGTTCCAATGTGGGCGCGAAGCAACATCGTCGCCGTGTCGGCGCGGCGTGCGCGAATAGCACTGAGGATCTTGCCGTGTTCCTCATAGGTAACAGCGATGCGCGCGGCCTCGGTGAAATCGAGACGACGAACGATGCGGATTCGCTCGGTGATGTCGCGATGCAAGCGGGTCATTTCAGTATTGCCGACCGCGGCGACCAACGCGCAATGAAAGTCTTCGTCCCAACGCGCGACCTGTGCCGCATCTAGGCTTCGATCGGCCACTGGTACCAGCCAGAGCGCCATCAGTTCATCGAGCAGGTCGCTTGCAACCGCCAGGGTACCGACGCACAATCGTTGCACGGCGGCCGTCTCCAGAATGGTCCGCAAATCGTAAAGTTGTTCGAAGCGCACAAAATCAAATGGCAGTACGCGCCAGCCGCTGCGAAACAACACCTCGACATAACCCTCCTGCTGAAGACGGGTCAAGGCCTGCCGGACGGGGGTACGTGATACCGCCAGCTTATCGCACAACGCATTCTCGCTGAACCGGTCGCCAGGTAACAATCTGAATTCGGCGATGTCGAGTTTGAGTTGCTCGTAGACATCCTCGGCGCGCGAGCGGCGCACCGGCTCAGAACGAAGGGTTGATGCCATTGCCCGAAAGCACCTTGAGCAAGGTCGCGCTGCTGGCGGTCCAGCCAATGATTGCGCCCTGCGCACGCATCATCGCGAGCGTCACCGCTTTGAAGTTCGGAAAATAACTGTCGGTGCAGTCCTCGAGCAACAGACAATCGTAGCCTCGATCGTTCGCTTCGCGCATGCTGGTCTGGACACAGACCTCGGTCGTCACGCCCATGAAAATCAGATGGGTAATACCGAGCTGTTGAAGATGGACTCGCAACTGGGTCGCGTAAAACGCACCCTTGCCCGGCTTGTCGATGACTAGTTCGCCATCGATGGGCGACAGTGCGGCAATGATTTCACAGCCTGGTTCGCCGGCAATCAGAATTCGCCCCATCGGTCCAGGATCACCGATTCGCAAACTCGGATTGCCGCGATGGCGCTTGGCGGGCGGGCAATCCGAAAGATCCGGCAAATGGGCCTCGCGCGTATGAATGACCTTGCCGCCGACACGCCGCCAAGCCTCAAGCACCGATTGACAAGCCGGCACAATGGCCGACAGCAACGAGACGTCATTGCCCAGAGTCTCGCCGAACCCGCCCGGTTCGATGAAATCGCGCTGCATGTCGATGATGACCAGTGCCGTGCGCGCCACCTCGAACTTGAACTCGAAGGGTTGTGCTTGCAAGGTGGTCATGTTTGGGCTCGCGCTGACTTGTCCGGTTGATGACCGCCTGCCTCGTGATGACCGTCTGCCTCGTGATGCCCACCACCCATATGCTGCCCCAGAATATGCCGTTGTGCCGTCGCGGCCGGTGTTTCGAAGACGATGTGGCCCTCGCTCATGACCACGATGCGATCGGCCAACTCCAGCAACTCATCGAGGTCTTCGCTGATCAACAGCACCGCGCCACCGCGAGCGCGCAACTGCAGAATGCGCTCGTGAATTTCACGGACCGCAGCAAAGTCCAGTCCGAACACCGGATTGGCAGCGATCAGCACATTGATATCGCCCGCCAACTCGCGCGCCAGAACCGCCCTTTGTACGTTACCACCGGAAAGACTGCGAATCGGCGCGTCTTCGCCGCGAGTCTTGATGCCGTACTCGGCGATCCACTGGCGGGCGCGACTACGCCACAAGGTGGTGTTCAGCACACCGGCCCTGGTCAGGGGCGACTGCTCGAAGTCTCGAAGCGCCATGTTCTCGGCCACGCTCAGATCGGCGACGCAGGCGTTACGAAGCGGTTCTTCGGGCAGGCTGCGCAATTTCAGTCGCCAGTTTTCTGTGCGTCGCCCTCGATAGGGTTCGCCCATCACTTTTACCGAACCGGAATGGCGCAAGCGCTGGCCGACCAGGGCCTCGACCAACTCGCGCTGACCGTTGCCAGACACCCCGGCAATCCCGAGGATTTCGCCGGCGTGCACGCGCAGTGAGACACCCTTGACTGCCAGCGTGCCGCGATCACCGTAGGCCTGCAGATTCTCGACCTCAAGCGCGGTTGTCGTCACGGCTGGTACAGCGCCGAGGGGGGCCGTCGCGCCGACCACGCGTCCGCCTGCTACCCGATCGCCTGTGAACCGGTCGTCTGTGAACCGGTCGTCTGTGAACCGGTCATCTGTGACCTGCTCGCTTGCCGCCAGCTCGCCGGCAGCGTCCGAGCTCTGCGCAACTTTCTCGCCAACCATCGCCGCCGCCAGCATCGCTTGATTGGTCGAGGCGACCGACGCGTGCTGGACTGCAGCACCGCGACGCAGCACGGTCACCGAATCGGCATAGGCCATGACTTCCCGAAATTTGTGGGTAATGATGAGCACCGTGCACTGGCCGCTGCGCGCAAATGCACGCACGTGGCCGAGCACTTCGTCAGCCTCCTGGGGCGTCAGCACCGAGGTCGGTTCATCAAGAATCAGCAAGCGCGGTTTCAGATACAGTTGCTTGAGCAACTCGAGTTTTTGCTTCTCACCGGCCGCCAACTCGGCTGGCCGGGCGTCAAGATCGAGTGAGAACGGCGTCGTCGACAGAAAGTTCTTCAGCTCGCTGCGTTTGGCTGCCCAGTCGATCACGGCCGAGGTCTTGCCGCCGGCCAACAGCAGATTCTCGGCCACCGTCATTCCAGGTGCCAGGGTGAAGTGCTGGTAGACCATGCCGATGCCGAGCGCGCGGGCCACCACCGGGTTGGCAATATCGCGTTCGCGGCCATCGCACAAGATGCTGCCCTCTTCGGCCCGATGAAAGCCAGCGACACACTTGACCAAGGTACTCTTGCCGGCGCCGTTCTCACCGAGCAAGGCATGTACGCTGCCTCGGGCAACGTTGATCGAGACATGATCAAGCGCGGTGAAGCCACCGAATCGCTTGGTCAGCTCGATTGTTTCGAGCGCCATGGCGCCGGTCGCTGTAGGCAGGGTTTCAATATGGACGAACGACATGTCAGTGACCGCCGCTCAGGATATCGAGCACTGCCGACGACGACGCATGTGCACCGAAGACACCGCCCTGCATAGCGACCATGTTCAACGACGCAAGATGATTGGCGTGGTCGGTGGCCGCTGTGCAATCGGATAACAGCAGGCATTCAAAGCCGCGATCATTGGCTTCGCGCAGGGTGGTATGTACGCACACATCGGTCGTGATGCCGGCGAGCAGCAAATTGCTGATGCCTCGGGTTCGCAGAACCAACTCGAAATCGGTTGCGCAAAAGGACCCCTTGCCGGGCTTGTCGATAATGATCTCTGCCGGTAGCGGTGCGAGCTCGGGAATGATTTGCCAACCAGGTTCGCCGCGTACGAGGATTCGTCCGCACGGACCCGCATCGCCAATGCCAATACCGCCCGCACCGATTTGTTGCGAGCGCCAGCGCTTGTTGGCCGGCAGGTCCGAAAGGTCAGGTCGATGACCCTCTCGCGTATGAATAATGTGGAAGCCCTGCGCGCGCATCACGGCCAGCAACTTTTGCAGCGGTACGATCGGCGCTCGCGTCAACGAGATGTCGTAGCCCATTTTGTCCACATACCCACCGACACCGCAAAAATCAGTTTGCATGTCGATGATGACGAGCGCGGTATTCTGCGCCCGCAAGTCGCCGTTATAGGGCCAGGCATACGGGGTTGCCGCAAGGTAGCGTGTCATCGTCAAGCCGCTTTTTTGGTCGCTGCTTTTTTCGCCGCAGGGATCGAGCTGTCCGGCACCAGCGGATGAGCTTGTGAGCCCATGTAGCTGCGCGTCGGTGGCGCAAATCCGCACGACGTGCCGTCGGTCACTTGCACATTCCAGGGCAGCTTGTAGCGACCGGCGGCCATGTCGTGCATGTAGGTGTACGGACAGTCCTGAGCACCGCCTTTGACCGCAACATAACCACGGTGATAGAGCTGATAAATATTGTTCTCCACACCCCAGCCGGTACGCGCCTCGCGCACGAGGTCGGGACGCAGCTCAGCGGTGATGATTTCATCGGGCCGGCCGCCGCCTTGAACCAGTACCGTGCCATCAAAATTGCAGAACATGCCCTCGCCCATGGAGTCGAAACTGCCGTCACTACCCGACATGCAGACGCTCGCCGTATACGCCAGATTACAAAAGGCATTGGCCTGATTGGTGATCTGCCAGGAATGACGAATCGGTGCGGTGTAGCCGGCCGTGCGCAGAATGATCTCGGCGCCTTTATAAGCCGCCTCGCGCGCCATCTCGGGGAACATGCCGTCGTGGCAAATAATCAGCGACAGGCAACTGCCGTTGGGTCCCTCGCAGACCGGTATGCCGAGATTGCCAGGCTCCCAGGGCTCGACCGGCACCCAGGGATGCAGCTTGCGGTAGTACAGGCGAATCGTGCCGGTATCATCGATGATGAGGCCGCTGTTATACGGATTGCCGCCCGGGTTCAGTTCCATGATCGAGAAACAACCCCAGATGTGATGTTCGGCACACGCGCTCTTGAACGCTGCGACCTGCGGGCCGTCGAGTGAGCACATGATCGCCGGGTTGGTATCCATGCTCAGGCCGTGCAGCGAATATTCGGGGAAGACGACGAGATCCATTGTGCTTTGGTTACGCCGCGCCTTGCCCACCAGCTCACAGATACGCTCGGTTTGTGCGGCCAGTTGCGCTGGCGTTTGCACCACCGGTAGTTGCAACTGCACGAGGCCAATGACCACACCATGTTTTGATTTATTGAGTCCACCGAGGCCAGACATGAGTTACTCCGATTTGAAAAAGAACGGTTTGGGATTCACAGGTCTCAACGCCTCGACTCAGGGCTCAGCGCGTCGACGACAGTTCGCCCGGCGTGCCGGCCGCCACACTGCCGGGTCGACACGTGAACACGAGAATCAGCAGGGTCAACAGATAGGGCACCGTATTAAAGAGGTGATAGCCCCAACTGATCCCGACCGACTGTAGCGCCGGTCCAATAGCACCGGCGCCGCCAAACAAGGCCGCCGCGCCGACACAGCGCAGGGGACTCCAGCGCGCAAAGATCACCAGCGCCACTGCGATCAGGCCCTGTCCGCTGGAGATACCTTCGTTCCAACTGCCCGGATAGAACAAGGTCAGCGAAGCGCCGCCCAATCCGGCAATCGCGCCACCGGCGGCAGTGGTGGCGATTCGGATACCGGCCACCGAATAGCCGAGCGCGCGTGCCGCGTTAGCCGAGTCGCCCGCCATGCGCACCAGAAGACCGGCTCGGGTATTGGCGAAGGCCCACCAGAGTACAGCGGTCAGCAGCAATCCCAGGGGTAACAGTGCATTGACCTGGAGCGCCGCACGCACCGGTGCCGAGTCACTCCAATTACCGAGCGCAATGGCGGCAATCTGCGGGGCTTGCGGCTGGATCAGCGGTTTGCCTAGATAGAAGGCCAGGCCGGTACCCAGCAACATCAGTGCGATGCCGGTGGCGACATCGTTGACTCGTTGCAACGAGCAGAGTAGACCATGCAGGGCACCGAGTAATCCACCGGCCAGCGCCGCGGCCAGGACGCCGACCCAGGCCGAGCCGCTCAAGTAGCCAGCGCCGAAGGCCGCCATCGCCGAGAACACCAGGACGCCCTCCAGACCGAGATTGATGCGCCCAGCCTTTTCGGTCAGACACTCACCGAGGCTCACGAACAGGAACGGCACACCGACCCGCAACGCGCCGCCGACGATGGCACAGACAAAGGCGATCCACTGATCGGTGCTCATGCGGCGGTTCCCGTGGCCATCCGTTCCTTGTTGGGCGGTGCGGCTGCCGGTCCAGCCGCACGACCGAATCGCGCAAGTATCGTTGGCCAATCGCGGCCACGCAGGGCTTCGCTGGCCAGGATCAAGACAAACGCAATGCCTTGCAGTACCAGCACCGAGGCATCGGGCAGGCCAAGGCGCCGCTGCAGCAGACTACCGGCAGCACCAAATCCACCAAACAAGATGGCGACTGGAATGATCGCGATGGGATTGTGTCGCGCAATGAACGACACCAGAATACCGGCATAACCATAACCAGCGATCAACGACGCGTTGGCGTTGGTGTGAACCGCGGCGACTTCGACCGCGCCGGCCAGTCCGGCGCAGGCGCCACCCAAACCACAGGCCAGCAAGATGAGTCCGGTAGCCGGCAGACCGACCAGTTGCGCAGCCCGCAAGTTGCCGCCCACCACCCGCACCGAAAAGCCGGAGACGGTCCAGCGCAGCCACAACCCAAGAGCCAGACAGGCGAGTACGCCGAGCAGCAGTCCCCAGTGGATGTCAGAGCCGGCCATACCGCCCAGACGCAGCGCTTCATCGAGCGTCTGGGTGGACGGCTTATTCAAGCTGGCCGGATCACGCAAGGGACCCTCGACCCAATGCTTGAAGAGGCCGATGGCGACATAGGCCAGCAACAAGCTGCTGATGGTTTCATTGATGCCGCGATACTGCCGTAACCAGCCGGCCAGGGCGGTCCACAAAGCGCCCGCCAACGCACCGGCCAGACAGATCAGCACGATGCCGAAGCCGTTGTGCGGAACCGATATCGCATAGGGCAGCGCGGCGCAGGCGAGTCCGCCCAGCACCAGCGCGCCTTCGCCGCCAATCAGGATGAGACCGGCGCGCATTGGAATGGCCACGCACAAGGCGGTCAGCATCAGCGGCGCGGCGCGTTGCAAGGTGTTCTGCCAGGAGAACCAGTCACCGAAAGCGCCCTTGAACAACAGCCGCCAGACCTCGAGCGGATTGACGCCGGCAAACCAGACGAACACACCGAAGACCAGCAATGCCGCAGCGATGGCCAGCACCGGTAAAGCGATATCGTTCAGTGAGTCACGCATGATCAGGCGATTGGCATTTGCAGGTCTTCGGCAGCAGTGTTTACGCTTAGATCGAGCCGATTACGCCTTCGATCAGATAATTCATCTTCTCGAGTTCGAGATCGGTCTGCTTGAACAGTTTGCCAGCAGCGACCACGACATTGCCCTTGTTGTCCTTGAGCGGACCCTTGAAGACATCGAAGCTGCCGGCCACCATCTTTGCCTTGACCTCATCGGCGTTCTTTTTGGCAGCGTCGCTGACCATCGTACCGTAGGGCGACATCTTGACGTAGCCGTCCTTCAAGCCGCCGCGAATGAAGTTCGGATGCGGTTTGCCCGACTGCGCAGCCTCGACCACCGTCTTGTAGGCCGTCAACCAGTTCCACTCGGCGCCCGTCAGATACGCATTGGGCGCGAGCTTGGCCTGGCTGGCGTGATAACCGCAAACCATCTTGCCGCGTTTGGCGGCGGTCTCGACGACCACTTTCGGACCATCGACGTGCATGGTGAAGACATCGACCCCCTGATCGGCCAGACTGTTGGTGGCCTCGGCTTCCTTGACCGGCATTGACCAATCGCCGGTGAAGATGACATTACAGGTCGTCGTCGGCTTGACCGAGCGGGCACCCATCAGGAACGAGTTGATATTGCGCAATACTTGCGGAATCGGTTTGGCAGCGACAAAGCCAATCTTGCCGCTCTTGCTCATATGCCCTGCGACGACACCGTTCAGATATTGGCATTCGTCGATGTAGCCAAAGTAGCTGCCGGCGTTCTTCGGATGCTTGCCCTCGGTCCACATGCCTCCGCAGTGTGCAAAGCGCACATCGGGATACTTGGCGGCAAGCGCGAGAAGATGCGGATCGTAATAGCCGAACGAGGTCGGGAACAACACCGACGCACCGTCTTGCATGATCATGCCGGTCATGGTCTTTTGTACGGCAGCCGTCTCCGCTACGTTTTCTTCCTCGACGACTTTCACGCCGGGCATTTTCTTCAGTTCGGCGGCGGCCTGCGCTTGCGCCTGGTTATAGCCAAAGTCGTCGCGCGGCCCGACGTAGATAACGCCGACGGTAATTGGCTTTTGCGCCTGCGCGAAATGGCTGGCACTGGCCAGCGCACCGGCTGCGCCAAGTGCTGCAACAGACTTCAGGGATTGACGACGATTGATGGATTTCAGATTCACGGCAGTTACTCCTCGTAGGTATGAACGGTTTGGTTGTTGCGTACTTGCTTGGCTTGGTGACTGTTGCGATCGTTATTGCGGAGCGAACAAACTGACATGCGCCGATACCACCCGCCAGCCCTCGGCGGTGCGCATCCAGGTCTGACTTTGTCGACCGGTACGGTCACCATTGACGCGGCGAAATTCGACGTTGGCGGTAGCAAAATCTCGCCCATAAGTAGTGATGACCGTACGCAGCAAGTCACGTGCCAGGCCTTGCGAGGGCCGCGAGGCTCGAAACGCACGAATTTCATCGTAGCCATACAGGTTCTCGCCGACGCCGTAGCGCAAGGTCTGCGGGCTGTTCCAGAACAGCTCGTCAAGCACGGTGACGTCATTGCTGACCAGTGCGGTCTCATATCGAGCGAACGCCGCAGTGACTTCTGCCAGTACTTCGGGGAGGTTGATTTCCATGGTGATTCCTAAGTCAAGGTTCAGTTAGCGCCGGTTTGAGTCAAAGCGCCGGTTTGAGATGAGCGATGCCAGCGGCTTGCAACACCATCGCAGCGCGCAGGGCCAGATCCTCGCGCCATGGCGCAGCAATCACTTGCACACCGATCGGCATTCCTTGAGTTGCGGTCGGCCAACAAGGCGCCACAACCACCGGGCAACCGGCGAATGAGATCGGTTGGGTCAACAGGCCCATCGCCGGTCGACAGGGATGGCGCTGACCGTTGATGTCGATCCATTCGGTGCCAATCAGCGGCGCGCTGACGGGGGTGGCCGGCGCGATCAGCAGATCCCAATGCTCGAACAGCGCGTTGACCTTGTCGCGATTGATACTTCTGAAGCGCTGCGCCCGCAGATACCAATCGAGCGGCTGCAAGGCGCCCGCAATGAATCGGTCGACCGACAATATCTCGAAGTCCTCGGCGCGTTTGCGAAGGTTCGGCAGATGCAGCGCACCGCCCTCGCTGGCGGTCACGACGAAGGCGGCGGCGCGCGCGAGTGACGCATCGGGCCAGATGACTTCGTCGGCAGCGCCGAGCTGCCGCGCCACCGCTAATGCGACTTGTCGCGCAGGCTCGGTGGCGTGGTCATGAAAGTATCCGCCGAGCACACCAATCCGCAGTCCCCTGACACCGTGACCGAGCAGGCCCGACACCGGCTGAATGCGTTGCGCATGACAGCCCGCATCAAGCGCATCCGGCCCTTGCAGGGCGTCATACGCGACGCTCAGCAACTCGACACTGTCGGCGAAGGGTCCAAGGTGATCGATGCTGTTGACGAACGGAAACGTACCCCGTCTAGAGAGCCGCCCGAAGGTCGGTTTCAGACCCCAGACCCCACACAGCGAAGCTGGCACCCGGATCGATCCATTGGTATCAGAACCCAGCGACAAAGGTACCTGGCCGGCAGCCACCGCCACCGCCGATCCGCCCGAGGAGCCACCGCCAATCCGGCTCAAGTCGTGTGGATTGTGGCAAGGGCCATAGTGCTGATTTTCGGTCGTGAAGCCGTAGGCGTACTCATCCATGTTGAGAGCGCCCATCAAAATGGCGCCGGCCGCCTGCAATCGTTGCACCAGCACGGCATCGGCGCGAGCGGGCGCATGATCACGATTGACCTTCGATCCCGCCAAGGTCGTCAGGCCCTCGATATCGAACAGGTTCTTGACGGCAAACAGCACGCCGGCCAAGGGCAAAAGCGGCGCACCGCGTGCGCGATGCTCGTCAATCGCTGCGGCTTGCAGTCGTGCCCGTGAAAAAGTCTTCGCGGTGAACGCGTTGACCCGCTCGTCGGTCGCTTCGATGCGAGTGATCGCCGCTTCGACACGCTCGCTGGCGCTGGCAGTCATGTCCGGGTACCTTTCACAATCGCGGAATCACTCGCCGGATCTACCGCCGGAAACGGCGCCGGCCGGAAGATCTCCGCCAATTCATGTTCGGGCGCCAGCGCGATCGCATCAAGACTGGATGCGATGGCGGCGGTTCGCATCAGGATTTCACTGACTCGTTGCGCTCGCGCCGCATCGAGCGGCAATTGCAGCACAGCAGCGGCGGCGACGACGTAATCAAGCATGGCTGGAGGGTTCATGATGGACTCAACAAGGTGGCTTAAAAAACGGGCAGATCGGCAACCCGCAGGCACGCAGCCTCACGGCCGGCCCCCGACGGTTTCAGCGCCGGCACTTCACGTGCGCAGGATTCGAGTGCATGCGGGCAACGGCCTTGAAAACCGCAACGGAGCGCCTGGGCTTCATTGAGCATCTGAATCGGGCTGTGCGGATCGCCGCCTTGCAGATGTTCGGTGATTCGTCGACCAGAACCCGGAATAGACGCAATCAGGGCGCGCGTATACGGATGTTTCGGGTCAGCGAATAACTCTGCCGCCGGGCCGCTTTCGACGATTCGGCCCAGATACATGACCAGCACGCGGTCGCACAACAAGCGCACCACATTCAGGTCATGCGAGACGAACAGAAAAGTCATGCCGAGTTCGGCCTTCAAGCTGGCCAGCAACTTCAGAATGACCACCTGTACCGAAACATCAAGCGCGGCGGTCGGTTCGTCGAGCACCAACAGTCGTGGTCTGAGAACCACCGCTCGCGCAATTCCAACCCTGGCCTTTTGGCCGCCCGACAGTTGATGCGGAAACCGTTGCAGGAGTTCGAGAGGCAAACCGGTCAGCCGTGCCGTTTGTTCAACGGCCGCGCGCAAATTCTGCGGATCTTGGTGGTCGGCCAGCAAGCGCAAGGGCTCGGCAATCGTATCGAAGGCCGTGTATCGGGGGTTCAAACTGTCGTGCGCATCCTGAAACACCATCTGCACGTCGCGGCGCAGCTTGTGCTCAGGCATACGCCGCGGATCGATCAGACCCAGGTCGGTGCCATTGAAGCGAATCTGGCCATCGGTCAGCGACAAGGTGCGAGTCAGCAGCCGTACCAGCGTTGACTTGCCACAGCCCGATTCACCGACCAGCCCAACGGTCTCGCCGGCTTGCAGCGTAAAACTGACGCCGTCAACCGCATGCAGCAGACCCTTTCCCTTCGGTGTCTTGACCGGGAATCGCTTGGCGAGATCCATGACTTCGAGCAGGCCCGCGCTCATGGCGTACTGACCAGATCGAGCGGATGATGACAGCGCACCATACCGCCTTCATCCGAAACGATCGGCAAGGGTCCGGCACAGACTTCACTGCGTCGCTCGCAGCGCGCTTCGAAGCGGCAGGTGGCCAGATCGCGCCGCCGCAGATCGGGCAAGCCGCCGGGAATCGACACCAACTCGGCCAGATGGGTTCGACCGACCGGCGTCGCGCCAATCAATTGTTGTGAATACGGATGACGCGGCGAATCAAAGAGGCGTTGTGTGCCGGCCATCTCCACGACATGGCCGGCGTGCATGACCACGATGCGGTCGCATTGTTCTCGCGCGAGTCCTAAGTCGTGGGTAATCAGCAGGGTCGCCATGCCACGCGATTGCGACGCCTTTTCGCGGATCAGCGCCATGATCGCGGCCTGCGTGGTGACATCAAGCCCGGTGGTCGGTTCGTCGGCAATCAAAAGCTTGGGACTGCACGCCAGGGCAATTGCGATCATGACGCGCTGACACAGGCCGCCCGATAACTCGAACGGGTAGGCGTGATAGCGGCGCTGCGGATCGGGAATGCGCATTTCAGCCAAGCATTCGATCGCATGCGCTTTCAGGTCGGCGCGCCGGTGGGCCGTGTGCCGAGCGAGAACATCCTCGATCTGATGGCCGATCTTGCGAATCGGATTGAGTGCCACTTTCGGATTCTGAAAGACCATCGAGATCTCGCGGCCACGAATCTCCTGCAGATGATGTTCGCTCGCCGTCAACAGGTCCTGGCCCTCGAACTGCGCAGATCCCTGAGTGATCTTCGCGGCGGCGTCGGAGAGCCCGAGCAGCGCATACGCGAGCACACTCTTGCCTGAACCCGACTCACCCACCAGCCCCACCGTCTCGCCCCTGGCGACCGACAGACTGACGTCATCTAGTGCCTGCACAATGCCGCTGCGAGTGCGGAACTGCAGGGACAGATGACGGATATCGAGCAGTTCCATCAGGTCCGGCGCCGTGGATCGATCAAATCGCGAAGACCGTCGCCGAGCAGGTTGAAGGTGAACACCGCCAGCATCAGCACCATGCCGGGAAACAACGCCACCCACCATTCACCGGAGATAATGTAGTTGGCGCCTTCAGCGACCATGATGCCCCATTCGGCTTGTGGCGGGCTGACGCCCAAGCCGATAAAGCTCAGTCCGGCGGCGTTCAGGATCGCCCAGCCGAGATTCAAGGACACCTGCACCATCATCGGTGGCAACGCGTTCGGAATCAGATGCCTGAGCAGAATGCGCGCATCACCATTGCCAGCTAGTCGCGCCGCTTCAATGAATCCGGCTTCACGTCGCACATTGACCTCGGTGCGCGCCACCCGGACATAGAACGGCAGGTTGACCACCGCCGTCGCGAGGATGATGTTGAACACCGAGTTGCCGAGCGCCGCCACGATGCCCATGGCCAGCACAAACAGTGGAAAGCTCATGACCATGTCGCACACCCGGATTACGATGCGATCGAGCCAGCCACCGAAATAGCCGGCGGCGGCACCGAGCAAGCCACCGGCCAGAAACGATACCGCCACGGCGCTGAAGGCAATCAGAAAGTCGATACGGGTGGCTACCAGCACTCGCGAGAAAATGTCGCGGCCGAGCGCGTCGGTGCCGAACCAATGGGCGCGATGGGGCGCGCTGAGCGGGGCACCGACATTGCTGGCCAACGGATCGAACGGCGTGATCCACGGACCGATCACGGCCAGCACGACGAAGCCGGCAAACAGTAGCGCAGCGATCATCGTGAACGGGTTTTCGCTCAGCACGTATCGGCTATGAGACCACCAGGTGTTCATGCCGTTCAATCGCCCAGCCGAACGCGTGGATCGATCAGCACATAGAGCAGATCGATCGCGAGATTGAGCAAGGTGTAAATCACTGCCATGGTCAGTACGAACCCTTGCACAGGCGCATAGTCACTGGAGACCAGCGCTTCCAGCGCGAAAGAACCCACGCCCGGCCAGGCAAACACTTTCTCGACGATCACACTCATGCCGAGCAAAAACGAGAACACCATGCCGAGGGTGGTGACCACTGGTAGCAATGCATTGTGCAGCGCGTATCGAACCAACACCGTGGTGCCCGACAGGCCGGAGGCACGGGCAGTGCGCACAAAGTCAGCCGACAACACCGATAACATCGAAGCGCGGGTCATGCGAGCCAGTGGTGCGAGGACAAAAATGCCGAGCGTCAGTACCGGCAGAATCATTTGTTTGGCACTGGCGACAAATAGCCCTGGATCGCCTGCCAGCAAACTATCGATTGTGTAGAAGCCGGTGACCGTCGCCGGCGCGCTCAGATAAGGATCGAGGCGGCCAATCGGCGATGGCGCCCAGCCCAGTAAAAAGTACAGCACATAAGTCAGCAACAAGCCGGTAAAAAAGGTCGGCAGCGAAACACCGGCGGTGGTGATGACTCGACAGGCATGATCGATCCACGAGTTCGGACGGCGCGCGGCGGCGACACCCAGGGGTACCGCCAGCGATACTGCGAAGACCAGCGCCGCCAGCACCAGTTCAAGCGAGGCTGGCAAGCGCGTCAGCAGCTCCTGGCGGACCGGCATGCCGGTCGACAGTGCCTGCCCCAGATCACCGCGCGCCAGGTCCTTGACATAGATGGCAAACTGTTCAGGCAAGGTGCGGTTCAAGCCGAGCTTCTCGCGCACCTCTTCCACCGCTTCGCGCGTGCCTGACGGCCCGGCATAAAACGCAGCCGGATCACCGGGCAAGGCGCGAGTCAGCAAAAACGTGATCAGCACAATGCCGAACAGATTCGGCAAGGCACCGAGCAGGCGTTTGAGGATCAGCAGGCTCATCTCGAGGTTCAGTGGCGCTAACCCTTCACCAATTGCCGGTAATCCGGCTCAAGGTGAAACCAGTAGGTGTAGCCACTGATGTTGGGCTGCATGGCGACATCTTGCATCGGCTGCACCAAGGGAATGCGCGGCACTTCTTCGTTCGAGAGTTTCACCATATCCTTGACCATCCCGTCGTAAAGCAATTTGCTCTCGGCAAAGCGCGCGTTGGTGATGAGCTTGTCCATCGTGGCGTTCTGGTAACTCATGGTGTTGAACACTGCGTTCTGGCCGTGATAACACCAGTAGAAAAAATACTCCGGATAGTTCAACCAGCCACCGAAGCGGTTGATGATCATCGGCATGTCTTTCTTGAGCAGCGCCGCGCGCCAATTCGCACCGGGTATCTTGTTCAGCGACAGCTTGATGCCGATCTGACCGAGCGCCTCCTGGATCAGGATCGCGGCCGGCTCGGAAATGGTGGCGCCGCCCAGATCAAACGAGAGTGCGGTATCGATCGAGCCAATGCCGGATTCGGTCATCAGTTGCTTGGCCTTGGCGAGATCGGTCTTGTAGCCATGCGCTTGTGGCCAGGTGGCGGTTTTCGGCTCGGCACTGCCGCCGTACAACTTGATGCCGCGGCCATAGAAGGCCGACTCGTACAGCTTGTCATAGGGCAACGCATAGGCAACCGCCTGCCGCACCTTGAGGTTATTGAACGGCGGCTTGGCGGTGTTCATGCCGAGGTAAAAGATGGCGTTCTCGATCGGCAGACTGGCCACCTTGACCTTGCCTTTTTCACCAGCGAAGTCGGCGAAGTCCTTCGGTGGCAAACTGTAGGTAATGTCGATGTCACCGCGTTGCAGCAGCGCGCGCCGATTACCGGCGGACGGAATGTCGCGCTGGATGATCCGCATGATCTTCGGCAAGGGTCCGCTCTTCCAATCGTCGAATCGCTCGAACACAATTTCCTGACCTGGCTTCCAGCCCGCCACCTTGTAGGCACCGCCACCGGCCGTATTGGTCTTCAGCCATTCGGCCGCCCACGGATCTTTTTCGGTCGCCTGTTTTTTGGCCAAGGTCGAGTTGTAGATAGACGCCACCGGCACCGCCATGTCCGGCATGCTGAGCTTGTCCTTGCGCAGGAACTTGACATGAAACGTAAGGTCGTCGACGACGGTGAATTGCGCTGGCTCTTCCAGCGAACCAGCCTTCATCTGGAAGGTCGGAAAACCGCCCATGCCGAGTGCCCGGTCAAAACTCCATTTGACATCGCGCGCCGTCACCGGTGTGCCATCGTGAAACTTTGCGTCCTTGCGCAAGCTGAAGGTCACACCACCGCCATCGGCGTCCATCTTCCAGCGTTCAGCCAGTTCCGGCTCGAGCTTGTTGTAGTCGTAAATCGGGTTGCCGTCGGCACCCTTTTTGCGGCCATAGGTCATCAGACGGTCATAGACGTTCCAGGCGACTCCGTAGCTGGGTCGATTGGCGCCGAGCCCATGGATGTCCAGCATGTTCGGGCCGAATTCATTAGCCACGAGCAGGGTGTCACGGCGATCTTGTGCATGGGCCGCCGACGGCATGATCGCGGCGGCGACGCTTGAGGCAGCGACGCCCGTAGCCGAGGCCGCCTTCAGCACCTGGCGACGATTCAAATTCAAGCGCGGATGTTTCATAACGGTTTCCCTACGGCGTTCAGTTGAGTTATTACTTTTTGTGGACGGCGCTCAGATAGTTGCGCCAGCCACCGTACTCGCTGATATCAAGCGCATCGTGCAGCCCCTGAGGTTCGCAGACAAAGCCCTGCACCCGGCCTTGATCGGCTAGTTGCAAAACGCCGATTCCGAGCGGCGAGGCAATCAGCGCGACAAAGGAGCCATAGTGCTCGCTGGGCATTTCCCAGATTTCGACTTCAATGCAATGGCCCTGGCCATCGCCGACCCGCAACAAGCCAGGCTTGGGCGGCGTAGATTCGCGCAACGCGAACAAGCGATAGTTCGGCGCCGTTGCGGTTTTCGAAACCAGCACGGCGCCGCGCTCGAGTAGTTGCGAGTTCAGTGGCATGCCGGACAGATGGGCACCGACCACTGCTACCCGAATGGTCGCAGCCGGTCGCAAGCCTGCGATCGCTTGCGCGGCCGGCAGCGGCTTATCGGTCGCACCTTGCGACAGCGCGCCGTTGTGAGCGGCGCCCAAGTGAAATCGCTGGCCTAGTTCAGCCAGTTGCCAATCGCAGGTAGCCGGTGCGATCAAGGTGATACCGAACGGCAAGCCGTCGGCGCGAATTGAACTCGGCACTGCAAGGGCCGCGTAATCCAGCAGGTTCACGAAATTGGTGTAAATGCCGAGCCGGCGATTGAGCTCGATCGGATCGGCCAGCATGTTCTCGATCCGGTAGTGGGTCGGCGCAGTGGGCACCAACAGCACGTCAATCTGCACCCAAAGGCTCGAGGCCTTTTGCGCCAGGCGAGCGAGTTTTTGCTGCGCGGCAAACAGATCGGCAGCGCTATACCGTTTACCGGCCGCGATAATGCTGCGCACCGGTTCAATGATCTGCGCCTCGTGGTCGTCGAAGAACGGCCGAATGGCGGCGTAACGCTCAGCGAGCAGTGCGCTTGCATACAGTAGTGATGCCGCCTCGCTGAGCGCTGAAAAATCGATGTTGATTGCGCGCCCGCCAAGGGATTCGAGTCGGCGAATCGATTCGCCGAATGAAGCCCTGGCCAATTCGTCGCCGAAGAATTCGAGCTGATCGGGCACGCCGAAACGAAACTCGGCAGGAAATGGATCGGATTTGAGACTCAGGCGGCGTGAGTACGGGTCTTGCGCGTCGTAGCCTTGAAGCTGCGCCAAGACCTGAGCAGCCATGCCAACGCCGGTCGCGAAGATCGATACACAATCCAGGCTTTGGGCTGCCGGCACGACGCCAGTGTTGCTGACCAGACCTTTTGAAGGCTTGAGCCCGACCAGATTATTCAGGCCGGCCGGTACGCGGCCAGACCCCGCCGTGTCGGTGCCCAGCGCAAAGTCGACCTGACCGGTCGCAACGACATAGGCAGAACCCGAGCTGGAGCCACCCGAAACGTATTCCGGGTTGAACGCATTCGGAACGGCGCCCCACGGCGAACGTGTACCGCTGAGCCCGCAGGCGAATTGATCGAGATTGGTCTTGCCCATCAGCGCCGCCCCAGATTGGAGCAGTTTTTGCACCGCTACGGCGCTTGTGCGCGCCTGATAGCCAAAACCCGGGCAACCTGCCGTGGTCTGCAGGCCCTGGACGTCGAAGTTGTCTTTGACCGCAAAGCGCAGTCCGTTCAGCGCTCCCTCGCCGCTCAGGACAAGCGGCGTGTCGAGTTGCAGCAACCAAGCCTGAGCAGCGAGGCTTGGGCGTGCACTCGAACTGTGCGAATTCTTGCCGTGCGGCTGCTTGGGGGCTGACGCCATTGGGAGCATTCAATCTTGTATCCAAGATGTGATGCAAGCGCCGTGCCACGTGACGCGAACAAAATGGCGCCGTTTTTATTAGCCCTTTTTGCCTCGCAAGATCACTTCCACGCGGCGCTTCAGTGGCTTGCCAGTGGCCGTAATGCCGTCGGTAATATTCTGCGAATCGGGCGACGTGCTGATGCTGATCTTGCTGGCCGGAATGCCGTTCTTGAGCAGCATGCTCTTGACCATATCGGTGCGGGCGCTGGTAATGGCTGCACCATTGCCGCCTTTGCCCTGGGCCGGCTCCGGATAAGTCATGACCAGCGCCTCCGAGGCGCCCCGGGCCTCCTTGGCCAACTTCTGCATGCCCTCATCCGGCTTGGCGAGTGCCACCTTGCCGTCGGTGAAGAAAATTCGGATCAGCGTTTCGCCATTTGGGCGACGCTCCAGCACCGGCTGTTCTTCGGCACCACGGCGCGAAGCATTGCCCCCACTATCGAGACTGGAACCGCCGGCGGCGTTATCGATCGATGCATCCGTGCCGCGACGCTCGACCCGCGAGATGGCCTTGCGCATGGCTTCCATTTGCGACAGTTCGCCCTCCAGTCGCGAACGCGCTTCAGCCACCTCGGGATCGTCATCGAACTCGGGACGATCAGCGACCGTCGCACGCGGATTGGGCGCAATAAAGCTGTAGCCAAACGCAGTGCGCACCAGGATGCCGGGGTGCAGCCCTGCAAACGCCACCACCGAGCCCGATTTCACAAACGAGATCGTCTTGCCTTCGGGGTCGAAAATGCCGATGCCGTCCGGCGTCCGGTTGCGAAACACAATGTAGGTGAACCGGCCGTCGTCGAGCGCGTTGATCAAGCCGGTTGCATCGGGCTGTACCCGCAAATACATATCGACCTTGCGCGCGACTCGAATACCCGAAGGTACATTGCGACGCTCGATCGCTCGTGGTTGTGCCGCAGCGTCAGCCGCCGCTCTCCGTTCGGGGGAGTCGATCGCCGAAGGGAACACAATGCCTTCAGCACTCGGGCCGATGACCGAGCTCGGGTTTGCGCAAGCGCTAACCAGCAAAGTCAAAGCCATAGAAATGGCGGTTCGAGCAGAAAACATGGCAACTCCCGTTCAGTAAGACTGGCACCGATTGTCCGCAAGGAAGGTGACGGAGGCAATGCTTGGCGGTGACGGAAAACTACACAGTTGTGCACTAAGTCACGGCCCGCAGAGGGCAAGCGCGGACCACGCATCGAAAATCGAGACCAAGCCCCTACTGTCGACTTCACTAAAGCGCCTGGAATGGGCCATCGCTTCAGTCGAGTTACGTTATGCTTGAGGCTCATGTCAGTTCAATTCGGGAGCACCGCTCTCGGATCGCCAACCCCTTTTTTAGCACTGTGTCCTGGAGGCCCGTCTCATGCTCGAACAAAAAGCCAAGTTTGCCGATTCCCAACTGGAGAGTCTGTTGCCAGAGGTCAGCTTTAACCGTCGCGGTTTTCTGGCCTCCAGCGCATCTATGGGGTTCGCGCTATCGGCCGGACCGGTAGCGGCGCAAAGCGTCATTCGCACGCCTGCTGATGGCCTGGATGCGGGCGACATCAAAGTCACCGTCGCCGGCGGGCAGATGCCAGGCTATATGGCGGCGCCCGCGAAGGCTGGCAAATACGCCGCGGTATTGGTCATCCCTGAAATATTTGGTATGCACGAGTATCAGAAAGACATCTGCCGTCGATTGGCCAAGCTCGGCTATGTCGGCGTGTCAATCGATCCGTTTTTCCGGACCGGCGATCTGTCGAAACTGACCGAGATCCGCGAAGTGCTGGCGGGTGCCAACAAACTCGATGATACCCAGATGCTGGCCGACCTGGACAGCGTGGTCGAGTTCATGGAGAAACAGCCGAAAATCAACGCGAAGAAAATCGGCATTACCGGCATGTGTCGCGGTGGCCGCACCGTCTGGATGTATGTTGGACATAGCAAAAAAATGAAGGCCGGCGTCTCCTGGTACGGTGGCCTGAGTCCGATACCCCCGGCCATGCCGCGCACCCCGCTTGATGTTGCCGCGTCCTTGAACGCTCCCGTGCTGGGGCTATACGCTGGCGCCGACTCGGGCATCCCGGTGGCCGCGGTCGCCAAAATGCAGGAAGCGCTGAAGACCGGCAATCGCAACAGTAAAGCGAGCCAGTTCATTCTGTATCCAGAGGTGCCGCATGCGTTTCATGCCGACTATCGGCCGTCGTATCGCAAGGAAGCAGCCGATGCGGCGTGGGCACAGATGCTGGCCTGGTTCAAGGCGAATGGAGTTGCCTGAAACATCAAACCGGATCAATCGGAGACAACGGCACTCCACGCGCCTCGATGTCTTCGCCGGCACTCAGCAGCAGATCCTCGCGGTACCGACCGGCGACCAGTTGAACGCCGATCGGGATCGTGCCGTTCAGGCCGGTGCTGACCGTCAGGCCTGGTAAACCCAGGAATGGCAGCCCAACCTGCGGCATCTGTGCGGCCCAAACGCGCGCATAACTAGCCGCGTCTCTCCGGTCAAGGTCTTGCGCAAACGGCGGCTCGCCACTGACCGGCATCAACAGCAGCGGATACTCGAGAAAGAACTGTTGCCACTCGCGCAATAGCGTGGCGCGTCGAAGCATCATCGCCGACAGCGTGTCCGCATCCAGACCTCGAACGGCTTGGGCTTGACCCGCCAGCGCAGCCAGCGCGCCGGGGTCGCCCTCCTGTTCGGCGGCCGCGACCATTTTTTGATAGCCATCGCCCAACCAGAACTGGACTTGCCATCGGGCCGCTTCGGCCAAGGGTGGTGTATCCGCCCGTTCGTCGACCTGCCATCCGGCATCGCGCAAACGGGCGGCCGAATCACTGAGCGCAGCGACGACCTCGCGGCTGACCGCCAGGCCGTTCGGCGCAACGCACAAGGCAACGCGCTTGGCCACCTCTGGGCCCACCAACGGTGCCGGCACCCACCAAGGGTCGCGCGCATCGGCGACCGATAAAACCGATAACGCCAGGCGCAGATCGGCAATGGTGCGAGCAATCGGTCCGGAGACTGCGGTCAACTGCGGTCCTGGTGGCCGGTCGCCGGTGCTGGCGTTGTAGGCGGCAACACGTCCCAAACTCGGCCGCAAGCCGTGCACACCGCACGCATAGGCCGGATAGCGGATCGAACCGGCAATGTCGGTGCCATGCGCCAGGTGACCGATTCCGACCGTCACAGCGGCCGCAGCGCCACCCGAGGAGCCACCCGGGGTAATGTCCCGGTTACGCGGGTTAAAGGTGCGACCGTGCAGTTGATTATCGGTAAACCAGCGATACGAGAAGGCCGGCGTATTGGTGCGGCCGAGCACGACGGCGCCGGCCTTGAGAAAGGCATCGACCACCGGGCTATTGCTGGTCGCGATCAGCTCTTTTTGCAGGCGCACGCCGTTGGTCGTTGCAAAACCTGCTTGATCGATGTTCACCTTGACGGTCACCGGAACGCCAGCCAATGGACCGACGTCGTCGCCGGCCGCGATGCGACGATCGATCTCCTCGGCGCGCTGCAAGACCTCGTCAGGGCGATGATCAACGACGGCGTTGACTCGCGGATTGACCGCGTCGAGCCGCGCCAGCGCCGCCACGCAGGCGCTGCGAGCCGACAGCTCCTTTGAGCGAACGCGCCCGGCCAGCTCGGTGGCAGATAGTCGCCAGATTTCATTCATAGGTGGCCTTTGAGGGATATACAGACACAATTTTACGTACCGAATTGGGGCAAAGTGTTAACTGCCGCGCAAATTGCGCCCGAACCGGCAAGGGTTTCTGCATAGGTCAGTTGCACGAATTTATGTTGCGCCGCACAATGACGGCATGGCAACATCCCGAACAGCAGTCAAAATGTCGAAAAGACCCTCGAAGTCCGGCCTCGCAGGCTCGGCCCCGCAACCGATCAGCCTGGCCCTTCAAGGTGGTGGTGCCTGGGGAGCCTTCACCTGGGGCGTCCTCGATCATCTGCTGACTCGCGACAGTCTGGCCATCGACCAGATCAGCGGCACCAGTGCCGGTGCCATCAACGGCGCGATCGTCTGCAGCGCCCTGGCGCACGGCCGACCGAGCGAAGCCTGCCAGGCCTTGGAATCGTTCTGGCGCTCGGTCGCCGAACATCCGGCGCGCTCGCTGTTGCAAACCATGATGGGGCCGATTGGCGAGCTCATGACCAAACGGGTCAATAACTGGATGCTCGGCGCCGGCTCAGTGTCGCCGTACCAGACCGATCCGCTCGATTGGAACCCGATGCGCGCGGCTATCAGCGCCCACGTCGATATCGAAGCGATTCGTTCACGCACCGGCCCGCAGTTATTTGTGACCGCAACCAATGTTCGAACCGGACTACCCAGGGTGTTCGGTAGCGCCGAGATTACGCTCGATTCACTGGCCGCCTCGGCGTGCCTGCCGCAAATTTTTCGCGCCGTGCAGATCAATGGCGAAGCCTACTGGGACGGTGGTTACTGCGGCAATCCGACTTTGTGGCCCCTGGTGCGACACGGCAAGGCCAACGATATCGTGCTGGTCCAGCTTGCGCCGGAGCGGCGCGATGAAGTACCGCGTGATACTGCCGGCATTCGTGATCGCGCCGCTGAAATAGTTTTCAATTCCAGTCTGGTCGCCGAGATGCAGGCCATTCACGCCATTCGCGAGATGGCCAGCAGTGCCGGTTCACGATCGGCATTTCTGCAAACTCGCTTCCATCGTATCGGCCCACCGCCCGACGCGGTCCTGTCCGAGTCAGGAGCGGCCACAGACCGATCCTGGCAGTGGTTGACTCAACTGCGCGACGAGGGCCGGGTGGCCGCTCGTCGCTTCATGGCGCGCAATCGCTCGAAGCTCGGCGTCGAATCCACCCTCGATATTGCCAAGGTGTTTTTTGATCATCACAAGCCGATGGTGAACTTGCAGTTGAGCTAGACCAGGCGGCTGTCAGGCTTGACTTCAATCGCGGAATTTATGATCGATCGGGCGATGCTTCGCTCAGTCGAGCGGCGGCGGCGCGCTACGAAACACTGCAGTCGACATCGCATTACCGGCCACATCCTGATTGGCCGCATCAATACTCGCCATGTTGAACGAGCGCCACTCATTGGTAATCAACTTGGCACGTGACACTCCGACACCCGGCAACCAACTGATGCCCAGGGGACCCGACGACGTGACCGGCATTCCCACCTCCGGGTAATAGTCAGCACCAACCTGCAACAAGTAGCGGGCACTGCTGCGATCGTCATAACCGGCCGGACCGACGATCAGC
>JANLTP010000146.1:0-3338 GCA_031363055.1 Burkholderiales bacterium | reverse complement strand
CCGTCATCCTCGGCGTCACCTACTTCGTCGCCCGGATTGTCGCCGGTCTCGCCACCGAGTTCCTGGCCGGTGTCGGCTTCGATTCCTTGCCGGTCAAGCTCGGCCTTTCGAACAATGCGAACAGCCTGAAACCCTCAGTCGTCGCCGGCAAGGCGCTGATGTTTTTCGCCATGTTATTCGCCGCCACCGAAGCGGCCAATCGCCTGGGCTTTGCGCAGGTTAGCGAGTTGGCGGCCACCTTCATCAAGTTCGGTGGCGACCTGCTGCTGGGCGGACTCATCTTGACGGTCGGCTTCTGGCTGGCCAACCTGACCCACGATGCCATTCAACGGGCTGCCGGTGAAACCCGCTCGCCGCTGGCACGAATTGCCCGCTTCGCGATCCTTGGCCTGGTGTTGGCCATGGGCCTGCGGGCGATGGGCATTGCCTCGGACATCGTCAATCTTGCCTTCGGCCTGACCTTGGGCGCGGTTGCAGTGGCCGGCGCGCTGTCGTTCGGTTTGGGCGGCCGCGAAGCAGCCGGTCGTCAGATGGAACACTGGCTGTCCGGCTGGCGCGGCAACGCACGCAGAAGCGTTGATTCGAACGCCGTTCCACTGCCGGGTGACACGCCGGTTCGCGAGGGTATCTTCACGCCACCGAGCACGCAGGCCGCCAACAAGGAAAAGCTCGATCCGAACGCGCCGAACTGAGGCACCGCTGAGAGCCATAGTCGAGAAGACAGGGACAGTAAGCAAAAATTAAGCAAATCGACCGAGCGCTGGCATAGCCAGACGCTCGAAGTCGTCCGGTCGGGGAGACGGTCTGGTCCACCCCTGTTGCATTTTCTATTAATCGCGTCCTGGGCGAATTTCCATTGAGCTCGTCCTGCGCCGACGCTTTCCGCGCCGCATCTTCGCGCCGGAATTAGATATCCCCGCGACTGACACGTCTTCATGTCGAAACCATTCAATCGCAATATCCATTGCCAGCCATAAGGTAAAGTGACTGCCTCCCAGTATTCGGCACTGCACCTACCAAAAAAAGCCCGTGGCAATCAAAAAATCTGAACTTTATTCATCCCTCTGGGCGTCCTGCGATGAGCTGCGCGGTGGTATGGATGCCAGCCAGTACAAGGACTACGTTCTCGTCCTTTTGTTCGTCAAATATGTTTCCGACAAATACGCGGGCGTCCCATATGCGCCGATCACGATCCCCGAAGGCGCCAGCTTCAAGGACATGGTCGCCCTCAAGGGTAAGCCGGACATCGGTGACCAGATCAACAAGAAAATCATCGGGCCGCTGGCGAACGCCAACAAGCTGTCGGACATGCCCGACTTCAACGATCCGGGCAAGTTGGGCAGCGGTCAGGAGATCGTCGAACGGCTCACCAACCTGATCTCGATCTTCGAGAACAAGTCGCTCGACTTCAGCAAGAACCGCGCAGACGGCGACGACATTCTCGGCGACGCCTACGAATACCTGATGCGCCACTTCGCCGCCGAAAGCGGCAAGAGCAAGGGCCAGTTCTACACGCCCGCCGAAGTCAGCCGCATCATGGCGCAGATCATCGGCATTCGCGATGCACAGACCAGCAACGACACCACGGTTTATGACCCGACTTGCGGCTCGGGTTCGCTGCTGCTAAAAGTGGGCGATGCGGCCCGTGCCAAGGTCACGTTGTACGGGCAGGAGAAAGACACCACCACCTCTGGTCTTGCAAGGATGAACATGATCCTGCATAACAATCCAACGGCGCTTATCAAGGGCGGACTTAGTACCTTGGCGAATCCGCTTTTCACCAGTGACGACGGCCAACTGAAAACCTTCGACTACGTCGTCGCCAATCCGCCGTTCAGCGACAAACGCTGGGGTACTGGTCTCGACACCCTCAACGACCCGCACGATCGTTTCAAGCACTTCGGCACACCGCCCGCCAAACAGGGCGACTATGCCTACCTGCTGCACATCGTCCGTTCGCTCAAGAGCAACGGCAAGGGCATCTGCATCCTGCCGCACGGCGTCCTTTTTCGCGGCAATGCCGAGGCCGACATCCGCCGCAACCTGATTCGCAAGGGCTACATCAAGGGCATCATTGGTCTGCCGGCCAACCTGTTTTACGGTACCGGTATACCTGCCTGCATCGTCGTCATCGACAAGGAAAACGCCCACACCCGCAAGGGCATTTTCATGATCGACGCCAGCGCCGGGTTCATGAAGGACGGCCCGAAGAACCGCCTGCGCGACTGCGACATCCACAAGATTGTCGACGTGTTCAACCGGCGCGACGACAGTGACGCGAAATACGCCCGGATGGTCAGCATCGAGGAAATCGAGAAGAACGATTTCAACCTCAACATTCCGCGCTACATCGACAGCCAGCAGGCCGAGGACATCCAGGACATCGAAGGTCATTTGAAAGGCGGTATTCCGAGCCGCGATGTCGATGCCCTGCAAGCCTACTGGACCGTCTGCCCGCAACTGCGGCAGACACTGTTCAAGGCCAGTCGCCCTGGATACCTCGACTTGGCCGTTGCCAAGCAGGCTATCAAGCCGACCATCTACGAATACCCGGAATTCGTGACTTTCATCGCAGGCATGAACGCCCTGTTCGCCGACTGGCGGAATCGCACCGCGCAAACGCTTAAAGACTTGCAAACCAACTGCCACCCCAAGACCGTCATTCTCGACCTCGCCGAGGACCTGCTCGCGCACTACGCGGGCAAGCCGCTGATCGACAAGTACGCGGTTTATCAGCACCTGATGGACTACTGGGCGACGGCGATGCAGGACGACTGTTATCTGATCGCCGCCGATGGCTGGAAGGCTGAAACCTACCGCATCGTCGAAACCAACAAGAAGGGTAAGGAAGTCGACAAAGGATGGGCCTGTGACCTAGTGCCGAAACAACTGATCGTCAATCGCTACTTTGCCGCCCAGCAGGCCGCCGTTCGTGAGCAGGAATCAGCGCTGGAAAGCGTTGCTGCACAAATGGCCGACATGGAAGAAGAGCATGGCGGCGAGGACGGTGCGTTCTCCGAACTCGACAAGGTCAATAAAGCCAACGTCACCGCTCGGCTGAAGGAAATCAAACACCAAGTCGACTCTAATGCGGAAGTCAAGATCGAAGCTGCCCCGCTCAATGTCTGGCTCAAACTCTGCACCCAGGAAGGTGACCTCAAGAAATCGCTGAAAGACGCTGAGGCCGAACTCGACGCGCGGGCCTACGCACAATACCTCAAGCTCACCGAAGCCGACATCAAGACGCTGGTCGTCGAGGACAAATGGCTCGCCGCCATTGCCGGCGTCATCCACAGCGATATGGACCGCATAAGTCAGGCGCTGTCCCGGCGCGTTAT
>JANLTP010000094.1:0-11428 GCA_031363055.1 Burkholderiales bacterium | reverse complement strand
GCCTGACACTCGAGGTCGTCGACGCCGCCGTTTCGGTCTGGGGCAAGGACCGCGTGGGCATTCGCTTGTCACCGGTCAGCAATGCCAATAACTGTCCGCCCGATTCGAATCCGCAAGCCACCTACGGTGCCTTGGTGCAGGCACTGGCTGAACGCCGGATTGCGTTCCTGCATTTCATTGAAGGATTGACCGGGGTCGAGCGCAAACTCGACGGCTTTGATTTTGTCGGCGCACGGCGAATTTTTCGTGGCGTCTACATCGGCAATAACCACTATAGCGGCGACATGGCAGCCCAGGCGATTGCCGATGGCAGGGTCGACGCGGTCGCGTTTGGCGTACCGTTTATCAGCAACCCTGATTTAGCGCAGCGACTGCGCACCGGCGCGCCGTTGAACGCGGCCAATACCAAGACCTACTACGGGCCGGGGGCGCAGGGCTACACCGACTATCCGGCTTTATCAGCATGAAGGAGTCAAACTTGAAAAGCATAGCTGCTAGTACAACCCATTTCATATCGCATTCGTTCGTCGCAGCGTGTACGGTCGGCGCATCGATGCTCGTTCCCATTCAGGCGAAGGCCGCCGACTCGGCTGATGCCGTCGTGGCGCGGGCTGAGCGCGCGATGGGCGCGAGCAGCCTGAATTCGCTGCGTTTTTCGGGCAGCGGCAGCGGCGCGATTTTCGGCCAATCGTATGAGCCCGGCGGGTCGTGGCCGAAGGTCACCATCAGCAGTTTCTCGCGAGTCCTCGATTATCGCAATTCTGCGTTGCGCGAAGAATCGGCGCGCAGTCGGGCGGAACCACTGGGCGGCGGCGCGCTGCCCTTGATGGGTACTGGCGAACAACGCCAGATTGGTTTTCTGCAGGGCGCCTACGCCTGGAATCAGGTCGGTCAGGCGATGGCGGCTGCGCCGGCAGCGCTCGATGCCCGAGTGCATGATTTGTGGACCAGTCCACACGGGGTGCTACAGGCCGCAAAGCGCAACCGCGCCACCGTTCAGTTCCGTAACGAAGGCGGCAAGTCGCTGGCCGTCGTTTCATTTATCGAGGCGGGTGCAATGACCGCGTCGGCATTCATCAATGAAGACGGATTGGTGGAGCGTGTCGAAGCGAAGCATCCGCATTCGGTCACGGGCGACCTGGCCGTTGTGACCCGATATTCGGAGTATCGCGAGCACAACGGCGTCAGATTCCCGATGCGCGTAGTCCAGAGCCATGCGGGCGCAACGACCCTCGATCTCGAAGTCAAGGAGGTCGAGATCAACGTCGCGACCAGCATTCAGGTGCCGGAGCCGGTGCGCACATTTGCCGAGAGAGTCGTCGCTGAAAAACTGGCCGACGGTGTCTGGTTCCTGGCCGGTGGCTCGCACAACAGCGTAGCGATCGAATGAAGGACCACATGATCCTCGTCGAAGCGCCGCTGCACGATGGGCGATCAGCCGCCGTGTTCGCCGAAGTGAAGAAACTTGCCCCCGCAAAACCGATTCGCACCGTTGTCAATTCTCATCATCATTTCGATCATGCCGGTGGTTTGCGCGCCGCCGCCGGCGAAGGGGCCACCTTGCTGATGAGCGCGGCGGCGAAACCGTATTTCGAGAAGGTGTTCGTCCATCCGAACACCATCAAACCGGATTTGTTGGCTCAATCGGGCAAGAAGGCCAAGCTGATCGGCTACACCGGCAAGACAACGCTGTCCGATGGCGTGCGCACCATCGAGATCCATTCGATCGAGGACAGCGTGCACAGCAAGGGCTTCACCCTGGTCTACCTGCCGCAGGACAAACTGTTGATCGAGGCCGATGCCTACACGCCGTCGCCCCCCGGCACGGCGGCACCGGCCAAGCCGAACGGCAACAACGTCAACCTGGTTGAAAATATCGAACGACTGAAACTGTCGGTTGAGCGGATTGCGCCCTTGCATGGCCGAGTGGTGCCGATGGCCGAGCTCAATTCGATGATTGGCCGAAAACCCTGAGCATATCGACTGCAAACCTTAAGCGTCAGCAGATTCGATAAGTAAACATAAAGATTTTTAATTCGGGTCGACCTATTGTCATCCAAATGTATATACTGTTATGACAGTCGTACTTTCAAGGATAATCATGAGTTCAATCGACCGCCCAACGGGTACGCTCCCGACCCGCATCTTCAAGAGCGGTAATTCTTTGTCAGTGCGCATCCCCAGCAGCATGGTCCCGCCCGATGTTCCACGCGAGGCCGAAATTGAATACAAGGGAGGAATCTGGACGATCCGCCCCATTCATCGGCGCAAGCTAACGAATTTAGCGGCCAAGTTCGGCGCGTTTTCAGCGAACTTCATGCGCGACGGCCGTCAGCCCCAAGGGCAGACCGAGCAAGCTTGGAGTACAAAACGAGGGCGTGCGGGAAAGGCATCTTCGAAGCCTCTGAAGGGGTAGCGCGTGCTCTACATGCTGGATACCAACATTTGCATCTACCTCATTGCCGGTCGGCCGGAAAAAGTGTTTGATCGATTGGCGCGACAGAATCAAGGTGGCGTTGTAATGTCATGCTTGACGCTGGCCGAGCTTGAACACGGCGTCCAGGTGCAGTCGAACAATTTCAAGCTGCAGGACCAGGCTGCGCTTGAATCTTTGCTCTCGGATATTCCTGCCCTGCCCTTCGACCATCGGGCGGCCCGAGCATTCGGCGTTCTTGCAGGCGACGGTAAACTGCGGCGCAACCAGGCGATCGACAACCTGATTGCAGCACATGCGATCAGCCAGGACGCGGTGCTGGTGACCAATAATGAGAACGACTTCAAGTCTTACTCCGGTTTGAAGGTTGAAAATTGGGCGTAACCGTCTTGATCGAACAGCAATGGCCCTAGATTTCACCACCCTCGAAGTTTTGCGCAGCCACCATCCAGCCTGGCGCCTCTTGCGCTCGGACCACGCGCCCCTGGTGGCGAGTTTTCTCGATCGCATTTTTGTAGCACCCAATGTGCGCGTGATGGCGGCCGCCGATCTGGCCGAGTCGCTCGAAGACGAACTCTATGCCCTGCGCCAGCAATTGGGCGAGACGACGTTCCCGAAATCGGCGCTCGAATATCTGAACGACTGGGCCGCCCCTGACAAGGGTTGGCTGCGAAAATTCTATCGGCCCGGCACCGACGAGCCGCAGTTCGATTTGACGCCGGCTACCGAGCGGGCAATCGCCTGGCTCGGCCAACTGTCCGAGCGCAGTTTTGTGGGCACCGAGTCACGGCTGATGACCCTCTTCGAGTTGCTCAAGCAGATGAGCGAGGGCAGCGAAACCGACCCCGCCAAGAGGATTATCGAATTGAACAAACGCCGTGCCGAGCTCGACGCCGAAATTGCGCGGGTGCAGGCGGGCGATGTGCCGATTCTCGACGACACGGCACTGAAAGATCGCTTCCAGCAGTTCACGCAGTTGGCTCGCGAATTGTTGACCGATTTTCGCGAAGTCGAACAAAACTTCCGGCAATTGGACCGCAAGGTGCGCGAGCGGATTGCGTTGTGGGAAGGCGCAAAAGGCTCGTTACTCGAAGAAATCATGGGCGAGCGCGATGCGATCGGCGACTCCGACCAGGGCAAGAGCTTTCGTGCGTTCTGGGACTTTCTAATGTCGAGTCGTCGCCAAGACGAACTCACCGAACTGCTCGACCGGGTGCTGGCCCTGCCCGCCGTCGCTGATCTCAAACCCGATGCGCGCACCCGGCGTGTGCACTACGATTGGCTGGAGGCCGGCGAGCACACCCAGCGCACCGTCGCGCAACTATCGCAGCAACTGCGGCGCTTTCTCGACGATCAGGCGTGGCTTGAGAATCGCCGCATCATGGACATCCTGCACGGCATCGAGACCAAGGCACTGGCGCTGCGCGAGACATTTCACGACGCGCCGCCGGGGAATCTGATGACTATCGCCGAGCCGGCAGCGACGATAGAGCTGGCGATCGAACGTCCGCTCTACACGCCACCCCTCAAACCCTTGATCGCCGACCTCGAACTTCAACTCGACGACGATCAACCGGACGCATCGGCGCTTTACGGTCAGATCGTGGTGGATAAGGCGCGCCTGACCCGGCATATCCGACAAGCCTTGCAAATACGTTCGCAAGTCACCCTGCGTGAATTGGTCGACCGACAACCTTTGCAACATGGCCTGGCCGAGTTGGTGAGCTATTTGCAGTTAGGCAGCGAAGCGTTCAAGACCGTCGTCGACGAGGACAAATCGGATCTGATTGTTTGGGACGCAGCGTTGCGCGACGGTACGGCGGCGCGACGTCAAGCGCGCTTGCAGCGCGTCATTTTTGTCCGATAAGATGAGCGAAGAACACACTCAAGCCGTCTCGGATAGCTCAGCATCTCGCGCACCAGGCGGTCAGGCTGAACTATCGACGCTGGCGATTACCTTGCTGAAGGGGGTGATTTATCGCGACGGCGATGAACGCCTATGGGGCAACCTGATGAACCTGCAGGCGCGGGTACGCGATTTTGTTGCGGTACTCGGGCTGGAGCTTGTGCTTGACGAGTCCGAAGGTTATGCGTTTCTGAAAAGCCGCCCTGAGCTGATCGATGCCGACGATGAAGCCGGACCTCGGGTGGCGCGCCTGGTGGCGCGGCGGCCGTTGTCCTTCCCGGTCAGCTTGCTGCTGGCGCTGTTGCGCAAAAAGCTGGCCGAGTTCGATGCCGGCGGCAGCGACACGCGCCTGATACTGACGCGCGACGACATCGTCGAGCTCGTACGCGTGTTTTTACCCGACAGCAACAACGAAGCGAAACTGATTGACCAGATCGAAACCCACCTCAACAGGGTCGTCGACCTCGGTTTTCTGCGGCGCTTAAAGCCAGCCGGCAGCTCAGCGGCGGGTCCAGCCAGCTACGAAGTGCGGCGAATTCTCAAGGCGTTCGTCGACGCGCAGTGGCTGGCCGATTTCGACGCCCGCTTGGCGGCCTATCACACGCAATTGATCAGCGGCAATGCGGCTGCAGGTGGCACGGATGAATGAGCCGCTTTCGCTCGGTTTGAACTTCGCTGCCGACGACACTTTGTCAGGCTTTCGCTTGAAGCGGCTCGAAGTGCTGAACTGGGGCACGTTTGATGGCCGCGTTTGGGCGCTGCAACTTGATGGTCGGAACGGGTTGCTCACCGGCGACATCGGGTCAGGAAAATCGACCCTGGTCGATGCGGTCACAACCTTGCTGGTGCCGGCCCAGCGCGTCGCCTACAACAAGGCTGCTGGCGCCGACAGCAAGGAGCGCACCTTGCGCTCGTATGTGCTCGGTCATTACAAGTCGGAGCGCAATGAAACCACCGGTGCCGCCAAACCCGTGAGCTTGCGCGGTCAAAACAGCTACTCGGTTATTTTGGGCGTCTTCCATAACGCCGGATACGATCAAACCGTCACCTTGGCACAGGTGTTCTGGATGAAGGAGGCGCAGGGCCAACCGGCACGCATTTATGTCGGAGCGGAGCGCGAGCTCGCTATCGCGACCGACTTCGCCAACTTCGGTTCCGACATGACGCAACTGCGCAAGCGGCTGCGCACCGCCAACGTCGAAATTGAGGACAGCTTCCCGAAATATGGCGCCTGGTTCCGGCGGCGCTTCGGTATCGACAACGATCAGGCGCTTGAGTTGTTCCATCAGACCGTGTCAATGAAATCGGTCGGCAACCTGACCGATTTCGTGCGCAGCCATATGCTCGAGCCGTTTGATGTTGCGCCGCGCATCCAGGCGCTGATCAGCCACTTCGACGACCTGAATCGAGCCCACCAGGCCGTGCTCAAGGCGCAGCGTCAGCTCGAGTTGTTGACTCCCTTGGTGGCGGACTGCGACCGGCATGCGGCGCTGGTTACCGAGGCCGAGGAGCTGCGCCGCTGTCGCGAGGCGCTGCGCGGCTATTTCGCGCAGATCAAATCTGGGCTGCTCGAGCGGCGACTCACCCTGCTGGCCGATGACTGGCAACGAATTGACGCACAAGTCAGGCGCGTCGAAACACACCTCGATGAACATCGGGTTCAGATCGATGAGCTCAAACAGGCTATCAATCAAAACGGCGGCGATCGCCTTGAGCGACTGGCCATCGAGATCAAGGCACGGGAGGCGCTGCGCGAGGCACGCCAGACCAAGGCGCGTCGGTATGGTGAACTGACAGCGGCGCTAGGCGAACCGGCCCAGACCGAGGCCGATGCCTTTACTGACCAGCGCCGTCATTTCAAGGTTCTGCGCGATGAACTGCGTGAACGCGACGCCGAACTGCAAAACGCGTTAACCGAACATGGCGTCACCTTGCGACAAGGCAAGCTCGAGCACGAGGCGCTGAGCGCCGAAATTGACAGTTTGAAGCGGCGGCGAAGCAACATCGACGATCAGCAGATTCAGATTCGAGCGGCCTTGAGCGGTGCGCTCGGTCTGACCGAACAGGAGATGCCGTTTGCCGGTGAGTTGATCCAGGTACGTGACGAAGATCGCACCTGGGAAGGCGCAGCCGAGCGGCTGCTGCGCGGTTTTGGCCTGTCGCTGCTGGTCCCCGAGACGCATTACAAAGCAGTCGCTGAATGGGTCGACCGCAGTCATTTGCGCGGCCGATTAGTGTATTTTCATGTGCGTGCCCGACGCCAAGGCAATGCCGAAACTCGACCCGATTTGCACCGCGATTCGCTGGCTCGCAAACTGGCGGTCAAGCCCGATTCCGAGTTCTACGACTGGCTTGAACGCGAGTTGGCGCGTCGCTTCGACGTCGCCTGCTGCACCACCCATGAACAGTTCCGGCGCGAGACCCGAGCGATTACTGTCGCGGGCCAAATCAAGGATCCGAGCGGGCGCCACGAGAAGGACGACCGACATCGCATCGATGACCGCAGCCGCTTTGTGCTCGGATGGACCAACACGGCCAAGATCGCGGCACTTGAAGCCAGGCGTCATCAAATGGAGGCGCGATTGGCCGACCTGGCCAGCCTGATCGGCAAGACCCAGATGGAGAGAAAGCGGCTGGAGAGCCGGCTTGAAGCGCTCACCAAGCTGGAGGAATTTGTCGCCTTCGACGAACTGGATTGGGGCAGTATCGCCACCGAGATTGCCAACCTGGTCGACGAGCGAGAGCGGCTGGCGTCAGCCTCGGACATGCTCAAGCAATTGGGTCAACGGCTCGGCGAGGCGCAGCGTTCATTGACTAAGCTCGAACAGGAACTCGAATCAGCCAAGGATAAGCGATCGAGACTTGAACAACGTCGCAGCGATGCTCAAGCCCTGCAACAGCAAACGCTGCTGCTGAATGACGCAGCTCTGAGTGAGGCGCAAGCGCTGCGCCTGCAGGTCATACACCGCGATGCCCTGGGCGAGCATCAGTTGACCGTGGAGTCTTGCGATAACTACGAACAAGAGGTGCGCAAGTGGCTACAGGCCCACATCGATTCGGAACAGAGAAAATTGGATCGCCTGACTGAGAAGATCATCAAGGGCATGTCCGCCTTCAAGGACGAGTTCAAGCTCGACACCGCCGAAATCGATGCCAGTCTGGACGCTGCCTTCGAATACGGCAAATTGCTTGAACAACTGAACCGCGACGACTTGCCGCGCTTCGTCGCGCGCTTCAAGGAGCTGCTGAACGTCAACACGATCAACGAGATCGCCAACTTCAATGCGCAATTGGCGCGCGAGCGTGAAACCATCAAGGAGCGGATCGGACGAATCAACGAGTCGCTGACGCAGATTGACTACAACGCGGGACGCTACATTGTCCTCGAGTCGCAAATCAGCCCGGATGCCGAGATTCGCGACTTTCAAGGCGAGTTGCGTGCCTGTACCGAGGGCGCGCTGACCGGTTCGGACGACGCACAGTATTCCGAGAACAAGTTCCTGCAGGTCAAACGCATCATCGACCGTTTTCGCGGTCGCGACGGCCTGTCGGAGTTGGATCGACGCTGGACTGCGAAGGTCGCCGACGTGCGCAACTGGTTCCTGTTTGCCGCCAGTGAACGCTGGCGCGAGGACAACAGCGAGTACGAGCACTACTCGGACTCGGGCGGCAAGTCGGGCGGCCAGAAGGAGAAGTTGGCCTATACGATATTGGCCGCCAGCCTGGCCTATCAGTTTGGCCTGGAGTGGGGTGCTGTTCGTTCGCGCTCGTTTCGCTTCGTGGTCATCGATGAAGCGTTCGGGCGCGGCTCCGACGAGTCGGCGCAATACGGCTTGAAGCTCTTTCAGCAGTTGAATTTGCAACTGCTGATCATCACGCCGCTGCAGAAGATTCACATCATCGAGCCGTTCGTGGCGAGCGTCGGTTTTGTGCACAACGAGGGCGGCCGCGCCTCGAAGCTGCGCAACTTGAGTATCGAGGAGTATCAGGCACAGAAAGCGCAGCACGCAACCACCGGCGCCGCACTCACCGCCCTACACGCAACGCCATGAGCTGGACCAGCGCGTGAGCTGGACTACCGCGTTGGAGCTGAAGGCGCAGCTTGCGCGGCTCTGGACGCGTGGACAGTTGCCTCGGCTGCTGGTGACGGGCGAAGGGGACTGGCCCCTGCGCTTGCTGCTCAAGGGGCCGAGTTCGACTGACATCACCGAACGATTCGACGCGGTTCGCGAATGGAGCGCAGCGTTAGCGGCAGTGCCGCATATTCGCCTCGAATGGCGGCCCGTTCAGCACCGCGTCCAGGGTCTACAACGATTGCCGACGCAGGTCTGGGTTGAATCGATGGACGCTGCATTGACCTGGCTCGGAAAACGCCACGATGCGCAGCTTCTGTTAAAGCTGGTCGATCGGACTCGCAGCAATCTGCCTATGCTGATGCCGTGGTTGGAAAAGCGCCCGCTGCTGGCTCTTGAGTTGGCCGATCAATGGCCGCGTCTGATGGCGGTGGTTGCCTGGCTGATGGAACACCCGCGCCCCGGGATCTTTCTTCGTCAAGTCGATATTGCGGGTGTGCATAGCAAGTTTATCGAGGCGCATCGCGCGGTACTCGCTGAATTACTCGATCTGGCGCTACCTGCCAGCGCGATTGCCACTGACCGGGCCGGCACCAGCCAGTTCACTCATCGGTACGGTTTTCTGGATAAGCCCGCACGGATTCGGTTTCGTGTGCTCGATGAGCGAATGGCGATCCTGCCCGGATGCACGTCCCAGGCCGACATCACGCTCGACGCGCACAGTTTCGCCAGTTTGGTCATGCCGGTCACACGGGTCTTTATTACCGAGAACGAAACCAATTTTTTAGCGTTCCCGAAGGCGGCGAGCGCGATCGTGGTCTTCGGCGCAGGTTACGGCTGGGATGCCCTGGCCGATGCGTTATGGCTGGCCGATTGCAGTGTTCGCTACTGGGGCGATATCGACACCCACGGCTTCGCGATCCTGGACCAACTACGACGTCGATTCACGCACGTATCGTCATTCCTGATGGATCGTGAGACCTTGGGCCGTCACGAAGCGCACTGGGGCGAGGAGCCGATTCAGGCGCTGCACGATCTGCCCCATCTGACCGAGATCGAAAGTATTCTGTACAACGAACTGCGAGACAATCGCATTCGCCAGCGACTACGACTAGAGCAAGAACATGTCGGGTTTCAGTGGGTGATTGACGCGTTGACGCGGCTGTAGTCATAGCGTTGACGTCGCACCGACAGGCTCCACGGCCTTGCGATCATTTAACGCGCGGATCGGCCACCGCCAGGCCCATCACCTTCTTCGGCGGGTACTTGCGAAACGTTCCCAAATGTTGGCGAATGCCGAGTTGAAACGCCTCCTGATAGGACAGCTTGCGCGTCATGTAGTTATGCTGCTCCTTCGGGTCGAGATACAGATTAAAGAGCTTGGCATAGGCATGCTTTTGCAAGATACCGGTAAACCCGCCCGGCCCGAACGCATCGGTCTCATCGTCGCTGGTTGAGCTCAGCAACATCTTGTATTCGCCACAGCGCAGGCCCGAGAACGTGTCCTGCAACCAGTAGTAGTGGTACTTGCGATTCGAATAGCCGTTTTCGGTCAACAGGAATGAGCTCTGATCGACGCCGTCAATGTATCGATCAGTAGGCAACAGGGACTGCGCATCCGCCAGCGACAGCGCGGTTGGTAGCAGGTCGTTGAAATCGAACAGGCCGTCACTTTGCTGACCGGGTTCGATCATGCCCGGCCAATACATGAGCCCCGGCACCCGCACCCCACCCTCCCAGGTTGAGCCCTTCGAGCAGCGGAACGGTGTGAACGCCGCGTCCGGCCAGGTTTCCATATGCGGGCCGTTATCGGAGGACACAAAGATCAGCGTATCCTCGAGCTGGCCGCCCTTGCGCAATTTATCGACCAGTCGTTTGATGATCGAATCGAGCTCGAGCAAGGTGTCCTTGTACGGATGGCGCGCCGGTGATTTGCCGAGAAATTTCTTGTGTGGGTAGTTATCGAAGTGCGCCCCGCGTGTGCAGTGATACAACAGCCAGGGCTGCTTGCTGCCAACCTGGGCCGCAATGAATTGCTCGGAATACTTGCACCATTTTTCGTCGAGCATGGAGAGCACCGGAATGGTGACTTCCTCGACGTTCTCGGTCGCACCGCCGCGCCTGGCGTGCACAAAACTCTTGTTGAACGGCATGTTCTTGAGCCACTCGGAGCGGGCCGCCGAATAGACGATGTCCGGGAAGAACACCGGATCGCGCCACTCGCTGTACATGTCCGACACCGACAGAAAGCCATAGAAGTCATCGAAGCCGACATTCTGCGGCTGCGACGGGCCGTTCTCACCAACATGCCATTTGCCGACCGCCTGAGTCTTGTAGCCGGCTTTGGACAGTAATTCGGCGATCGTGACTTCGCCCTGCAGGCCGCCCGGCTCGCCGTACATGGGCGGGCGATGAAGACCATGCCGATTCGGCACGCGACCAGTCAACAGGGTGGCGCGCGACGGCGAACAAGTGGGCTCTGAATAACACGAGGTCAGTTGCAGCCCACCGCGCGCCAACTTGTCGAAGTTGGGCGTCGGGGCGCCGATCGCCACACCGCCACCGTAGCAACCGAAATCGCCCCAGCCGACGTCGTCCATCATGAAGATCAAAATGTTCGGGCGCCGTCCGCGCCGCGCGACATAGTCAGCGATCTTGCGTGCCGCCGCCGCCTTTTGTTCGGGATGAACAAACGCCGGCTCCAGGTTGTCGGCGACCCGCACGGTCGGCGAGGCAATCGTATCGAATTCGGCCACGGCGGGTCTCCTCAGTGTGGTTGTTTTGAGCGCGACTTTAGCAGAACCCCCGCAAGCGATTTATATCGGTTCTCCCCCGAGCTCAACAAGATGGCCTGACTTGAATCAGTTCGTCGCTTATGTCGGGGCCGGCGGCAACAGCGCGTCATCGATCTTGCGCGCTCGCACGGCCGCTTCGCGTTGGCCGATGCGCGCCCAATAGCGCTCGAATGCCGGGCGACGCTCGATCGAACCGAACTGCAATCCCCAGCCCACCTGT
>JANLTP010000085.1:0-17935 GCA_031363055.1 Burkholderiales bacterium | reverse complement strand
ACGTACGCTCGGCCTTGCGCAGCCGAATCACCTGCACGCGACGCTCGTGTCTCGCTTCGGGCGAGAGCTTTCTCATGTCTGTGGTTTCCATCACCCCTATATGATGGCGCATCTTCATATTTCAAGTTCATAGATTCCGGAGCAATAACAATGGCGAGTCAGCGGACATTCTGTGCAATCGGGCAGAGGCTTTCGGCAGTCCACGGGGATTCTCGTGACGCCTAACGAGGTTGCGAAAAAAGTGTTGGGGCGAGCATTTGGATCAATTTTTCCAGGTCAATTTTTACAGCCGAGTTGACGATCGTCGATCCTGGAGCGATCTGAGAGGTCAGTTTTGCGCGCGTGTGTATTCAGAACCGTCTCACTGAGTTATTTCCCGGCCTCGACGTCAGGTTATGCAACACGCTGCATTTTGTTCGCATAGTCCTTGCCCGAAGTCGGCACCGGCAGCAGCCTGCCGGCCTCCTCGACTACTTGACACAGTTCCTCAAAGACTGAAATTTCATCGGCTCCGTGACATCCCGCGTAAATCAGCCCAGGAGAACTTCCAACGTAGCATTGATCCTCTTCCGACCATTCCACGATTTTCGCGTATCGCGCGCTGTCTTTCACTTTTTCGACTCCTCGATTGCCGTCTTTACCGCTCGAATCTGATACTGCTTTGCGTCGTCCCCGAGCGCCCCCGAAATTGTAAAGGGTCTGGTCACTTCAGGATGCATGAAGTTTCGATGGCTACCTTAGCCACCGCGATTCGAAAAGCGTGCCTTTTCTAGGTCGACAATCAACTCTCGAATCTTCGGCGGCATCTACATATTCCTACACTTCGAATGTGCTGAATAACGCCGAAGTTGACCAGCGAGTTTTACGGGCCAGCGCACCCAAGCGCGAGATTCCTTTTCCCTCGCCGGCCCGGAAAACTTGTCTGCGTCCAACGATTGGTTAGGTTTCATTGCTCTTGGCTGACAGTAGGTAGGCCGAAAGTTTTGCGTGCTTGGCATTTCGCTCTAGGGGTACCGAAAACGCCTCGGAAACATTGCCCGCTGTAGTCTTGAGTCTAGCTAGATGCAAAATCCACTGTGATTGCGTTTGCCCAAAATCTGGAAAAGGGTACGCAATAAGAATGACTGTTCAGGAGTGAGCAGTAGGCAATCGATGTAGCTTATGTAAGTCGCGTTTAATGTCAGAAATTTGATTCGTAATTGGCCTTGCGGACGATATCTCACAGTAATTCGAACAATAGTTTGTGACGCAAAGCTTAAGCTCTATCCAACTCTCCTCACCAGTTTGCTCCTTAAGCCAAAAATCACATCTCTCCTGCGTGCCCGGAAAAGCCTTCTCGATTTCGATCGCCGGAAATTTTTCCATCAGTCTCGTTAATATTTCAAGCTGAAGCCAATTCTCAAATCGCTTTCTTTCGGCGACAAGTCTGGAAATCATTCTGACGTTGTATTGAATGATTTGGTGCGCCTCTTCGGTGATGATGTCGACAAGCATTGGCGGCTTTCTGAAATCTAACAGTAATTTAGTCGGCCGAAAACAATGAGTTGACCGCTTGTTTTTAATCGACCTTCAATTCGCGCTTTTGCTGCGCCTTTTCCATCGAATGCAGCAAATGCTCAGCACCGGCCGCACCATTGACCGCCACCCGTCGATCCAGAATAAAAAAGGGCACACCGCTGATGCCGTTCTCACGGGCCTGCAAATCCGATTCGGCAATCGCCTCATGTTCGAGTGCGTCGTCCAGTGCCCGCGCGATACGATCGGCGTCCAGACCTGCCGCAGCGGCGATCGAGCGTAGTTCGTCCGGTGCGGTCAAATCGCGACCGTCGATGAAATAGGCCGCGAACAGCGCCTCCGCCAGCGCCTCCTGAATGCCCTGCTCCCCGGCCTGCTTCAAGAGCGCATGTGGCCGCAGCGTATTCGGTTGCCGCTGGATGCCCTGAATGTTCAACTCCAACCCGACTTCACGGGCGGCCCGTTGCACGTTGGCGTAAATTTTGCCGCCGTCGGCATGGCCAAATTTGCGTCGCAAATAATCTTCACGGCTGACCCCTTCAAGCGGCATATCCGGATTCAACTGAAATGGCAGCCAGTTGATAATGGGTGCGGGCGCTTCTGGATGAGCACGGCACCACTGCTCGACGGCCTGCTCGAGTTGGCGTTTGCCAATGAAGCACCAGGGACAGACGACATCCGAGATGACATCAATGCTCATGGGCACCTGCGACGGGTTCAGGATTTCGGGCCGGTCAGTTCGTGCGTTCATGAAGTCCTCTTTTGAAACTGGTTGGGTCACCGGGGCCCGGTGTCATAACCGGAATGCGTTGATAATGAGTCACCTGCTGGTTCCCGGTTGATTATCCCGCATCCGGGCTGTTTTGAGAGCCAATGACCATGTATGAATTCACCTACCAACGTGTCGAGGCGATTGCCGAGGCGCAGGCTGCGCTGGCCGCCGATCCGCAAGCCAAACTGCTGGCCGGCGGCATGACCCTTCTGCCGTCGATGAAACACCGCCTCAGCGCACCGACCCGGCTCATCGATATCGGCAAGTTGCCACAACTTCGTGGTGTCCGCCGCGACGGTGATTACTTGCAGATCGGCGCCGGTATGCGCCATGCCGAAGTTGCTGCCGATGCGTTGGTGCGCAGCACCCTGCCGGCATTGGCAGAGCTGGCCGCGAGTATTGGCGATCCACAAGTGCGAGCGCGAGGCACCCTGGGCGGCTCGATTGTGAACAATGACCCCGCCGCCGATTACCCGGCGGCCGTGCTGGGCCTCGATGCCATGGTGCAGACCAACTTGCGTGACTTGCCGGCAGCCGATTTTTTTCAAGGCATGTTCACGACCGCACTGGCCAGTGATGAGATGGTGACCCATGTCCGTTTTGCGATTCCGAAACGCGCGGCCTATGCAAAATTTCGGCATCCTGCCTCGGGTTACGCGATGACCGGCGTGCTGGTGGCTGACTACGGCGGCCCGGTACGGGTGGCGGTGACGGGCGCCGGACCCGGTGTCTTTCGTTGGGCGCAAGCCGAGGCTGCGTTGACCCGGCAGTTTGCCGCCACCGCGTTGGCCGGATTGCACTATCCGGCCGATGAACTGAATGCTGACCTGCATGCCCCGGCAGCCTATCGCGCCCAATTGATGCGAGTGCTGGCGCTGCAGGCTGTGGCGCGTTGCCTGTCACCTGCGTAGGCTCCGATGCCGATGACAACGCCAACGCTGATGAACCTCAAGGAACTGAACCCATGAAAGTAACCTTAACCGTCAACGGGCAAGCCCGAAGCGCCGAGATCGAATCACGAACCTTGCTGGTCGATCTGCTGCGCGATCAACTCGGCCTGACCGGCACCCACGTCGGCTGCGACACCAGCCAATGTGGCTGCTGTACCGTCCACGTCGATGGCGAGGCCATCAAATCGTGCAGCATGCTGGCCGCGCAGGCCGATGGTTGTGCGGTCACCACCATTGAAGGGCTGGCGGGCAGTTTCGCGGGTGTGGGCGCGGGCAGCGCAGGAAGCTCCGATGGCGCCGGCGGCACAGTTGGCGCAACTGGCAAACGCGAGGTGGTCACGCAGATCGACTTCACAACCGGCAATGCGGTGCCGTCGATGGCGTCGTTGCATCCGGTTCAGCAGGCATTCTCAATGTGTCACGGCCTGCAATGCGGCTTTTGCACGCCGGGCATGATCATGGCGACGGTCGATTTGCTCAAGCACCATCCGGATCCGAACGATCAGCAAATCGAGGAAGGGCTGGCTGGTAACCTGTGTCGCTGTACCGGTTATGTGAACATTATTGCGGCAGTCAAGCAGGCCGCGCAGTTGATGAGGAGTGCGGCATGAACGCAGTTGATCAAGGTCTCGATAATAAGCCTGCAACCCAGCCTGCAACCCAGCCTGCTTTCCAGCCGTCAACCCAGCCGTCGCTGATGCCGTCGCGTCATGAAGACCTGCGTCTGGTGTCCGGCCATGGAAAATATACCTCGGACTGGAATTTGCCGAACCAGGTGTATGCCCACGTCATTCGTTCCGATCGGCCGCATGCGCGAATCCGTTCGCTCGATGTGTCCGCCGTGCGCAGTGCGCTTGGCGTTCTGACGGTATTGACCATCGATGACGTCAAGGCCGCTGGCGCCAAGACCGTGCCCACCGGCGCCAGCCTGACCGACAAGCACAATCAACCGCAGAAAATTGCCGGTATGCCCTTGCTCGCCGATGGCAAGGTGCTGTTCGTCGGGCAACCGATCGCGATGGTCGTCGCCGAATCGGTTCGCGCCGCTCAAGACGCGGCCGAGCTCGCACAAATCGATTATGACGATTTGCCAGCGGTTGCCTCGGTCGCGCAGGCCTTTGCCGAGCATGCCGTACAACTGCATGAGCGGGTGCCCGGCAATTTGTCACTTGAGTTCGAAGCTGGTGATGCGGCGGCTGCGCAGGCCGGATTCGATGTCGCACGGTATGCTACTCGTCACTGTATTCACAGCCAGCGCCTGGTGGGCGCACCGATGGAATTGCGCGCCAGTCTGGTGGATTTTGACGCCGCGACGGGGCACTACCGAGTCTATACGCCGACCCAGGGTATGTTGGGCATGCGTGCCTCGCTGGCCGGTGTCGCTGGCGTGCCCGCCGCTGATATCGAAGTGATCGCGCAAGACGTCGGCGGCTCGTTCGGCTTGCGCGGCGGAACGTACCCCGAGCAAGTGTTGCTCATGATCGCCGCTAAAAAGCTCGGCCGACCGGCAAAATGGACCGCGACGCGCAGTGAACTGTTCGTCGGTGAATGGCATGGCCGCGCCTTGACGCTCGACGGCGAGATCGCGCTCGACGAACACGGCCGGATTCTTGCGATTCGATTCAACGATACCGTCGATCTGGGCGCCTACACCTGCTACTGGGGCTCATTCATCGGCAGCAAGAACATCGCGGTCACCATGGGTGGTGTCTATCGGGTGCCGGCCTTGTACATGAGCTCGAAGCTCGCCTTTACCAACACGGTGCCGGTGTCGGCCTATCGCGGCGCTGGTCGGCCCGACATCGCGTTTGCGATTGAAACGCTGATCGACGCAGCAGCCGCCGAGCACGACTTCGATCCGATCGCGCTACGACGCAAGAACTTCATTCCCAAAGACGCGTTTCCGTATCAGACGGCGAATGTGACGGTCTACGACTGCGGCGATTTTGAGGGCGTCATGAACAAGGCACTCAAGCTCGCCGACTATGACGGGTTCGCCGCGCGCCGCGCCGATTCGGCCCTGCGCGGTAAGCTGCGTGGCATTGGCGTGGCTTGTTATCTCGAAGCTTCGGGCGGTGGCGGCGCGCCGAAGGACCAGGTCTCCTGTCGATGGGACAAGGACGGCAAGGTCAGTTTGTTCGGCGTCACCGGTCCGTCGGGGCAGGGCCATGAGACCTCATTCGCGGAAATCGTCGCGCGCGGACTCGGCATCGCGCTCGATGATGTTCGTTATCGCGCCAGTGACCCGAAGGAAATGCTGATTGGCAACGGCACCGGTGGATCCCGCTCGCTGTACGGCGCCGGTAGCGCCTTCAAGGTGCTGGTCGATCGCGTGATCGAGCGGGCCGTGCCGCTGGCGGCGCAAGCGCTGGGCGTCGCGGCCAGCGACGTGACTTTCCAAGATGCTGCGTTTCGAGCCGGTGACCGCAGCCTCGGCGTGTCAGAGCTGGCGCGTCGGGTCGCTGGCGCCAGCCCACATCCGCTCGACTGCGACGGCGACTCTTTATCGGGCGTCACCTATCCGAACGGCTGCCATATTGCCGAGATCGAGATCGATCGTCAGACCGGCGTGACCGAGCTGACCGATTACTCGGCTGTCGACGATCTGGGTAATGTGATTTCGCGTCAGCTTGTGATCGGGCAAGTACACGGCGGCGTCATGCAAGGCGTCGGCCAGGCATTTGGCGAGCATGCGATTTATGATGAAACATCCGCCCAGTTGTTGACTGGCAGTTTCATGGACTATGTCATGCCTCGTGTCGGCTGGATGAATCGAATCCGTTGGGATGACCACCCGGTACCCACCGCGCTCAACGCGCTGGGCGCCAAGGGCGTTGGTGAGTCCGGTTGCTCAGGTTCCTTGCCGGCGATCTCGAACGCCATGCTCAATGCCCTGCGTCCGCTCGGGATCAAGAGCTTTGATATGCCGTTCACCCCGGCTCGAGTCTGGGCGTTGGTCAAGGAGCACTGACACAGGCGAAATTAGACGAGTCCTCGGATCGACCGATGCAAAGCCACCCTGTTTTTGCGCCATCGACTCGAAGTACGCGACTGATTCCGACGATGAGAATATGCCGTCAGCGGTGCCATGGATGATCATGAACTTGCCACCGCGTTGTCTGAACGCGTTCATGTCGACATCGCGATAGGTGTCGAACACCTGCGATACCGCCTCAAGCCGGGCTGGATCCGTATCGAAGTTCAAAGTCAGGGTATCGAGCTTCGGATCGGGCGGCGTCGCAAAATAAAAACCGAGCGCACCGGACATCAGCAGCGTGTTGTTCGAGTTCGGCTTCGGAGTCGTTGCCGTGCCCAGCTTCCAGGCGCGCCAGAAGGGTGTCGCAATTCCCGGGTCCCAAGGTTGGCCGACACAAAGGTCCTGGCTGCGACTGGTTTTCGGGCCCGCGAAGGCTTTCTTCAAGGCGTCTACTTGCGGTGACGACAGGCAACTTGCCGATTTCTCGCCCGAACATTGCAACACCGACGGGTCGAACCGGCAGGCTCGAGTGTTCTGCACCATGCCGTCGATCAGACCATCCTGGGCATCGCAGGCCTGCAAGACCGAGCGTACGACCAGGTTCAGATCGTCGTTCGAGAATGCTCGACTCAGGATGCGATTACCACTGGCGTCGGTCGGAGCGATGGCGTTGAACAACTGGGTATCCCAGGCGGCCGCGATGATCGATTTGGCGGTGTTGGCGGTACGTTCATGGGCGCGGTAGGCGTTATCGACGCGCGCTTGTGGATCGAGCCCGAATTCAGGGCTCGGAGACTGATGGCCAGCATCGGTTGTCACCACCGCAAAGCCTCGTGCCAACGCGCCGCCATAATCGCCGAGCGAACTGGCGTTTCGACCGAGCGCGAGGTTGACGATGCCGTCGTTACCACCACCGCCCTGATAGAAGAATCGGCCGCTCCAGGCGCTCGGCAAGCGTAATTCGAAGCGAATCTCATAGGGCTTGCCATCGACACCAACGCGCGCATCCATCGCACCGCGAACCAGGCAATGCGTCGGACCGGATAACGCAGCGCAGGCTGCCGGATCATCAACGTTCGATGCGCTCGGAATTCCGGGGCCGGTGACACAGGAACCAAGGACCGAGATCAGGCTCAGCGTGAGCGCCAAACGTGCTACGCGACTAGCCTGATCGGCGCGAGCTGCGCGACCGGCGCGAGTTGCGCGAGTTGCGCGATTCACTCGAGAGTCATGGATCGGCACGGAGAGTCTCCTGTTTTCTTTTTTGCTCGATATTTTGAGCTGAGATTAATTCAATACCGCCGCCATGCGTTTGCCCGCCCTTTCGGTATGCCTGCCCTTGTGATTGGCCGCTCTTGCATTTCATACTTACCTCCCCATCTGGTCAGGTAGGTGCTCCTACGGACCCGGCCGTTTGGCTGATGTGCAGCGAGTCGCGCCAGGGTAACTTTCCGTCTCCCAACGGAAAGGCTCACACATCATGAACAAACAATCACATCCGCCTCTTGACTCGCTTCATACATTGTCCGCAGATCTTGCCTCGATAGTCGAACGCGTCGGCGATTGGATCTATGCCGTACCCGGGCGAGGCGGTCACACGATTGCATCAGCGGTTCTGTGGCGCGACGACATTCTGGTCACGACGGCGCACCCTTTCCGGCGCGCGCCGAACGAAATTTCGATGATCGATGCGGCCGGGCAACTGCAGAGTGCTGCCTTGATCGGCGTCGACAGCAGCACCGATCTGGCCGTGTTCCGTCTGGCCAAAGCACCGGACGCGGCCGCTGAACTCGGCGATGCGACCAGCTTGCGAGCGGGCCATCTGGTCATTGCCGTCGGCCGCTCCGCCAGTGGCGACGTAACTGCGAGTTACGGCATGGTCAACCGCGCATCGGGTAGCTGGCAGACTTGGCAGGGCGGTCAACTCGATCGCCAGATTCGGCTGGATGGCGGCTTGTATGGCGGCCAATCCGGCGCGGCGATCGTTGATACGCACGGCAAGGTGGTCGGTATCGGCAGTTCGGCGTTGGCGCGCGGCTACGGTGTGGTCATTCCGGCTTCCAATATCTCGCGAGTGGTCGATTCTTTGCTGACCCGTGGCCATGTCGCGCGGCCGTATCTGGGCATCGGCGCGCAGCCTGTTGCGTTGCCATTGGCGGCGGATCATGGCGATACGCGGGAACAGACGAAGGAACATACGAATGAACAGACAGCGCTGCTGGTGACGGCGCTGGCAGAACGCGGTCCTGCACAAACGGCCGGTGTTCTGATTGGCGATATTCTGGTGGCCGTTGGCGGGCACAAGCTGGGCAGCTTGTCGGCCATGCGCATGGCGTTGGCGAGCCATGTCGGTGAGACGGTTACCTTCGATCTGATCCGTGGCGGCGTGGGGCAGCAGATCGCGATCACGGTGGCGCCCTGGCCGACTTCAAGCAGACGCTGCTGACGAGGCGAATGTGCTGGGCATTCTGCCACCTCCAGACGATTTGTCAGCACGGCTCGCACTGGCGCTGGTCGCCCGATCGCCGTTGGCCTTGGCCGGCCTTCGCGCCGGCTTGTCGAGCGTGCATGACCTGGACATCGTAGCCCAGGCGGCTAGCGTGTCGGCACTTCGCTCGATTCTCGGCTCGCCGATCGATGTCGTGTTATCGGTGATGGATTCTGGCTGGAGCTTGGAATCGCCAGCCGCGTCAGATGGTAACGAACTGACAGATGGTAACGAACTGACAGACGGTAACGAACTGACCGAGGATACCGAAATGACAGACGCGGCCGAGACTTCTGTCCCGGTACCGTACGCGCAGATCTTCTTGTTAAGCGAGACGAGTCGCAGCGATGATTGCGAAGCCCTGCTGGCCAGCGGCCATTCCGTGTTGTCCGAGAGTGCCGACTTCGAGCAAGTAGCCGCCGCCGTGCGTGCCGCTGCGGCAGGATTATGCTGCTTCAGTTCAAACCTGGTGACACGAAGTCCTTTTCCGAAACGTGAATCCGTGTTTCTGCAAACGCAAGCGCCGCATCATGAACTCAAAGGTAAGGCCAAAGGCGAATTCATCGAGTCGTTGACGGCGCGCGAGCATCAGGTCCTCTACCAGATGACCGAAGGACTGGCGAATCGCGAGATCGCCCTGGCGCTTGAAATATCGACTCACACGGCGAAGTTTCATGTCGCACAAATCATTGCCAAGCTTCATGCCACTTCGCGTGCGCATGCGGTGGCCAAGGCGATGCGGGCCGGGCTGATTACCGTCTGAACGTTGACAGCCAAAGTTCCAGCGGTAATACTGGGGACCAGGCTGCAGTTGATTGCTGGACAACGCACGTACAAGAATCAGGCGGCTCAGCCGCCACGAGGGGAGGGGAAGATTGGCGACAGTCGAGATCCGCAACGTCCGCAAGGCGTTCGGCCCCGTCGAAGTGCTGCATGGCGCTAGCGTTGATATCGCTGATGGCGAATTCGTCGTGCTGGTCGGCCCCTCCGGTTGCGGAAAATCGACGTTGCTGCGGATGTTGGCCGGTCTCGAGAACATTACCTCGGGCGAGATTTCCATCTCGGGGCGCGTCGTCAATTCGGTACCGCCGAAGGACCGGGATATCGCGATGGTGTTCCAGAACTATGCGCTTTATCCGCATATGACCGTCTATGAGAACATGGGCTTCTCGCTGAAACTCGCGAAGGCGCCGAAGACGCTGATGGACAGTGCCATCGAGCGGTCAGCGAAAATTCTCGGTCTCGGGCAACTGCTGGCGCGGTACCCGCGTCAACTGTCGGGCGGCCAGCGGCAACGTGTTGCGATGGGTCGTGCGATTGTGCGCAATCCGCAAGTTTTTCTGTTTGATGAACCGCTGTCGAATCTAGATGCCAAGCTGCGCGTGCAGATGCGCTCGGAAATCAAAGAGCTGCACCAGCGACTCAAGGTAACAACCGTTTATGTCACGCACGATCAGATCGAGGCGATGACGATGGCCGACAAGATCGTCGTCATGAACAGCGGAAATATTGAGCAAGCCGGACCGCCGCTCGAGCTGTATGACCGGCCGGCGAATCTGTTTGTTGCAGGCTTTATTGGTTCACCTGCCATGAACCTTTTAAAGGGCGTAGTTGATGGTCAGGTCTTTCGCACCGACGATGGAACTGAGTGGCCGCTGCCGTCAAAGGGTGTAGGACCCAGGCCGGGACCTGCGGTTTATGGCGTGCGTCCCGAACATCTGAGTCTTGACGGCAGCACTGGCTGGAATGCTGGCGGGAGTACTGGCGGGAGCACTGGCGGCGAAGGTATCGCCGCGACCGTGCAAGTCATCGAGCCGACTGGCTCGGAGACACAGGTGTTGATGAAGGTCGGCTCGCAGTCCTTGGTTGGCGCGTTTCGCGAGCGAGTATCGGTCAGGCCTGGAGAAATATTGCGGATACGGCCGGACCCGGAACTGGTGCATTTGTTCGACCAGCAGTCTGGCCAACGGTTGTAGTTCGCTGCAACGGAGTCATTCGCCAGCAATCAGTATTCGCCAGCAATCAACAGTCTCAAGCAATCAACAGTCGCAAGGGGCAACATCCTCAAGCAGTCAAATCAGTCAGGCTCGAACCGAGCCGCCACAGGAGGCATCGACATGGTTTTTATTATCAAGCGTAGAGAAGCGGTCAAACTGAGCGCAGCGGCCGCTGCGCTGGCACTGACCCGCACAGTCAACGCCCAGGCCATTCCGAAGGCCGCGGCGACACCGCCGACCTTGAACATAGAAAAAGGCGCATCCCTTCGTATCCTGCGGCCGGCCCGTTTTGTCGAACCGGATGAAACCATCTTTCGTGCCAATACCGCCAAATTCGCCAAGGAAATGGGCGTAGAAGTTCGCGTCGACTTCGTTGGCTGGGAAGACATTCGGCAACAGACCGCCGTGTCGGCCAATACCGGCGCCGGTCCCGATGTGGTGCTGGGCTGGGCTGAGGATCCGCACGTCTACACCGACAAACTGATTGAGGTCAGCGACATCGCAGAGTACTTGGGCAAGAAGTATGGCGGCTGGTCCTTCCTCGGTGAGAAATACGGCAAGAAGGCCGGCACCAATAACTGGATTGGACTGCCGTTTGGCGGCTCGACCGGCCCGATTGTTTACCGTATCTCGGCCTTGAAGGAGGCCGGCTTCGAGAAGGTACCCGGAGATCATGCCAACTTTCTGAAGTTGTGCCAGTCGTTGAAAAAGATCAACAAGCTGCCCGGCTTTGCTCTGGGCAATGCGGTCGGCGATGGCAACGGCTTCGCCAATTGGCTGATCTGGTCGCACGGTGGTTTCCTGGTCGACGAGGGCGGCAAAGTCGCGATCAATAGCAAGGAGACGCTGGCAGCGCTCAACTATCTAAAGGAACTCTATGCAACCTTTGCGCCGGGCACCTTGTCTTGGGGCGATGTCAGCAACAATCGCGCTTACGCGGCCAACGAGCTCTACCTGACTTCAAATGGTGTGTCCCTGTACTTTGCGCTGAAGAATGATCCGGCGACCCGCGCGATCGCCGAAGATACCGACCATGCACCGCTGCCGCCAGGCATCGCCGGCAAGCCGCCGCAATCGGCGCTGATCTTGAACGGCATGGTGTTCAAGCACTCGAAGGCACCGAATGCCGCCAAGGCCTATCTGCAGTACATGATGGAGGCCGAGCAGTACGATCCGTGGCTGACCGGTTGCTTGGGCTACTGGTCGCATCCGCTGCTGGCTTATGCGAAGAGCAAGGTTTGGGACAGTGACCCGAAGCTTGCGGTCTATCGCGATGGTATGAGCAACCCGTTCTGGAGCGGCTACAAGGGTCCGATCACGCAGTCCGCCGGGACGGTAGCCGCTGAGTATGTGCTGGTACAGATGTGCTCGTCCGTCGCCTCGGGGCAGACTTCGCCGGCCGACGCGGTCAAGGAAGCCGAGCGGCGCACCCGTCGCTATTACCGTTGAGCATGATCGCCCCGTGATCGCCGCCTGCCTGACCAGCGTTCTTCGAAGTCCGCGAGCCCTATGACTCAAGACGTCGCGTTGTCCGAATGGATGCGTAACCGGCCGCAACCCGGTTGGTTGGCGCGCCTGTTCGACTACAAACCGTTTCTGATCTTTGTCTGCCTGCTACCGGCCGGCGGCCTGCTGTCGGTGTTCCTGACCTATCCGCTGGGGCTTGGATTGTGGCTATCCTTCACCGACACCAAGATTGGCAAGATGGGCAAGTGGGTCGGGCTGGAGAATTTTCAGTACCTGCTTGAAGATCCGCAATTCTGGAGCGCGGTGTTCTACAGCGTGTTCTACACGGCCGTAGCGACCGCCGGAAAATTCGCGCTGGGCCTGTGGCTGGCGCTGCTGCTGAACAACCATCTGCCGTTCAAGAGTCTGCTGCGTGCGATTATCTTGCTGCCGTGGATCGTGCCGACGGTGCTCTCGGCGATTGCCTTCTGGTGGATCTATGACCCGCAGTTCTCGATCGTCTCCTACCTTGCCGTAGATGTGCTCGGTGTGCGCGATAAATACTTCGATTTTCTGGGCTCGACCTGGCCGGCGCGCTGGTCGCTGATCGCAGCCAACATCTGGCGTGGCATCCCGTTCGTTGCCATCTCGTTGCTGGCCGGCTTGCAGACCATCTCGCCGTCGCTGTATGAGGCGGCGCTGCTCGACGGCTCGACCGGTTGGCAACGGTTTCGGTTCATCACCTTACCGCTGCTGATGCCGATTCTGGCGATCGTGATGACGTTCTCGATCATCTTCACCTTCACCGACTTCCAGCTCGTCTATGCCATCACGCGTGGCGGTCCGGTCAACTCGACGCACCTGATGGCGACCCTGGCGTTTCAGCGCGGTATTGCCGGCGGCGAATTGGGCGAGGGTGCGGCGATTGCGGTTGCGATGATTCCATTCCTGGTGGTCGCGACCTTGTTCAGCTATTTCGCATTGGCGCGCCGCAAATGGCAACAAGGAGAATCCGATGACTGATGTAGCGGCACCGCCCGGCGAACCGAAATCGACCGCCACCGTTGCACCCGATCAGATGGATTGGGACAGCCGAGCCCGGCGAATGGTGACGATTTATCTGCCACTCGCCTGCTTCGTGTTGATTCTGCTATTTCCGTTTTACTGGATGACCATCACGGCGTTCAAGCCGAACGCCGAGCTCTACGACTACAAACGCTACAACCCCTTTTGGATCGGTAGTCCAACGCTGGATCACATCCATAAGTTGTTGTTCGAGACCGCTTACCCGAAATGGCTGCTGACCACGATGACCGTCGCCATTTGTGCGACCTTCCTGTCGTTGTTCTCGAGCGTCCTGGCTGCGTATGCGATTCAGCGCCTGCGCTTCAAGGGCAGCCAATATGTCGGACTCGGTATTTACCTCGCCTACCTGGTGCCGCCGTCGATCCTGTTCATTCCCTTGGCGACGACGGTTTATCAGCTCGGTTTGTTCGACTCGCCATTGGCGCTGATCCTGACCTACCCGACCTTTCTCGTGCCGTTCTGCACCTGGCTGTTGATTGGCTACTTCAAGTCGATCCCTTATGAACTCGAGGAGTGTGCGCTGATCGACGGCGCGACGCGTTTGCAGATTCTGAGGCGAATCACGCTGCCGCTGGCCGTGCCCGGTTTGATCTCGGCAGGCATCTTTTCGTTCACGCTTTCCTGGAATGAATTTATCTATTCGTTGGCCTTCATTCAGAGCAGTGAGAAGAAAACTGTGCCGGTTGCGATCCTCACCGAACTGGTCTCGGGCGACGTTTATCAATGGGGTGCGCTGATGGCCGGCTCGTTGCTGGGTTCACTGCCGGTCGCGCTGTTTTATTCCTTGTTTGTCGACTACTACGTATCCTCGTTGACCGGTGCGGTCAAGGAGTGAGCGTCACACTTCAATGCGCATCACACTTGGATGTGGATCACACTTCAATGTGGATGACAACAAATGGCGGTTCAACGGAAACGCAAGTTGGCCCGGGTCAGTTGCGCGATCGTCGAACAGCCCATGAGTTTCATGTCGCGCTCAATCTCGGTACGTAGTTGACCGAGCGCGCGCTCGACACCGGCTTGACCGGCGGCGGCCAAGGGATAAAGATAATATCGGCCGAGCCCAACGGCCTTGGCCCCGAGTGAGAGGGCCTTCAGCACATGGGTGCCACGCTGGACGCCGCCATCCATCAGGACATCGATTCGGTCGCCGACCGCATCGACAATTTCTGCGAGTTGATCAAAGGCTGCGCGTGAACCATCTAGCTGGCGGCCACCGTGATTCGATAACACGATACCCGTACAGCCAATAGTGACCGCTCGCCTGGCATCCTCAACCGACATCACGCCCTTCAGGCAGAACTGCCCGTCCCACTGCTTCACCATATCGGCGACATCCTCCCAGGTCATGGACGGATCGAGCATCTCGGTGAAATAACGACCGATGGACATTGCACCGCCGCTCATGTCGACGTGATCATCCAACTGCGGCAATTTGAAGCGCTCATGCGAGATATAGTTAAGTCCCCAGCGGGGCTTGACTACAAATTGCGCCACTCCATTCAGGGTTAACTTGAACGGAATCGAAAACCCTGTGCGCAGGTCACGCTCGCGATTACCGCCGGTAATACTGTCGACGGTCAGCATCATGACATTGACGCCAGCCTGCTTGGCTCGCTGCATCATGGCGCGGTTCAAGCCACGGTCTTTGTGGAAATAGAACTGATACACCTGCGGTGTGTCATGGGCCTTGCGAAGTTCTTCGAGGCTGACCGTACCCAGCGAAGAGACGCCAAACATCGTGCCGTACCTGGCCGCTGCGGCTGCCACAGCACGTTCACCCTGGTGATGAAACAGGCGCTGCAAGGCAGTCGGCGAGCAGTAAAAAGGCGTGGCCAGTTTTTGGCCCATCACGGTGACCGACATGTCGATGGTCTTCACGCCTCGCAACACGTTGGGCACCAGATCAACGCGCTCGAAGCTGGCGGTATTGCGCCGATAGGTGGTTTCGTCGTCAGCCGCGCCATCGATGTAGTTGAAGATCGGACCCGGCAAGCGGCGCTGGGCGAGTTTGCGGAAATCATGAAAGTTATGACATTGCTGCAGGCGCATCTGGGTATCCGGCGAAGTATCGCCGCAGGTATCCGGCGGAGACTCTTGCAAGTATCGCACTCGCCTTGCGCGGTTGAATTGCCGTTAGAGCGGCGCCTGCCCTTTGTTCGCAGGCAAGTTGGTCAGCGCAAAGGGCGAGGCGTTTCCTTGAGACCGGCCGGCGTTTACTCAAGTAACCCGGCGGCGATCAAACCTTCTTTTCCCTCAGGATGCAAACATTCGATGTCCTCGAACTCGTTGATCGCGTTGATCTCGGTACCCATTGCAATATTGGTCACCTTCTCGAGAATCACTTCGACGACCACCGGTACGCGATAGGTCTGGGCCATGGCCTGAGCTTGAATCAGCGCGGCGCGTATTTTTTCAGGATCCGTGACCCTGAGTGACTTGCAGCCCAGTCCTTCAACAACGGCCTGGTGATCGACCCCATAACCCTTGAGCGTCGGGTCGCTGACATTCTGATTGTCGAACGCGAGTTGTACGCAGTAATCCATCTCAAAGCCGCGCTGCGATTGCCGAATCAAGCCCAGGTAGCTGTTGTTGACGAGCACCTGCACGTACGGAATGCGAAACTGCGCGCCTACTGCCAACTCCTCGACGAGGAACTGGAAATCGTAGTCGCCGGACAGACCGACCACCGTGCGGGTCGGATCAGCGGCGGCGACGCCAAGGGCCGCCGGGATGGTCCAGCCCAGTGGCCCGGCTTGCCCGCAATTGATCCACTGCCGAGGTCCGTAGACGCGCAGAAACTGCGCGCCGGCGATTTGCGACAAGCCGATGGTTGAGACGTAAATCGTGTCTCTGCCAAAGGCAGCGTTCATTTCCTGATACACACGCTGTGGCTTGATGGGTATGTTGTTGAAGTCGGTCTTTCGCTGCATGAGTTTTTTGCGCTCGGCACAGCGTGAAGCCCATTCGCTGTAGTTTTTCAGGGCGCCGTTCGCCTTGCGTTCGCGAGCGATGGCGACGAACAGTTCGAGCGCCAGTCGGGCGTCGGAGGCAATACCGAGATCCGGGTTGAACACACGACCAATCTGGGTGGGTTCGATATCGACATGAACAAAGGTTCGACCCTGGGTGTAGACATCGACCGACCCGGTGTGGCGGTTGGCCCAACGATTGCCGATACCCAACACAAAATCACTGGCCAAAAGGGTTGCATTGCCGTAGCGATGGCTGGTTTGCAAGCCACACATACCGGCCATCAACGGGTGGTCATCGGCAATGCTGCCCCAGGCCATCAAGGTCGGAATGACCGGGACACCGGTCAGCTCGGCGAATTCAACCAGCAGCGCCGAAGCGTCGGCGTTGATGATGCCACCGCCGGCGACGATCAGCGGTTTGGTCGATGCCTGCAGCATGTCGAGCGCCCGCTCGATCTGTTTGCGGGTGGCTGCTGGCTTGTAGACCGGCAGCGGCTCGTAGGTGTCGATGTCAAATTCAATCTCGGCCATTTGCACATCTATCGGCAGATCGATCAACACCGGTCCGGGCCGCCCCGAGCGCATGACGTGGAATGCCTGCTGGAAAACACGTGGCACCAGCGCCGGTTCGCGAACGGTGACCGCCCATTTGGTGACCGGCTTGGCAATCGCCTCGATATCGAGCGCCTGAAAGTCTTCCTTGAAGAGCCGCGCTCGCGGTGCCTGACCCGTGATGCACAGAATTGGAATACTGTCGGCAATCGCCGAGTACAGCCCGGTGATCATGTCGGTTCCGGCCGGCCCGCTGGTGCCGATGCACACGCCGATATTGCCCGCTGCAGCTCGGGTATAGCCCTCGGCCATATGGGAGGCACCTTCGACGTGGCGGGCCAGAATATGCGCGATGCTCTGGCGCTCGCGCAGTTGCGCGTACAAGGGGTTGATCGCTGCGCCGGGCACACCGAAGGCCTGCGTGATGCCCTCCTTTTCCATCACCAGTACCGCCGCCATTGCTGCCTTCATCTTGCTCATTGCGTTTCCTTTTGGTGGGTCACTACGTCTCTGTGTCTCTGTATCGGTCTTTGACTGACGCTTCGAGATGCATATTGCATTCAGCCAGCCGACTTCGGAAGTGCCCCAACGCGCATTTGCTTTATTCCAATTTGGAATATCGGCAACTGGACGTACCATGCAACATGGACAGAATCAAGGCGCTGCAACTATTCATTCGTGTGGTGGATTTGGGATCGTTCAGCAAAGCTGCGCAGGAACAGCGGATCGGCCAGCCGGCGGCGACCAAGCAAATTTCTCGACTGGAAGAGCAGTTGGGCGCAAGGCTGCTGCATCGAACCACCCGAGGCATCACGCCGACCGAAATTGGTTTGCTGTACTACGAAAAATGCAAGCTGATTACCCGCCATGTCGAGGAGGCCGATTCAGTCGCCAGTCTGTTGCAAACGCAGGTCAGCGGCGCGCTGCGCATTTCGACCTCGGTGGCGTTTGGTCGACGGATTCTGGCGCCAATGATCATGAAATTCATGCAGGCCAATCCGCAATTGCAGGTCGAACTGAGTTGCGACGATCGTTATGTGAATCTGGTCGAGCAGGGCGTCGATGTGGCGATTCGTATGGGCCGCCTGGCCGATTCAACCCTGGGTTCGCGATATCTGGGATTGAATCCGTGGATCATTGTGGCGACGCCCGGCTATCTGAAAGAACACGGCACCCC
>JANLTP010000072.1:0-2609 GCA_031363055.1 Burkholderiales bacterium | reverse complement strand
TAAGTCGATCGATGATCGGCCGAGGGGTGGCGGCTGGTGCCACCACGCCAAACCAAACGCTGACTTCGAGACCCGGCAAACCCGCTTCGGCGGCGGTCGGCACATCTGGCAGCCGGCGGTCCCGTTGTGCAGCGGTCAGGGCGATTGCCCGTAGCTGCCCGGACTTGATGAACGGCAGCGCACTCGAGAGGTTCTCGCAGATCATCTGGACTTGACCGGCGATGACGTCCTGAAGGGCCGGAGCCGGACTTTTGTACGATACGTGAGTCAATTGGATGCCAGCGCGAGCTTTGAGTAATTCGCCGCACAGATGGTGGGTGGTACCGCTGCCGCCCGATGCGAAGTTGATTTCGCCAGGCTTGGCCTTGGCAAGTGCAATCAGTTCGGCCAATTGGCGGGCCGGGACACTCGGGTGGACGACGATAACGTTGGGCGTAGTGGCAATGCCGATCACGGGAGTGAAATCCTTGTCGGGGTTGTAGCTGAGTTTTTTGTACAGCCACTGATTGACCGACAGCACGGGCGGAGGTGCCAGCAGCAAGGTATAGCCATCGGGCAGCGCCCGCGCAACCGCGCCCGCACCGATGGCGCTAGCGGCGCCAGCCTTGTTTTCGACGATCACCGGTACACCCAGCGCTCGGTTCAGCACGGGTGCGATGAGCCGTGGCAGCAGATCCGCGTTACTGCCCGGCGCGGTCGGCGCAACAAAGGTAATCGTGTTCGTCGGGAAACTTTGGCTTTGCGCGTGGGTGCTGCCAACGATAATTGCCGACCACCAGGCCAGTATCAGGGTGGGCGTACGCAGCAATGAGTAAGTTGTTTGGGCGGTCATGGAATCCTCCAATGGGCTAGGGCGTTTGATCGGATTGCCGTCACCGCTTGCGCGACGTTTCGGCATTTCCAATTCTTCGCTCGGGTTGTCCCGACGTCGTGAGGCAAATGACCCATAGAGCTAAGCGGGACATATCGGGAATCGGCCGGGTCTAGGCTCGTAACTCCCGCTGTGCCCAGGCTGTGGCTTTAGCCCGTCCGGACACGCCCAGTTTGCTGTAAATCATCGAGAGGTGATTACGCAGTGTTTTTTCAGTGATTCCGAGGCGGCTCGCCATATCAGGCATGTCGAGACCTAAGGTCAGCAAGTCGAGGACGCTACGCTCTCGGAGGCTCAGACCGGCGGCGCTGGTTGGCGCTGCAGCCGCTTCGTGCGCCAACTCGATCGGCAGAAATGCCTCCAATTCCTCGTGCATGTGCTGCCAGGCCGGTTCACCACTAAGCAACATGTGATTACGGCTTTCGAGTGACACCAATTTAGCACCCGGAATGCAGGAGGCTAGCAGTCGACCCTGGTCGTAGGGCACGCGCAGATCGCCGCGCGCGTGGAACACTAGGGTCGGGGCGCGCAGCCGTGGCGCCAGTTCCGAAATGTCGGCATCGAACCAGGCGCGCAGCAGGGCAGCGGCTTGTTCTGACGAGGCGGATCGGCGCATCAATTCATTAAAGCTGCGAAATTGTTCGGTGCTGCCGTCCGGAAAGAACTGGTAGGTGAATAACTGCTGAAACGTCGGATTGTCTTGGCCCCACCCCAGCTCCATCAGCCGCAGTACCAGCGTAGTCTCCTCTTTTTGGTCCTTGGTTCGGCTGCGCACCATCCGTCCCTGCAGGTAAGCGCCGTACAAGACCAGATGGCTGATCTGCTGCGGATGCCGAACGGTATAGGCGACGGCCAAGGCGCCGCCGCCAGTCATCCCGAAGATGCTGAATTTGCGCAGGCCGGCCGCCGCCACGACTGCCTCCAGATCCTCAACATAACGATCGAAGGAGAATTCGATGCCGTCGCGATCTGACAGGCCCGTGCCGCGCATGTCGTACCGAACCAATGTTCGGTTAAAGCCAAGCAATTCCAGCATCGGCCGCCAGGCCTCGGATTCCCATTCGAACTCAAGGTGCGAAAATGAATGGCCGGCGCGCAGCAGCGGCGCGCCCTGACCGCTGACGGCAAACGCAATTCGTGTGCCGTCGCGACTGGTGCAAAAACGAACGTCTTGTGCCGGCCGACCCATTAAACCTCCGGAAAGTTTCTAACGAAAACCGCCAATGTCGCAAAGCCGACATTGCGGGCAAGAGCATAACTCGACGGGCCCCAAATCGTAAGCGCTGCGATGCCGCTGATTTGAGCCACGCGGTGCTTCGGCAGCGATAATCCCGTTTCAGTAGATTCTCCGCAAAATACCTGCGGATTCCGCGTCGGCAGCATAGAAACACTCAATTTTGAACTCTCGAAGCGTCACGTCATAAGGCAGAGTAAGTACCTTCGCACCGGGGTTCATGCGCACTTCATTCCTGTCCGGCTCCAGTACCACCGCCGGGCGATGTGAATGGCGGCCCGAAAACAGCCGTAATTGGCCGGTTTGAAATTGCTGAAGGAATTGTATCGGCGGGGCCAGACCTGAGTGGGTGATCGTGGGCTGGGATTGGTCGGCGGCGGTCAGATCTCGATCTGGTCTTTGGCGCGGTAGCTCTTGCTTTCGATGATGATGGTTTCGGCGTGATGCAGCAGGCGATCGAGCAGTGCCGAGGTGAGGACGGCGTCCTTGTCGAAGATGGTGGCC
>JANLTP010000062.1:0-6044 GCA_031363055.1 Burkholderiales bacterium | reverse complement strand
GGAAGGTGCGTGTTGCGTGGCCAGACGCTTTGGGCTTGTAGGCCCACTGCGCTGCCTGGATTATTTTGGTAACCGCAATGCCGGTGATTTTCGAGCCTTCCTCCAATGTCATGCGGTTGGTTTTTACTGCATCATCAAATCCGCGCGTGTGTTTGGCAATGAAGTCTTTGATGTGCCAGCCTTGCTCAACTACATAGGTGAATAAAGTGTTGAACAGCGCGGTATCGGTACCCGGCTCTATATCCAGATGCAGCACGTTCTCCTTGCCCGCTACTTGCTCGCAGATCGCGACGGACGCCGTACGACGCGGATCAACAATGATGACTTTGGCTGCTGCCGCCGTCTCGCCCGGAAACCATTTTTTCTTCTTGTCTACGGTGGCACCTGAAAGATTCGGTACCCAGTGGTTTAAAAAGTAATTGGTCTGGGTTTCATAGGGGTTGGCACCGGTGCACAGCAAGGTATCGGCCACTTGTGCATCTTCATAGCTGTTGTTCAACTCACCGACACCCATATCGCGAGTGGCATGGCACTCGGAGTTGTAGGCGGGGCGGTTATGTATTCGCACCATCGGCGTTTTAAGCGCACTGAACATCAGTTTGCCGGTGCCCCACGTGTTCTCAAAACCGCCGCCTGCGCCGCCGTGATCGAAGCAGTCATAGAGCAGGCCGTTGGGGCCATCGGTATCGAGAATTTTTTTGGTCACGCCTGCATACAACGCCAGTGCGTCGTCCCAGTTGGTGTCCAGCCATTGCCCACCGCGATAGACCTGCGGATTTTTCAGGCGGTTGCGGCCAACGCCGTCTTCGCTGTACATGTAGCTGGCCATCTTGCCGCCACGGGTGGACGACAAGCCGCTGTTCACCACGCACGCCTTGTCTGGCACGATCATGATGCTCCAGCGTTTGCCAGCACGGTCGGTGATGGTGTTGGTCATCGCGCGGGTCATGGTCAAGGCCAAGGGCGGTGCCTGCCGGCGGAAATCCACGCCCAGCGCATTTTGATTCGGTGCCCGACCACCTTCGCGGCTGGCGTCCCATTTGTAAGCGTGATAGCCACAGCCGACTATGCAGAAGTGGCAGGTCATGTTTGTTTTTTGCGCATCTGCGGGTGGCAGGGCAATGCGGTCTTTGGTGTTGGTTGACATGGTGAGCCGCCCTTAAAGAATGTTGGCCTGACGGCCATAAATCAAACCATCGACGCCGACCGCTGTAACGGAATCACTTTTTGAATCGTAGGAAAGCAGAACCTTGGGTAAATCCTCAGTCGCCTGGCCGCAGACCATTTGGCCATTCATCTCGGCGTCAAACACCGAGAAGTGGCAACTGCATTTAAAGGTTTTGGTGCCGCCGTCGTAGGCAACCGGGCAGCCCATGTGCGTACACAACGAACTGTAGGCCACGATGTCCTTGCCAGGCCCGACTCCGCCCGGTACCGGGCTGCCCATGCGAATGGCGTAGCACGGTGAGCTGGCATCGGGGTAACTGAAGCTGACCGCCTGATTAACCGGCATGCCGCCTGCCTTGCCAACCCCTTTTTTCGGATAACTGAGGGTGGTCGTGGTTTGCGCGGCGGGGATAGCCGCTTCGGCACTGCGGATGGGGATCACCACACTGCCTACGACCGCTGCGGCGCCACCACCGCTCTTAAGAAAAAATCGCCGATTGAGCTTGACGTCATCCATGCTGACTCCTGTTATTGATCGTTGTTGTCAATAGGATCTGCAAGCGTCATGCCAGATAAAAATTAAATCTAATCAATGGGTTGCGAAATATCAACCGAGTCAATGGGTAGTTTTGGTAACATCAAAAACAAATGATGTTACAAAAAGGTAACGGCTGGAGGAGACAGGTATGCACAAGAGAACACTGCTTCGAGCCTTGGTGAGCGCTGGTTTGGCGAGTGCAAGTCGGCGGCTGATGGCCGACAGCAGGTCTCTACGAATTGGCCTCACGCCGGTGATCCTGGCCGACCAGGTGGCATTTCTTTCACGTTGGGGGCGTTATCTGTCGGAGCGAACCGAATGCGAGGTGAGCTTTGTCGCCAGAGAGACTTACCAGGGAATTCTTGAATTACTCTCGTCCGGACAGATCGACGTTGCATGGATATGCGGTTATCCATTCGTGCGATTCGAGTCTGAACTGACTTTGCTCAACGTACCGCTATACCTGGGCAATCCTACTTATCAAGCCTACCTGATTCGTCCGAAAAGCGGCCCTGCCGTGGTGAAGGACTGGGGCGATTTGCGAGGCAAGGTTCTGGCGTATTCAGACCCACTTTCCAATTCAGGCTGGTTGGTGGCCCAGGCTCAGTTGGCATTGGCGGGCGTTGGCCCAGGCGACCTGAGACGATCTTTTTTCGCCCATGGTCACCGTAATGTCGCTGAAGCAGTCTCTGCCCGGCTGGCCAATGCGGGCGCCATCGATGGCTATGTTTGGGAAACCATGCGCCAGAAGAATATGAGTGCCGCACTGCAAACTGAAATCGTCTGGAAGTCCGAAGCCTTCGGATTCCCGCCGCTGGTAACCAAACTGGGTGCCCTGCATCCAAGAAAAGAGACTTTACAAAAGACCTTGATGGCCATGGCGGATGACGAAGCAGGCCGCGGTTTGCTGCGCGCATTGAACCTGACAGGTTTTACCGATGGCGCACCGGCGATGTTTGATACCCTGCGCCGCCAGGCACGTGCGGTGCCCGAGAGCGGTGTCAGCTCGTGATCCTGCGCCGCCTGCCGTATCGCGTGCAGATTCCCTTGGGCCTGTCGCTGGCTGTGGTGGTGGCCGCGCTGTTGGTCACCGCCGTGGCCGCGCAAATAGCGGCTCGTTCGGCACGCCAGGAGACACTGGCTACCATCGATCGCGCGGTCGATCTGCTGGTGGCTCAGGCGCGGCCGCTGTTGGCGGCCGACGATACCTGGCGAGTGTTCGCCTTGCTGCGAAACACCGCCGCTTTGTTGCCCGGTGCAGCCTCCCAGTGGGCACGCGCCGCCGTTCTGGATGCCAAAGGACAGGTATTTGCCGCATCTGACCCGACCCGGCTGGAGACCAGCAAGCCCTTGCTCGGTGAACGACGTGCAGGGCATTCGGGGGCATTGCCCGACAATCAGTATTCGTCGGCCGATCTGCAGTATCTGCCAGCCGCGTCCGATATCGTGCAACGCTTGCTGGTCGAGCAGAGCGATGGTGCGCTTTTGCTGATACAGCCGGTTCAAAGTGAAGACGGCCAGACCTTGGGTTTTGCCTATATTGAAGTTGATGCCGCTGTGTTCGCATCGGATTGGGCCGCACTGGCGCAACCGGCGTTAATTGGCGCGGGTTTGGCCGTCGCCTTGCTGGTCCCTGTCGGTTGGTGGATAGGGCGGCGCATGACGCGGCCGGTGGCGCATTTGGCCGAGGTTATTGAGCGCATAGGTCGGGAGACACCCGCCGTACTGCGCGCCGACGTACCTCATACCGATGATCCCGAACTGGGCCGTATTGGCGACGCCGTGGTGCAACTCATTGGCGAGCTGGAATTGAAGCAGCGCACGGAAGAACGCGCCTTGTCGGCCGAGCGCCTTGCGGCTGTGGGCCGCATGACCGCTGCCGTCGCGCATGAAATCAATAACCCACTGGGTGGTTTGTTGACCGCCACTCAAACCCTTCGGCTGCACGGCGCCACTGACTCCACACGCATGCGCACGGTTGATCTTCTGGAACGTGGCTTGCAACAAATTCGCTCGACCGTTGCTGCGCTCTTGCCGCAAGCGCGAATCGAGGACCGAGCTCTGGAACCCAATGACCTCGACGACGTGCTGACGCTTGTGCATGCCACTGCCTTGCGTCATGCGGGTGAAGTGAAAGCCCATGCGCAGATTGATTCCGCCATTCGCGTGCCGTCGGCGGTGATGCGTCAGGTCATGCTGAACCTGTTGCTCAACGCCGTCAAAGCAGCCGGTGAGCGCGGGCAGGTACAGGCTTTGCTCAAGGCCGACGCAGACACCGTCCAGTTTTCGGTCACCAACAGCGGCCAGACTCTGGACACCGCTCGCTTTGAACAAACCTTGGCGGCAGAAAGCAGCAAAGACCCGCATGGTTTCGGGCTTTGGATTTGCCGCGAAATTGCCGTTCAGTTTGGCGGTGGATTTGGACCTGACAGCAGTTATTTTGAGGGAACACGGATGATTTTCTGGATGCCGAATAAAGATCCCAACAAAGGGAATCCATGAAGCGAATGCTGTTGATTGAGGATGACCCCATCATGGGTGAATCGCTGGTTCAACGCTTTGAACTGGAAGGGTTCAAGGTCAGTTGGTGCCGCCGATTGGATGAAGCCACGGCTCAGCTCACACAGCCGCACCTGGCAGCACCGGATACGGTGGTCAGCGATGTGCGATTGCCTGACGGTTTGGCAACACACTGGTTTGTTGAGTTGCCAGCGGCCGTGCGCGCGCTACCCTGGTTTTTTTTGACTGGTTATGGCAGCGTGAATGATGCGGTGGCAGCCATTCGTGCCGGCGCACGCGAATACCTCACCAAACCCTTTGATATTGAACGCCTGGTCGAACTCGTCAAAAACACCGTCACTAAATCGGCCACGCTGGCTGACGATGCCGTTCTGGGCGTGTCCCCCACCATGCGACGGGTGGAAGCAATGGTACGCAAGGTTGCTCTGCAAAAAGTATCGGTGCTGCTGGGCGGCGAATCCGGCGTCGGTAAGGAGGTCGCGGCTCAGTTGATTCATGCGCTTGATCCGCGCGCCAGCAAAGGCGAGTTCATCGCCGTCAACTGCGCTGCCATCCCGGAGACCATGATGGAGGCGGAGTTCTTTGGATACGAAAAAGGCGCGTTCTCCGGGTCGCAACGTTTGCATCGGGGCTATCTGGAACGAGCCGACGGTGGCACCCTTTTCCTGGACGAAGTTGGCGAGTTGCCCGCCAGCATGCAGGCTAAATTATTACGTGCATTGCAGGAACACTGCTTCTTCAGGCTCGGTTCCGAGCGCACCACGCACAGCGATTTTCGAGTCATCGCAGCAACCAACCGCGACCTGTATTCGGATATGCATGCAGGCATATTTCGGGAGGATCTGTTTTACCGCCTGGCTGTCATTCGCATTACGCTGCCACCCTTGCGCGAGCGCCCCGAAGACATACGTTGGTTGACGGAAAAGCTGCTGGGCGAAATCGCTATCGATCAAGGTCGCCCCCTTGCCATGTCGGAAAAATTCTCTCGCGACATACTAGGCCGCAATTGGCGCGGTAATGTGCGCGAGTTGCGCTCCTACCTCGAGCAAGCGGTGGTGATGAGTGAGGCCGGTATCCTGGACGAGCCACTGTCTGAGGGCGCCGACGCAAACCGGCAGAAGTCGGGCCAAGCTGCGGCTGAATTCGGCGTGCCGCTGGAAGTTGTTGCTTCACTTCAGACTATGGTCGAAGAAGCCGAGCGAGCGCACATCCGTCGGGTATTGCAGCGCTGTGAAGGCAGTGTTTCCAAGACCGCTGCGATGCTAGGTGTGAGCCGCAAGACCTTGTGGGGAAAGATGAAACGGCTTGCTGTGACTGTTTGACTGAGGCAAAGTCAGAGTCAGATATCGGTCTGATTTACCCGCTTCATCAATTCTTCCGAACTTTCCTTGCGCTCGCTATAACGGTCCACCAAGTAATTTGAGACACCGCGCGTGAGCAGGGTGAACTTCATCAACTCTTCCATTACATCGACCAAGCGGTCATAGTAGGCCGACGGTTTCATGCGGCCTGCGTCGTCAAACTCCGTGAACGCCTTGGGGACTGATGACTGATTCGGGATGGTGATCATGCGCATCCAACGGCCCAACACGCGCAACTGATTCACAGCGTTAAACGACTGCGAGCCGCCGCTGACCTGCATTACCGCCAGCGCTTTGCCCTGCGTCGGTCGCAGGGCGCCTTGCGACAGGGGAATCCAGTCGATCTGCGCTTTCATGATGCCCGTCATGGCACCGTGGCGCTCGGGTGAGGTCCAGACCATACCTTCGCACCAGCTTGCCATTTCGCGCAGCTCGGCTACCTTGACATGCGTGTCGGG
>JANLTP010000016.1:0-28331 GCA_031363055.1 Burkholderiales bacterium | reverse complement strand
AGAATAATCGCTTGATGATGAGCAACCTGTCGGCCGCTTTGGCAGGCCACGGGTTAGTCAGCGGATTGGGCCATGTTGATCTCGACATGGGGCCGAATCCCGGCGAAAGTTGGCGTGAACATGTACTGCTTGATTTGCGCCTCAATAATCTGGTGCCCGCCAGTCTTTATCAGGGGCTGACCCCGGCCGACCTGTCAGGTGTGGCGCGCTTTGATCGCAAGGGTCTTTGGCTGAATTTGCGCGACCGCGGGCCGCTGGTCGCCAATGGGCTCAACGCACGAGGACTGGTCAATTGGGACAAGGACCATGTGACGCTCGAGCGCGGCGAGCTGGGTGCGTTGGACGGTCAACTGCTGGCAACCGGCCGCATGGGTCTGGCGAAACCACACGAGTTCGTCGTCAAGGGTGACGCCCGGCGCTTTGAGTTACATCGCTGGATCCGTTGGCAGCCGATGGCCGGTCGGCCGGTATTGGAAGGCAGCTTGAACGGCGTGATCGAGGCCAGCGGTCGGCTCGACGGCGGCCTGGAGTCAAACATTGATTTGAAACTTCGCAACAGCCAGCTCAACGGTCTGGCCCTCAGTGGCTCGGTCACCGGCAAGCTCAAGGGCCAGCAGCAAGTTGCCGATCTCGATGCCAAGCTCATCATCGGATCGAGCCGGCTCAATGCAAAAGGCGCGTATGGCCAGGTCGACGATCGGCTCGATGTCCGGCTGCAGTCCGAGTCACTGGCACAGTTTGACCCGCAGTTGGCCGGACGACTCGACTTGAGTGCGGAGCTGCGGGGCGTTTGGCCAGCCACCCAGGTGAAGGCGCAGTGGATTGGCAATGGACTACAGTGGCGCTCGGCGCAAGGGGCAACTTTGGCCAGTGTTAGCACGAGCAAGGGCAGTGCCGAATGGACCGGTGACGCCGAGTCGCCGCTGAATCTGCAACTAAGCGCCAGTGGTGTGCGGGCCGATAACTACGAGTTGCAGCAACTGAGCGCCAGCGTCCGCGGATCAATGGCCAATCACCAATTCACCGTGTCGGGTAGCGGCGCCGGTCAGCAATTGCGCAGCAGTGGCGCTGGCGAGTTGACTCAGCGCGATGGCGAAGGCCTGGCCTGGGCGGGCCGCCTGAATACGCTGGATTCGTCGGGCCGGGTCAACTTCTCGGTCGCACAGCCGGTTCAATTGGCGGCATCCTCAAAACGCGTGCAGATCGACGGACTCGACGCACAGGTTTTCTCGGGCCGCCTGAAGCTCGATCGAGTCTTGCTGGCTGAAGGGAAAATTCAGACGCGCGGTGAATTCAATTCGATATTGCTCGATGATCTGATCGCCACCGCGCAACGCTTTTCCGGCGCACCGGCGACGGCGACGGCGACGGCGACGGCGAAGTCGACTGGTGTCATGTCGACAGCGCGAGCAGCGCCGCCAACCGCCAACGTTTCGGTCAGGGCTAGCGGACGGTTCGATTTATCGGGCAGCCGGGTTGATGATCTGAGCGGCAGTTTTGGGCTCGAGGCACGCAGTGACCCCATCGAAGGCTTCAGTCGAGCCAATCTGAAACTGGATCAGGGGCGCTTGTCGGGCAGCTTGAGCATGCAATTGCCATCGATTGCCTGGGCGCGCCGTTTTGTCGGCAGCGAATGGCAGTTTGACGGCAAGCTTGGATTTGACGGCGAGGTCGATGGCACACTCGGCGCGCCCAAATTGCGCGGTGCGATCACCGGTAGTGGCCTGCGACTGGAACAACAACTACTGGGCTGGCGCTTTGGCGATGGTGTTCTGAAAGGGCAGTTCAACGGCGATGAACTGAAGATCGAGGAGCTTCGCCTGAACAGCCAGAACGGCTATGTCGCTCTGAGCGGCGCGTTGCAATTACCCAGCGATGCCTTGACTGCCCAGCAAGCAACGCCGCGCAACTGGGGTACCGCGCGCTTTACGTTGGACGCTGAACGGCTGCCGTTCTCGATTGGCCCGGGCCAGCGGTTTGTGCTGTCGGGCGATACTTTGATCACCTTGAATCGGGACACGATGACCTGGTCCGGCAACTTGAAGACCGAAGAGGGCCTGATCGAATTGAAAGATCTGGACGCGCCGTCGGCGCCAGAGGATCTGGTCATGGTCGATAACCGGCCCGGCAAGGCGGCGGTCGCTCCTTCCGAAGGCAACGGTCGGCCAGCGCCCGGCGCTCGCGCCGACAGTATCAGTGTGGTGACCGATCTGAAACTCGATCTCGGCAAACGGTTTCGGGTGCAGGGTAACGGCGTTGATGCGCGACTGGAGGGCGTGATCAGCATGACGGGCCGATTGCCGGGCGTGCCGAACGCCAACGGTACCGTCCAGGTGCGTGATGGAACCTACCGCACCTATGGACAGGAGCTCAAGATCGAACGCGGACAACTGATCTTCACCGGTCGGCTCGATAACCCGACCATCGACATTGTGGCGCTGCGCAAGTATCAGCCGGTCGAGGCCGGCATCGCGCTATCGGGTACGGCGTTGGCGCCGCGCAGCCGGTTGGTCTCGCAGCCGGATGTTCCGGATGCCGAGAAGCTGTCCTGGCTGGTGTTGGGTGTGAGCCTTGAGGACGCCAGCGGCAGCTCACAAGCCTCTGCCCTGCAAGCGGCGGCGGCGACCTTGTTTGGCAATGATGACAGCACCATGTCGGGCGGTGTTGCCAATGCGCTGGGCCTCGACGTTCTGGGGGTGCGCAGCGCCAGCAGCACCACTGGATTTTCAGGCATGCAAGGCTCATTGACCGAGCCGCGCCTGCCAGGCCAGACCGGCAGCTCGGCGCTATCCAGCAGCGCCCAACAAAACGTCGTGACGGTGGGCAAACGTCTGTCGTCGCGATTGTTTGTCAGCTACGAGCAGGGACTGCGCGGCGTCTGGAATTTGCTCAAGATTCAGTACGACATCAGTAATCGGTTGTCGGTCCGCGCGTTGACGGGTAGCGAAAGTGCAATGGATCTGCTGTACTTTTTCTCGTTTGATTGACGGGGCGATCAGAGTTGACCGATCACCGCAGTAACGATTTGTGCTGGCGATTGATCGATGTCTACACGCACGGCGTCGACGGGCGGCTCGAGCGACTCGAACTGGCTGCGCAATAACGAGGCCGGCATGTATTCATGTTGGCGCGCGGCCATGCGTTCGGAAATGAGCTCGAATGTGCCGACCAGATGTACCCATCGTAACTCGCGCAGGTTATTGGCAAGCCGGTCTCGGTAGCGCTGCTTGAGTGCAGAGCAGGCCAGCACCAGCGGCTCGCTGCGCGCTGACGATTCACGCATACGCTGATTCAAGTTGTCCAGCCAAGGCCAGCGATCGTTGTCATTCAACGGCTGACCTGAACGCATCTTTTCGACGTTGGCGATCGGATGAAAATCGTCGGCATCGATAAAATGCCAGTTCAGGCGCGCAGCGAGTGATTGCGCGATGGTCGACTTGCCGCAGCCCGAGACGCCCATGACCACGATCGCGCTCATCGGCTGCGTCAATTCAACTGCGCTCAAGACGTAGCCTTCTCGGTAGCATGGCCGCCAAAGCCCCTGCGCATCAGCGACAGCAATTTATTGCCGTCATCGGCGCGGCCTTGCGAGTCGAAGCGGCTCATGAGGGCCATGGCAATGACCGGCACCGGTGTGCCCTGCCGAATCGCTTCGTCAACTGTCCAACGACCTTCGCCCGAGTCGGCGACCAAGGGCCCGACCGACTCGAAAGCGTTCGGGTCCTTGAGTGCTTGCGCGGTCAGATCGAGCAACCAGGAGCGCACGACACTGCCATGCCGCCAGAGCTCGGCAACGGCCGCCAGATCGACATTGAGCGACGGGTTTCCTTTGAGCAGAGCGAAGCCTTCGGCGAGCGCTTGCATCATGCCGTATTCGACGCCGTTATGAATCATTTTGCTGAAATGACCGGCACCGACGGGGCCGCAATGCAACCATCCCGATTCGGCGCTGACGGCCAGCGACCGGGCTATCGGCTGCAGTCGCTGCATGGCCGCTGCGCCGGCGCCGAACATCAGGCAATAGCCATTCTCAAGGCCCCAGATGCCACCGGAGACACCGCAGTCAGCAAAGTCGATGCCGCTCGCCTCGAGCGCCTTTCCTTGCGCTTGCGACTGCAGGTAGTTGGCGTTGCCACCATCGACGATCAGGTCGCCCTTCGACAGCAATTTTTGAAGTTGCAAGATGGCGTCGTCGGTAATCGGGCCGGCCGGCAACATGAGCCAGATGATTCGCGGTGTCGCCAGCGCTTCGACGGTGGCAGCCAGTGACCCGTGCAGCGTCACATTAGCCTCGCTGGAAAATTGCTCGGGCCGGGCTTGTGGGTCATAGGCGTGTACCGGATGGCCAGCGCGCGACAGGCGCCGCGCCATATTGCCGCCCATGCGGCCCATGCCGATCATGGCTAGCGGTCGGGATTGATTGGAGTCAGCGGACATTGAGAATAACCTTTCAAGTCAATGCAAGGTAAATGGCTGATGGGAGCCAAATCAGATCCAGCTAAGCTCGCGCGTTGCCTTATCTGGCTCCTAGTTCGCGGGCGACCTGATCGATGAGGCGGCCATCACCGCTTGGATCGGTGCAGTCGATCGAGATGCGTTGCGGCATCGCGCGCAGCCAGGTCAATTGACGCTTTGCGAGCTGCCGGGTGGCCGCCACGGCACGCTCGCGGAGTTCTTTCATCGCTAGATTGCCATCGAGCATATCCCAAATCTGCCGATAGCCGACGCAACGCATGGCCGGCAGCTCGGCATGGATTCGGGGATCGGCGCGAAGCCGTTCCACTTCGGCGACAAAGCCTTGTTCCAGCATGCGGTCAAAGCGTTGGGCGATGCGCTCATGTAACAGGCTGCGGTTGCTGGGTTCAAGTGCCAGGACGCGCCAGTCGAATCGGTGCGATACGTGGGTAGGCTCATTCAGTGTCGCGCGTTCGGTAATCGACAGCGTCTGGTTGATCGTTTGTTTGATCGTTTGTTTGATAGCCGAGTTGATCGCCGGGTTGCCACCGCGGCTGCGTTGCTGCGCGCCTGCCGAAAGCAGTTCTGACATGGGCCGACCGGTCAGCTCGATGATCTCGAGCGCCCGCGATATTCGCTGTGAGTCCTGGCTCGCCAGTCGCGCTGCCGTGACCGGATCGAGACTAGCGAGGCGCGCATGCAACGCCGGCCAACCGACGGACTTCGCTTCGTTCTCGAGACGATGGCGTATACCCGAGTCAGCGCTCGGTAGTTCATCAAGCCCTTGAATCAGTGCCTTGGCATACAGCATCGTGCCGCCGACCAACAACGGAATCCGCTGGCGTTGCCGAATCTTCGTGATCGCCTCGTGCGCGTCGCTTGCAAAGCGTGCCGCCGAATAGGCATTCCAAGGGTCGATACAATCGATCAAGTGGTGGGCCACGCGTGCTTGATCCGATAGTGTCGGCTTGGCGGTACCTATGTCCATGGTCCGGTACACGCAGGCCGAATCGACGCTGACGATCTCGATCGGGAAACGACTGGCCATCGCGAGCGCCGCCGCCGACTTGCCCGATGCGGTCGGTCCCAGCAACAGCAATACAGGCGGGTTGGGTACAGTCGAGGACATCGCTGAGTTCAGTCCGGAATCGGCAGCACCACGGCGGCGAGCGTATAGACCCCGAGCAGTGCGAGTGCCAGCATGAGCGCACCGCCTGCGAACGCCAGCCCGGCGCCACTGGCCAGCACCAACGACAAGCCGCCAATGGGCATCAACTGGCGCAGCGCAATGGTCCCGGACAGAAAGCCAAGCGTTACGAAGGCAAATGCAAACCCATAGGCGAACTCGGCCAAGCCGACGACACGAATCAACACATAAGAAGAGACGCTGATGAATGAAAACATGGCGCAGTAACTGCCCAACAGCATGAGCATGAAGTTGACATACTCGCGCGAGGCCAAAAATGATCGATAGTTGCGCCACAGGTGGCTCGCCTGTAGCGCGTTCACGCTCAAACTCGAATTGCTTTCTTCCTGCCAGCGCCAGCAGGCGATCAGGGCGAACAGACTCAGCGCGGCCATGACGACAAAGCAGGCGCGCCAGCCCCAGAAGTGCAGCACAACTCCGCCAACGATCGGGCTCAGAAAAGGTGCCAGTGTCATCCAGGACAATACCTTCGACAGCACCTGTGCGCCGGCGTGCGGCTCGTACTGATCGCGAACAATCGCGCGAGCGCAGACCCCGACACTGCATACACCCAGAGCCTGCAGGAACCGTGCAAGCACGAGCAGTGAAAGACTCGGTGCCATGGCGGCCAGCGTTGCACCGATGGTAGCCAGCATCAAGCCATACAGACACACTGGACGCCGGCCATAACGATCCGACAACGGCCCGACCAGCAGTTGCGCGCTTGCAAAACTGGCGATGAAAACCGACAAGGTCAGTTGCACCGCAGCCGGAGTGCTTGCAAAGGAATCCACCATCCGCGGAAGCGCCGCCAGATACATATCCACCGAGGCCGGTTGCAGTCCAAAATAGCAGGCCAGCAGCAGCAACCAGCGCGGCGCAATCAGCGCTTGCGAACTGCGGGTCGCGGGCTTATTCAGTGGGCCGTCCGGAGATTGGATTGCAGGTGTAATCGTCAACGTCCGCGCAGAAACCACTTATCCAGTTCATTCAGGCTGACCTGAATCCAGGTCGGCCGTCCATGATTGCACTGGTCGGCGCCCGGCGTGCGCTCCATCTCACGGAGCAGCGCATTCATCTCTTCAATGCCGAGCTTGCGATTGGCGCGCACGGCAGCATGACAGGCCATGGTGGCGAGCAGCGCATTGCGCCGCTCGAGCATGGCCTGTTCGCCGCCCAGTTCAAGCATCTCTTGAATCACCGATCGCGCCAGCGCCGCTGCATCGGCGTGTGCCAACGCGGTGGGCACCGCTCGCACGGCGATCTGATTGGCGGCAATCAACGAACAATCGAGCCCGAGCGCGAGCAGTTCAAGCGCCTGTTCCTCGACGACGCGGGCCTCCAAAGGATCAGCCCGAAACGTCACCGGAATCAGCAGCGCCTGCATCGCTTGCGATTGATTATCGTGAGCGCGCTTCATTCGCTCGAAGACCAGCCGCTCATGCGCGGCATGAATATCCACAACAATCAATCCCTGCGCATTCTGCGCGAGCAGATAAACGCCCTGCAATTGCGCCAGGGCATAACCGAGTGGCGGTGTGCCATCACCCACTGCGGGTTCGCCATTGCTTGATGGCTCGCTGCGCGCAGTTTGAGCTAACTGTTGCAGGGCGCCGGGCTCATAAAACGACAGGCTGGCAGCGACTTCAGTTCGATCAGGCGGCGACGTCCATGAATCAAATCGATATTGATCGCGAGGCTGGTTGACCTGATTTTGGATAAATTGAGGCTGGTTGACTTGAGGTTGGTTGTCTTGGGATTGGATAATACCCCGCAAGCCCGAGCCACCAAAATTTGCGCTGCTGGGCGCGGCGTTTTCGCCGGCGGCGCTGCGCAAAGCGTCCCGCGCAACTTCGTAAACAAAACGGTGGATGGCTTGCGAATCTCGAAAGCGCACTTCAATCTTGGCGGGGTGAACGTTGACATCAACCCGCTCAGGATCGATGGCCAGAAACAGTACGTAGGCCGCATGCCGATCACCATGCAAGACGTCGCTATAGGCGCGGCGCAGTGCATGACTCAAAACACGGTCGCGGACAAAGCGGCCGTTGACGTAAAAAAACTGCCGATCGGCGCGAGCCCGACTTGCCGTCGGTGCGCCAAGCATGCCACGTACATACAGATCACCGGCCGATTGCTCGACGACGCGGTGTGCGTGAATGAATTCATCACCCAATCCTGCCAGCGCGCGCTCCTGCCAGGTGCAGGCCGGCCAGTCTTCGACTTTTCGCTGATCGACGCGCGCCGTGAAGGCGACTTGCGGATGCGCCAAAGCGACGCGCCGAAAAGCCTCCATGCAGTGCGCGGTCTCGGTGCCTTGAGACTTCAGGAATTTGCGGCGCGCCGGCGTCTCGGCATAAAGATCAAGCACCTCGACAGCCGTTCCGATCGCGGCAGCCGCCGGTGTGATGGCGCCATCGCAGCTGTCAATCTGCTCGGCGTGCCCGCAGGCGGCGGTGCGGCTGGTCAGCCGCAAGCGCGCGACCGACGCAATCGAGGCCAGTGCCTCACCTCGAAATCCAAGGCTCGCAACACGTTCGAGATCGGCCAGACTGGTGATCTTGCTGGTGGCATGTCGGGTCAGTGCCAGACCCAGTTGCTCGTGGGCGATTCCGACGCCGTTGTCGGTGACCACAATTCGCTTGATGCCACCTTCCTCGAGGCGTAGATCAATACGGCCAGCGCCGCTGTCGAGTGCGTTCTCCAGCAATTCCTTGACCACGGATGCTGGCCTTTCAACGACTTCACCGGCGGCGATCTGGCTGATCAGTCGGTCGGGAAGCAGGGCGATAGTAAGCGGTTCGGTTATGACGACGTCCGAACCGTCCAGCGGCTCGATGTTGCTTTGGTCACGATCAATGAGAGACATCACATCGACATTATACGATCGCAGGTATTATCGCCGGCGATGGATATCGCCCAACTACTCGACATTTTCCTGCACCTGGACAAACATCTGGCCAGCCTGGCCCAGGTCTATGGCTTCTGGATTTACGGCCTGTTGTTTTTAATTGTGTTTGTTGAAACCGGCGTCGTGATCATGCCGTTTCTGCCGGGCGACTCGCTGCTTTTTGTGGCCGGTGCGTTGGCCGGCATCGGCGCGCTGAACCTGCCGCTGACGATGCTCGTGCTGTTCAGCGCCGCCGTGATTGGTGATAACTGCAATTACTGGATCGGCCGATACCTGGGTCCGAAGGTGTTTCGCTGGGAAAATTCGCGTCTGTTCAACAAGGCCGCGTTTGATAAAACCCATGATTTCTATGAAAAATACGGCGCGATGACCATCATCATCGCGCGCTTCATGCCGTTTGTTCGTACCTTCGCGCCGTTCGTGGCCGGCGTCGGCGCCATGACCTATCCGAAGTATTTGTTCTTCGATATTTTAGGCGGAATCATCTGGGTCGGCAGTCTCGTGACGCTGGGCTACTTGATCGGCAACATGCCTTGGGTACAGGCAAACTTCTCGCTGGTGACGCTGGCGATGATCGTGATTCCCGGACTCCCCGCAGTGTTCACGGCAGTCCGGGCATTTCTGCAGTCACGACGCAGCCGTTAGACCGTCTACGGGTACGCCCTCGCATGGCACGACACGCCGCGCCATGGCATGATCGCGAGCTGCGGCCGCCGTTACTGTGTAGCTTGCTTCGCAAATCCCGCCAAGGCACGAGCGATAGCGGTTGTGACCCCTTCACAGCCCTTGGTTTCGTGGCGATGGGTGACCAGGTGGACGGGGTCGTTCCAGCCCAGGTAGACGTCGCCGCTCGCATCCTGCCAGACCAAGGCCTTCTGTGGCAGGTCGATTCCAACCGTTTGGCTGCATTCGAGGATCGGTGTGCCGGCTTGCGGCGAGCCCCAGATCAATACCTCGGTCGGCCGTAAACTCTTGCCGATGCGTTGTGCACCGGCGGCATGATCGACGCGGGCAAAAACATTCATCGATGCGGCTTTCACGGCGGCTTCAAACCGATCCATGGTCACCTTGGCGCTGTGCGCGCTTTTGACCGCGATCATGCCGTGTACGCCTTGCGGATTCTCCGGCGGAGCCATGGTCGTGCACGCACTGAGGGCGAGACTGGCGAGGGCGAGCGAGATTTGGTTCATGTGGGTGAGTGTCTCTGAAATCATTTGATGGCGTGGTGTCCAAAAATTAAGCCGACCAAGTCACGCAGAGGCTGTGCTGTTGACCGGCACGCTTTCCAGGTAAACCGAGTCGGGATCAAGGTCGATTCCTCCCGGCCAACTAACGGTACCGTGGTCAGCCTGCACTTGGGCAAAGAACGCGTTCTCGCGCAATTGTTCGAACACCGAATAGGCGAGGTACGGCTTCACGTCCAGACGGCGTTGTTCTTTATTGTTGAATTGAATCAACAAACTGTGGCCATCGAGAGGCGATACGGAAATAACACGTGGATTCATATCAGGACACCATAGAAACTACTAATCAGTAGCATGGGCCGACTTCGCATTCGACGCGCGTACTGAATTATGTTGAATGCGTGCTCATAGCGCGGCAGTCGTCAGCAATTATTTGGGTGGAAAAAATACGCTGACCATGGTGTTGAGTATAGCTAGGCCGCGCTGTTTACGGTTCGCACCTCACCCCAGTCCAGGGTGTCGGGGAGCTGAATGTAGACATTCGCCTTGCGCTTTGAGCGGCTGCGAGCTGCAAGCGTCAGCAAAAAGAGATGTTTTGAGGCTTAACTCAGCCGAAAACCAGTGATAGCCACTGAATTTACCGGCCGAACTACGCAACACAAGCGCGATTACAGGGTTTGAATTTCCTTACCTCCACACACAATGCACCAAAGACCTCAACGAGCCGTGCAACGATGAAATGGAAATTGAAGGCGTTGGTGCAAGGTGTGCTTGCCCGAGTCCCGTTTGGTACCAAAGCGAACGACGCATTGCAGCGAGCGATTGGTGGCCGGCGCAATCTGGCCGAACACATTGACTCTAAGTTCCAGGCAGACTGGTTGGTCCACATGGACAACCTGAAGCGATTGGGCGCGATTGCGCTTGCCTCTGGGCGCGATGCGGCTCAGGTCAAGGCGCAGTGGCAAACCCTGATGCACGAGCCCGATGGTGCCAGCGTGCTGCGAAGGGCCGGGATCAATTATCAAGCACCTGCGGCCGCCACTCGCAGTGGCCTAGTCGACCGCAGCGTCGACTTAGTGTTCTCAAACAGCGTGCTCGAACATGTACCCGCCGGCGTGCTGGATGCGCTGATGCACGAAACCCGGCGACTGTTAACGGCCGACGGTATCGCACTGCATGGCGTGAATTGCGGTGACCACTACGCCTACTTCGACCGCTCGATTACGCCAATTCATTATTTGCGATTTTCCAGCCAGCAGCGGCGACTTTGGAACAACGACTTGTTGTACCGAAATCGACTGCGACCGATTGACTTCATTGAGTCGGCCCGCCGCGCTGGCTTACCTATTGTGACGGACACGCACAAACCGCGCGCCGACTTGCTCGGGCAGATCGGTGACTTGCCCATCGCGGCCGAGTTTCGCCACTACGAGCCTGATCAGCTCTACTGTACGTCGGTCGATTTTGCGGCGCGCCTGCCGTCTTAGTCGCGGCATCGAGTGCAAGATTGGCGAGGGCGAGCGGGCCAGGCGCTTCTCTTCCTCGGGATTACTGATGAAGGCGGTCTCGACCAGGGTAGTATTTTTCCGATGGTCAGCACGACATCTTTTTTGCTCGGGCCCGCCGCACCGACGGTACCCGGGTCTTCGCCATCGTGACCGAGGTCGATGGCGATCGTCACGAGTTGATCGATCACCATGGCGTTCCGACGCCCGCGGGGTCGGACGGCCCGGCGGATGGGGTCTGATCGTCAAACACGGAGTTACCGAGCGCACGCTTGCGGCCACGCGCAGCGGACAAGCGCGCGTGTTCAAGAGACTGGAGACGTTGGCCGGTTACCTGAAGGATGTAGGTATCAGCCGCTTCGACGTGGACTCTGCAGATTTTGATCCGAACACGGTGACGACTTATCATCGACCTGACGCTTCGCAGTCACTTAAACTCGCGCATGCGGCAGCCGCGCATGACCGCTGGTTCAGAGAACAAGTTGCGAAAGGCATGCAGGAAGCCAATGATCCGACGACCCAATGGGTGTCGAACGAGACTGTAAAAGCTGAAAGCAAGAGGCGCCGCGCCGCGTGGCGTCGTCGTGTCTTGGATAAGGACTCTGATAAGGCAGACGCTTGATTATCGAGTGGCTGCCTGAGGCCGATCGCAATCGCATTGAACAACTCGACTATATCGCCAGGGACAATTCCCTTGCCGCGATTCAGCAAGACGAAGAGATTGAAGTTCAGATCGATTCGCTTCTTCGGCATCCTTTGTTGGGCAGGCCAGGCCGCGTTCGAGGCACACGGGAACTGATCATCGCTCGTACGCCGTTCATCGCAGTCGATCGGGTTAAGCGCTCAAGCCACATTGAAATTATTCGACTTCTTCGCGGCGCCGAGCAGTGGCCTATGCGGCGCCGAACCTGAGCAACACAAGCCCGAATATCGGTATTGCTGATTTAACTCTTTTACGTTGGCGTTGCAGCGGATCACGGCCGCGAGCACGCGGAGGTCGCCGGCGTCCGGGAGCGTCAGGCCGGCGATGAGCGTTTCATGGCCGGTCACCATTCAGTCCGGAATGGCCAGGTCCATCAGACCCGACGTGCGATCGAGTTGTGCGCTGGTCAGGTCAGGCCGGTCGATCAGCAGATTGCGCTTCCACTCCTCGTGAATTTTGGGGACTCCACCGCGCACGGAAGCGTCCCGAGAGTCCGAGCCACATCAAAGCCCTTCCTATTACGCTGCCTGGCGCACAAAAGTTGGCCGAAAGTCATCAGTGATATGGCCGATCAGCGCGGGCACCATCTCTTTACGCGGATCTGAATCTCTCACTGAGGCGCTTACGCCGTGCTGGGTAGACAGACTAAAGTTGCTGATCTGGCGTTTGGCCCAAGCCGAGCTACCCCACACGCTGGCACCCGATTGGGTTTCCATCAGTTTGGCGGACATGTCGCCTCGGATTTCGGTGCGTACCCCGCCCTCGAGTTTGTTGACCGCAGTGAGCCTGACGTCGGTTTTCGGCTGGGAATAGGCGATCTCTCCAATGAAGACCGCACGCACGCCGTACTTCTTGCCAATCCTGGTGATCGTCTCCGCATTAAATTGGGTGGCACCGACCGCTGCAAGTACTACTGCGCGGTTGCCCAATTCGAGGATTGGCAATCCCGGATTAGCCTCCTGGACCGCTTCCTGGAACTGCTGCGTCGCATAGTTGTTCAGCGACAGGTCGGAGTTGGACGCAAACTCGACGATTCCGATCGTCCCGTAGCTCTTCAGATCGATGCGCGGTGCCACATGTACAAGCACGGTGGGCGCAATGACGGTGTGCGAACATCCCCACTGAGCAACCAGGACGGATAGTCCAAACAGCGCGGCGATATTGCGTGGGAGAGAGCGGCGTACTGGATTCTGCATGTCGAATTCCAATCGAATTTATTAGGTGCCAGACTAGCGAGGCTCAAGCATATGCTTCATTTTGTCGCTTGATACCCTGGGGTTCGAGTGCCTGTCCGATAGACGGTGGATTGATTTCCTGGTCGGTGACATTTGCCGGTACGCGCGACGCCGGTTGTCCCGTACTTAACGCGCCGACTGGCTCCGTCCTCGTCAACCGAGCTTCGCCCCCGTAGCCTTGACCGCTGGAGCCCGCCGTTACGTTCTTCCCAAGCCCGGTAATCGTGCGCGCGTGAGTACGGGCTACCGGTAAAGAAAATGGAATGACGGGAATGGTCGCAGCAGGTACTCAACAAGAGCGCCGCGCCGACCGATGAAGCGTCGCTACTGTGCGCTGCCCCCCGAATGCCCAACAACCACCTATGGCGAGGATCACGACTTCCCATGTTCCCCGGTCAACCGCCTCCGCCCCGTTTCTGGAATCAATGCTTCGCGCGCATGGTGTTCAGCTTCGTGTCTCGCCGCATATTGCCGTTTCACTGCACTTGGGCTGCGGACTGAAGGCTGAGGGCCAAGGGCTGCGGGCTCTGTGGCGTTGTCTCGGCCGTCGAAATGCACAAGGAAACGGGCGCAGCCTCCAACCCCCTCGGGCGTTTTGGGGCCCGATGGCCGGGTGCAAACAACAGGCGCAATTGTGGCAACTGCCGCAGCGCGGCCTGTTCTCCAGCATCGACCAGACGATTGCTGTTGCGCAAGGTGACTTCCGGCACCGGTGGCAGCATGGGCTCAAGCACCAGGTCGGCCGATAGTCGGTCGCCAGCGGCCAGATTGCGTGCCATCACCATGCCCGCGTGGAACACAGAATCGATCAGGCCATTCGGAACCACAGGTGCGGCGTGAAAGGTGGTATCGACTGCGATGACTAAATCAGCACCCAAGGCGCGGGCGATGCGCACCGGCAGCGGCGCGCCCAAGCCACCGTCGACATAAACGCCGCCGTTGATGGCCACTGGCGCGAGCGCACCTGGCAGCGCCGCCGACGCCATGATGGCGCTCGTCGCGTCGCCCGAGCCAAACGGCATGACACAGCCCGATTGGCGTCCTGTCGCCACCGCCACGAAGCGCATTGGAAAATCCTCCAGGCGCTGGTGCGCAATCTGCGACGCGACGAATTGTTCGAGTGCCGCGCTGCGTTGCCCGGGCGTGAGTAGCCAGCTTCCCCATGGGTCCAGCGCGGCAGGCAAGGGCAGGGCCTCAAGGTCTTTGACGGCAGTGCCCGATGCATAGGCGCCGCCAATAATCGCGCCAACGCTGGTGCCAACCACCAGGTCGGGGCGCAAACCGTGCTCTTCCAGCACCTTCAGCACACCCAGATGGGCCAAGCCGCGCAAGCCGCCGCCCGACAACACCAATGCCACAACAAGGCCGGTCTTGGTGGCCATTTTGGCGTCGATGCTGGCGCCCGCCTGCATTATGGATGCTTGCGCCTGCAGGTTGTCCTGGGCCGTCGCGCCGCAGGATACGGCCATGATCGAACTACGAAGCAGCAGGGATGCGGCCAATTTCATGATGCGTGCGTTCATTTCAAGCTCCAGTCAGATCGCCTCTGCGGGCGGGATTGCCTGCAAACACTTTCGTTTTCAAAAGCGTGGGGCAATCTTCGGCATTGGCTTCAAACTGCGCCACCGGCATCTGACCGAGGCCGCAAAGCGGGCGGTGAATGCGGCAAATCAGGGGTTCAACTATGGACTTGATTCGGCGGGTCGGCCGAACGCTACGGCACGGCTACGGCTTGCATGAGGCGCGGATTTCGTGCACGATTTCCCCAACGTGTTTGGCCGCGCCGGTTTCGTCGGGCCGGAGGCCGATTGATGCGACGATTTGGCGCTTTCATCGGATATTCCCCGCAAACCCTGGAGCCGGATCAACAATCGCCACCACTCTGATTGGGGGCATTTTGAAGCAGCGTTCGCAAATGGTTTTGGGCTGGAGCCTGCGCCTGGCAGCGTCAGCGACCCGACAGGGCTGCAAGCGCGCCCTGCTTGCGCTGGGCTTGTCGATGCTGTTGTCCACTCAAGTGCTTTTTCAGGAAAACGTTTTCCAGTATTTCTCCATCGGCGAAACTCTGGAAAGCGTTTGGCAGTACTTTCTGGACATTCTGGCCATCGCTGCTTTCGTGATGTGCGCGCTGAGCTTGGTTGACTGGAAGTTGCCAATTCCAGGAAATGCGCGAAACTTGGCCTTGGTGGCCGCAGTGCTCGGTGCCGTGCTGATGGGCATGCTTGCGTCGACTGCGGCCCGTTACGGCACCGGCCCTTATCCTCCTGCAGGCTACCTATTGAGCGATGCAATCCGCTGGGTGCTGGCCAGCGGCGCGATGACCTTGATTTATGAAACCCAGCGGCGCCACCAGACCAATCTGCAACAGTTGCACGCCGCAGAACTTCGCCACCAGGTTCTGGGCAACCAGATGATGCAGGCGCGCATCAACATGATGGAAGCGCAGATCGAGCCGCACTTTCTGTTCAACACTCTGGCTACAGTCAAGCGCCTTTACCGGACTGAGCCGGTGGATGGTGCGCAGGTAATGGGACGCCTGAAAGCCTACCTTGAGGCCGCGCTGCCGCAGATTCGTCATGGCTTGCCGACCCTGGCGTCAGAGCTTGAACTGGTACGAAACTACCTTGGAATTTTGCAGGTTCGCATGGGCCCACGCCTCGAATTCAGCATCGATGCGCCAGCCCACCCGATCTTGATTCCCCTGCCGGCCATGCTGCTGGTGACCTTGGTCGAAAACGCCATCAAGCACGGTTTGAATCCATCGGCCAAGGGCGGCAGTATTGCGATCGAGGTTTTTGAATTGACCGACAGAGTTGCGGTAGAAGTCCGCGACGATGGCGTCGGCTTTCAAGTGGACGCGGGCACCGGCGGCTCCGGCATTGGCCTGGCCAACATTCGATCCCGGCTTGCGGCTTTGTATGGCGCCAATGCATCGCTGATCTTGCTGCAAAACAATCCTGTGGGCGTCATCGCCCGGATTGAAGTCAACAAACAAGCGGCGCGTAACGTCGCCCGGCAGGCCGTCAACCTTCCCGCCCCAGCGTCCCTGCAAGGCGGTCCGATATGAACGCAAACAATGTTCAGGGCAGCAAAGCCACTTTTTGGCGGGCCAAGGCTGAAGTTCGAACCCAGCCGGTTCAGGCGTTCCGAAGTGGGCACAAAGCTGCCGAATTCCTGCGCCTATTGAGGTCCAGGCTTGTGCACATCTTTGCAGTCAGCATCGCCACTAGTTCAAGTGACCTGCTCAGCACCTACACCTTGACGGAAGAAGGCTTCGATTTTGGATTTTGGTTGCTGGCCATCATTGCCAGCCGCCTTGTGGCGGTATTTGGCGTGGTCGTGGCACTGACGGCGGCGCAAGTCTGGATTCCAAAACGGCGTTTTCGCATGATTGCGATGGCACTTGCTGTCCTTCTAATCTGCGCATCCACGGCTGCCCTGCATGCATCGGGCTGGGACGCAGGCTTGACAAAACTTCATGGAGAAGCCTGGGCTGAGAGCGGATGGCCCCTGTTCTTGTACCTGTTTTGGATGAACAGTGTGGTCACCAGCTTGCTCGCCATTGTTTACGAGCGCCAAATGCGTGCCGACCGGGTGTTGATGGCAGTGCGCAGCACGTGGCTTGCCGACGAGGCCATTGAGCGCCAGAACCTGGAGTCGCGATTGAACAGCGCCAAGGCGCGGGTCGATCCGGAGTTCCTGTTTGCCGCCATTGGCCGCTGTGAAGTGCTTTACCGCCAGGATATCGACACAGCAGAAAAGCTGCTGGATCAATTGATTGAATTCCTGCGTGCCTCGGTGCCGCAAAGTAATCAAGCGCCCAGCACGCTTGAAAAAGAAATGGCCTTGTGTGGCGGCTATTTGAGGATCGAGGGTCAATTGCGCAAGGAAGCCCTGAATGTGCAAATGACTTGCAATGCGGCAGACCAGGACGGTCCATTCCCAACCTCCGTGCTGCTGCTGCTGGTGCAAGCCTTGTTGCCGCCGCGAGGGGCTGTGGATCCGTTCGCGTTGTCAATGGGTGCCGAGAAACTGTTGTTGTGCAAGCGCATCGAATTGCACTGCACGGCTGCCGCGCCGCCGCCGCCGGCCCTGGCGCTTGATTCGGCCGCCGCTATGCTGCAGTCTTTTTTTGGCCCTTATGCCAGAGTCATCCTCCTGCCGGGTTCGCCGGTTGGCAACACCATTTTGATCGAGGTTCCCAATGAGCGCGCCTAGCGCCGTGATCGCCGAGGACGAAGCCATCTTGCGCGATGAGCTCGCGGAGATGCTGGCGTCGCTCTGGCCCGAGCTGGACCTGATAGCCAAGGTGGAAGACGGCATTGCGGCCCTGGCCGCGCTTGACTTGCACAAGCCCGATATCGTCTTTCTGGATATCCAGATGCCGCGCCTGGGCGGGCTGGATGTGGCGCGCCAGGCGGCCCACTGCTGCCACGTCGTCTTTGTCACCGCCTTTGATGAATTCGCCGTCGGCGCCTTCGAGCAAGGTGCCGTTGACTACGTGCTCAAGCCGTTTTCCGCCGGGCGCCTGGCCACCACCGTGGCACGTTTGAAAAGCAAGCGCTCCAGCGAACCGGCCAATCTGACCCAGCTTTTAAAACAGTTTGCGGCTGTAAAAACCGAAAAAACTTACCTGCGCTGGATCAACGCTTCGCGCGGCTCCGCAGTGCGGATGATCACGGTCGACGAAATTCTCTATTTCAAGGCCGACACCAAATACACCTTGGTGGTGACCGCTGACAGCGAGTCGCTGATCCGCAAAACCATTCGTGAACTGTGCGATGAACTCGAGCCAGCGATGTTTTGGCAAACGCACCGTTCAACCATCGTCAACGTCAACGCGATTGACAGTGTCTTGCGCGATTTGGGAGGCCGGACCCAAATCCGATTGAAAGCCCGCAAGGAAATGCTGCCGGTGAGCGAGCAGTTTTTGCACCTTTTCAAACAGACGTAAAAACTGTTCTTGGGTCTTGTTGCAATCACTTTTACCCAGGGGAATTTCATGGAATCCACGAACAATGGTTTGGACAAAGCCGGTGGTAACGCTTGCGAACATGGCCCAGTTCGCTCGCGCCGCGATTTGCTGGGCCTGCTCGGCCTGATGGGCCTGGTTGGAACCGCTGAGGTTGCGGCGCAGGACGCGGCCAAGGTCAATCCCCGATCCTATCGGGTGATACTTGAGAACGAGTCGGTTCGGGTGCTTGAATACCGCTCGCAGCCGGGGCTTGGGGTCTGCGGCCAGGGCAAGCATTCCCATCCGGCGCATTTGACCATCGGCATGTCGGACGGCAAGGTCAAAGTGACCACCGAGGACGACAAACTCATCACCGCAGAGCAGAAGTCGGGCATGGTCTTTTGGGCACCCGCCGAAACTCATACGGTCGAGAACATTTCTGGTCGCCCGATGCGCGCTTACATGGTTGAGCTTAAGGACAAGAACTGGAAAGAATCTACCGGCTGACGCGAGCGTACATTCATGCACCGAGGCTCAACCCTTCGCGTGCATGAATGTCAGGCGGCTGTTTCAAGAGAGCGCCGGATCGCCATGCTCGATGAAAACGTCCGGCAGGCCCAGTTGCCTGTGCAGTACGGCGCTATTGCCAGAGATCGCTCACGCGAATTGCAACGGTGGGCAGCATCTCGGGTGAGATTAGGTCTGACGCGAATTGCGTCCCCTCGGCGGATTTTTGCTGAAGTAACGTCGGATGCCCTTGAACATCGCATCGGCCACCTTTTGCTGATACCGCGTGCTGGCCAGGCGTTTCTCTTCCTCGGGATTACTGATGAAGGCGGTCTCGACCAGGATCGATGGTATGTCCGGTGCCTTCAGCACGGCGAACGCGGCCTGTTCGACATCGTCCTTGTGCAACTCCGCGACATCATCGAGTTCGGTCAGTACCGAGCGTGCAAACCGGTTGCTGTCCTTGATCAACGAGGCGGTATTCATGTCCAGCAACATGCGCGTGACTTCGCTATTACGGTGTTTGATATTCGCGCCGCCAATCAGATCGGCGCGATTTTCCTGACGTGCCAGCCAGCGGGCGGCGCTGCTGCTGGCGCCGCGCTCCGACAGCACGAACACCGAGGCGCCGCGTGCATTCGGCTTGACCCAGGCATCGGCATGCAACGATATGAACAGGTCGGCCTTGACGCGCCTGGCCTTGGCGACGCGCACATGCAGCGGCACAAAAAAGTCGGCGTCACGCGTCATGTAGGCGCGCATGTTCGGCTCTTTGCTGATCCGTTCATGCAGTATTTTTCCGATCGCCAGCACGACATCTTTTTCGCGCGTGCCCGCCGCGCCGATGGCACCCGGATCTTCGCCGCCGTGACCGGGGTCGATGGCAATCGTCACCAGGCGATCGATGACTGGGCGCGCCGTCCTCGAAGCAGCGTGGCGCAAATCGGTCGGGTTGCTGTTGTTCGCCTGCGCTCTGGCATGGGACTGGCGCGCCGCCGCACTGCGGGCGCTGCGAATTGAATCGCCGTGGTTGGCGTAAGGGCTGTAGGGATTGAAGTCATCGCCAGAAAGCTCGGTGGTCTTGCCGGGCGCATCGTCGTTGCCAGCAGCTTGGTCCTTGGCGGGCGCATGGTCCTTGCCTGAAGCGTGGTCCTTGCCTGAAACGTGGTCCTTGTTAGTGGCGGAATCAGCCGCCTTTTCCCGGCGCTTGATGATATCGGCAATGGCATCGATGGGAGCGGCTTGCGCAACCGCCGGCATTTCATTGAGCGGATCGATGGCCTTGGTGGGAAACAAGTCAATGACCAGCCGGTGTTTGTATTGCCCGACCGGCTTCAAGGTGAATAATTGCGGTACCACTTCGGTCTTCAGATCAAATACCAGCCGCATCAATTTCGGCTGGTACTGTCCGACGCGCACCAGTTTGATGTACGGATCATCGGGCAGAACTTTCGCGACCAATTCGCGCAAATTCGAGTCGACATCAATGCCGTCAAGATCGACCACCAGACGCGGCGGATCGGCCAGCAAAGTTTTGCTGAACTTCAGGGCTTCATCGAGCTCGAGGGTGACTCGCGTGTAGTCGCGCGATGGCCAGACCCGAACGGCGACGATCGATTGCGAATGCGCGATCGGAACATCGAGTGCAAATAGCGCTAATCCGGCAGCAAGAAAATGTCTGCGCTTCGGATTTTCGCTAACTCCTGACTCAGTTGCCCGAGCCATGCTGTGGCCCAGTTGCCGCAAGCACCGATCTCCAAAATTCGTTTCATGTCCGGTTCATCATCATCGGCTGCGGTGGGGTCATCCACCGCAGTCAAGTTCAGCCCGAGATCGGGTGAAGGCAACCAGCCACCGGCCATTTCTGGCCATTCAATGACGCAAACCGCGCTAGTGTCGGAAAGCAACTCTTCGAAGCCTGCATCCCGCCATTCATTCTCTCCTGAGAATCTATAAAAATCAAAGTGATACAACTCGAATCTCGAAAAATTGTAGGATTCGAGCAGGGTAAATGTTGGGCTGCGGACACGCCCTGTATGTCCTAAACCACGAAGCAAGCCCCGAGTCATTCGAGTCTTGCCAGCGCCGAGATTTCCAGATAAGTGAATGTGTACGCCGGGCCCAAGCTGGCAGGCCAGTCGCTGCGCAAACCAATCGGTGGCGTCTTCATTGCGGAGCATCACTTTCAAATTGAACGGACTCCTACAATACAAGGATGAATGCTGGCCCCGCCGTTGATCGCGCACTTGACCCGTTGCGCACTGCACCCGATTTGCGTGAACTGCAAACCTGGGCGCGCGAATTGGGATTTGCAGCACTGGGCATTGCCGATCTTGACCTCGAGCAACGCCAGGCCGGATTGCAGGCCTGGCTCGCCGCAGGTCATCATGGTGAACTTGATTATATGGTTCGGCATGGCAGCAAACGCTGGCGGCCGTCCGAGCTCCTGCCTGGTACGCTGTGCGCGTTGATGGTCACGCTTGACTATGCACCGCAATCAGACGTGTGGGCGGCCCAGGCCTGGCGCAATTTGCAGGATGACGAACGCGCCTTTGTTTCGCGCTATGCGCTCGGGCGCGATTATCATAAGGTGGTGCGTTCACGTTTGCTCAAATTGGCGAAGCGCATCGAGCGCGACTATGGTCCGTTCGTGTACCGGCCCTTTTGTGATTCGGCGCCGGTCATGGAAGTCGAACTGGCTCGCAAGGCCGGTCTGGGTTGGCGCGGCAAACACACGCTGCTCTTGAACCGTGACCAGGGTTCGATGTTCTTTATCGGCACGCTCTATACCAGCCTGCGCCTGCCAGCTCATCAGGCGTCCCAAGCCGATGGCGAACATTGTGGACAGTGCCAGCGATGCATCGACATCTGTCCGACCCAGGCGATCACCGGACCTTATCGGCTCGACGCGAGACGCTGTATTTCCTATTTGACGATCGAGTTGAAGGGCACTATTCCGATCGAGTTTCGCAAGGCCATGGGTAATCGAATCTATGGCTGCGATGACTGCCAATTGGCCTGTCCCTGGAACAAGTATGCGGTCGCCTCGAGTGAGCCTGACTTTTCAGTGCGGCACGGCCTCGATACCGCCGCGCTGATCGATCTGTTCGCCTGGACGCCGGAACAGTTTTCCGAACGTATGGCCGGTTCGGCCATTGCGCGAGTCGGTTACGAGCGCTGGCTTCGCAATCTGGCGGTGGCGTTGGGCAATGCGTTAGGCAATACGTTAGGCAATGAGTTGGGAAACGTATTGGGTGACGCGTCGCCGAATACAACCGCGAACGGCACACTGCGCGCCCGGTTGGTCGCAGCCTTGCAAGCGCGCATGCACCACGGTTCAGCGCTGGTGCGCGAACATGTGCAGTGGGCGCTGGCGCAAGACCCTGAAGGACAATTGGCCCGCGAGTGGCGGCAAGACCCGGTATGAAAACAACCGCGCAACCCCTTGAGCGTGATGCCTTGATTGCAGCGTTTTGCGAGGCACTGTGGCTCGAGGACGGCCTGTCGCGCAACACATTGGCGGCCTATCGGCGCGATCTCGAGCAGCTTGAATCGTGGATGGATTCGAATCAGCGCGGCCCCCTGGCGGGCGTGACGCAGCAGGACTTGCAAGACTACATTGCGCTACGCCATCCACAATCGCGCGCCACCAGCAGCAACCGTCGCCTGTCGGTATTCCGTCGTCTCGGCCGCTTCCTTGTGCGCCAGGGCCAGCGCAGCGACGATCCGACTGCGCAACTGCGTGCCGCGCGCCAGCCGCCGCGATTTCCGAAAACTCTGTCCGAGTCACAAGTCGAAGCGCTACTGCGGGCGCCTGATGTGCAGACTGCGCTGGGTCTGCGCGATCGGGCGATGCTCGAGACTCTGTATGCTTGCGGATTGCGGGTCAGTGAGCTGGTTGGCTTGAAAACCGTTGAGCTCGGATTGAACGAGGGTGTGCTCAGGGTGATCGGCAAGGGCAACAAGGAGCGAATGGTGCCGCTCGGTGAAGAAGCGATTGTCTGGCTGCAGCGCTACCTGGGCAGCGCGCGTCAATCGCTGCTCAAATCGCAAGCGGCCGATGCCCTGTTTGTTACGGCGCGTGGTGGTGGCATGACGCGGCAAATGTTCTGGAGCCTCATCAAGCGCTATGCGAAGCGGGCCGATATTCACGCACCGCTGTCGCCGCACACCTTGCGGCATGCCTTCGCCACGCACTTGTTGAATCATGGCGCCGACTTGAGAGTCGTGCAAATGTTGTTAGGTCATGCAGACATTACAACGACTCAAATCTATACTCATGTCGCCAGCGAACGGCTCAAGCTGCTGCACGCGAAACATCACCCGCGGGGGGGAGCCTGCCGGACTTGAAATGCGACCCCCATTTCAAGTCCGACAGGCTCCTTGGTCGTCCTGAATCGGATTCGACAGGCTACCGACGGCGCTCGATCGAACCTCGACCCGGTCACCGGGCTTGAGCCACTTCGGCGGATCAAAGCGTGCGCCGGCACCAGTCGGCGTGCCGGTGGCGATGATGTCACCGGGCTTCAGGATCATGAACTGTGAAATGTATCGAATCAGTTCGTCGAACGGAAACGACATCCGCCGGGTATTGTCTTGCTGGCGCAACTCACCATTGACCTCGGTGGCGATATCGAGGTTACCGTAATCGATCGGCGGCTCGGTTTGTCGGTCGGTCTGCCGGTTCGTCTGCGGGTCGGTCGAAATCATCCAGGGACCGATCGAGCCACTGGCCACGAAGTTTTTGCCCTGCGTCACATTGAACTTGCCGTGCCGGATCCAGTCGCGAATCGTTCCTTCATTCATCAAGGTCAGACCGGCAATATGTTCATGCGCCTGGGCACGCGCGATTCGCCGTCCGGTCTTGCCGATGATGATGACGATTTCGCCCTCGTAGTCGAGCTGATCGCTTTCGATGGGCCGCAGAATCGGTTCGCCATGAGCCACCAGCGAGTCGGGCGTTCGCATGAAGAGACTCGGGAATTTTGGCGCGTCGCTGGCGTCCCTGTATTCTTCATTGCGTTCAGCGTAATTGACGCCGACGCAGATAATCTTTTCTGCATCAGGGATCGGTGGCAGCAGCTTCAGATTGGCCAGGGAAAAGTCAGCGGTTGCCGAGGCGATCGCACGCGCCGCTTGCGGCAGCAACTCGCGCTCGAGGGCGCGCTTGAGGGTTGTCGCTTCGGGAAAACGCGCCCCCAGATCGAAGACCTTCTGGCCATCCAGAATTCCCCAGGAACGCCGACCCTTGAATTGACCGCGACCGCTGGCGCCGTCGGGTTGATCAAAACTAATCAGTTTCATATGAATTGTGCGATTCCCTTGGGCGGTTCTCGACGGCGATCAGATTCGGCTATTATCGCCGGACTGGAGGAGCATCAATATGCCGCATATTATCGTTGAGTATTCAAGCAATCTGCGCGAGCAAATGAATGTCTCCGGTTTCATCGATCGGGTACATGAGGTGGCGCTCGATACCGGCGTATTTCCGCTCGGCGGATTGCGCACCCGAGCAAGCGAGCGCAGCCATTACCGGATTGCCGATGGTCATCCGGATAACGCCTTTGTGCACGTCGTGCTTCGAATCGGCCACGGCCGTGATCTGGCGACCAAACAGCAGGCGGCTCAAAGTGTGTTCGACGCCATGTGTGCCTATCTGCAACCGCTGTTCGATCGAATTCCGCTAGGTATTTCTTTTGAGGTCGTTGAAATCGATCCGGTACTGAACTTCAAGAAGAATAATCTGCATAGTTATGTGAAGGCACGCGCCACGTGAAGATCGGCATCGTGGGTCTCGGCTCGGTGGGCGGTTTTCTGGGCGCACGGCTGGCACGCAGCGGTGCGCAAGTGTGTGCATTGGCACGGGGCGCAACACTGGCCGCTGTTCGTGCGCGTGGCTTGACCCTGATCGAACAAAATGGCGCGTCCGTGACGGTTCCGTTGAAGGTATCGGACGACGCGGCCGAGCTCGGTGTGCAGGACCTGCTGGTATTGACGGTCAAGACCACCGGGTTGATTGATGTTGCTGCGCAGCTCGCGCCCTTGATCGGCCCGGATACGCGAATTCTGTCGGCCATGAACGGCATACCGTGGTGGTTCTTCGATGGCTTTGCCGGCAAACGCGACAACCTGAACGCCAAGCCGCTTGTTTCGGTCGATCCAACCGGCGAACTTGCGAGACGTTTGCCGGCACGCCAGGTCATCGGTTGTGTCACCCATTTGTCGTGCAGCACGCCGCAGCCCGGTGTTGTGCAACAGAAAATGGGTGAACGTCTGATCATCGGCGAACCCGGCGGTGGCGATCCTGAGCACAATGCGAGCTGCGCGGCCAGCATGGCGATGTTGCGCACGGCCGGATTCCAGGTTGAGGCGAGTCAGTGTATTCAGGAAGACATCTGGTACAAGTTGTGGGGCAACATGACGGTGAACCCGATCTCGGCAATCACCGGCGCAACCGGCGATCGAATTCTCGATGATGCCGATATCAAGGATTACATGTCGCGTTGCATGCTCGAAGCGGCGCAAGTCGGTGAGCGCATTGGCTTGCCGATTGGCATGACACCGGAGGAGCGCCACGTTGTGACGCGCAAGCTCGGTGCGTTCAAGACCTCCATGTTGCAGGATGTCGAAGCGGGCCGGCCGATCGAGCTGGACGCCTTGTTGGCATCGGTGATCGAGATTGGTCAGCGCGTCAACGTTGCGACGCCGAACCTGCAGGCATTGATGGGCCTGACCCGGCTGACCGCGCGCGGCCGCGGCCTGTACCCGCCGGCCTGATCGCAAATCGGAACCAGGCATGGCAGCCAGACATGTGTCCTTAACTCCGGCGACCCAATGGTTGCGGCAAAAAGGGGTCGAATACAGTGAACATATTTATGACTACGTCGATCACGGTGGTGCGCCCGAGTCGGCGCGGCAGTTGGGGTTGCCCGGCGATCAGGTCGTCAAGACTCTGATCATGCAGGATGACCGCGCCCAACCCTTGATTGTGTTGATGCACGGCAACGCCAAGGTCTCGACTAAAAATCTGGCCCGTCAGATCGGTTGCAAACTGGTTGAGCCGTGCAAGCCCGAAGTCGCTCAGCGCCATAGCGGTTATCTGGTCGGTGGCACCTCGCCGTTTGCTACCCGCAAGCCGATGCCGGTCTATGTCGAAGCCAGCGTTCTGATGCATGAGCGGATTTTTATCAATGGCGGACGGCGCGGTTACCTGATTGGTATCGCCTCGGCTGTTCTGATCGATTGGCTCAATGCCAAACCGGTGAATTGCGCCTTGCAGGAGAGTTCTGAATGAGCATGCTTTATTCCGTTGCCGCCATCGTCCTGGCTTATCTGTTGGGATCGGTGTCCTTCGCGGTGGTTGTGTCGAAACTCATGGGACTGCCAGACCCGCATTCCTATGGATCGGGCAATCCCGGTGCGACCAACGTCTTGCGTACCGGCAACAAGACGGCCGCCGTCTTGACCTTGCTCGGTGACGCCCTGAAGGGTTGGCTCGCCGTCTGGCTGGCCTGGCAGCTTGCGCCGAGCCTGGGCTTTGGCGAAGGTACGGTGGCGCTGGTCGCCATTGCGGCGTTCGCAGGCCATCTGTTTCCAGTGTTTCACGGCTTTGCCGGCGGCAAGGGCGTGGCGACCGCCGCTGGCATTCTGTTCGCCATCAATCTCTGGCTGGGTTTGGCCACGATGATTACCTGGATTCTGATCGCCACGTTCTTTCGATATTCGTCGCTGGCCTCGCTGATCAGCGCGCTGTTCTCGTTGTTCTATTACATCTTGCTGTTCGGGTTTCGCGCCATGACGCTGGCGGTGTTGGTCATGAGCTTGCTCCTTGTCTATCGGCACCGCGAGAACGTCGGCAAGTTGCTGGCCGGCAAGGAAAGCAGGCTGGGCAGCGGCAAAGCCTGATCGACGCCAACCAACATGACCCCGCGAATAGGCATTGATCTGGGCGGCACAAAAATTGAAATCATCGCGCTCGATGTCAATGCCCAGGAACTGTTCAGACGGCGGGTTGCGACACCGGCCGGCGATTATTCAGCGACGCTGGCGTGCATTGCGGGCCTGGTCGGCGAGGCCGAACAAACGCTCGGTGCGCGCGGCACGGTCGGTGTTGGCATGCCCGGCGCGTTGTCGCGATTGACCGGCCGGGTAAAGAATGCCAATTCAACCGTCTTGAATGACAAGCCGTTCAAGGAAGACCTGCAGCAATTGCTTGAGCGCGAGGTCAGGCTCGAAAACGACGCCAACTGTTTCGCCTTGTCGGAGGCTAACGATGGCGCCGGCGAGGGCAGTGCCAGTGTCTTTGGCATCATCCTCGGTACGGGGGTCGGTGCCGGTTGGGTGGTGCACGGCAAACTCGTCGTGGGTGCGGCGAATATTGCTGGCGAATGGGGACATAACCCGCTGCCATCGATCGGTCAGCTTGGCTTGCTTGACACTCGAGAGCGCACCTTGTGCTCACTCGAAACACCGGGTCCGGCCTGTTATTGCGGCCGCTGGGGCTGCGTTGAAACCTGGCTATCCGGACCCGCTTTTGCCGCCGATTACCGGCGCTCCGATGGCGCTGCGCGACCCGTTCAAGATGCTCATGAACTGGTGCGTCGAATGCAGGCGGGCGAACTGCCGGCGCGCGCTGCCTTTGATCGTTATGTCGATCGTCTGGCGCGCTCGTTGGCAGCGGTCATCAACGTCTGCGATCCCGAGGTCATGGTGCTGGGCGGTGGCATGAGTCAAATTCAAGCACTGGCCGAACGGGTGGGCGATGCGCTGCCGGCTTATGTATTCTCCGATGAAGTGGCCACGCGAGTGGTCAGCAACCAGCATGGTGCTTCCTCCGGTGTACGCGGCGCAGCATGGCTTTGGGATCAGGAGCACCCGGGTGTTTCCTAGAGCCGCCGAGCCGCCAGCAAGGTCGCCATCGACAAACCCGCCAACCAGAGCCCCAGACCGGAAACCCCGGCAAGATCCAGCATCAGTCCGGAAACCGCCGGCCCCAGCGCGCCGCCCAAGGTATAACCCGTGATCATGCTGGCAGTGCCGGCCGCCACATCGCCGCCTTGAAACCGATGCGCCACCTGGATCATGCTCAAGGTATACAACGCGCCGCCGACACCGCCCCAGATCAAGGCGGCCAGCCAGAGTGTCAGCGGCACCTGGCCCGATAGCAGCAGCAACAGTGCCGAGCCGATCAACAGCACGGCGGCCATGCTGAAGACACTGCGGGCAGAGATTCGATCGGCCAACACGCCGGCCGGATACTGCACGATGAAACTGCCGACGCCGATCGCTGCCACGATTGAAGCGGCCGCCGCCAGCGACAAACCGGTTTGTGATCCGTGTGCGGCGATGATGCTCGTCAGGCCGGCCTCGAACACACCGCCTGCAAACGCAATGACACACAATTCCGGCACTCGTCGCAGCGCCCCCCAGGTGTTCAGCGCCGGCAAACTTCGGATTGGATCAGTGACCGCAACGCTGTACGCTTTATCGATCGCACCAATCGAAAAGACAATCAGCCCACTCAGAACCCCCATGCCGGCCGCGAGCCAGAGTGCCTGTTGAGGGCTCAGTCCGAGCACCGCCGGCGCTAACGGGCCAACCGCCAAGGCGCCACCCAGAAAGGTTTGATAGATACCGGTGTATATGCCGCGTTGATCGGGGGGCGCGTATTGTGCCAATAACGATTCGGACG
>JANLTP010000219.1:0-83966 GCA_031363055.1 Burkholderiales bacterium | reverse complement strand
GTCGGGCCGAACACATCGGCGACCACCTTTGCCGGAACTCCGCGGGCAATCATTTGCAAACTGATGCAACCGCCGTGCGACAGACCCAACAGCGCAATCTCATCGGATGAAACATAGGCCTGCATACGTGCGATTGCCAGTAACTGTATCGAGTCGTCCACCTCACCGCCGCAGTATTCAACCTGGCCTTGTGATCCGTCCTCGCCACGGTAGGAAGACATGAAAACCGCGTATCCACGCTCGGCCATGTACTGGCACAACCCATCGCCGTTGGCGTCTCCGCCGACGCCGCTGAAGCCTCCGTGTTGGTACATCAGGATCGGAAATCGGCCGACTTCGTTAGGCCGGCAGACGAGGCCGTTGATCAGCAAGCCTGCGCTCAGGTACCCAACCTTTTCGCGAATGGTTTTGGCGGTGCGCTGCAAATCGACAGCCTGCGTGAACGCCAGCGTGTTGGCCGTAGCACCTGCCACAGGCGCTGCAACCGTGCCCGACGACACCACGGTTGCGTTCGGCGCTACGTCGCCAGCCTTATCGTCGCGGCTCCCTTTTCCGCAAGCGCCGAGCGCCGTCGCGAGCATCAGAGCAATACAAAATATGCCGAGGCGAGAGTGGGTACGCAGGCGAGGGCGGGTGCCCACGCGGGCGATTTCAAATCCTGTGGTCATTTCAAGCCGTCCTGAACGGTTGTAGTCTTGGCTCGAGTATGGCCAATTCCGAACCGTTCGACTCGTCAGTGCAAAGCGCTAACGCCTGTAGGAATAAACGCCACAGGCGGTGGCACTACAGAACATGCGCGCTCAAAGTCAAGGCGAGTACGCTCAGTGATCCCAGCGGAACGACAACATCAAGGTTTGATTCACGCCTTTATTTATGATCGGCTCAAGTAAAGCCTGCGAAATTACGCTGCCAATGTCGACCGTCAGTCCCCAAGGCCGATAGCCGATGTCCCAACCTACGGTGATCGAGGCGTCACCAAAGTGCCTGCCCTGGCCGCTGCTGGCGGTATCTCCGCCGGCCACGAATCCGGGTCCGGTAATCTGACCGACCACGCCGCGCCGGGGCATCGGCAGGGCGAACTTCACATGAGGTGTCGACATCCACTCGCCATAGTCTCGCGGCCAGGCCATACCGACAAAAGGGGTGAGGTGTGCGTACGTCGTGCTGTAGTCGATACGCCCGCGCGCACCGCTACTGGCACCCTCGAGCACTCGGTAGTCAAACGCATAGTCACGCAACGTAAAGCGCTGCCACAACACGCCCACGCTCCAGAGATAACGACCCCAGCGCTCTGATGTCGAGTCCTGCCGCAGGGCAACACCGATGCCGGTATGCCGAGCCGACCCGGACAGGCCGGAGAACTCGGTCTGCGCCGGCAAACTCAAAGGCACCGAGCGCGCAAATGTGACGTCCAGCGGACGGCGCTCGACCCCACTCGAGAGACGATATTCATCGATGAACCCGAATGCACTGAACTGCCAGTCGGCAGCGATGGGGCGTATGGCAGCAGCCGATAACATTCGGCCGGCAAACTTGAGCGTATTGGCGCGGATGTCGGCATATCCGCCCTGGACACTGAAGTTCCAGTCTTGACGCGCGGCCGAATTCAATCGTGTCCATAACGGCAAGCTGGCAATGCGATTGTCCATCGCAACTTCCGGTAGATGCTCGGCGACAAAGTCGAGACTATGATTGTCGACACGGGCGTGAACGGGCAACAAAGAAGCGGCGATGAGCAAGACACCGAATGCGCCCGTTGCGATTACTCGGAGTGGGTGTATTTTCACAGTTGGCTGTTCAAAGCTTGCTCTCATTGTGGATGCACGGCTGCGAGGCTAGCGTTGGGTTGGACCACTTCAGCCTCGGATTCGCGCCGATGCGCGATCCGGTAAAGGATTGGTAGCAGTAACAAGGTCAGAAAGGTCGACGACAAAATTCCGCCAATGACAACAGTCGCCAGCGGCCTTTGTACCTCGGCTCCCGTGCCGGTCGCAATCGCCATCGGAATGAAGCCGAGGGACGCCACCAGGGCGGTCATCAGCACGGGTCGCAGCCTCGTCATGGCACCTTCAGTGATGGAAAACTCAAGTGGGTTGCCTTCCTCTCGCAAACTTCGAATGTACGTGATCATGACCAATCCATTGAGCACGGCGACCCCGGATAGCGCGATGAAGCCGATACCGGCGGAAATGGACAACGGAATTTCGCGCAGCCAAAGCGCCAGTACGCCGCCAGTCAATGCGAATGGTATGCCAGTAAACACCAGCAAGCCATCTTTCATATTACCGAACATCGCGAACAACAAGACGAACACCAGGAGCAGCGAAACCGGCACCACAACGGCCAAACGCTGCTTGGCCGATTGCAATTGCTCGAAGGTGCCGCCCCAGGTCGTCCAGTAGCCGGTCGGAACTTTAACTTCGGTCTCAAGTCGGGAATGCGCTTCGGCTACAAAGGAACCGATATCGCGCTCGCGTACATTGGCGGTCACCACCACCCGGCGCTTGCCGTTCTCACGGCTGATCTGATTTGGGCCGGGCGCGATCACAAAGCTGGCCACGTCACCCAATCGTACATACGCTGCCGCTTGGGCACTGCCTTCTACGGCAGGCATGCGAATCGGCAGCAGTTTGATGGCTTCGATGTCGGTACGCAAGTTTTCCGGTAACCGCACCACGATCTCGAATCGCCGATCGCCCTGGAAGACGACACCCGATTCGCGCCCGCCCACAGCCATCGAAAGCACATCCTGCACATCGGCGACATTCAAGCCGAGCCGCGAAATTTTCGTGCGGTCGATGCTCACGGTGAGCACGGGCAGGCCGGTGGTTTGCTCGACTTTCACATCCTGTGCGCCTTGGATGGTGCCCAGTACCTTGGCTAACTGCCCTGCTGTTTCGTTCATGACTTCCATGTCATCGCCGAACACCTTGACCGCGATGTCGCTGCGCACCCCGGAAATGAGTTCGTTGAAGCGCATTTGAATCGGCTGGGTGAACTCATAATTATTGCCCGGCAGCCTCTCGATAGCCTCCTGAATGGCATTGACCAGATCGGCCTTGGTTCGCTTGGGGTCGGGCCATTGCGCTTGCGATTTGAGCATGATGAAGGTGTCAGCCACATTCGGTGGCATCGGATCGGTCGCCACCTCGGCGGTGCCGATCTTTGAGAAGACTCTGTCAACTTCGGGGAACTTCTTGATGGTGCGTTCGAGTTGACCTTGCATCTCGATCGCCTGCGTCAGACTGGTCCCTGGAATACGCAGGGCATGCAGCGCAATATCGCCTTCATTCAGGCTCGGGATGAATTCACTACCCATTCGCGTAGCGATCAGCGCACTCAAGGCCAGCGACACTGCCGCCCCGGTCAGCATGATCGATTTGTTGACCATCGCCCAACCGAGCAGCGGTCGATAGCCGGCTTTGGCCCAACGCATGAGGTAGTTCTCGTTCTCGCCGACCCTCCGGCCAATGAACAGGGCGACCGCAGCGGGAACGAAGGTGACCGAAAGAATCATGGCGCCGACCAGCGCCGCCACCACAGTAAAGGCCATCGGGTGGAACATCTTACCTTCAACTCCGGTCAGAGCAAAGATCGGCAAGTACACCACCATGATGATGAGCTGGCCAAAAATCAACGGACGGCGGGATTCCTGAGCGGCCGCAAACACTTGCTCGAATCGTTCGGCGCGCGTCAGTTCGCGGCCTATCTTTTCTTGCGTGTGCGCCAACCGGCGGACGCAATTTTCGACGATCACGACCGCGCCGTCAACGATGATGCCGAAATCAAGCGCGCCCAGACTCATCAGATTCGCGCTCACTTTGTTGCTCACCATACCGGTAAAGGTAAACAACATGGCCAGAGGAATCACCAGCGCTGTGATGAGCGCGGCCCGAAAATTACCCAGAAACAAGAACAGAATCGTTACCACCAGCAGAGCACCTTCAATGAGGTTCTTTGTGACGGTGCTGATGGCCTGGTCGACCAGAACAGTACGATCGTAAACCGTCTGGGCAATCACACCCTTGGGCAGCGAACGATTGATCTCGACCATTTTCTGGCCGACCGCTTGCGAGACCTTGCGACTGTTCTGGCCGATCAGCATGAAGACGGTACCCAGCACTACCTCCTGACCATTCGCGATGGCAGCACCACTGCGTAGTTCCTTGCCAATGATCACGCTGGCAACGTCCTTGATCTTGACGGGTATGCCCTGCGGCGCACCAATCACGATGTTGCCGATGTCCTCCCTATTCGTGACTTGGCCCGGCGCGCGAATCAGGTATTGCTCGCCGCGTCGCTCGATGTAGCCCGCGCCAACATTGCCATTGTTGCGCTCGACGGCGCTGACCAGGTCCGACAAGGTCAAACCGTGGACCATCAGGCGATCAGGCAGGGGCGCGACCTGAAACTCCTTGGCGAATCCGCCGATGGTGTTGATCTCGGTTACCCCCGGCACATTGCGCAATTGCGGCTTGATGATCCAGTCTTGAATCTCGCGCAGATCGGTGGGCGTGTAAGGCGTACCGTCGGACTTTAACGCGCCCTCCATCGCTTCAACCGTCCACATGTAGATCTCGCCCAGCCCGGTTGCAATCGGACCCAGCTTGGGCGCAAGACCAGAAGGCAGTCTGCCGATGGCTTGCTGAACTCGTTCATTGATCAGTTGACGCGCAAAGTAGAGGTCGGTGCCGTCTTCGAAAATCACCGTAACTTGCGATAGTCCGTAGCGCGAAATCGAACGGGTTTGCGATAGCTTCGGCAAACCGGCCATGGCGGTTTCGATCGGATAGGTGATCCGTTGTTCGACCTCCAGCGGCGAGTAGCCTGGCGCAGCGGTATTGATTTGAACCTGCACATTGGTAATGTCGGGTACGGCATCGATCGGCAGCCTCTGGTAGCTGAAGACGCCGATGGTCGCCATGCCCAGCACCATCAACAGCACCAGCCATCGCTGCTCGATGGTAAAGCGAATCAGTTTCTCAAACATCAATGCAAATCCTTATTGATCGTGACTGGCACTGGATTTGCCAATGTCGGCTTTGATGAGGTAGCTGTTGCCGGAGGCGTATTTCTCGCCAGCGCTCAGACCTTTGATGATCTCGACCATTTTTCCGTCGCTGCGACCCAACTGAACCGGCCGAGCCTCGAAGTTGTCGCCGAAGCGTCCGAATACAGCGGGCGCGTCATGCAGGGTCTGCACTGCATCGATTGAAATGGCGACCGCTACTTCAACTTCGGCTGCTATGAGTTCAACATTCACGGGCAGGCCCGGATGCCAGATTCCCTGGGCGTTCGAAAGCACAATGCGGGCGGCGGCGGTTCGCGACTGGTTGCCGATCAAGGCGCCGACATAGGAGACGGTGCCCTGCGCACTGGCCTCGAAGCTGGTGGCTTTGACGGTGGCTTTCTGGCCGACCTTGACGGTGTTCAAGTCCTTGGCATAGACGTTCAACTCGACCCACACCGTGGACAGGTCGGCGACGGTGAAAATATTGACATCGTCCTTCAGCACTTCACCAACCGAAATTTTCTTGGCCGTCACCATGCCGTCAATCGGCGCTCGAATCTCGAAGTGGGTGAGCTTCCCGGGAGCAGAAGCCATGGCGCCCAGTGAACTGAGTTTTTCGCGCGCAAGCTGCACTGCAATTTCGGCTTCCTGCAGCGCTTGCTGCGCTTGCAGGTAGTCCTGCTTGGCCGATATTTTTTCTTCCCAGAGTTTTCTCTCGCGCTCGAAAGTCGACCTTGCCATGACCAGCCGTTTCGAAGCGGCCATCAGTTCACCGCGCTGATCGGCCAGCACCTGGCTGGAGACTACAGCCAGAATCTGGCCCTTGCGAACGCGTTCGCCCACCGCGACGCCAACCGTCTCGACGCGGCCCATGAGTCGAGGCACCACCTGTACAGTGCGATCCTGGTTGAAGCCGACTTCACCGGTTATTTGCAGTGTCGATTGAATGCGTGCGGGCCCAGCCATTGCCACTTCAATGCCGTTGCTCTTCGCCTGGTCGTTCGTCAGCGTTACCCGACCTTCCACCTGCTCATAGCTGTAAGTATGGGTTGCACCCTTGTGTTGAGCCGTAATTTGCACGGCAAATGAATGCGGTTCTTCAATCGCGACGTTGCCTCTCAGGTAGTCCTGTTCGGGCGTAAAGGTAAGCTGCTGGGGCTTCGCGCCCAATCGCTCGAGGGTCACGCCAACCTTGCTGGCGGCTGGCGCGATCGGCTTGCCATTCAGGTAGGTATAAATTCGAAACTGCGGCGCGACTCCGGCTTCGAAGATACTGATCTCGAGCCCATAGCCGTCTTTGGTAAAGAGCTTGCCGCCGTGCGGCCCTTTGCTGGCCACCTGCCCCTTCTCAGGTACTTGCCCCTTCTCGGCGGTCTGAGTTTTTGCGCCTGCCTCCGACGCGTGGCCATGTTCATCCTTGGGCGCGGTGTCGCCGCCGTTCAAAATGTATCCGCCCAGAATGGCGCCGAGACCCAGGATGAGCACAATGATCACCCATTGCTTTTTGCTGATGTCCATAATCAATTCCCCGATGCAGTGGTGGCTGGCAGATCACCCAGCAGGCGATCGATCTCGGCAGCAGCGCGGTGTGTTTGTTCCAGGGCGCGCAGCTTTTTTGTCCTGGCCAGAATAAGTGTTCGTTGAGCGTCCAGCACTTCGAGGAAGCTGAATTTTCCGGCCTCAAAACCAATGGTCGCTGCCTCCAACGCGCTTTGCGCGCCCGGCACTACCTCATCATTGAGAGCCTGTACTTCATTACGGCTGGCGAACAAGCGCTCACGGACCTGCAACACGTCGGTTTGCAACCGCCATTGAGTTGCCAACAGTTCGCTGCGGGCTTTTTCTTCGCGTCGTTGCGCTTCCAGTACGTTGCCCTGGTTGGTATCAAACACAGGCAGAGGAATTGAGACACCGACTAATAATTGCGATGCGGCGTTCGCCACCTGCTTGATGCCGACACTGAACACCGGGTCGGGGATCCGTCGCGCCTGCTCGAGTTGCTTGATGGCCATCCGGCGATCGATTTCAAACTGGCCACCCCTGATCGCCGGTGCCACGAGCAGTCGCTCTTGCAACACGGCAGCCGTGGGTACCTCGGGCAGTCGCTCAACCGGCTCGGAGGCACGCTCAAAGTTTGGACTGAGCGCACCCCAGAGCGCGCTCAACTTTTGCCGTGAATTGCGCAATTCACTCTGCGCTTGTGCCAACTCGACGCGAACGTTCGCCTCGGCGACCTTGGCCTTGGTTTCATCCACCGGCGATATTCGTCCGGCTTGCGCCCGTTTGCTGGCCGCGTCAGTAGCACGTTTAGCCAGATCGAGCGTGCTTTGCGCCAACAGCACACGTTCTTGCGAAGTCAGCACATCGAAATACGCGCTGAGGGTATTCGCTCTAATCTCGCCCTGCCGCTGAGCCAACTCGGTGCCCGCGATATCGCGCCGGCGCTCCGAAGCATCCATGCGCGCCGCTCGCTTGCCGCCCAACTCGATCGGAATGTTCAACTGCAATGCGTTACTTTGTGTCGGATTTCGCGCATCTTCCTTGCTGACGGACACCTGGGGGTTGGGTCTTGTCCGACTTTGAATCACCGCGCCTTCAGTCGCCTCCAGTTCGCGTCGAGCCACCGAGATGTCCAGGTTGTAGACCAGGGAATACTCGATCGCCGAACGCAAGCTAAGCGGCGCAGCGGGTTCTGAAAAGGCTTGTGCAGACGCCATTGAAGACGCTGCGAAGCTCAATGCCAGCGAAAGTAAGTGTCTTGCGAGAACCGGGGCAGCAGAATACAACTGACTCTCCTTATTGTTGAAAACAAATAAGCAGCAGTCGGCGAAACTTTAGAGATTCAGGATTTCAAGGGGTCGATCGAAAACGAAATCCGTCCGGGTCTCGCCGAGCTAGGCGAGGGTCAGCCAGTTTGGACGTTCTGGCGGATAGGAAATGGCCGTCGAGGCCTGGTCCGGGAGCCCGGACACTGAGGCAGATAATGGTTCCGAGCAAGGGCGATTCGTTGAGGCTGTCAGAACGGCGACCGCGCTGGCGTGACATATGGCGCAATCACTGTCTGCGAAGCCTGATGAATTCAACTGCGTTGGTTCTTCGATGGCGCCCTTTGCAACGTAGTCGCTAGTGACATTCGATTCATGCTGATGCTCATGATGGCCGAGATGCTGTGTTGCGGCTCCGCTCTCGTGCTTGCAGTAGCCGCCGACAGCCGCCCACGAGACTTGCAAGGGGATGACCAACAGCAGTAGTGAAATTAATAGGGCACGCATAACAATTGATGATACCAGTTGACCGGCGGGCGGTTCAGAATCAGTCGACCAGTGGCGGCAAATGACAGTCGACAAGATTCGACAGTTGGCGGGAATCGACAGCCGACGAGATTCGCGCCTCCACTGTTGTCGGGATGCTGCGACGCAGCGTGCATCGCGGGTGCTACCGCTTGTAAGCTCTCCAAGTCATCACTGAAGCCGCCGATCCAAAAATAATTCATTAGAACAACGAGGAGCACTACCATGTCGAACCGCCGCACCTTCATCACCCGTTCCGGAAGCCTGCTGGGCGCAGGACTTCTCGGCCACAGCCTGACCGCTTCGGCACAGACCAAGATGGTCCTCAAGGCCTCGGACGTGCATCCGCTGGGCTACCCGACCGTCGAGGCAATCGTGCGGATGGGCAAAAAACTCGAAACGGCGACCAGCGGTCGCATCACGCTGCAAATGTTCCCGTCGATGCAACTGGGCGGCGAGAAGGAAATGATCGAGCAGGCCCAGGTCGGTGCGCTGCAAATTGCGCGCATCTCGGTCGGACCGATGGGGCCGGTCGTCGACGAACTCAACGTCTTCAACCTGCCCTTCATGTTCCGCAACGAAGCGCACATGCGCCGCGTCATCGACGGTGCGATCGGCAAGGAACTGCTCGAGAAGATCAGCGCCAGCCCGGCCTCGCGATTGATCGCCTTGGGCTGGATGGATGCCGGCACGCGCAACGTCTACTCGAAGAAGGCCGTCAAGGTTCCGGCCGACCTCAAAGGTCAGAAGATCCGCATGATGGGTAACCCGATTTTTGTCGAGACCATGAACGCGATGGGCGGCAACGGCGTTGCCATGGGCTTCAACGAACTCTATAGTGCCATGCAGACCGGTGTGGTCGACGGCGCCGAGAACAACCCACCGACCCTGCTGGTGCAGAACCACTACCAGGTAGCCAAGGTCTACAGTCTGACGGGGCATCTGATCATCCCCGAAATCTTCGTGTTCTCCAAGCGCAGTTGGGACGCGCTCGGCAAGGAAGATCAGGCGCTCATCACCAAATTCTCGGCCGAAGCCCAGCAGGAGCAACGTCAGCTCTGGGACGTCATGGTCAAGGACGCCGAGGTCAAGCTGAAAGCCGCCGGCGTCGAGTTCGTACCGGTCGATCAAAAGCCGTTTTACGATGCCACCAAAGTGATTCGCGAGAAGTACGGGTCCAAGCACGCGGCGCTGATCAAACGGATCGAGGAAACGGTCTGATGGCAGCGGCCTACCGGCAATTGATGGACGGCCTCTACCTGGCCTGCATCATCGCTTCCGGCGTCGCCTTGGTAGTCATCACCTTGATCATTCCGTACGGGGTGTTCATGCGTTATGCACTGGACTCGGCGGCGAGTTGGCCAGAGCCGATGGCGGTACTGCTGATGGTGCTGTTCTCGTTCATCGGCGGAGCGGCTATTTATCGCGCCAAGGTGCATATCTCGGTGCAGGCCATGATCAACGCCCTGCCCGAGTCGGGGCGGCGATTCTGCAGCCAGCTTTCGGACGCCTGCATGCTGCTGACGACAGGCTTCATGGTGTACTACGGCATCCTGCTGGTGGCTACCACCTGGCCCCAGAGCATCGCCGAGTTTCCCGGTCTGTCGGTCGGCCTCACCTACCTGCCGATCCCGATTGGCGGTGCGATCACGCTGCTGTTCATCATCGAACGACTGTGGCTGGGCGACCCGCCACCGCAGTCGTTTATGTACTCCGATCAACCGCGCGATCTCGAATGATCACGCTCGAATGATCACTCTCGCATGACCACGCAACTCGACAAGGCCTGAAGATGGATGCTCTAGTCCTGCTGCTTGCATTCGCTCTGCTGTGCGCCATCGGCATGCCGGTGGCCTATGCGCTCGGTCTGGGCGCCATTGCAGCAGCGCTCTGGATCGATCTGCCGCTTGAAGCCGTCATGCTGAAGATCTCCGACGGCACCGACGACTTTTCACTGCTGGCCATTCCATTCTTTGTGCTTGCCGGAGCGATCATGGCCGAAGGCGGCATGGCACTGCGACTGGTCAACCTGGCGCGCGTGTTTGTCGGCTGGATTCGCGGCGGCCTGGCCCTGGTCAACATCCTGGCGTCGACTTTTTTCGGATGTATCTCTGGTTCGAGCGTCGCCGATACGGCGTCGATCGGCTCGGTCATGATCCCGCAGATGGTCAAGCAGGGTTACCCGCGAGTATTCGCGACCAATCTGACGATCTGCGGTTCGGTGCAAGCGGTGTTGATTCCGCCCTCACACAACGCGGTCATCTATTCGTTGGCGGCCGGCGGCTCGATTTCGATCGCTCACCTGTTTCTGGCGGGCGTCTTCCCGGGATTGTTGTTTGGGCTGTGCCTGGTTGGCCTGGTTTTGTGGATGGCTCCCAGGCGCAATTTTCCGCGCGGCGAGAAGATCAGCTTCGGACAGTCGGTGCGAATCGTACTGGACGCCTTCTGGGGGTTGGTGACGGTGATCATCATTCTCGGCGGCATTCTTTCGGGCATATTCACCGCGACCGAGTCGGCGGCGGTGGCCTGCGTATATGCCTTCTGCGTAACGATGTTCATCTACCGCGACTACCGCTGGAGCGAGTTGCCGCACCTCGTTCACCGGACCGTCAAGACCGTCGCCATGGTCATGATGTTGATCGGCTTCGCCGCCGCCTTCGGTTACCTGATGGCGATCATGCAGATACCGGCCAAGGCCACCGCGTTTCTGACCGGCCTGACCGAGAACAAATACGCGATGCTGCTGATGGTCAACATCCTGCTGCTCGTGCTCGGAACGTTCATGGATATGGCGCCGCTGATCCTCATTTGCACGCCGATCTTGCTGCCGGTCATGACGCGGCTCGGCGTCGATCCGGTTCACTTCGGCATGATCCTGCTGGTGAATCTCGGCATCGGTCTCATCACGCCACCGGTGGGTCCGACCCTTTTTGTCGGCTGCGCGATCGGCAAGGTGACGATGGAGGAAGTCAGCCGCGAACTCTGGCCGTTCTATGGCGCCATGATCATTGCACTGGGACTGGTCACCTATGTGCCGGCGTTTTCATTGTGGCTGCCGGGATTGATGCGGTAACCAACCATCGGCGCGTTGGCCGCTATCGGCGCTCGCCGTTAACCATTCGCTTGGCGTGCTGCGCATTAACCGCGCCAACCGGGATTCGACCCGCCAATATTTCTGCGACCTGAGCGACGGTTTCCATTGCCTGGTGTTCGATGGCGGCCGGCGTCAGGCCGCCGATGTGCGGTGTGGCGAGCACCAGAGCATGACGCGCGAGCTCGGGGCTGGGCATTTGGTCGGGCGCGCGGCCAACGTCAAGCGCACAACCGCCCAAGTGTCCGCATTCGAGCGACTGCAATAAGGCGGCCTCGTCAACCAGGTTGCCGCGCGATGCATTCACAAAGTAGCATCCCGGTTTCATAGCAGCGAATGCTTTCGCGTCCAACAGATTTTCGGTTTCTTCGCTGGCGACCGCCAGGCAGACGACAAAATTTGAATCGCCGAGTAACTGATCCTGGCTGACCTGGTTTATGCGCGGATCGGCACAGACTGCATACGGGTCCGATACCAGTACTTGCATACCGAAACCCAAGGCTAACTCAGACAAGCGTCGGGCGATCTGGCCATAACCGATGATGCCGACGGTGGAGTCGCGCAGCTCGCGCCCGGGCTTGGCAACGGGTACGACACCTCGATGATAGGACTCTGTCGCAGCGCAAAAGCCGCGCGACAGAGCGATCATCGCGCCGATGATCCATTCCGATACCGACGCGATAAAACCTGCGCTGGCTTGGGTGATCAGAACGCCGTGCTTGCTGGCGCTCGTGACGTCGACGTTTCGAATGTCAATCGCACAACGGCAATAGGCGATTAAATTCGGCAAGCTCGAAAAAAGCGCTTCGCCGGCAGCCGTTTGCCGAAACGACACAATCACCTGACAGTCCTGGGCGGCCTGCACGAGTTCTGCCAACGTGAGTTCGCGTTGCAACGGGTTTAGCCGTACCTCGCCCAGGTTCATCAGGGCGGCGAGCGCCCGGGGGCCGTAGTAGTTATCGCGCGCAAGCGGTGAGTGGGTGAGCAATATCCGATTCATATATAAGTGACCTTATGTTTGCTACCGCACAGATCGACTGACTGATAGTGACTATGTTTTTGGGAGACGCGATTACCAAGTGCATCGGGAGTAAATCCGCCATGCATGATGCGTAGCGTCAATTTCCTTTAACCCTTGGAGCAAAAAATGAACAAAGATCAACTTGACGGTAAGGCGAAACAAGTCAAAGGCGCCGCCAAAGACGCATTGGGGTCTGTTACCGGCAATCGGTCCGAGCAGGCCAAAGGCAAGGTCGAGAAGGCTGTCGGCACCGTTCAGAAGGCGTTCGGTGACGTCAAGGAGAAGATCAATAAAGCGACTCGGTGAGATGTAACGGGTCGCGCTGATGCCAATCCGGCAACTACAACGTTGCCGGCCGAAATGCTAGGCGGCAATTGAAATGATGCCGTTCAATTCCTGGCATGCGGCCTCCAGGACTGTAGGCGGCACTTGTTTCCAGGGATGAGGCCGGCCACGTCGTTCCCGCCATGCGAATGATTTTGGCTGGTGCGCCAGGACGTAACAGACTTCGCCCTTTGTTGATTTGAATTTGATCGCAAACGGGTTGGAATCGTTCGACGCCGCATGGGTCATGGGCAAGCCGATCACCAGGTTGGTCCGCTCATTAAAGGCCTTCGTGGATAGAACCAACATTGGGTGCTCATCCCTCATTTCAGAGCCGACCTGAGGGCTGAAATCAATCCAGATCATGTCGCGCCGATCAGGTACCCACGTTTTGCCCGGTGTTGCCATCAAAATACCTCTGGGCCAATACGGCCCGTAGCCATGACTTCGCCTCCGTGAACGGCGGGGTCGAAGGCCTTGAGCTTTTGAGCCAGCGTCAATCGAGGTTTACCGACCACTCTTAACAAGACGCCGCCTTCGACAACCTCCACCTTGATCGGCGTTCCTCGTGTAAAACGGGCCGCCTTCGCAATCGGCGCCGTGATTCGGACGCCGAGTCCGTTGCCCCATTCCTGAATTGTTTGATCTGCTGTGAAAGTTGCAACCATGACGCCTCTCAATGTTTATCCAAGTATATACATCACCGATGTTTTGTGTCAACATGTATACACCATTGCGATCCAGCGAAATGAAAGCCAGTCCTCCTGATCGCGCGTTGCCGCAGTCTTCGGGCGATGTAATGATCGGACCCGCCAGTCGACCAAGCATCAAGTGGCAGGACGGCGCAAGCAGAGACTGTTCATGGTCGATGCCTGCTTTATTGGTATTATTGTTTGTATGAACCTCGCTAGCTCATTTCGGATCGCGGTTTGTCGCCTGATTGCAATTGCGGTTTTATTTTCGCAATTAGCCGTCAGTGCATACGCCTGTCCGATGCTGACCCAGCCGATTGATTCTGGCGTTGAATCCGTTGCAAGTGAATTAACGACGCAACGTATGCCGTGCGAGCTGCCGATGAATGGCGGCGATCTGGAGCTGCCCAGCTTGTGCGCTGAGCATTGCCAACAGCCGCCACAAAGCGATCAAATCAACCTTTCGGTTGTTCCCGTGCTGACGCTCGTCAGCCTTTATCCACTGCCCGTCTTGGCGGCGGCGTCAGCGCCTCGCCGCTCGATTCAGACCGTCGATTCCACGCCGGAAAAGCCTCCACCGCTCACAATTCTGCACTGCCGCTTCCGCATCTGATCGCTTGCCCTTGACTTCGGCGCTCGAGGCTTTACGTCTCGACGCGCAGTTTGATTGTCATCCCTGCGGGCACCGATCGTTCGATCCGGAGTATTCATGTTCAAGCAAGCATTTATTCAACGCCTTGTCGTTGCTTTTTCGTTCGCGTTCATGGCGATTACCTTCGATACCGGCAATCATCGGCTGCATGCACAAGTGCGGCCACCGCTGACTACCGATCAGGCACTGACACTTGCCGAGGCTCGCTCCGCGCTGGTCAAGGCCTACGAGCTCGGGTCCCGGGCCGCACGCTCTCAGGCCATTGCAGCCGAGCAACTGCCGGATCCGAATGCGAGGGTGGGCCTGAACAACCTGCCCGTAACCGGTTCGGATCAGTTCAGCATTGCACGCGATTTCATGACCATGCGTTCGATCGGCGTCATGCAGGAGTTCACCCGCGATGACAAACGTCGGGCGCGCTCGAATCGTTTCGAGCGTGAGGCCGAAGCCGCCCTGGCGGGTCAATTGGTAGCGCTGGCCAATCTGCGGCGCGACACGCTGATTGCCTGGCTTGAGCGACACTTTCAGGAGCGCTTGCGCGCACTGCTGTCGGCCCAGAAAGATGAAGCCCTATTGCAAGTCAGCGCTGCCGAGTCGGCCTACCGGGGCGCGCGGGGTAGTCAGGCGGACATCTTTGCGGCCCGGATCGGCGTTGAACAACTCGAAGATCGTATTCGGCAGGCCGATCGTCAGGTGCAGATCGCGCAAGCTCGCCTTATGCGCTGGATCGGCGAAGACGCGAGCCGTCCCTTGGCGCCACCACCGCCCATGCTTGACGCGCCCATCGAGTTCGACAGCCTGGACCCACCGATGGCGAATCAGCGCTGGTTGGATCACCCGGTGATCACCCTGTTGTCAAGTCAGGAGTCGGTCGCTCAAGCAGAGGTCGATCTAGCCGGCGCAAACCGTCGTGCCGACTGGAGTGTCGAGCTGATGTACAGCCAGCGCGGTCCGGCTTACTCGAACATGATCTCGATCAATGCATCGGTTCCTTTGCAATGGGATCAGGGTAGGCGGCAGGATCAAGAGCTGGCCGCGAAACGCGCCCTGCTTGGACAAGCACAGGCACAACGCGAGGAAGCCAGCCGCGAGCATCTCTCTGAGGTCCGCAGCTTCGTGCAGCAATGGCGCAGCAATCGCGATCGGCTCGCGCACTACGAGCGCTCGCTGCTGGTGCTTGCAAGTGAACGTATCCGGGCGGCACTGGCGGCCTACCGTGGCGGCACGAGCAATCTCACGACGGTACTGGAGGCGCGGCGCGCCGAAATTGACCTGCGCGCAGACCATCTACGGCTTGAGATGGAAACTGCCGAATTGTGGGCGCGCTTGAATTATCTGCAGCCGCAAAAGCCGCCGCTCCGTGTAACGATGCACACAACACCCGCATTGGAGCCATGAACATGAAACTCAAAGGGTTCTTGATTGTGCTCGCCGGCACCGCCCTAGTTGGCGCCAGCGGCTATGGCCTGTATGAATTCGGCATGCAGCGCGGTATGCAAATGGTCGTAATGACAGCCGGCGAAAACGCGACGCCACCGGCCGGCGCATCGGGCGCATCGGGCGCAGTTCCGGGGGCTGCGGCCGATACCGAAGCCCTGAGTATCGCGCAAGGCGAAGAAGCCACTCGCCGCCATATTTCAACTGGCGTCAAGGCCGGTGATGTCGACCCTGCGAACGGTAAAAAGGTACTTTATTACCATGACCCGATGGTGCCCGGCAATCGCTTCGACAAACCGGCCAAATCACCTTTCATGGACATGATGCTGGTGCCGGTCTATGCAGACAGCGGCCAGGATTCAAGCAAAGTCAGTGTCAGCCCGCGTACCCAGCAAAACCTTGGCTTGCGCACGGCGACCGCGTCCGAAGGACACCTGTCGCGGGCGGTACAAGCAATCGGCAGTATCGCCTTTAACGAGCGCGATCAAGCGAGGGTTCAGGCGCGCGCTACCGGCTTCGTAGAACGTCTTCACGTTCGGGCGACCTTCGACCGAGTGTTGCGCGGCCAGGCGCTTGCCGAGTTATTTGTACCTGAATGGATCGCGGCGCAAGAAGAATTCCTGTCGGTGCGAAGCATGAACGGCGAGAACATGAAGCCGATTGTTGACGGTGCACGACAGCGCATGCGCCAGCTCGGCATGAGTGAAGCACAGATCGCGCGGGTCGATACCAGCGGCCGCAGCCAAGCGCGCATCACACTGACCGCGCCGATCGCAGGTGTTGTGACCGAACTGATGGTGCGTGAAGGCCAGACGGTTACCGCCGGCACCACGCTGTTTCGAATCAACGGCCTCGACAGTGTCTGGGCCAACGCCGAGGTGACCGAGAGCCAGGTAGGTTTGCTGCATGCCGGCAGCGCGGTGCAAGCGTCGAGTCCGGCTGTGCCCGGCATGCAGTTTGCAGGCAAGGTCCAGGCGATTCTTCCCGAGGTCAATCAGGCAACGCGCACCATCAAGGTACGACTGGAGCTGAAAAACCCGGCGCGAGTTCTGCTACCAGGGATGTTGGTTCAGATGCAGTTTCGCGATGATTCAATCGAAAAAAATGTGCTCGTTCCCACCGAGGCCATTATCCAGACCGGCAAGCGCGTACTGGTCATGCTGGCCGAGGAGCAGGGCGGATTCCGTCCGGTCGAGGTCGAAATCGGCATCGAAAGCGACGGTCAGACCGAGATCAAACGGGGACTGAAGGCAGGCGAACGGGTGGTCGTTTCGTCGCAGTTTTTGATTGACTCCGAAGCCAGTCTGAAAGGTGTCGAGGCACGCCTGAACGCACCGTCGAAATCCGACGAAGTGCTTACCGGAGCCAAGCCATGATCGCCGCCCTGATTCGTTGGTCGATCAACAATCGTTTTATGGTACTGCTGTCGACCGTGATCGTTACTGCCTGGGGACTGTATGCGCTGTCCAGAACGCCGCTTGACGCTTTACCCGATCTCTCGGATGTGCAGGTCATCATTCGCACCAGCTATCCGGGACAGGCGCCGCGCCTGGTCGAAAATCAAGTCACCTATCCATTGACGACGACGATGTTGTCGGTGCCGGGCGCCAAGACCGTACGCGGCTATTCGTTTTTCGGTGACTCCTTCGTCTACGTGCTGTTTGAAGACGGCACGGACCTGTACTGGGCTCGTTCACGAGTGCTCGAGTACCTGAACCAGGTACAGTCGCGCCTGCCGAGCACCGCCAAGTCCACACTGGGCCCGGACGCGACCGGCGTCGGCTGGATTTACCAGTATGCGCTAGTCGATCGCAGCGGTGCGCTGGATGCTTCGCAACTACGGGCTTTGCAGGACTGGTTCCTGAAGTTCGAGCTGAAAACGGTCGCCAATGTGGCCGAGGTTGCTTCGGTCGGCGGCATGGTCCGGCAATATCAGATCGTGCTGAACCCGGACAAGCTGGCGGCCTATCGCATTTCGCACACGCGGGTCATCGACGCGATCCAGAAGTCGAATCAGGAAAGCGGCGGCTCGGTCGTTGAGCTGGGCGAGGCCGAGTACATGGTGCGCGCCACTGGCTACCTACAGTCGCTCGATGACTTTCGAAAGGTGCCGCTGATGACGACCGACGCGGGCGTCTCGGTTCGGCTCGGCGATGTGGCGCGCATTCAGATTGGCCCGGAAATGCGTCGCGGCATTGGCGAGCTCGATGGCGAAGGCGAGGCGGCGGGCGGCGTCATCATCATGCGTTCGGGCAAGAACGCGCTCGCGACGATCGCAGCGGTGAAAGAGAAGTTCGCGCAGTTGCAGGCCGGACTGCCCAAGGGCGTCGAGATCGTACCGGTCTACGATCGATCGGGTCTGATCGAGCGTGCAGTCGAGAACCTCGGTTACAAATTGCTCGAAGAATTCCTGGTGGTCGCGCTGGTCTGTTTTGTATTTCTATTTCATCTGCGCTCGGCGCTGGTCGCTATTGTTTCGCTGCCGCTGGGCATCCTGGCGGCATTCATCGTCATGTATTACCAGGGCGTGAACGCCAACATCATGTCGCTGGGCGGTATCGCCATTGCCATTGGCGCGATGGTCGATGCAGCGGTGGTCATGATCGAGAACGCCCATAAGCATCTGGAACGCTGGAGCCACGAACATCCTGGCGCGACGTTGGCGGGCGAGGCGCGCTGGCAAGTCATCGGTGATGCCGCAGCCGAGGTTGGCCCGGCGCTGTTCTTTTCATTGTTGATCATTACTTTAAGCTTCATTCCGGTGTTCACGCTCGAGGCGCAGGAAGGCAGACTGTTCTCACCGCTGGCGTTCACCAAGACCTATGCGATGGCGGGCGCAGCAGGACTGGCCGTCACACTGATTCCAGTACTGATGGGCTATTTGATTCGCGGCAAAATCCCCGATGAACGCGTGAACCCATTGAATCGCCTGCTGATCGCAATCTATCGGCCAATCCTCGATGCGGTACTCAAGTGGCCGCGGCTGACGCTGGTCGTTGCGGCGCTGCTGCTGGCGGTGAGCGCCTGGCCGCTGCAACACATTGGTGGCGAATTCATGCCGCGACTTGCCGAGGGCGATCTGCTGTATATGCCGTCGGCGCTGCCGGGCCTGTCGGCAGGCAAAGCGGGCGAGTTGTTGCAACAGACCGATCGACTCATCAAAACCGTTCCCGAGGTGGCCAGAGTCTATGGCAAGGCCGGACGTGCCGAAACCGCGACCGACCCGGCGCCGCTCGAGATGTTCGAAACCACGATTCAATTCAAGCCGCGTGGGCAATGGCGACCGAACATGACGCAGGAAAAACTCATCGAAGAGCTCGACCGGGTGGTCAGAGTGCCCGGTCTGGCCAATATCTGGGTGCCACCGATTCGCAATCGAATCGACATGCTGGCGACCGGCATCAAAAGTACGGTCGGCGTCAAGGTGTCGGGCGCTGACCTGACGATTATCGATCGGGTGACGGTCGAAATCGAGCGGGTTCTGAAAGAAGTACCCGGAGTCAGCAGCGCGTTGGCCGAACGATTGACCGGCGGCCGCTACATCGACGTCGACATCAATCGCGACGCGGCGGCGCGCTTCGGCATGAATATCGCCGATGTCCAATCGGTGATCACGTCGGCGATTGGCGGCGAAAATATCGGCGAGACCGTCGAGGGCTTGCAGCGCTTCCCGATCAACCTGCGATACCCACGCGAGTTGCGCGACTCGCTCGAGAAGTTGCGCCGCCTGCCGATTACCAGCGAGCGCGGCGCGCGGCTGGTATTGGGCGACGTTGCCGAGCTGCGAATCACAGATGGCCCGCCGATGTTGCGCAGCGAGAACGCACGTTTGTCGGGCTGGGTTTACGTTGACATTCGTGATCGTGACCTCAGCTCGGCGGTCCGCGATATGAAGCGTGCTGTGACGGCAAGCGTCAAGCTGCCCGCCGGCTATTCGATTGCCTGGTCAGGACAGTTTGAATTTCTCGAACGGGCCACCGCCAAGCTCAAGATTGTCGTCCCGTTCACCTTGTTGATTATTTTCGTGCTGCTCTATCTAACCTTCAAACGGTTCGATGAAGCGCTGTTGATCATGGCGACCTTGCCGTTTGCACTGATCGGTGGCGTCTGGTTAATTTATATCCTCGGCTACAACGCATCGGTCGCAACCGCCATCGGCTTTATCGCGCTGGCCGGCGTATCGGCCGAGTTTGGAGTCATCATGTTGCTCTATCTGAAGCAGGCGTGGGCCACCCGGATTGCCCAGGGAACGACCAGTCAGGAGGATCTGGCGGCGGCGATTCGCGAAGGCGCCGTGCTGCGGGTCCGGCCCAAGGCGATGACCGTGGCGGTGATTCTGGCCGGACTGTTCCCGATCATGTGGGGCGCGGGCACCGGCTCGGAGGTCATGCAGCAAATCGCCGCGCCGATGGTCGGCGGAATGATCAGCGCGCCATTGCTGTCGATGCTGGTCGTGCCGGCGGTGTTCAGTCTGCTGCGTCGGCGAAGTACCAGCGAGGCGCAGGGACGTTCAGGGACGGAAGCGGCATCGGCGTCCGCATCGGCAATGGCATCAATGTCGGAATCCGGATCGGCATCGACATCGACATCGGCAACACTCATAGACAATGGAGCGCGAACATGAGCCTTTACTCAAGGCCTGTCCTTCGCCCTTCCCGCCCGATCCTCGCATTGATGCTCAGCACAAGTTTCACGATCGCGGGCTGCATGTCAGCGGGCCCGGTCAGCGCGCCGTTGAGCGAAATGCTCTGGATACCGGTGGCGGGTGATCGCAACCGAGCCGCCCGGCCTGTGGTGGCCGTATCGTTGGGTGCCGGTGCCATGCGAGGATTAGCTCACATAGGGGTCATTCGGGCATTCGAGCAGGCCGGTATTGTTCCGGACATCATCGTTGGCTCAAGCATCGGCGCAATCATCGGTGCTCTTTGGGCCGCCGGCATTCCCTCGGCAACCATTGAACTGATCGCCGGTGAACTCGGTTCCAACTCATTCAGCGACTGGTCGCCGTCGATCTGGCAAACACTTCGAGGTCAATTCAAGGGCCTGGCCGAAGGCAAGGAAATTGAAATGCTGATGGTTCGACATCTCGGCAATCGAACAATCGAACGTTTACCGATTCGATTCGCGGTTGTCACTGCGGACTTGAATACCGGCGAAACCGTCAGGATCAACGGCGGCTCACTCTCCAAGGCGGTACGCGCTTCAGCGGCGTTACCGGTGGCATTGACGCCGGTCGAAGTTACCGTCAATGGCAAACAACGCGAACTGATCGACGGCGGGCTGGTCGAACCAGTGCCGGTGCGCACCGCACATCGTATGGGCGCTGATATTGTCGTGGCGGTCGACATTGGTTACCGGCCCACCGAGGCGAATGTTCGAACGGTCGTCGACGTGTCGTTCCAGAGTATGCAGATTGCCATCAACGCGTTGCGGCGCGAACAATTGATGGTGGCCGACCTGGTCATCAGCCCGATACTTCATGAGCAGGACATTTCACGCGAGGCTGCCGCAGCGTTGATTGCCGAAGGTGAGCGGGCAGCCGCCCCCGTGTTGCTGGAACTCAAGAAGCGTCTCACACGCGCGAAATTAGGAAACACTCTGAAGCTTGACCTGTATCAACCCCATAAAGTCGGATTCATGCTAGATTCTCAGGAATGAAATTTACGAATTGGCGAGCATTTTTTGCTTGTGTGTTGATTTTTGCGATCCCTTTTCAAGCGATCGCATCAACCCGCACGTTGGCTTGCGGCCCGAGCCACCATCGTATGCTTGGCTCGACGCCTCAACCGGCAGGAACGTCGGAATCCGCCCATCATCACTCTTCGAACTACGGAACGCACGATCGCGGCAACGCTCACGAATCCGCGTTGCCGCAATCTTCATCCGATATTGCCTCCAGAGAGGTTTCATCGGACGACGCTTCGTCCCTGAGCTCAGTTCATCACAGTGCCCAGTCCAAGTGCAACTCTTGTGCGCCATGTTGTACGGGTTTAGTTCTGGTCGGCGAGTTTGCGATTCATATCGACAACTCCGCATTGGATGCTGATTTTCCGGCCGTGCAGCCGCTGCACTGGCCTGCCCACTCGAGTACCTTCGACCGCCCTCCTCGAAACATCGCTGCCTGACTTCGGCACACGGTTGACGGCTCGGCCACTCGGCCGCACTGTCTATGACGTTTCCGCCGCACCCACCGTTTAGTTTGTCAAAATGATCGTTCCCGCCGCGATGACTTCGCGTCGGCCACGCAACTTTGCCATTTGAGGATTTCATGAAGCTTCCCCCGTTTCGCCAGTTTGCCGCGGCGGGATTGCTGCTCTGTGTCACATCACTACAAGCGCAATCCACTATCTCTAAACGTCACTCCGATCCCAACGACCCGTCGGTCGCGATACCAGCGACAAAATACCGCTCTGCCTTCGATGGTTACCGAAACATGCGCGATGAACCGATTTCGCCTTGGAAAGAGAGTAACGATCTGGTCGGCCGCATTGGCGGCTGGCGAGTTTATGCCCGCGAGGCCGCCCAGGGTGACGCACCCGACGCCGGCTCGACTGCAACGGGGTCGCTTCCATCCGCTTCGCCCCCAGCCGCTTCGCCCCCAGCCGCTTCGCCCGCCAAGCAGCAAACCGCTCCGTCCGCGCCCACAGTGCCCGCTGCGCCGCCGGGTCAGGGCGGGTCAGGCGCAGGTCACGGAGGTCACAAATGATCGGCGCTGATTTGTTCCTAACTCGCGGGCGGCAAATTCGCGCGCAACGACTGAGCGTACGGCAGGTCTCGTTAGCAAGCGTATCGCTGGTACTGCTGTTGATTTCTGGCTGCGCCTCCTTTTCGACCGATGGGGGCTTTGCACCCGTGTCGACGATTGCCCGCGAGCGGCTTGGCCAGGAACTCGCCTGGGGCCGGACCGATGCCGATCGGGAGACGATCGCCAAGCGGGTCGCCGAGTTGCTCGCCAAACCCCTGTCGGTTGATGATGCCGTGCAAGTCGCCCTGCTCAACAATCGAGGGCTGCAGGCTGCCTTTGCCGAACTCAGCATTAGCGAAGCGGATCTTGTTCAGGCCGGTCGATTGCCGAACCCGCATTTCTCGATGCTTCGCGCGAGCAAAGCTGAGAACGGGATTCGCGAGTTCAAAATCGAGCAAGCGCTGACCTTCAATATTTTCTCACTGGTAACAATGCCGTTGCGAACCGGTATCGAGCAGCGTCGGTTCGAGCAAACGCAACGCTCGGTGGGTCTGGAAATGTTGCGCTTGGCTTCCGAGACGCGTAAGGCCTACTACGTTGCAGTAGCGGCGCAGGAGTCGGTCCGTTATGCGCAGCAAGTATTGCAGGCAGCCGACGCGGGTGCGGAGCTGGCTCGCCGCATGGCTCAGGTGGGTAACTGGAGCAAGTTGCAGCAAGCGCGTGAACAAGGGTTTTATGCCGACGCGGCCCTCAAGCGTGCAACCGCTGAACAGTCTGCCGTGATGGCCCGCGAACGTCTGATTCGCATGATGGGCGTATGGAGTCAACAGACGACCTTTGAATTGCCGCCGCGCTTGCCTGATCTGCCTAACGCTGCCACCGATCGGCCGGATGTCGAACAGATGGCGATCGCACAGCGCCTCGATCTGCAAAACGTTCGAGCGCAGGTCGAGACGCTGGCGAAAAATCTCGGTCTGACCAAAACCACGCGGTTCATCAACGTGTTGGAGATCGGGCCAGCCCGGGTACTCGAAGGCGCCCGCGACAGTGGCTACAAGAAGGGCTACGAAGTGTCGTTCGAGCTGCCGCTGTTCGATTGGGGCGGTGCCCGTGTGGCGCGTGCCGAAGCACAGTACATGCAGGCGATTGATCTCGCCGCCGAAGCCGCGATCAATGCGCGCTCTGAAGTACGGCAGGCTTACCACGGCTACCGCTCGAGTTATGAGCTGGCGCGCCACTACCGCGACGAGGTAGTACCGATTCGTAAACGCATCAGTGATGAAAACTTGCTGCGCTACAACGGCATGCTGATTGGCGTGTTCGAGTTGCTGGCCGACGCACGCTCGCAAATTACCAGCGTCAACAGCTACATCGAGGCGTTGCGCGACTTCTGGATCGCCCAAGCCGACCTTGAAATGTCGTTGATCGGCAAACCCAATATTTCGGCTATCTCGGCTACGGCTAGCGAACCCGCAGCCGCAGCCGGTCACTGAAAATAGTCATGAACGTAAAGAGTAATCACGATGAACACAAGACGTAATTTTCTGCGTGGCGCGGGCGCGCTGACCACCGCCGTCAGCGCTGTCGCCGTCAGCAGGGTCGCCATGGCCGCGCTGCCGGAGCCGGTGATGCAAACCAAACCAGACACCATGCCGCCGTTACTGCCGAATAGTGGCCGACCCTACAACCCGGTGGTCACGCTCAATGGCTGGACCCTGCCCTGGCGCATGAATAACGGCATCAAGGAGTTTCACCTGGTCGCCGAGCCGGTGGTGCGCGAAATGGCGAAAGGCATGAAGGCGCATTTGTGGGGGTACAACGGACAATCGCCAGGGCCAACGATCGAGGTGGTGGAGGGCGATCGCGTGCGAATGTTTGTGACCAACAAGCTGCCAGAGCATACGAGTGTGCATTGGCATGGACAACGACTGCCTAACGGAATGGATGGTGTTTCCGGCCTGACCCAGAAATCGATCCAGCCGGGCAAGACGTTTGTGTATGAGTTTGTGGCACGCCGCCCCGGCACCTTCATGTATCACCCACATGCCGATGAAATGACGCAGATGGCGATGGGCATGATGGGATTCTGGGTGACCCATCCGAAGGCAAAACACCCGCTGATCGACGAGGTAAACCGCGACTTCTGCTTTCTGCTGAACGCCTACGACATAGACCCCGGAAGTTATACGCCGAAGATCATGACCATGCTCGACTTTAACCTGTGGTCATGGAACAGCCGAATCTTTCCAGGCATCGATTCCCTCAACGTTCGCCTGAGCGACAAGGTGCGCATACGCATCGGTAATTTGACGATGACCAATCACCCAATTCACTTGCATGGTCACGAGTTCGTAGTCTCAGGCACCGACGGCGGGCCGACGCCCAAGGGCTCGCGCTGGCCCGAAGTCACGACCGATATCGCCGTCGGTCAGATGCGCCAGATCGAGTTTCTGGCCGACGAGGAAGGCGATTGGGCATTTCATTGCCACAAGAGCCATCACACCATGAACGCCATGGGACATGATGTACCGACCATGATTGGCGTCGATCATCGCGGCTTGACCAAGAAGATCACCAACTTCATTCCGGACTACATGGCGATGAGCGAGCGCGGCATGGCCGATATGGCGGAGATGGAGATGCCGCTACCGGATAACACCATCGCCATGATGACCGGTGAAGGCCCGTTCGGTTCGGTCGAGATGGGTGGCATGTTCTCGATGCTGAAGGTGCGCAAGGACCAGAAAGCGGGCGACTACAAGGATCCCGGTTGGTACAAACATCCGGCCGGCGAGGTCGCCTACGAATGGACCGGTCCGCTGGCCGAACCGGCGCGCTTCAAAGCTGAAGCGGGGCAATCCATGCCAAGGCTCGTCAAGCCCAAACAGGAGATGGAAGTACAGGTTCGCAAGCCGCAAGGTAATTCCGGTCACTCCGGTCATTAGTCAAAATTCGCCAATACAGCGTGTTGCGCGGTGACCTGAGCAACGTCCTGCAAGCCATTGGTGCACGCGAGCGAAGTGTCCATGCATAGAGCGGTTATCGTCATTGAATTGAAACTTTCGGCCGTTAACTGAATGATCGGTTAAGAGGCATATATTGGAAATCATATGAAACCCCAAATACTCCTGATAGCAATTTTCGTATCCCTTTTGACTGCCACCGCTAGCGCAACTGGCAATCACACCCAGGGACATCAACCTGAAATAAGTGCAATCGGGCAACCTGGCAAGCCGGCTAAAGTCAATCGTACGGTGACGTTAACCATGTCCGATGACATGCGATTTACTCCGTCGAGCATTCGAGTGCGCAAAGACGAGACTATTCGGTTTGTCGTGAAGAACATAGGCAAGATCAAACACGAAATGGTTCTGGGCACTGAACAGGAACTCAAGGAACACAACGAGTTAATGAAAAAGAATCCAGAGATGGAACACGCCGACGACAATCAGGTAAGCGTCCAGGCCGGTCGGTCTGGAAAAATTCTCTGGCAGTTTTCGCAAAACGGAAAAGTGAATTTTGCGTGTCTGCAACCAGGCCATTATGAGGCTGGCATGAAAGGCGCAATTTTGGTTGGCAGTACGGCCAAGCAAGTGCCTAACAATGTCGAAGCGGCACCAAGGATCCTTGCGACGAGCAGCGTGAAATTGGTTCAGAAAACGACGCCGACCGACATGGCCGAGGGAGAGGTTCGAGAAACTCAAGCCTGGCGACAAGATAAAGTTCAAGGCAGTAAACGATAGCGGCAAGTACATCGTAACTGAACTCCAGCCTGCGAACTAGTGTTGTGTTTTGGTGAGAACCATCGCGGTGGAAGCGCCAACTCACCGCATTGAATTACCCCATGATTAGTCAACTGAAACAATCCAGCCGCTCCAGGCGAGTCCTGCGCTTGATGCTCGTTGTCCTCGGGGTACTGATCGTCACCGGTCATCATCTGCTGAACGCCTATTACGTATTGATTCCTGTCTTGGCTGAATTGCCGTAATCAATGAAAAAACGCATCGTGGTCCTTGTTCTGGCCGCTCTGCTGCCCGCGTGCGTTTTGGTGCCCGTTACGACCGAGGTTTACGACGCCGAGTGTCGAGTCATGTCCAGACAAATGGAGCTTGCACCGATTCAGATTGCCGGTATTGCGGGATGTAATAACCAGGGTTGCGCGGCACTGCTGGTCGCAGCCGGCGCAACGGCAGCGGCTAGCGCCGTCATCTCAGGCAGCATCGTCATTGTCGGCAATATTGTTTACTGGTTTGAGAAGCTCGGGCGCTGCAACCCGGCGCCACAACATAGTGACAGTCGTTAATTGTGAACATCCAAACCTGCGTCCTCGGAGACCGGCCTCCCGATCACCGTGCGACCATGATGTCTATCCGGTTGCAATCACGCCTGCCCGTTCAGTCTCATTTGCCATTGGGAAAGACTGACATGGGAAAGACTGGCACTTGCCGCCCAGCCCAGTTAAAGCAACAATACTCTTTGAGTATCAGTGAGTTCTTTCACAACAAATTCAGACTATGCATAACCCTAAGGGTCCGCGATGAAGTCAACAAATGCTTGCGTAGTTTATGCCCGAACCCTGGTCGCCGTGATACTGACGATTTTGGGCAGCGCATGGGCAGTTACGGTGCACGCCCAGCCCACACCGCCGTCGCTCAGGTGTCCGAAGCCTTCGACCTTCACCCCGTCGTCGGCCGATCCTACGCTCCTTGAAAGCAGTGGCTTCCGGGGCCGCCTGGAATTCGGGGGGAATCTCGCTCAGCTTGCCACTATCGAAGATGCCAGTGGAATGATAGTCCTCGTACACACGGGTCAGCAGGTAGATATCAGGTGCTACTACGGTCCAGTCGCTTCGACGAGTTTTCGAGACACGCTGCGAACGCACATTCTGTTGGCCGGTTATCACTGGCGTGAGGTACCGATCCCCGGTACGGTCAACCCGGTTACGCTGAACCCGAACCAATCTGCGCTCCATCATGATGCTCTGCCCCTCGTGACGGAGGACGACCCTCGAACCAAGCTTTCGAAAGGGTACTATCTGTTTTGCAACGGTCCGAATTGCATGGTGACCTATACCGGTGGCGTGGCAAAAAGCGACCCGTACGCGGCTTACAAGACTTCGGGTTGCGCCGAACTTTCAAACTGCCTTACTGTCAACGCTTGGGGACTGCCGATCGATGCGTCGCAGGTCAAGCCTGCGACCGGGCCGGTACAGGTGGCCCAGTGCAGCGCCCGATTCCCCGACTACATGGTCGATCAACAGGCCTTTCAACGGGCGCTCGCTGATCGCCGAATTCCGACCGATGCCCGCTTCATGCTGTCTCAAAATTTTCCGGGCACCGAGCAGGCACTGGGCGCAGCACCGGCCTGGTCGGCGGCGTTTGTCAGCCCTGACGGACCGCCTTGGATGCAGTTCGATTTTCGAAATGAAATGACCGTCGACAGCTACATGTTGGCGGTGCGCAACTACATCTACGGTGATGACTACCTGCGCACGGGCGTTCCAAACTGGCGCTCGGCTCAGGCGAGCACGCATTGGTTCCATGCACCGCTCATGAACTATGACCCGCTGGGCAATGCCAAGGAGACTTTGCCGACCCGGGAGTTCAGGCAAGGGATGACCCGAGAACGGCACCTGCCGTTGAACACTCTGATGTCGAACTCGGCGCCGGTCGAGAACTATGCGGTCTCGTACTACAACGTGATTGGCGCTAACACCGTAGCCAAGGTGTGGAAGCATATGGCGCCGGGCGCAGATTTCGCGGATATCGACGCCGCCCGGTTTCCGCTGCACACGGTGGCCTTCAAGGTACTTTATACGCTTGGACCGCCGCAAGTATTCGCCGACCATCCAGACGCGCTGAAAGGCACTCCGACAACCGTGATCAGCGTCGACGGCGAGAATCGGCTTGCCTATCTGTTGCAGATGGACGTCGCCATTCGCGATCCAAGAGCTACCGAGACCGGCTGGGTATTCGGCACATTCTCCTATCGCGCACCCTCGTCAAGCGATTCGGCCACTGGCCGGCCATGGGACCGCATGCAGCCGGTCGGCCTCATGTGGGGTAACGAGATCCGGACAGGTCCAGTCGCACCGACGCCGGTGATAATGGACCAGCAAGGCGTCCGCAGTGGTTCCTCGATTTTCTCGTTCGCGGCGCCGCTCTATGCTGAGCCCTTGCGTCGACAAAATGGTCAGGAGCTCGCCAGCGGGTACCAAATGCGCATGAACGGCCCGGTGGATAATCCAAATTCGTCCTGCATGAGTTGCCACAGCACCGCCCAGTTTCCGCCGATGGCGCCGATGTCGTTCAACGACGCCTGCACGCCGGACGAACGTCAATTCTGGTTTCGCACGCTGAAGAGGACAGATGCCTTTGGCTTTGTTGTCGAGAACGCCGCCGGCACGCGGCCCGACGGCACTTTCATCAAGACCTGCCAGACATCGCTCACGCCGCCGACATCAATGTCGCACAGTCTCGCGCTGCGCTCGCTCGACTATTCACTGCAGTTGGCCCAAACGGTCAGCCAGTCGGCGCGCTTCTCCGGACTACTGGTGAATCCCTGCACGTTGCTGGGCGGTCAGTTCGAGACACCGGCGGCAGCGACGAACTATCTGCGGCAATTGGAGACTCGAATTCTCGGTGCCCAATCGAGCAGATCAATGGGCCGCAATGGCAGCCAGGGTGGCGAGCGTGAAGGCGAGCCGTCATGGTTTCCGATCACAAGACAGTGATCTCGACCTTGAGCACTGCCCGAACTGCGGCTGCGGTCGGCACCCGATTCGAATACATCAACAAGCGACACACCGTACCGACTACACCGTACCCATTAAGACTCACCTAAGTTTGCCGCCTTATATTCTGATGGTGCTCTGCACCCAACACATTGAAGGTTGATTTGTATCAAATTCATGAAGTCGGACGTATGCTAAATTCTTGAGCATGAAAGAAAATGTCGGAATCTACTCATCATCACTCCGCGCAGAATGCAACCCAGAATCACGGCAGCGGCCAGTTCAAGCGCAATTCTTGTGCGCCATGCTGCACTAGCTAGGTCCTGGTCGGCGAGTTTGCGATCCCTCTCGACCACTCCGCACGGGATGTTGACTTTCCTGCCGCGCGGCCGCACAGCTTATTTCGGTTTCGCCCCACCCACTGTTTAGTCCGTCCAAATGATCGGCGAAGTCGCTTACGAATGGACCGGTTCACTTCCCGAACCGGCGCGCTTCAAGGCCGAAGCGGGGCTAGCCAAGGCGGCCGATCGGGTCACCAGCCAGGTGGGTGCCTTGCAAGCGAAACTGCGCGGCGATCACTTGAAGACTCATCTGCAGCAGACCGCACTCTTGAATGCGCAGCAAGTGCAGCAATATAACGTGTTGCGCGGTTCCGTTAAGGACGGTGCGCAAGCTGGCGACTCGCACCCCTCGACTGGTTATCGTCATTAAAAGGAAATCGTATGAATCTCAAGGCACTGCTTTTTACCGGACTTGCGATATTGCTGAGTAGCTCCGCTGGAGCCAGCGAAACGACCGATGCCGAAATCCGCAAGATCGATCTGGAGGGCGGCAAGGTCACCCTCAAGCACGGCGAAATAAAGAACCTCGACATGCCCGGCATGACCATGGTTTTTGTGGTCAAGGACAGGGCGATGCTCGAGAAGTTCAAGGCCGGCGACAAGGTCAAGTTCAAGGCCATCAAGGATGACGGCAAATACACCGTCACCGAACTTCAATCGGCGCCATAGATATGAACGCGCCCGTCACCCAAGCACTCACGGATCCGGTTTGCGGCATGACCGTCACCGAACAATCCGAGATCCATCACTCGCACAACGGGCAGCGTTACTACTTTTGCGGACAGCGCTGCAAGGCGCGGTTCATTGCCTCTCCCGAGCAATATCTGCAGACCAAGACCCCTTCTGAATCGACAGCGGCCTCGGACCGATTACCGGCCGTTGCGTTGGCATCACCGTCACCCACTGTGGCGGCAGGAGGGCCGTCACCCCCCGCCGAACCCGGCGCGTTCTACACCTGCCCGATGCACCCTGAAATCAGGCAGGATCGTCCCGGCAGTTGCCCCAAATGTGGCATGGCACTCGAACCCGAAATGCCATCGGCAAGCGTGGAAGAAAATTCCGAGTTGGCCGATTTTCAACGACGCTTCTGGTGGACGCTACCGCTATCGATAACGGTCGCCGTCCTCGCCATGTTCGGTCACCAGTTGGGTTGGTTCGCGATGGCCACCCAGAGCTGGATCGAATTGGCGCTGACCTTACCCGTTGTGTTCTGGGCCGGCGGGCCGTTCTTTATTCGCGGCGTGCAATCGATCGCCAACCGCAGCCCGAACATGTGGACCCTGATCGCGATCGGAACCGGTGCGGCGTTTCTCTACAGCCTGGTGGCAACGCTTGCACCGGGTGTGTTTCCCGCCACCTTTATTTCCATGGGTCGAGTCTCGGTGTACTTCGAAGCAGCCGCAGTTATCATTTCGTTGACCCTGCTCGGACAGATCCTCGAACTGAAGGCCCGCTCGCAGACCTCAGCGGCGATCAGATCGTTACTCGACCTGGCGCCGAAGATGGCGCGCCGGATCAACGCCAAGGGGGCCGATGAAGACATTCCGCTGGCATCCGTGCATGTCGGCGATTCCTTGCGCGTGCGGCCGGGCGAAAAGGTTCCCGTCGATGGCGTCGTTATCGAGGGCAACAGCGCCGTCGATGAATCGATGTTGACCGGCGAGGCGATGCCGGTCAGCAAACGCGTCGGCGACAAGTTGATTGGCGCCACTCTGAACACCAGTGGCGCGTTGGTGATGCGCTCCGAGCGGGTCGGTTCACAGACGGTGTTGGCCAACATTGTGCAGATGGTCGCGCAGGCACAGCGATCAAAAGCGCCGATGCAGCGGATGGCCGACCAGGTCGCGGGCTACTTCGTGGTTGGCGTCGTTGCTATCGCTGTGCTGACCCTGGTGGTCTGGGGGGTGTTCGGGCCACAACCCAGTTGGGCCTACGGCCTCATCAACGCGGTAGCCGTGTTGATCATCGCCTGCCCGTGCGCGCTCGGCCTGGCCACCCCGATGTCGATCATGGTCGCGACCGGCAAAGCGGCGACGCAGGGTGTGCTGTTTCGTGACGCAGCAGCGATCGAAAATTTTCACCGAGTCGACACGCTGTTGGTCGACAAGACCGGTACGCTGACACAGGGCAAGCCGCAGTTCCAACGCGCGGTCGCACTACCGGGCTTTACCGAAGAAGAGGTATTGCGTCTGGCGGCGAGTCTCGATCAAGGCAGTGAACATCCGCTCGCCGACGCGATCGTGCGCGCAGCCCGCGAGCGTGGCCTGCTACTGACACGGGCCGACAGCTTCGAGTCGGGCACGGGGATTGGGGTCAGTGGCAAGGTCGGCGGTACATCGATCGCACTGGGCAACACCACGATGATGACAACACTTGGAGTGCTGGTCGAGGTGCTCAATGGGCAAGCTGAAGCACTACGCGCAGAGGGCGCCAGCGTGGTGTATCTGATGGTTGCAGGTCAAATGGCCGGCCTGTTGGCGGTCAGTGATCCAATCAAGTCGAGCACGGCCGAGGCGCTGGCCAGTTTGAAAGCATCAGGCATTCGCGTCATCATGGCTACCGGCGACGGCGTCAGTACTGCGAACGCGGTGGCTGCGAAGCTGGGCATTGCTGAAGTTCACGGCGAGATTCAACCCGCTGGCAAACTCGCACTGGTGGAACAACTTCAGCGCGCGGGCCGTGTGGTCGCGATGGCCGGCGATGGTATCAATGACGCACCGGCGCTGGCCAAGGCAGACGTCGGCGTCGCGATGGGCACCGGTACCGATGTCGCCATCAACAGCGCCCAGGTGACGCTCGTCAAAGGCGATCTGCGCGGCATCGCCAGGGCACGCGCCATTTCACAGGATACCGTCGCGAACATGAAGCAAAACCTGGGCTTTGCGTTCGTCTATAACGCACTCGGTATTCCGCTGGCTGCCGGGGTTCTGTATCCGCTGACCGGCTGGTTGCTGTCACCGATGATCGCCGCGCTGGCGATGAGCCTGAGTTCGGTGTCCGTGATTGGCAACGCGTTGCGATTGCGGGGTTCAGTATCGCCGGGTATAAGTCAGGTTTGAACGCGAACGCCTTTATCAAAGTCACTAGACCGAGTAAATCCTCCATCAGACGGAGGATTTACTCGGTATAATTTTGAGGATGTTTAATCGTCAGGCCCAAAAAGACATTGAGTCCAGGCTTTCCTATTTCCCGGCCGTGGCGGTGCTCGGCCCCCGACAATGCGGCAAAACCACCCTGGCACGAACTATTGTGGGTCAACGGGGCGCACACGCGACCTACCTTGACCTGGAGCGCCCCGACGATCTGGCGTTGCTCACAGATGCGCCGCTGTTTCTGAATTCGCTGGCCAACCAATTAGTGGTCATGGATGAAGTTCAGAGAGCCCCGGAACTCTTTCAAGCCTTGCGCGTACAAATTGATGAACGCCGACATGCCGGCGAAAAAACCGGACACTTTTTATTATTCGGTTCCGCGTCACGAGACCTGCTGCGCCAAAGCAGCGAATCACTGGCCGGACGCATTGACTATCTCGAACTGACGCCACTCCGACTGGACGAGATCGACGCTACTCATAGGGCGGCGAGCTGGCTGAGAGGAGGTTATCCCGACAGCCTTTTGGCACCGAGCGATGCCATGAGCCAAACTTGGCGTAGGGCCTACCTAAGCCAGGTAATCGAGCGCGATATACCCTTTTTCGCCCCTCGAATTCCTGGCCCTATGTTGCGTCGCTTGCTCAGCATGCTCGCTTACGACCAAGGGGGATTGCTGAACTCGGCGCGCCTCGCCCAAAGTTTGGGCTTGAGCGCGCAAGCAGTCAATCGCTACCTCGAATTGATGGTCGAGCTCTTCCACGTACGTCGCCTGCCGGCATGGGGCGGAAAAACGACCAAACGACTGACCAAGTCACCCAAGGTTTTCATTCGCGACTGTGGCCTGCTGCATGCGCTGATCGATATTGTTGATGAAGGGACGCTCGTGCGGCACCCGGTTGTCGGCGCCAGCTTCGAGGGTTTTGTAATCGAGCAAATCATCAACATGCTGGGTACGGAATGGCAGTACAGCTTCTATCGTACACAACACGGGGCAGAAATTGATCTGATCTGCGAGCGAGGCGATCAGCGAATCGCGATCGAAGTAAAGCGCAGCACCCATCCAGTGCCCAGCGCAGGCTTCTACGATGGCTGCGACATCGTCAAGGCGACGCAACGTTGGCTGGTGCACGCGGGAGAAAAAACGGTCGAACTACGAGCGGGATTTTTGTCTTTCCCTTGGCATGCAATGACCGACCGTCTCAATGGTCTAACGAGATGACGCGCCGGCGCCAGCGCCGAGCACCGCAGAACGCAATCAGCCGACGCGAGCGGTGCGATACCGCTCAGGGTGGGCTGTAAGGACCGTTGGATTTATGGTCAGACGCTCGCTGCATCGGCTCGTCCGACATGCACCTTCGGCAGCCCGTCCACTGGTAATGACTCGCCGGACCGCACCAGCAGTACCGGAGTGGGCGCCAGGCGAACGATTTGCTCCGCGTCACTGCCCATGAAGAGGCGCCCGACGCCACGACGCCCGTGGGTGCCGAGCACGATCAGGTCAGCGTGCCAACTGATGGCTTCGGCCACCACCAGATCACTGACGCGTCCTGCGAAACTGTCAAACAGGACCGTGTCGACCGGCACACCACTTGCTTCGACATGCGTCTTGCACGTCGACAGAATCCGCTCGCCGCCTTCCCGCAAAATCGGTATCAAATCGGTTGTCATGGTGCCGTATCCGTCCGCCCCCATGGCATAGATCAATTGGTCAACCACATGGACCAGTCGGAGGCGAGCACCGGTCAATTTCGCCAATTTGACTGCCTCGTCCAGCCCGCGATTGGAGGTTGGACTGCCGTCAATCGGGACCAGGATGTGGGTGTACATGACGATTCCTTGTTTGACCGGTGCGCGTTGCAAAAACGGGTTACAAATATCAACCGACGGAAGCTGCATGGTCGTGTACGGAAGCGTGAGCTTGGACTTTTTCATGCAGATCGACGCTCGTCGGATTGCTCGCCTCGAGTATCGCCTTGGACTTCGCCATTTCATCAGCCGAGCCGTGCGCCACGACCAGATAACCGTCGGTCTTCACAGCTTGTTCGTAAAGGATCACGCTGTCCTTCGGAATGCCGATGCTGAACAGCGCCGCGCCGAGCGCGCTCAGGCCACCGATCAAAACCGCCCCTTCGATGACCGCAACGACCATTGCAGCCAAGTGTCCGAGCACCATCACCGGCCCAATCATCGGGATAGTTAGAAATATGCCGCCAAAGAAAAGGCTCCAGATACCACCCCAGAACGCGCCATTTGTGCCCCAAAACTTGATTCGGTCACCGATATTGTAGAAACCGACCACCTTCTCTTCGGAGTGGTAGCCCTTGCCAATGATGCTGAAATGGGTCATGTCGAAACCGCTGCCGGCAAGTTTGCGCACGGCATTTTCTGCATCCTGGTGCCCTTTAAAGACAGCGACTACCGCGTCTTGTTGCTCTGTGTATTGTTCCATTTTCTGTTCCTTCATCAAAAGTTGAATTAGGTACTTGAAAGCACCACAGGTTTGTCGGAAAGTTCATTTCCACTGCCGCCCTTGACAGGAAAATGTTTGGCAAGATATTGGGTGACGGCCTTCACACCGCCGAGCACGCCACCCTCGAAATCGCCCTGTTTGAAGGCAGACTCCATTTGTTTGCAGACCTGGTTCCACTCGTGCGATGCGACCTTCAGGTGAATACTGCGATCGGCAACAATCTCGACAGCACGATCCGCGAGCAATAGATAAATCAGCAAGCCATTGTTGTGTTCGGTGTCCCAAACTCGCAATTGCGAAAACACCTCGAGCGCGCGTTCCCTGGCCGACTGCCCGTTGAACAGCGGCACGCCGTCCAGCGATGCCTCGACCGCGAACCGCACTTGTCCGCCATGGGTGGCCTCGCTCGCCTTGATCGCTACCTCGATCGTGTTCAAGGCGCTACGCGGAAAGGCCCGTCTGAGCTGCCCGCCGCTCATGAGCATATGTCTCGCGATGCGTTTTGTGTTCATGGTCACCACCTCCCGGACGCGCCGCCGCCACCGAAACCACCGCCCCCGCCGCTGAACCCACCGCCGCCGAACCCACCACGACCCGTTCCACCTCGGCCGCCTCCGCCGTGGTAGCCACCGAATCCATGCCCCCCCATGCCACCGCTCAGCAAGGTGAACAACAGCCCGATCACGCCTGCGACCACAGCCACCGATAGTAGGCCGACTACGAACCAGGCCACCACGCCAATGACCCCGCCGGTGACCAATGCGCCTGGGACTTTGCCGAGGGTGGCGCGCAAGAAGCCACCGACAGCGAGCGCGACCACGAAAAGTATCGGCGCGTACTGCCCGATATTGCCGAGTTCACTGAAAGGCGCCTGCCCGGGTTGCGGCAGCGGCTCGCCGTCGATGACCCGGATGATTTGCCCGACACCGGCCACAATTCCGCCGACGTAATCCTGCTGCCTGAACAGCGGCGTAATGGTCTCGCTGATGATTCGCTTGCTGGTGGCATCCGTGAGCGCGCCTTCCAGACCGTATCCGACTTCGATGCGCAGGGTTCGGTCATCCTTGGCGACGACCAGGACGGCGCCGTCATCGATCTTTTTTCGTCCGAGCTTCCACTGCTCCGCCACGCGCAGCGCGTACGGCGCGATTTCCTCAGGCGCTGTCGAAGAAATCATCAACACGGCTAACTGACTGCCCTTGCGCGCTTCGAACGCGGTCAAGGTTTGTTCGAGGGATGCCTTTTGCTCAGCACTCAGCGTGCCGGTCTGGTCGATGACATGCCCGGTTAGAGCCGGGACTGGTGCAAGCGCTGCGGCGACCAGAGACCAGACAAGTGCAGCGGCCGCCAGCCACGCCAGGGCGACCCTGCGTGCAGCAATCCGAATAATCACTTGCTTGCCTTTGAGGCAGCGTCTGCTGGCTTGGCCGGCGCGGTGTCGAAACTGACGCTGGGCGGCTTGGAAATTTCGTTTTCATTAGCCACTTCAAAATTGGGTTTTTGCTTGTAGCCGAACGCCATTGCGGTCAGATTGGACGGAAACGATCGAACCGTCACGTTGTAGTCCTGCACTGATTTGATGTAACGGTTGCGTGCGACCGAGATGCGGCTTTCAGTACCCTCCAGTTGTCCCTGCAGGTCGCGAAACAGCGCGTCGGACTTCAATTGCGGATAGTTCTCGGACACCACCAGCAATCGGGACAAGGCACCCGAAAGCTCTCCCTGAGCCGCTTGAAACTTGGCAAACGCCTCGGGGTTATTGACCAGATCGGGCGAGGCCTGGACGCTGCCCACCTTCGCGCGGGCGTTGGTAACACCCAACAACACGTCCTTCTCCTGGGCCGCAAACCCCTGTACGGTTTTCACCAGATTGGGCACCAGATCCGCACGACGCTGGTATTGATTAACGACCTCCGACCAGCTCGCCTTGATTTGCTCTTCGTTGGTTTGAAAATCGTTGTAACCGCAGCCGGCCAGACTCAGGGCCAATGTTGCGACCAGGACGACAAATAGTTTGTGCATTCTCGATTCTCCACAACTTCGTTGCAGTCATGCTGCGCGGATTGTCGACCGGTGTCTGTACGTCAGCGCACATAGCGGTTTATTGCTTTTTTGCAAGCGCGCGATCGCCAGAGCCACCACCCGGTGGTGCCGAGTGCGACGTAGTTCAGGACCATGAACCAGGGGGTGTTCCAGGCGATGCCATCGAACCCGGCCTGCGTGAACGGGTAAAGCACCGGCGACGGGTAGTAGTCCGCCGAGTGTGTGAACACGTCGATGATGATGTGAGACCACCAACCGAGCAGCGGTATCCAAAGCGAGTGCCGCACCCACCAGATCAGCATCGTGACCGCGCCGGCCACGATGGCACTGTGGGGGATGCAGTGCAGATGACGTGACAACAGCGTGACTATCGGCGGCATGACCGGCTCCTGGCCCGGCACAGCGATCGCGTATGCCCGCAGAATCGCCATCGAACCATCGCCGAACAACCACCATGCCACGATCGGCAGCAAATGAAAAACGTCGGGTAGCGCAGCGAGCAACACGGTGAGTGCGATCGTGCGCGGCGCGATGCCCAAGAGGCGGCGAGCCGCGACGATGCCAGCACCTGCCCATAGGGTATGCGCGAAGATGTCCAATCTCGGTCCTGTCACAAAAGATCAAATCCGTTCGAGGCGACCAAGCTGAGAACGGTTCAGCGCAAAGGTCGGTCCGGAAGCCCTTGGTTCTCGGCGGCGGAATCGCTGTTGCTCGGACTGCAACGTGCAGTAGATGATTCGGCTGCGTCGAATAGCAACGCGCGCATACGCTCACGTTCTGCCTCCGTCGGCCAGCCGGCGCTATCGCCAACTGTCGCCACATCGGAGAAGTGGGGATATTCAACTGAGCCGGTCGTACGATCGACTTGCCCTTGGGCATCAAAGCGAATAACGCCATTGGTCTCGTTAATCACCGTGTCCGGCGCACCATCCTTCAGATGGACATACCAATCGGCCAGGCGCAAGGTACGCCCCGCCAGTGCCGGTGCTGAGGCCTGAGCGCGTACCAGCGCGACGTATAACTCATGGGGTACCGAATGCACACCACTGAGTTCGTCGAGCAGAAAAACATACGAAGCATGCTCGGCATCGGTGTCAATCTTGTCCGTGCAAGCCTGCAGTGTTCGGCCCGGCGTATCGAGCACACTGTAGACCGGCGCAAAGCCACCGCCGGTGGTGCGGAAATTGGTGGTCTGGCCCTGGTACAGGCGCGCGGCCACCCATTGCACCGCGCCGTCGTAGGTATAGGCGCGCAGGTCGAACTTCATCGCCTTGGCCGCGTGGTCCTCGTCGATCATCCGTTCGCCCGGCGCGGCGATCGCCTGGGCGACATAGTCACCCGCCAGTATGTCCTGCCACACCCGCCGCGTCAGTTTGTCGCCTCGATAGGCGGCGCGGCTCCCGAATCCCGCTACCGGCTTGAAGAACAACTCGCGACGTGCATTCCAAAGGCGTTGCGCATCGGCGGCATGGACGACTTCGGTGCGCGGCACATGCTCCAGGAGAACTTCCTGCGTCGCTCGCGGAACGCCCATTGCTTCGAGTCGCGCGGCATCACTGAACAGCGCAAGATGTCGCTTGTCGGCATACAGCGCGTGGCATCGAGGGTTCGGCGTCAGCACGACACCGTGTTGAACATACGCTTCGCGCAGCGACGCGACATCCGGCTGCGCGAGGTAAAAGTCGGTGAGGCGGTTGTAGACCAGGTCGATGGCCAAGCTGCCGTGCCACAGCACGTCGTCACGCCACTCGAGCGCAGCCGGGCCAGCGATGACTGCGCGCAGACCGTTCCGTTCAAAGAGTTGCTGAAAAAGCAGGAATTCGGGGTACAGATACTGCTGCTCGGGCGCTTCATCGACGATCGCAATACTCGCCAGCGGTCGCGTCCGGCCGGCCAGTTGCCACTCATGGCGGAACATGTCCACAATGCCCTGCTCGAAGCTTGCCACGGTGACCAGTGAGGGCAACATCGGATCCACAATGGCGCAACAGGCGCGCTGGGCGCGTGCCAGCACGGCGTTGAGCATCGCCCCGCCAGCGTTGGTGTTGATTTCAATGAGCCGAAGCTGACCTTGCTGGTCGAGGTGAAAGTCGTAGCCGAAGAACACTCCTCGCGGGCCGTCCAGGCCTTGGCGCGTGATTGCCGGCGCGGCGGCCAGCACCGATTCCTGATAGGCCGGCAGTGCCACTACAGATTCGACTGCCTGCATCACCTGCGCCATGCGCTGCAACTGTGGTTTGTTCACGAACACGGGAAGGGCTGCGAACAGGTAGGGACAACGCACCCGAACCATCTCGGCAAGGCCCGGTCGGCCGAGTTCCGAATCGAGCGCTCGCGCCAATGCGTACGGGTCGAGACTGAGGCAAAAGCACTCGCGATTGAGCGCATCAAGCGGCGCTCGCAGCGGCGATGGTGACGACACGGCGTTCATGTTCCGAGAATATCAGCAACTCGGATGTTCGTCTGTGTGGTGGCGAACATTGCGCTGTGTTGATGGCATATTGTTTATGGCTGGAATTCGAGAATCACACTCAACCGAAATCGGCGCCGTCTTATGTGCGCGAACGTACAGACGGGCGATCGCAAGCACGCGTACCCTGATAGGAGTTTCGAGGCGAGGATGGTTCTTCTGATTCGCTAAACGCCTCTCGCGGCGAGTCCACGTCGATATCCCGGAGGCCTTAATGAATCAAGACACATCACAAGAAAATTCCGAGCCCAACGCCTTCTGGCGCTCGCGTTACTCCATCGGCTGCGTCGGCGCGCAATTCGATGCCTACGCCGCGCACACGTCGCGATTCATGCCAGCATTCCGGCAGGCAATTCCGGCGCCGAGCTGAGTTCGTGATTTCATCTGCCGACGTAAGTGACAGCACGCAAACCTCGGCGCAGATCGAACCGACCGCCGAGGCCGGGTTGCAAAAGCTGCAGCGCGAAACATTCGGATATTTTCTGCATGAGACAAACCCGGCCAATGGCCTTGTGCTCGACAAGACGGCGCCGAACTGGCCGGCGAGCATTGCCGCGACCGGGCTTGCGTTGGCGTGTTACCCGGTCAGTGTCGAACGTGGGTTCATGACTCGTTCGGCGGCCGTGGCGCGGACGCTCGCGACCCTGCGCTTTTTCTGGAACAGCCCGCAGGGCCCCGAGGCCGATGCGACCGGCTACAAGGGCTTCTATTACCATTTTCTCGACCTGCAGACCGGCCGGCGCGTTTGGCAGTGTGAATTATCGACGGTAGACAGCGCGTTTTTGTTGGCTGGTGCGCTGACGACGGCTTTGTATTTCGACTCCGATACCTCCGACGAGCGCGAGATTCGCCGGCTCGGCGATGCGCTTTATCGCCGCGCCGATTGGCAGTGGGCACAAAACCACGGTGCGACGGTAACCCATGGCTGGAAGCCGGAGAGCGGCTTTCTCGAGTACCGCTGGGAAGGCTACGACGAAGCGCTGCTGCTCTATGTGCTGGGTTTGGGCTCGCCGACCCATCCGCTGCCCGCGCAGAGCTACGAGGCGTGGGCCGCCACCTATCGATGGGAACACAATGGCGGGCAGGACTACCTGTACGCCGGGCCGCTGTTCACGCATCAGTTATCGCATATCTGGATCGACTTTCGCGGTATTCAGGACGCGTTCATGCGCGAGAAGGGCATCGACTATTTCGAAAACAGCCGTCGCGCAACCTATGCGCAACAGCGCTATGCAATCGATAACCCGAACAAGTTCGCGAGCTACGGCAGCCACTGTTGGGGAATCACCGCGAGCGAAGGCCCGGGCCCAGACCGCCTTGAGGTCAACGGGGTCGAGCGCGAGTTTTTCGATTACCTGGCGCGCGGTGTGCCCGACGGCCCCGACGACGGCACCCTGGCGCCCTGGGCGATTGTTGCTTCTCTACCGTTTGCCCCTGAAATCGTTTTGCCCACGCTCGACTATTGCATTTATCAGGCGAAGTTGACCAAGCTCAACTCCTACGGATTCAAAGCCTCGTTCAATCCCACTCATCCGGGACAGGCAGGCAATCCCTATGGTTGCTGGGTTTCGCCCTGGCACTTCGGCCTGAATCAGGGTCCGATCATTTTAATGATTGAAAACTATCGTACCGGTTTTCTGTGGCGATTGATGCGAACTTGCCCGTACTTTGTGAGCGGTTTGCAGCGAGCGGGTTTTACGGGCGGTTGGCTTTGAAGGTTTTGGTGATCCATGACATTTACTCAGTGGCCAACTCCGCTTCGCACGTTCAGTAGTTCGCCAAGGAGGCGTCATGAAAACCAGTGTTATCGACCACGGTCACGCGGGGCATGCTTCGCCAAGTCATCAACCCGCGATGTCTGCCGACATGGCGCACGAGATGGGCCACGGCGGCGGCGACCTCGGCGCGATGGTGCGCGACATGCGCAATCGTTTTTGGATCTGCCTGGTCTTCACCATTCCGATCCTGGTCTATGCCCCGATGGGCGGCATGTGGAAGGCGCCGGCACCGCCGTTCGGTCTGGAACTGAACCTCTGGCTGTTCATCTTCGCCAGCGCTGCCATCCTGTACCCGAGCTGGCCGTTCTTCGTCGCCGCCTGGCATGCGCTCAAGAAAGGCACTCTGGGCATGGCGGCGCTGATCGTGTTGAGCGTCGGCACCGGCTATCTGTTCAGTGTCGGTGCGACGTTATTCTTCGAGGCGGAAGGGCAGTTCTTCGAAGCTGCCTCCGTCCTGCTGGTGTTCATCCTGCTCGGCCACTGGCTGGAGATGCGGGCGCGCGCGGGCGCGTCGTCCGCCATCAAGGCGCTGATGGACCTCACGCCGACCAAGGCCAACGTCATCCGCAACGGCGCCGAGGTCGAAGTACCGACGGCGGAAGTGTTGGCGGGTGAAATTGTCGTCATCCGGCCCGGCAACAAGATACCGGTCGATGGCACGATCGAAACCGGCGAATCACTGGTCGACGAATCCATGCTGACTGGCGAGTCGATGCCGGTTCAAAAGGGACCGGGCGCCACGGTGGTGGGCGCGAGCATCAACAAGAGCGGCAGCTTCCGCTACCAGGCCACCAAGGTCGGCGCCGATTCCGCCCTGGCGCAGATTGTGAAACTGGTGCAAGAGGCGCAGAACTCGAAAGCGCCCGCGCAATTGCTGGCGGACAAGGCTGCGCAATGGTTGGTGATCGTCGCCATTGTCATCGGCCTCGCAACCTTCGCGGTGTGGTTCTGGGTGATCGGCGAGCCGCTGCTGCTCGCGGTCACGCTGACCATCACCGTGTTCGTGATCGCCTGCCCCGATGCGCTGGGGCTGGCCACGCCGATGGCCGTCATGGTGAGCACCGGGCTGGGGGCCGCGAACGGCATTTTGTTCAAGAACGCCTCGGCGCTCGAGGACGCCACCAAGCTCGACGTCATCATCTTCGACAAGACCGGCACGCTGACGGTCGGCCAGCCCGAAGTGGTGGAGATCGTCACGGCGGCCGGCGTCACCGAGGACGTGGTGCTGTCTGGGGCCGGCGCCGTCGAGCAGGGGTCGGACCATCCGCTGGCCCAGGCCATTGTGCGCCGCGCGTCCAAACTCAACATCGTGGCGCCGACCGGCTTCGAGAGCCTCGACGGCATGGGCGCACGGTGGTCCATGTGTCGCAGGCGGGCAGTGTAATCGGCCTCATCGCCATCGCCGACGCCATCCGGCCGACCTCCAAGGCGGCGGTAGCCAAGCTGCGCGAACGCAAGATCGAAGTGGTGATGCTGACCGGCGACAACCTCGCTACGGCGACGCGTATCGCCGCCGATCTGGGCATCGACAAAGTGTTGGCCGACGTGCTGCCGGGCCAGAAGGCCGAGAAGGTGAAGGCGCTGCAGGCCAGCGGCAAGAAGGTCGGCATGGTCGGTGATGGCGTCAACGACGCGCCGGCTCTGACCCAGGCCAACGTGGGATTTGCGATCGGCGCCGGAACCGATGTGGCGATGGAAAGCGCCGATGTAGTGTTGATGAAAAGCGACCCGTACGACATCGTCGGCGCAATCGAACTCTCGAGAGCAACGGTGCGCAAGATGCACCAGAACCTGTGGTGGGCAGTGGGCTACAACACGATCGCATTCCCGCTGGCGGCGGGCGTCTTGTACCCGTTCGTGCTGAGTCCGGAGGTCGCCGCGATTTCCATGTCCGGCAGCACGCTGATCGTGGCGATCAATGCGCTGATGTTAAAGCGAACCAAGCTGGAAGGCATTCGTCAGCCGGGCAAGCCGACTGAATCGGCAGGCACTCAGGCGCAAGTGGCGCCGGCGGCGGCGCCGGCTACGACGTGATTGCATTCGATGGCTCTGGTCGGGGTGGCGCGCTCAGCGAAGCCGGTCTGTATATGACCCCGAATTGGCACAAGCCATTGTGCGCTGTTCTCGATCACTTCGAGGTTGATCGGATTGCGCTGGTCGGTCTGTCGCTGGGCGGGTGTCTGGCGTCGCCTGGCTGGACGAGCGAGCTGTCGAAGTCAATCGGGCTGCGCCGCGCGTTGCCGCACCGAGGGCCATAACATGAACGTACGCACCACCGATCACCGCGCCTCGTCGTGGCTGATCACCGCCTGCGGGGTCTGGCTGATTGGTTTGGGCTTCTACTTCATCGTCGTGCGCCCGCCTTTGCTGCCGGAAGATGCGCGCTTCATGGAGGCCTCGGCTGCACAGATTCAAGCTGCCGTGCCGGGTCTCGAGGCTTGGTTGAATAAAGTCTTCACCGTCATGGGCGGATTCATCGCGGGTGCCGGTGTGCTCACGGTGTTTGTCGCCATAGTCGCCATGCCGTCGCGATTGAAGGGAACGTCGTGGGCCATTGCGTTCTCTGGCGCGCTCACGGTCGCACTCATGAGCGCAACCAATTTTGTGCTTCACTCGGATTTCAGGTGGCTGCTGCTGGTCCCGGCCCTGATCTGGCTCGCCGGTACGGTTCTATACATCATGAGACGCCCAGCGCCGGGGAACTGATCGTCGGACAGCAGCGTGGCAGAGACGCTCATGTTCTTGCTGGCCCCGAACTTTCGAGAAGGATCCAGGCACCATGCCCGAGCAGTCAAAGTCCTACCCACGTCATTACCGCAGCGAAGTCGATCTCCGCGCCGCGGTGCGCTCGCAAGTAGTCTGAGCAAGCCAAAAGGATCCCTTCAAAACCATCATGTGCTTCTCCGCCACAACCAGTTTCACCGCCGGCATCACACTGCTGATCGTCGGCACCGTGACCATGCGGCGCGCACGTCGCCACGCCGAATTGCCGTACGCGTTTATCCCCGTCCTGTTTGGCCTCCAACAGTTGATCGAGGGCGCCCTGTGGCTGACCTTCCCTGCCAAGGCGCCGCTGCTGAACACGGCGCTGACGTACGCCTTCTCGTTCTTCTCTCACGTCCTCTGGCCGCTCTACATCCCGATGGCGGTGCTGTTGCTCGAATCGACGCCCTGGCGTCGCAAGGTGCTGGTAGCTATCGCGCTGGCCGGTGCGACGGTGAGCCTTTACCTGCTGTATTACCTGGTGCGCCTGTCGGTCGTCGCCGATCCTGCAGGCGGCCATATTGCCTACCTTTCACCGCATTTCTATGCGCTGACTTCGATGGGACTATATCTGACGGGCACCTGCGTGAGCGGGCTCGTGTTGCTGCACTTCCCGCGACCACAAGCGCTGCCGTTACATGTGATACCGGCCGACGGCGTTACCCGAAACATGCCATGAGTTCGACACGTCTCGCGAGTGCAGCCGAGGCGCGTCCCTGTCGTTCACGCATCCAGTCCCGGGCAAGAGCCGTTCATACTCTTTTCTCACTACTGAATAACACTCACAAGTTGACCGCTCCAGGCCCGTGCGATCCAGCACCGAGATGCGGCCACGCGTGTATTGAATGAGTCCCGTCTTTTGCATCCTGAATGCTGTCGTTGTAACGCTTTCGCGGCGCACCCCAAGAACTTGCGCGATCAGTTCTTGAGTCATCACGAGTTCGCTGCCACCTACCCGATCGAGGCTGCACAACAGCCAGCGACTCAGTTGCTGTTCCAGCGAATGGTACCGGTTGCAAACGGCTGTCTGCGCCATTTGGGTGATCAGGGTCTGCACATAGCGCAACAGCAGGCGGCGCACCGACCCGGATCGATCAAATTCATCCTTGATCGATTGCGCACTCAGCCGCAATCCTCGACCGGCGTGTTGTACGACGGCCCGGTTGGGCATAGCTTCGTCGCCCAGGAGATGCGAGATCCCGACCATCCCCTCGTTGCCGATCATGGCAACATCGGCCGAGGCGCCGTCCTTCATCACGTACATCAGTGAGACGATCGCGCTGGTCGGAAAGTGCACGTGGGTGATCGTGCTGCCGGCCTCATGCAGCACATAACCGAGCGGCATGTCCACGCTTTCGAGTTGCAACTTCCAGTGCGCCGACTCAAAAGGCGGAAGCGCAGTGAGCAGGTGATTCTCTCTTGGGTGCACGGCCAGAACCCTGGAATGATGCGTCACGGCTCTAGGCTCGGCAGACTCGCTCGAGTCACGCGGCCACTTGCTCGAGACAATCGTCGAGAGTGTCATGCTATCTCGAGCGCGTATGCCAATCGGATCGCATTTAATGGCAATTGTTGTCACGGATATGCCTTCACTGAGTTTGCATGCGTCAAGCGCCTGGCTCCGGGACGAACTCGGGCCAGATGGACGGCGAATAATTATTGGCGCTACTCTGGCAGCGCCGGATAGAGCGACAACGACCCGTCATCACAGGCCTTGCGGCACGGCGTCTTCGAGTCGTGCTTGTCGCCGTCATGGTGTCGCGAGTGCGCGCTTGCAACATCATCGGAATGCGCCGAGTTCGCAACTTCATGCTGAATGTCAGTGGCCATCGGCACCAGGTGCATGCCGAGCGCTGCCAGGACGCACGCGTTCGCCATGCCCGAGGTCAGGTAGAACAGCCACACGCACAGCATCAGCCATGCAGTGCTGCGCTTGGCGCGGGTGGTCGTGATACGCTTCATTGAAAGTTTGATCGGCATCGCTTGATGTTAGGCCCGAGCCGCTAATAGGCTTTGATATTCGTCAAACAATGCTGAACGGCTTGGTGCCTCGCGGTCACGGCAGGCGAACTCGCTGAGCCGACCACCAAACCGGTCGCAGAGCAAGCAACACGAGCATCACCACGAGCGGCACTATCAGCAGTGCAAAACTGCGCTGTGCGATGGCACCAAAGAGCCACCCGCTGAGGGACGATCCCAGTGTCTGCCCGAGGCCGGAAGCTGCAGCCAAGGCACCCATTGTGGCGCCGAGCTTTTGATGTGACACGCCGGCGGCGAGATAAGCGATGACCGGCAGCACCAGACCCGTTCCACTGGACGTCAGGCTGATGCCGACATACAACCAGTTCTCGGCGCTGTGCCACGCCATCACCGCCAGACCGGCACCCGCCAATCCCAGGCCTGCGGCAATGAGTACGCGCGACGACACCTTCTCCAGCAGTCCGGTGACAAAGAGAGCGGCGTTGACGAACAACATGACCAAGCTGCATTCCGCGAACATGATCGCGACACTTCGTGTCGACATGTCGGCGTGTTGCTGCCCCTGCAGCACGATACCCACCTCAAAGCCCGATAGCACAAGTGTCACCACGACGACAAGCCAACACAAGGCCACCGTGTGACCTTCGGCGCCCGTTGTCGAAATCTTCATCGCGGCCAATTCGGGGGCGCGCAGAGCCGGTAGCGCCCGGGTCAGCCCAAGCATCATGACGGCACCAAGGACCGCCGACAGAACGATCACGGTTCGGGCGGAGGTCGCGGCAGTCGCCGGACCGACGCCCGCCAGCAGACCAACTCCATCGGCCACCTGGATCAATACCGGGCCGAACAGAAATCCGAGCAAGGACATGGCGCTCAGCCACGCGAAGCGGCGGGCACGCTTTTCCTCGGGGGTGTATTCAGCGACCAGCGCCGAAACCACTGGGACGACGGCCGCCACGAAAAAGCCGGTCGCGCCGCGCAGGAGGTACAGCCCCCACAGACCCGTCAGTGTCGGGATGAGCATGAGGAGGAGGGTCGCCACGTAGCCGATGAGCCCGATGATCAGGATGCGGCCCCGCCCGACACGATCCGACAAGACGCCCCACAGCAGCGCGCCGACCAGCACGCCGGCCGCGTAGACGCCACTGAAGAAACCGACGTGACGCGAAATTTCATTCGCACCGGCACCGGGCATCATCGATCCGAGCCAGCCTGGCAGCACCGGCATCAGCGCGCCGTAGCCGGCGGACACCACGAACACAGCGGCGGCCAACCAGATCAATTGCACGAGATGCAGTGCCGGCAACTCCGCCGACCGGGTGGCGATGGACGTGCGGGCAATTGCTGCGTTCATGGAACTCTCGGACGATGGTGGCTGAAAGTGCGTGGCTAACAATTGGCATGGCGATCGGCCAGGTCATGCGATCGGCATGTCGCGTCGGCCTGGCCGTGAGTTTCGCAGTAGACGTGACGCCGCGTCAGCGGCAGTGCGGCATCCACCCCGGCGCGCTTGCTCGCCAGCACTTGATAGACGCCCAGCTCTCCCGACTCGAATTCGAGGGCAGACGCAGCCATGTACAAGCGCCAGACACGAAAGGTCGATTCACTGACAAACTGTAGTGCCTGGTCATGGCTCTGTTCGAGGCGCGCCACCCAATGCCTGAGCGTCAGCGCGTAGTGCGGGCGCAGGGCTTCGACATCCGTGATTTCGAACCGGGCGCGCTCCATGCCGCGCTGGATGTTGCTTACGGTGTCGAGTTGGCCGTCGGGAAATACATAGCGATTGATGAACTCCGTGGAAGAGGTTTTGTTCCATCCCTCGACGTCATGCGTGATGCCGTGATTGAGGAACAGACCGCCGGGTTTCAGCAACCGGTGAACAGTTGAAAAATACGCCGGCAAGTTCTTGAGCCCGACGTGCTCGAACATACCGACGCTGGCAACCTTGTCGTACATCGAATCGCCCTGAAGATCACGGTAGTCACGCAACTCGACGTTCACGCGATCTGCGAGTCCGGCCTGTGCGATGCGCTGGCGTGCCAGACTCAGTTGCTCGCCGCTGAGTGTGACGCCGTGAGAATGCACGCTGTAGTGCCGGGCGGCATGGATGATCAAGGCGCCCCAGCCGCAGCCGATGTCGAGAAAGCGATCACCGGTCCGGAGTTGAAGCTTTCGACAGATGTGGTCGAGCTTGGCTTGCTGGGCCTGCTCGAGGCTTTGGTCGGACCGCTCGAAGTAGGCACAGGAGTACACCATTGCCTTGTCTAGCCACAGGGCGTAGAACTCATTCGACATGTCGTAGTGAAACTGGATCGATTGCCGGTTCTCGGTCTTCGAATGGACCTTGACGGCTCGAGCGTGATGCGCTCTCCGACGGCTCGCCGGCTTGGAAAATGCGGCCGCGCTCGAGGGCAAGGAAAGCGCGCCTAACAGCGCACCCATTCGATCTCGAAACGTCAGGCGAATGGTGTGCAGATGATCCTTCAGGCGCAGCGCAGCGAAGAAATCCCCTTCGACATCGATGCCGCCCTGAAAGTACGATTCCGCCAGACGCAGCGGATCACGGCCCAGCACCATCGAGCGAACCACACTCGGGTTACGACACACCAGCGTGAAACGCGGTTCCATGTCGACCGCGCCTGTTGCGCCGAGTCGCACCGTGGCACCGTTCCACAGGCGCATCGCCAGACTTCCGTTAAAGCCACGAAACAGCCGCTTCAACAAGTCCGACACGTCGTCGGCGAGTTCTCCGACCTCGTTGATGGTTCTTTTCATGTTGATCCCTTCAAGGAGCTTCAGCGCGCCACGCGCCTGGAGTCGATGCAGTCCAGCGTGAGCTCTACAGTTAATCAGTCCTGACAATAGACGAAGTTGATTTTTATCAACACCGATAACCGGCGTATGCCAGAGAATTCATTGGTCGGACACCGAGGTCTGGGCTGGCTTCACGAGTGCACTAGTCGTCTCGCAGATGTCTCATCTAACAGCGCACCTTGATCGAATCATTTCCTGAGAAACGGGCCAAGTCATGAATACCTCCTACCTGCGTTCACTTTTGACCGTCGCGCTACTCGTCAGCAGTCCTTTGCAAGCGCAGGACAAGACCAAGGAAACTCCCGCAGCAGATAAATCGACGAAGAAAATTCAATGTGCTGATCGCCATGACCACGCTGCGGAACGAGGTGCGAGCGGCATGAAATCTGCTTGCGCCAAAGAAAATAATTCCGCAAAGAAAGTCCCAAAAAGACCGTCGCATGACCATAATCGGATGCGTCAGGGCGGTTAGGTGTCAGCATATGCAGCTAGTGCTGGATCGAACTCACCGAACACTACGAAGTGTTGAACACCTCTAGGCGGGCGACATGCTGTCACCTGGCCTGGCCTACCGCGTCTGCTGGCGTAGCGGCGCATGATGTTGATGCCGACCCGATAGTGTCGATCTGCCAGCATCACCACCGCGACCCAATGTCTAACCGGGATTCTCGATCAAGCGTTGTGTCATCGCGTACTGCACCAGTTCGGCAACACTGCTCATCGCCATCTTTTCGTGGATTCGCGTTTTATGGGTGCTCACAGTCTTGACGCTGAGGTGCAGTCGGATCGCGATTGCACCGACCGACTCGCCGGCAACCAGCGCGAGCAGCACTTCGAGTTCACGGTCTGACAACGCCTGGTGTGGCAGCCCTCCTGTTGTACCACTTTGCAGATTCATGGCCATTTGTTCGGCGACCGAACCCGACAGATAAATGCCGCCGCCAGCAACTTTACGAATCGCGGCAACGAGCTGATCCTGAGGCGTGTCTTTGCTAAGATAACCTGCTGCGCCGGCACGAATCGCTCGCAAAGCGTATTGCGCCTCAGCATGCATCGACAAGACCAACACCGGTGTCTTGGGGCTCAAATCCTTCAGATGTTTGATGAGATCGATGCCGTTGCGGCCCGGCATCGACATATCCAAGAGTACAAGATCGTAGCGTGTTTTTCGTAGATGAGCGATGACTTCGTGACCGTCTACGGCCTCGTCGGCGACTTCGATACCGCCGGCGGCGCTCAGAATCCGGCGCAATCCGTCACGCACAATAGCATGATCATCAGCAAGCAGAATTCGAATCAAGGGTTCTCCGGACTAACGTTGGACGCATCGCTTGAAGCGCTGCCTGGTCTTGGTAAGCTTACCCTTATCGTCGTGCCTTCGCCGATCCGACTGAACACGTCGAGCTTGCCACCGAGCAAATGCGCGCGTTCTCGCATGCCCTTCAGGCCAAACGTCTGGTTCTGCTCAATCGAGCTGGCATCGAAGCCTCGCCCATCGTCCCAGATACTGGTCATGACGTGATTGTCTTGCATTTCCACCCGTACTTCGACTGCGTTGGCACCGGCGTGGCGAGCGATGTTAGTCAGTGACTCCTGAACGCTTCGAAACACCGCCGAAGCCTGCGGTTCCTTCAGTACGCTGACTTGATCATCAACAAAGACATCGGTGGCGACGCGATGCTGCGACGAAAAGCGTTCGACCAGCCAGTCAATCGCCGCCCCCAGGCCCAGATCGTCCAGTACCAGCGGGCGCAGGTCGGCCGCAATTCGTCGCGTCGACGCGACCAATGCGCTAACGATACTGTCCATTCGCTCGCAGTGTTCGAGCAATCCCGTTTGTTGCGGCGATACGGCTTGACGAGTCATACCTAACTCCATCCGCATCGCCGTCAGCGACTGACCGAGATCGTCATGTAACTCGCGCGCGATGCGGCGCCGTTCATCCTCGAGTGACTGTTGGGTGCGGCGCGAATGATCTTCCAGTTGACGTTGACTGTTTCGCAAGGCCCGATCAGACTCGACCTGCTCGCTGACGTCTCGAATGATGACGCTGTACAAGGTATGGTCATTGACATGCACCTGAGAGATGGTTGCGCTAATTGGAAATTCATGACCATCGGCGCGGACTGCGGGCAGAATTGAGGCACCCATCCTTCGCTGGCTGGTGCCGGTCGCGCCGAACCTCGCAATATGCGCGCCATGGGTGGCTCGAAACGGTAAGGGCAGGAAGCGATCAAGCGGTCCGCCGATCACGTCGGCGGCGCGGCAAAGAAAAATCATTTCGGCAGCGCGGTTGAATTGAATGACGTTAAACCTTGCATCGACCGTGACAATGGCATCGGTCGCCGACGCAATGATGCCGTTCAAGATCGCTTCGCTCTCGGCGGTCCGATTCAGTTCCAACTGGATCTTGGTGACGTCGGCCAGCCAACCGATCACAGAGGCCGAGCGGCCCGCTGTCAGGTTGATACCTGCTACGCGCATCTCGAGCCAACGCGTTTGATGTTCCGTTGTTTGCAAACGAAAGATCGTCTGAATATCGCTTGTACCGCCCTCTCGAAAGGTCGCCAACACCGCATTTACTGCATTGCGATCGTCCGGATGGACGTGCGCTAGCAGAGCGTGGCTACCGTGTTCGCGCAATTGGCGCTCGTCAAACCCGAACTCGAGCAAATCCTTGCCGTTGGCGACAATCGAATCGGTTGCCAATTGCCACTCAAAGTTCATTCGTGCACCGGCATGGCTAGACCGCCTCCAGCTAAACTCGCCGATTCCTTGAGCAAAATCAATGAGTCTGGCGTTGATTGGCGCATGGTGTCGAGAAGGACAAACTTTAGCGCATCCTGTGGAGAAAGCCCATGAGTTATAAAGGAATCGTTGTGCATGTCGACAATTCAGTTCGATCGAAAATACGAATCGAATTTGCGCGCATCCTTGCCGAACGGTTTGACGCCCATTTGACAGGTGTTTTTACCATTGGAAGGATTGAAATTCCAGGTTATCTGCGTGCCGAATTGGGCGACGCCCTCATGCGAGGACGTGACGAATCGGTCTCGCAACAAAAAAAGGCAGCCGAACAGTATTTCTTTGATCACGCATCGGGCTTGAGGCCAAGCCGTATCGAGTTTCACGCGATCGATGGCGATCCGGTTCAGGCGATGTTGGCGCCGTCACAATACGCTGATCTTCTGATTGTTGGTCAGAGCGAATCGCCGCCACCCCGCGCGGCAACCGTCAGCTCGTCGTTCCCGGAGGACTTGGTCTTGGCCAGCAAGCGGCCTACCTTGGTCATTCCGTACGTCGGTGAGTTCACAGCCGCCTTCGAGTATCCCACGATTGCCTGGAAGCCTTCCGGTGAGGCGAATCGAGCGGTACGGGACGCTTTGCCGATCCTGGCACAAGCTAAACGTGTGACCGTCGTTTGCGTCGGTGACACCGAAGATCTCCCGGTTGGTTATGGCTCAGAGATCGCCTTGTACCTGGCTCGCCACAATGTACCTGTCGAGGTGGTGCACGACCACAGCGGTCTGTCCGATGTCGGTATCGCACTGTTGAATCAGGCCTGCGATTTACAAAGCGATTTGATTGTAATGGGTTGTTACGGCCATTCACGGCTCCGTGAAATGGCCCTGGGTGGCGTGTCGCGAACTATTCTGACGTCAATGACCGTGCCTGTCTTGTTTGCGCATTGAGGCGCGTCAGGCCGCCATTGCCGTGAGTACTGGGCGCTGTGAAACCGCAGCGCCCGGGAAGGAGCGCGAGCGTGCTATCGGCCGCAGACTGCGCAGATCGCGCAGGCGCTCGATACTGTGCACTTCGATCGAACGCTGGTTGGCTTCGATCAAATGGGCTCGGCTCAGGTTGCTGAAAGCGCGGCTGACGGTCTCCATTGTCAGCCCGAGGTGACTGGCGATTTCTTGCCGGGTCATTCGCAGCACAAAACGTTTCGACGAGTAACCCATGCGCCCATAGCGCTCGGATAACAAAGCCAGAAAGTTTGCCACCCGAGCGTCCGCGCCGAGAGTGCCAATCATTGCCAGCACGCGATGCTCACGGTTCAATTCCTGGCTCAGACTACAAAACAAGTGCCGCTCCAGGCGTTGGCAAGCCTCGCCGGTACCTTTGAACTGCTCGATCGGAATGGCGATCACTTCGCTGTCCTCAAGGGCGATCGCGTAGCTACTGTAGCGCCCGCTCGCGTAGGCATCACAACCGAGAATGTCGGCCCGCAAGGCAAAACCAAGCACCTGCTCCGAACCTTCGTCATCAATCGCAGTGGTCTTGAATGTACCCAGCCGAATGATGAAAATGTGTTCGAAGCGCTGATCCTGATCGAACAGCGCCTCACCGGCGCGAATCTTGCGGCGCACGGCGCTGACTGCCGGCAGCGATTTCAGATCGATGTCGATCAGTCCGATCAGATCGAAGGCCTCGTTCAGTGCGGCTCTCGAGGCGTCGATCGGGGCGATTGCTGGTGATGGGGTTGGCTTCAGAGAAACGGTATTCATTTTTTATGCTCCTGATGAACTTGCCGAACAAATCAAGGTCCGCGGCTGTGGTTCGCACTACTCTCCGAGCACACGCTTGATGAATCGTAGTGTGCGCCCGCCGAAAAGCACTTGCTGTCGGTCAATCACTGAAACGACTCTCGGATTGGGCGAAATCTGTCCCTAGGACAATTCCTAGTAGTACGCTGACTCCGCTGCTGATCGGCCCGCGCGTAGCGCCGGCAAGGTTAGTATCAGATCAGGATCAGTCAAGCGTCAGCCAGTCAATCAGCGCATGCTGGGCGAGCAACAGTAGCGCTGCGCTGGTAATGAGCAGAACGCAATTTGCCAGCGCAGCCGGCGCCGCACGGAAACGCGGGGAAGAAAGGTGACGCATCGCTTTCCTCATGGATCTTTGTATTCAAGGGCCGACGGTAACGTCGTTGATGACGGTACGAACACCGGGCGCTGACCACACTGCCCCTTGGACCGCATCGCGCTCCTGCCAGGAATGGACGTTGCCGCGCAACTTGACCGTTGAACCCTCGACCGAGACATGGACGCGCTTGGCCTCACGTAACGCTTGACGATTGAGTGCCGATTCAATCCGGGCGGCGAGATCTATGGGCACCGGTTTGACCTTCAGCACGATCTCATTGCTGATGCCCACAACACCTAGCAAGGGTCGAATCGTCTGCTCGGCCGCGCTGCGCTGGTATTGCCATTCGACTTCCCCGGTCAGCCGCACCCGTCCGTGTTCGACCTGAATGCGAACCTTGTCGACCAGGCCGCTGGTTTGCCATTTCAGCGCAATCTCGGCCGCGGCGGCAATCTCGGTGTCGCTGCGCTTGTGATTTGGCGACAGTTTGACGTCCAGTTCGATGGCGACCGCTTGCACCCCGTCGACACGTTGCAATGCACGTTCAATGGCGAACTTCTCGGCAAAGGTGTCGAGGTGACCAGAGACCGTGACGACTCCGCCCATGACGGCAACGCCGACCGCATTCGTCTTGATGGCTGGGTCCCAGTCGAGTTCGTCGAGCACATCTTTTTTCAGTTGAGTATCGGTTTTCATAGCTTCTCCAAGACAAAGGGTAAAGACGCCTAATTTACTGAGCGTGTGCTTTCGCCTCGCGTACCAGCAAAACAGCGCACGGCGCTTCGCGCAAAACGGCTTCGGCATCACTGCCCAACAAAATGCGCCGCATGCCTCGTCGGCCGTGTGTACCGAGCACGATCAGATCGGCACCGTACTGTTTGGCCTCATCAACGATTGCGTCCGACACGCGGGTACCGATCGCTTCGACCGAACCCACACTGGCCTCGATTTTCTGATCGGTCGCAAACTTTCGCGCGCGCGAAACGATCTCGCTGTTCTCAGCCCTCATCGCGTCAAACATCGACGGGATTACCGGGCCGCCTTCGTAGCCCAGCATAGCCGGCTGGAACTGCATGACATGGAAAAACCGCAGGCTCGCACCCAGGGTCTTTGCGAGAAAGGCCGCCTCGAGCATGCCGCGCTCTGAAGTCAGACTGCCGTCGATTGGGCAGAGGATCTTTTGATAGGGACTCATGGTTTACTCCTGCAATGTAAGGAAACAGTGGGCGTCAATGGTGGAAGTCGTCAATCAAGAGGATCACCGACCGCATGAAGGCTCTTGCTTGTATCGTCGCATACCGAAATCCGACAGTGCTTGATCCACATCAATGAGACCCACTATCGTGCCAGACTACGAGCAATTATCAGCAGAAATTTTGGGTCCTCGGCGCCAATCCGATCGCTGCGTGCCGCAATCCGTCCCTCCTCGTCAAGCAGGATGATGACCGAGGAGTGATTAAACTCCCCATCAGCCAGTTGCCGATACTGAATACCGAGCAGGCCGCTTAATTGCCGAATGCTGGCTTCATCGGCGCGATACATATGCCAACGTAATTCATCGATGCCGCGGCTGATCGCCATGGCCTTCAATTTCTCGGGCGTATCGCGTGCCGTGTCAAAACTGATCATGTCGACATTCAATCGAGCACGTGATGCGGCCGGCAAACCAGCTTCCAGCGACTTGATCGCCTCGACAATCAGCGGACAGGTATGGGGGCAACTGCTGTAGAACATTGTCACGATTCGTAGCCTGCCGCGATGGGAACTCCAGGAAGCACGCCGGCCGTCCTGATCTTGCAGCGTTGCGTCGAGTTGATAAACCGAGTCACGCGGCAGATCGACTGCGATCGCGAAGGCAGTGACGGTCGCCAGCATGATTGCCAGCGCAACTTTGAGCAAGTTTCGTCTGAACACGGCGATGCCTATTGGGAAACCGAGGATTGAGGGCGAACACAGCGAAAGCCCAAGTTTCGCGTGGTGCCTTGGGCCTGCAGCGAAGACAAGAGTGCCACCCGCATCAGGATCGCGTAGTTCTCGCGATCGTTCATCGACAACGCGCCAGCGCCGCAAAATTTCAACATGTCCGGATCGCCTTGCTCGCGGTTATCGGCGCTAACCATCAGGCTGGCGAAGTCGTACACCCATTCCCAAACGACACCGTGCAGGTCGGTAATGCCGTAAGTGTTCGCCGTGCCAGCGCCGATTTCGGGCAATGCGGTGTTCGATGGGCGGCTGTACCAACCCAAGATTCGCTCGCGCCAATGCGGGTCGAGACGCGCATCGCGACGGGTCTCATCGGCAGCAGCGGCCAATTCCCATTCGTACCAGGTTGGCAATCGGGCGCCCTCGCTCTCGCAGTAGGCTTGTGCCGCGAACCAACTGACTTCGGTAATGGGCTGCCGACTTCGTCTCGAATCGGCCGCAGTGGCACTGGGCCAGCTTGCCAGATAGTTGCCTTCTGCTAACAAGGTTGCAACACGGTCGCGTCGCCACTGAAGACGAAAGTTGACGAAATTCTGGAATTCGCCGACCGAAACCGGCAGAGTCCGCATCGTAAACCGCGCGACCTTGGCCAGTGCGGTCTTGCCATCAGGGGGCAGCACCGAACGCAGCTCGGCGCCTTGTATCGGTCGATATGCGGCCCGATCTGCGGGCAGGTCAGCCGCCAAAGTGGTTTGTGAGCCCAGTGCGAGCGCCACCCCCGCGATCCACGATATCGTATGTACAAACCGTTGCGGTGTCAGTCGTACCGTCACTTGCAATCTCGTTTCTCGTTCGCCGCGTTATTCATGCGCGGGCTTGCTTACGGCCTGTTTCTTGCGGCTCAGAGCGACATCCACCTGACTCACTTGACCGCCTGGGTTGCCCCAACTATTGGCGACGTAGGTCAACAGGTTCGCGACCTCGTCGTCGGTCAACTGGTTCATCGGGGGCATCACCGAGTTGTAGTCCTGACCATTGACCTTGATCGGCCCGCTGACACCGCTGAGTACGGCATCAATTCCACGCTTGATGTCGGCGGCCAACCAATCGGACTTGGCCAGGGGTGGAAACACATTGACCAGACCTTCACCATTGGCTTGATGACAGACTGAACAGGTGCCGTTAAACAAAGTCGCACCGGCTTTGATCTGATCCTCTCTGGTCAAGGTGCCGCTCGCGCTCGCCCGAGCCGCCTGACCGATCGAGCTCATGTCACCGACTCGATCACCGAGGTAAACCGAGTCAATCTCTTTGCCGCTGTAGATCGACAGATTCGGCGGCCCGTCAACCTTCAGGATCGCCAGCGCGCCTTTGTTGAAGGCGCGAAAGATGGAGTGATCGACCAATATATAGCTGCCCGGCACTTCGAGCTGAAATTCGGCAATTGCGGCGCCACCGGCCGGAACCAGCGTCGTCTGAACGTTCTCCTGAAAACGAGTACCGCCTTCAAACCAAACCTTGTCGAATATTTCACCGATGACGTGAAAACTGGATACCAGGTTGGGACCGCCATTACCGACAAACAGCCGCACGTGCTCGCCAACCTTTGCCTTCAAAGCCCGATCGCCAGTCAGTGCGGTCTCCGAGCCATTGAACAGTACATAGGTCGGGCGCTCGTCGATCGCTTTGTCCATGCTGAACGGCTGTAGCCCTTTCTCGCGATACTTGCCGGTGGTGTAGAAGTCGCCCTGCATCACGTAGTACTCGCGATCGACCGCCGTCAAACCTTCGGGTGGTTCGATCAAGATCAAGCCGTACATACCGTTGGCGACATGCATACCCACCGGTGCGGTGGCGCAGTGGTACACGTAGAGGCCGGCGTTCAGCGCCTTGAACGTAAACTGCGACCGATGACCCGGTGCTGTGAAGCTTGAGGTTGCGCCGCCGCCCGGCCCGGTCACGCCATGCAGATCGATGTTGTGCGGCATTTTCGAGTCAGGGTGATTCTTCAAATGGAACTCGACTGTGTCGCCTTGCCGAACCCGAATGAAACTGCCCGGTACAGTGCCGCCAAAGGTCCAGAAGGTGTAGCGTACGCCTTCGGAAATCTCTTTCTCAAGCTCGCGGACCTCGAGTTCGACAATCACTTTGGCGGGCCTTTTTCGATTAGTTGCGGGTGGCACCTGCGGCGGGCTGGTCAGAATCGCTTTGATTGGCTCACCCTCGGGTGCTCCCAAGTCACCTCGGGCAGTGCGCACTGAGGCGGGTGCAGCGGCCGCGTCGGCCGACAGCGGTGCTGCCGGCGCTGCGGTTGTTGCGCTTTCGCCAGGGGATATGCGCTGACATCCAGGTATGAACAGCATGACCATCAGCGTGACCGTTGGCATGACCAAGAGCACACTGAGCTTTCTGACCGGACTTCCAATCGGTTGCGTCATGGTATCCCCGGAGTCACGTTGTTTTGATGGATTTGACAATAGACGGTACTGGGATCGGCCTATTGCGTATTCTCAATAGTTCTGCTGTTCGATTTTCTGCAGCGAGCGCACCATGATTGCGAAAGATCAATAGGCGTGCGCGCCTAAGTCGGACACTGTACGTTACTGATTCAACAGGTTGGTCGAATGCAGATGCCACTGCAAATAGCCTTTCACGGCATTGAACGATCGGAAGAACTGGTGTCCGAAGCAGAGCAATTGATTGATCGGCTCGAAGCGATCTGCGGTGAACTGGCTGGCTGTCGGATTGCGATATTCCAGCGAGGCCTGTACCGGCGTGACGACCGGGACTACACCGTACATCTCGATGTGTCATTGCCTAACCGAGACGCAGTGGCTGCTTCTCGTCATCATAGCGAAGACCCGCGACTCGCAATGCACATAGCGTTCGACGCGGTCAAGCGGGAAATAATCGAGCACGTTGGTCGTAGTTTTGGGAGAACCGCTACTTGAGCGCCACCCGGGTCAACGCCGCTTCATGTGGGCGCACTGAGCAGCACGGGCATCTATTTTGTGGTTGAGGGCATTCAGAAGAAGTATCAATTTTAAAATTGCACAAGGAAAAATTATGAAGCTATTGGTGGCGATCGACGGTTCCAAAGACTCGGTGAAGGCGGCTAAGTACGCAGTCAAATTATTAGGCGTAATGAAGGGCGATCGATCGATTACGTTGATCAGCGTTCATGACGACACAGGCCTTCTGCACGCGACCCGGTTCGTCGGTAAAGACGTTGTGCAAGACTATTTGCGCGAAATTGCCGACAAGGATCTTGCCGAGGCTCGCAAAGTCCTCGAACGCAGCGATGTAAAGCACGATATGATCATTCGCACTGGACGAGTCGCTCAGGAAATTGTTGATACCGCTAGCAAAGACAAATTCGACATGATCGTCATGGGTTCGAAAGGGCGTAGTGCGATCAAGGATTTACTGATCGGTTCGATTGCCCATCGCGTTGCCGGAATGTCGAAGGTTCCGGTTCTATTGGTTTGAGATTTGGCGAGGTCTGAAAAAATACCGGCGAGTCGGCGGGATTCAGGTGTCATAAGGATGCTCCTCAGCATTTGGTTTTACATTCAAGCCCGTCCAGTGCGCCGCAAAGGCCCACATATCCGCCGTTTCCTTGATGATCTTGTCGGTGGGCTTGCCCGCACCATGGCCCGCGCGCGTCTCGATTCGGACGAGGTGTGGCTTGGGTCCGATATCCGCTGCCTGAAGCGCGGCGACAAATTTGAAGGTGTGACCCGGCACGACACGTTCGTCGGTGTCGGCAGTGGTGGCCATGATCGCAGGATATTTTTTGCCGGAGCGGATGTTGTGATAGGGCGAATACTTCAAGAGGTTACGGAAATCCACTTCCTGTGCCGCAGATCCGTATTCATCGACCCATGTTTTCCCGCCCGTGAACTTGTCGAAGCGAAGCATGTCCATGACTGCGACCTGCGCCAGAGCCGCGGCGAACAAATCCGGTCGCTGATTGACCACTGCGCCGATCAGGAGTCCGCCATTCGATGCGCCCTGAATCGCCAGTCCGTCTTGTGATGTGATCCCCTGCGCCTTCAGATACTCGCCCGCAGCGATGAAATCATCGAAGACGTTCTGCTTGTTCTGACGGCGGCCCGCTTCGTGCCATTCCTTGCCATACTCCGCGCCGCCACGAACATGGGCCACCGCAAACACCCCGCCCTGTTCGACCCACGCCAACCGCTCGGGCGAGAAGCTGGGAGGATCGATCAGTCCATATCCGCCGTATGCATTAAGCAGTGTCGGCGCCGGACCGTTCACATCCTTGCGCCGAACGATAAACATCGGGACACGGGTGCCGTCCTTCGACGTGTAGAAACGCTGTTCGACCGCAATTCGGTCTAGATCGATCGCAACTTTTGCCTCGCTCCAGACGCTCGACGTATTGCTCGCGACATCGTATCGATAGATGATGCCAGGTGCATTGAAGCTGGTGAAGCCAAAGAAGGTTTCGATGTCGTCTTCTTCACCTTCAAAGCCAACTGCGGTACCGATGCCGGGTAGCTTCACAACGCCATCGGCCTTGCCGTCGGCGGTGTAGCGCCTGACCTCCATATTCACATCAACCAGATAGGACACCAGCAAACGTCCGCCGACCAATGACGCTTTGCTGATAACTGTTTCCTGCTCCGGCAATACAACCGCTACTGCCGGATGGGAAGCTGCGATGTCCATCGTCACCACCTTCAGGCGAGGCGCGTCCTTGTCGGTCAAGAAAAAGCACTTTGTCCCAATATTGCCGACGATGCTCCAATGATCGTCGAGATTATCGACCAGCCTTCGCGGTTTCCAATCGGCGCTCTGGAGGTCCACCATTGTCAATGCATTGCCCGGTGTACCGGGGCTGGAAACAATTGCGGCGTAATGCCCGTCTGCGGTGATGCTCAAGAAATGCAGCAGGGTTGGCTGGTCCGGAGTTGCGTGGACCAACCGGTCTTGCGCCTGGCGCTCGCCGATCGCATGAAAATAGATGGCATGATTCGCCACGCTTGCCTGGTACGCGGCGCTCTGCTTTGGTTCAGGGAAACGAGCGTAGAAAAAGCCGGAGTTGTCCTTGGCCCATGCGATCGTAGTGAACCGCGCCCATCTGACCTCATCGTCCAGCGCCTTGCCGGTGTTGACGTCCAGCACCCGGATGTTTCGCCAGTCCGCGCCGCCATCCTGGACCGCATAGGCCAGACGTGCGCCGTCGTCGGATACCGACCACTCGGCCAGCGCGATTGCGCCGTCTTCAGCCCAACTGTTGGGATCGATCAGCACGCGACCTGGGCCCTCCACTGTGTCGCGGACGTAGAGCACTTGCTGGCTCTGAAGTCCAGAGTTACGGCAGTAGAAATACCGTCCGCCCCTTTTGACCGGAAGGGTGAACCGCTCATAGTTGTACAACTGCTTCAGCCGATTCATGAAAATAGGTCGACCTGGCAGCGTATCAAGATAAGCATGGGTGACCTTATTCTGCGATTTAACCCAAGCCGCGACTTCCTTGTCACTGCGAACGTCGTTTTCCAGCCAGCGATAGGGATCGGAAACTATCTGTCCGAAATGCTTTTCTGTGACCTCGACGCGCTTTGTTGGGGGATAAGTAATCTTGGGCATGGTTGTGGTGAACTCGATCAGGAGGACGTGTCGGCTTGCGTCAATGGTTGGCTAGCTTTCGTCCAGATCGGAGTCAGCGCGGTGACTTGTAGCGGTCCAAACAGAAGTGGCTCGACGTCTTTCAAGTAGCGAATACAGCTATCTGACTTCAGGAACTCCTGTGATGCATCGGTTGTTCTGGATTATGGCGGTGGCCGGCCAACACCTTCAGGCTTTAGCCGCTTCAACATTCACCATCCACGGCACACCAAACTTGTCGGTCAGCATGCCGAACGAGGAAGTCCAGAATGTTTTCATCAAAGGCATCGTGACATTTCCACCTTCGCCGAGCGCCGTAAAAAGACGTTTCGCTTCAGCGTCGTCGGTCACCTCTAGCACGAGCGTCATCCCTTTGAACTCCGCCTCTTCCGCGCCCATGCCGTCGTCGGCCATCAGCTCGGTTTTGCCAATGCGAAAGGCGGCGTTCATGACTTTTTCTTCGTAGCCTGGAGGCCCCTTCATGGCCGCATCAGGACTTTCCTTCCAGCGCATCAGGCCAGTGACTTCGGCACCGATCGATTTTTTGTAAAACTCCAGCGCCTCCTCGCAGCGGCCGCGAAAAGATATATAGGCTTGAACTCTCATGATGATTCCTTGCTTAGAGGTGTTAACGGTTCTGATAATTGATGCAAAATTGCTTCGATCGATTCGTAATACAGAAAACTTCCTCGCGCTACGGTTTGAGAGCCCCTTCCAACTGTACCTTGTTCATCATTGATCGCCCCTTGATGCCGCGCTGCCTCGCCTCGTTGCGAAGTTGCGCCACGGTGCGTCCACCAACACCTTGATGCGACCTGAGGCCGCCACGTCGGCCTGCTGAGATGTTGAGCATGGTGAGTAATGAGAATTTGATGCCCACTTCACAGGGTCTTTTCCCTGCGTACGGCGCGGCCATCATCCAGATACTCATCATGCCGGTGCATCCAGCCGCTCATGATCTTTTCATCTTCCTGACGGCCCTTTGGCGCGAGATCGATAAAGTCATAGGTGCCGAGCAGAACTTCGCCGCCGCGGCCGTAGCTGGAATAGGTGTGGTAGATCGCGCCGTCCGCCTCGCGAATGAATACGCTCACGCCCGGCAGTTCGTTGATTTCCGGATCGGGCGCTTCCTCGAAGTTGTATTCGACCGGACCCCTCGCGCGCATCTCCGGCGTGAACGAGACATGAAAATCGAAGTTGAACTCATTGTGAAATGACGAGACCCATTGGAAGCGCCAGCCCATGCGCCGCTTGTAGACCTCGATCTTCTCGATCGGTGCGCGCGAGACGCAGGTGAAGCTGATGTCGCGATGCTCGAAATGCTGCTGCGCGCTCTCGACATGATCGACCAGGAAAGAACAACTCGGGCAGCCGTCCGTCCAGTCCGGATCGAACATGAAGTGATAGACGATGAGCTGGCTGCGACCATCAAAAAGTTCTGACAACGCCACTGGCCTGTTCGGGCCGTCGAATACATAGTCCTCGACCTTGACCCAGGGCAGCGCGCGCCGTTGCTCGGATAGCCGGTCGCGCTCTTTGGTCCAGGCCTTTTCATTTTTCAGAAGCGCCTTGCGCGCGACCAGCCATTCATCTCGCGAAACGATGTCTTGCGATGTCATCTTGCTCTTCATGATATTGATTCCTGGTTGGATCCTGTGTCGTTAAAATCCGATCCTCCGTCCGATCGATCAGAGTTCGTCGTATGCCGCACAAGCTGAGCCCTGGCAGCAGCGACCACGTGCGTGCTGTCGAAGCCGAACTGTGCCTCGACGATCTTGCCCGGCGCCGACATCCCGAACGAGCGCATGGCAATCATCGCGCCGCGTGCTCCGACGTAACGCTCCCACCCTAACGGCGATGCTGCTTCGACTGACACGCGTGCCGCCACGGCGGGCGGCAGGACGCTATCGCGGTACTCGTCGCTCTGGCTCTCGAACAGTTCCCACGAGGGCATGCTGACGACGCGCACGCGTACGCCTTCGCGCGTCAATTGCTCGTAGGCAGTGATGCACAGCGCGACTTCACTACCTGTTGCCAGCAACAGTACATCGGGTCGGCCATCGGCCGCGTCGGCGAGCACGTAGGCACCCTGAGCGACGCCACGGGCGCTCGCATATTTGTTGCGATCGAGTGTTGGCAATGCTTGGCGCGACAACACCAGGCTCACCGGCCGGTCGACGAGGTTCATCACCACACGCCAGGCTTCGACGACCTCATTGGCGTCGGCCGGGCGCAGCAACACCATGCCGGGCATCGCCCGGAACGAGGCGAGCTGCTCGATCGGCTGGTGAGTCGGCCCGTCCTCGCCCATGCTGATCGAATCGTGGCTCCAGATGTAGATGACCGGCAGGCCCATCATTGCGCTCAGCCGGATGGCACCGCGGCAGTAGTCGGTAAAGATCAAAAAGCTCGCCGCGTACGGCCGCAGTTTCGATAACGACAGGCCGCTGGCGATCGCACACATGGCGTGCTCGCGCACACCGAAGTGCAGATTTCGCCCTTCATAATCAGCCTGAATTTCGCTGCCTTGCTTGGTTCTATCCGATGGTGGCGCGAATTCCCGTGCGTTCTCCGCGATCAGAGAGGTCTTCGTCGACGGCGCCAGATCGGCTGCACCACCGAGCAGCCAGGGCACCTGCGCCGCGATGGCATTCAACACTTTGCCCGATGCGTCGCGCGTGGCCAAACCCTTCGCGTCGGCTTCGAAGCTCGGCAGCGCGTCGGCCCAGCGCTCTGGCAACACTCGACGCTGCATGAGATCGATCTGCGCGGCGAGACCCGGATACTGCGTTCGATAGGCGGCGAACCCGGTATTCCACGCCTCGTGCGCGGCTCGGCCGCGCTGACCGAACTGCGCGCTGAAATGTTCGAGCACGCCCTCGGGGACATCGAAATGCGCGGCCGGATCGACGCCATAGAATTGCTTGGCGAGTAACACTTCTTCGGCGCCAAGGGGTTCGCCGTGGGCCTCCTTGGTATCTTGCTTGTGTGGCGCGCCATAGCCGATGTGGCTTTGCACAATGACGAGCGTCGGCTGGGCCCGTGTATCGACAAAGATCTCCAGGCTGCGCGTCAGCGCCTCCAGATCGTTCGCGTCGGCGACCCGCAGGACCTGCCACCCGTACGCCTCGAAACGCGCGCCGACATCCTCAGTGAACGTGATCGCAGTCGATCCTTCAATGCTGATGTGGTTGCTGTCATAGAGCCAACACAGGTTGCCTAGCTTCAGGTGACCGGCGAGCGAAGCGGCCTCGCTGCTGACGCCTTCCATCAAGTCGCCATCGCCGCACAGCGCGTATACCTTGTAGTTGAACAGAGTGTGACCGTCGCGGTTGTAGGTGGTGGCGAGCCAGCGCTGCGCAATTGCCATGCCGACACTGGTCGCGACACCTTGGCCGAGTGGGCCGGTGGTGGTCTCGACACCCGACGTCCAGCCATATTCCGGGTGCCCAGTGCAGCGGCTGCCGGCTTGGCGAAAGCTCTTCAGATCATCCATCGTTACCGACAATCCACCCAGCCTTCCGGCCGGCTGTTCAGAGCTTTCGCCCTTGGCCCTGATACCGCACAGATGCAGCAGGCTGTAGAGCAGCGCCGACGCATGACCGACCGACAGCACAAACCGGTCGCGATTCCACCAATCGGGGTCATCCGCATCGAAGCGAAGGAATCGCTGCCAGACGCAATAGGCGGTTGGCGCCGCGCCCATCGGCGTGCCTGGGTGGCCGGAGTTGGCTTTTTGCACTTGGTCGATCGACAAGGTGCGCAGCGTGTCGATACATAGCTGGTCTAGCCTCGTGTCGTCCGTAGCCTTGTCGTTCAAGGCATGACTCCGGCAACGGCAGGGTTATCGGCCAAACTCGAGCGGCGTGCGCGCTCGAAGACATTGACCCACTCGCGCAGGCGCCCGGCGATTTGAACAATGGCTGCGTCGCGAGTCAGCGTCCGCGCATGGTAGCCGGACACGGCATCCCAGAAGGTGGTCCGGCCAACCGCAAAGCCGATAAATCCCTCGACGCTCGCTGCGGTCGCGAGCCATTCGCGTACCTTGGATTCATCGGCGCCGCGGCCGAGCACGATACAACCGACCTTGCTGCGGCCGTCACGGCGCGCCATCTTGACGATGCGCTCGCAATCGGCGCGCAGCGCCAGCCCTTCGATCTTCCAGACGTCCGGTTCTATACCGGCGTTCTGTAACGAACAGATCGCCTGTTGCATCAGCCGGGGCCTTGTTTCCCGGTCGTAGGCGTCCTGATCGCCCAGCACTTGCTTCATCTGCGACTCGGTCGCGGGGACCAGCAACTCGAACATGAAGCGCCGGCCGCCGCGGCGGCAGTAGTCCGAGAGCTGCTTCAAGCGTGCGCTCTGGCGCAGGTTCAACTCGTCATCGCCTTCCGGGTTGTAGTGCACCAGCACCTTGGCGAAGCTCGGGTCGAAGGCTTCGAGGTGGCTGGCGAATTCGGCACCGTACTCGAAGTCGAATTCAACCGACCCGCTCTTCTCGACCGACAACGCGGTGATGAAGCCACGGCGGTGTGCGTCACGCAGAATATCGGCGCCGAATTCCTCGTCGACCAGGATACCGGCTGCGTCGCCGCTCACGCCGCAGCACAGTGCGTACCTGAACGCTTCGTAGATGAGCTGCTTGCTGAGGGTGACCTCTTCGTGCTGCGACACAGTCAACGGCGGTTTGAATCCGAACAGGCCGCTGACGTACGAATGTCGATGGTCGAACGGCAGCAGATAGAGGGCCTTGTCGTAACCAGGATTCATGAGGGCCGCGCTACTTTCTGTGGCGAACTTTTCTCGCTGATCCGTGACAGCAAGGCACGCCAGGATTCGGCAAATGCCTCGACGCCTTCGCGTTGCAGTCGCTCTGCCAGTGCTTCGATGTCGACGCCTTCGGCCTTGAACGCCTCAAGCTCTGCTTCGGCATGGCCGCCAGCGGCTGGCAAAGTCACACCGACGCTGCCGTGATCAGCAAAGGCGAGCAGCGTCTTCTCGGGACTGGTATTGATGGTGTTCGCAGCCGCCAATGCTGTGATGTACAGTGTGTCGGGTGCTTTCGAATCCTTGGTGCCGGTACTGGCCCAGAGCAGGCGCTGCGGGCGCGCCCCGGCCGCCGCCAGCAGGCCCCAGCGATGCGATGCCAGCAGGTCTCGATAAGCCTGGTAAGCCCGCATCGCGATCGCTATGCCGAGACGGCTATGAAACGGCGGTGCGGTTTCTGCCTGCACCGCGACGTCCCAGCGGCTGACAAACAGCGAAGCGACGCACTCGATCTTCGGATCGAGTCCCGCGACAAGACGGCGCTCAATGCCACGCAGATACGCTTCGGCAGCGGCAAGATAGTGTTCGCGCGAGAACAGCAAGGTGACGTTGATCGGAATACCGGCGAAGATGGATTGTTCAATCGCCGGAATGCCCTCGGGCGTGCCGGGGATCTTGATGAACAGATTCGGGCGCGCGGCACGCGCATGCAGACTCGCAGCAGCCTTGATCGTGCCGGCCGTATCGTTCGCGAGCAGAGGTGAGACCTCCAGCGAGACCCAACCATCGGCGCCGGCGCTGGCATCGAAGATCGGTCGGAACAGGTCGGCGGCGCGGGTCAGGTCTTGCAGCGCGAGCTCGAAGAACAGGTTCTCGCCGGAATGTCCGGCGGCGACCAAGGTTCGGATCGCGTCATCGTAGTCGGCGCCGGCGCCGATCGCATGCTTGAAGATGGTCGGATTCGAGGTCAACCCGGTCACCGACAGCTCGGTAATGTAGCGCGCCAGCCGGCCACTCTGCAGCAGTTCGCGCGTGATGTTATCGAGCCAGAGTCTCTGCCCCAAGACGTGGAGCTTGCGGGTATTGGGGTTCATTTATTCACGATAGGCGTGCATCACAGAGCCTGTCTGTGCGCTGGAGCACATAGCGAAATTGCGTATCGGACAGGCGCTTGGACTATAAAGATCTGATTCTCCGAAGAATTGCAAGGATTCTCTGCTTATGTGCGCCAACGAACAGTGCGCGCAACTTGACGGGGCCAGACTGGCCGGTATGGTCAATAGCAGGCAAAGTTGATGGAGCGTCTCCTTTACAACGAGTTGTCAGGTCTCGTCATGAACGGCACCGCTCGGGCTGCGTCGTGAGCGCGCCGCAAGATCTTGTGTTCCTGCTCGATGTCGACAACACGCTGCTCGACAACGACCAGGTCATCACTGACCTGCGCGACCATCTCGAGCATGAATTCGGCGCGGCCATCGCGGAACGCTACTGGGCGATCTTCGAGCGCTTGCGCGGCGAGCTCGGTTATGCCGACTACCTCGGCGCGCTGCAGCGTTACCGGCTCGATTCCGAGCTTGGTGACGGCGACGATCCGCGCGTAATGCAGATATCGACCTACCTCATCGACTACCCGTTCGCAGATCGCCTCTACTCGCGTGCGCTCGACGTCATCGAGCACCTGAGCGCCTTCGGTCGCACGGTAATTCTTTCAGACGGCGACGCAGTCTTTCAGCCGCGCAAGGTTCTGCGTTCGGGTTTGTGGGATGCTGTTTCGGGCCGAGTACTTATCTACATCCACAAGGAGCTGATGCTCGAATCGGTGCAGCGCCACTATCCGGCGCGGCACTACGTGATGGTCGACGACAAACTGCGCATTCTCGCCGCCATGAAACAGGTGATGCGCGATCGCTTGACGACCGTTTTCCCGCGCCAGGGCCACTATGCACTCGATGCGACCGTCGTGGCTGCCTACCCGACCGCCGATCTCAGCGTCGAATGCATCAAAGACGTGCTCGATATTGACATTCGCGGGCTGCTCTAATCCCCGCCCTACCTGGCCCACCGGAAAGTGAGACGCTGGTGACCTTGACAATTCGTGACAAATTCGTCATCCTCCGCGCCGGGCTAAAGGCACTATGTAGTGCGTTCGGGCAACATGCCTTGGCGTCTTGGTAAGCCTTACTGGAAGTCTTAATGGGAAAAGGATGCTCAATATCTTGGAGATGAGGATTTCTTATGAGACCGACCAAGCGTGGCGTCAGTTGGGTAATTCCGCCAAGAAAGATTTTGAGAAGTTCCCTGATGCGGTGCAAGCGGAAGCGGCTGGCGTTCTCACCATCTGAGATCGATCTGATCAGGGATCGGATCAAACGCCTCGAGGATTCGCTGACATGAGCAAACGTAACGACGAATTCGAACTGGTGAACGGTACCGGCAACGTATTTGCTGACCTTGGGAGACCAAACGCTGAACGCGAACATCTGCGCGCGCTACTGGCATCCGAAATCATCGGCGTTCTGGACAAGCAAAAGCTTTCCTTGGTTGCTGCAGAGGCAGCCACAGGGGTTGCTGCAACCGAATTTTCTCGTATCCGCCGCGTAAAGCTTGAGCGATTTACGATTGATCGTCTGATGACGATCCTTGAGAAGCTCGATCAAAAGGTTGAAATTGAACTCCGCGTCACGCCCCGCATGAAGCGCCGCAGACGAATCGCTGAGTTGACTACTCGATAGCGTAGCGCCGCGCCATCTGTGCGCTGTCGCACCGACCGCGGATCGTGAATGCCGTATCGTCAGGTTACTACTGATCGGTCACTACTTCCCCAGGAGCAACCCATGAGCCAACATCAAATTGCCGTAATCGTCGGCAGTCTGCGTCGCGATTCCGTGAACCGAAAGTTGGCCAGTGCCATCGCAAAACTAGCACCGGGTGACTTCACGTTCAAGCAACTCGAGATCGGCGATCTGCCACTCTACAATCAGGACGATGACGCCACCCAATCGGCGCCCGTCAAACGTCTGAAGTCCGAGATTTCGGTCGCTCAAGGTTTGCTGTTCGTGACCGCAGAGTACAACCGTTCCATTCCTGGTGTACTGAAGAATGCTATCGACCACGCATCACGTCCCTATGGACAGAGTGCCTGGGCAGGCAAGCCAGCCGGAGTCATGGGTTGTTCGGTCGGCGCCATCGGAACCGCCATGGCGCAGCAACACCTGCGCAATGTTCTCGCCTACCTCGACGTACCGACCCTCGGCCAACCCGAAGCGTTCATCCACGGGAAGGAAGGACTGTTCGATGCCGGCGGCAATCTCAATGACGGCAGCAGCAAGTTTCTGCAGGCCTGGATGGACCGCTATGTGGCGTGGGTGAAACAACATGCGCAGTGAGCGATACCTTTGGGTCTCGATACAAGAACGCTCTGGTTGCTGCAAAATTTGACGCCGGCTGGCAGGCCCACTGAACCAAAACGGACTCAGCGGTTTCGCGGCGCCGCAGCCATCGGTCTCGGTGCATTGGCGCTGGCGATCAGCGTCGCTCTACCGCTGATGATCCCCATATACCGCTTCGCGCAGCCGACCGGACCGTATGCGATCGGCACTTTGACTTACCCCTGGGTCGATGCAACCCGTTCGGAGGTCTACACAGCCGATCCGAACGAGCGCCGTGCGCTGATGGTGCAAATCTGGTACCCGGCCAAGGGCCGTCCGTCAGGCTCGCGTGTCGACTACCTGCCGGATGCCGACGCCGTGACTGCGGCGTTTTCGCGTATCCACCACAAGCCGGAATTCATGTTCGGACACTTCAAAACCATCACCACCGACGCCATTTCGTCAGCCCCTGTTGCAGACGATCAGCCCAGCTTTCCAGTGCTGATCTTCCTTGAGGGGGCCACCGGCTTTCGACAGATGAATACGTTCCAGGTCGAAGAACTGGTCTCGCACGGATACATCGTCGTCGCCGTTGACCAGCCCGGTGCTGCGGCGCTCGTTGTGTTCCCGGATGGCAATCAGATTGCCGGCCTGAGCCTGGCGCAATTCCACGACACGGTGGGCCCGAGTTATCTGCCGGCCGGGCCGAACCCTTAGCACAACGGCACGCTGCTTCCAAATGGCAGGACGTTGAAGGACAACAGCATCATCCCGTATCTCGCGAAGGATGTGATGTTCACTCTGGATCGGCTCGATGCCCTGAACCGCGATGACCCGAACCGCATCCTGACCGGAAAGCTGGACGTGCAGCGTGTCGGCATCTTCGGCGTTTCGCTGGGTGGCATCGTCGCAGCCGAAGCGTGCCGGCGGCTGGCCGGAAGCAGAAATCGCAGCCCATCAGAACACCATGCGCGCGGTCTTCGAGGGGTTCTCCGGACCTGGCTACTTCGTGCAGATCCCAGGGATGTTTCACAGTAACTTTACCGACGTGCCGAATTGGTTTGCGATGGCTGATCTGCTCGGCATCGCAGGTCCGATTGATAAACACAGAGCGCACCGCATCATCAACGCCTACTCGCTTGCCTTGTTCGACATGAACCTGAAAGGACGTCCGGCAGCGCTGCTGGCCGGGCCGGCGGAACAATACCTGGAGGTTCTCTTCGAGACGCGCGGGCGTTGATCGGTGCATCGGCGCTTGCGGAAGGAGGCGAGTTCATGGCGTAGTTTTCGCAGCCGCCGTGCGGTCGCCCTTCCTGCCGGATTCCTCGAGTTGCCCCGGTGTCAGCGATAACAGCCGCGCGGTGTTGACCAGCGCCATGTGGCTCAGCGCCTGCGGGAAATTTCCCTGCATGTGCCCGCTGCGCGGGTCGTATTCCTCGGACAGCAGGCCGACGTCGTTGCGCAGCGCCAGTAGGCGCTCGAACAGCGCCTCGGCCTCGGCGTGCCGGCCAGTCACGGCCAGGCAGTCGGCAAACCAGAAACTGCAGGGCAGGAACACCCCCTCGCCCGGCGGCAGGCGGTCGATACCGGCGGCCGTCAGGTAACGCAGCACGAAGCCGCCGACCACCAGTTCGCGTTCGACCGCTTCGATCGTGGCGCGCACGCGCGGATCGTCCGGCGGCAGGAATCCCACCAGCGGGATCAGCAGCAGGCTGGCATCGAGCTCGGTGCTGCCGTAGTGCTGTACGAAGCAGTTGCGTTTCGCATCGAACTCGTTCTCGAAGTCGGTCTCGAGAATGAGAGTGCCTTCCCGGTAGCGTCGCCGCGTCCGGCTCATGGCATCGCGCGGTGCGATCATCCAGCGTCCGTGCGCTGGGCTGCCCAGCAGCGCCGCGAAGCAAGCGCCAGAGTCGAAGCGCGGCAGACACAGCCAGTCGATCGAGCCGTCGCGACCCACCAGCGCACCGGTGTGGCTGTCACCGATCAGCGCGTAGTCTTCGAAGGGCAGCGGCACTAGATCAGCTCGCTGGTGGCCGCCGTGTCAGCCGCATTGGCAAAGGATTCATCAGCGCACAAGATGTCCGTCGAGAATCAACGCGAAAGTCAGCGCGTCCGCATCCGAGGCGGCTGCGTCCGGAACGAAGCCGTGCAAACGCACGAATTCGCGCATTGCCTGGTTCTCGCGCAGAACCAGCCCGACCATGCGCTTTGTGCCACAGCGTGCGAGGTAGTCGATCATTTTTCGCATCAGCACATGGCCGATCCCGTGACCCTTCAGGTCCGAGCGTACCATGATCGCGAACTCCGCGTCGACGTTGTCCGGGTCGATGACCGCACGAACCACGCCCAAGGTCTGCGACTCGCCACCGGGCGGCGTTCGCACGACAATGAATGCCATCTCGCGGGCGTAGTCGATCTGTGTCAGGCGGGCGAGTTCGGTGGGCGGCAACTCCTTACGCGCATTGAAGAAGCGCAAGCGAAGGTCCTCCGGCTGCAGCCGCTCGACGAAGGCTTTATGTTGCGACCCGTCCTCCGGCCGGATTGGCCGAAGCTGAACAATCTCGCCATTCCAGACCACGCTCTCGACCAGCTCGGCCGGATAGGGCGTGATCGCAAAATGGGCCGCACCGCCCAGTGCCTCTCGGCTCACGCGCACGCGAGCGTCCAATGCGACCACACCTTCATGGTCGGCCCACAGCGGGTTGATGTCGAGTTCGATCAGTTCGGGGATGTCGGCCAGCATCTGCGACAGCGCAATCAGCACATCGTAGACGGCGTCGAGCTTGACCGGCGGGTGGTCGCGATAACCAGCCAACAGCTTGGCCACACGCGTGCGCGACACCAGTTCGCGCGCCAACACGCGATTCAGCGGCGGCAGCGCGATCGCTCGATCGGCCAGTACTTCGACCGCCGTGCCGCCCTCGCCGAACAACAGCACGGGACCGAACAACGGATCGATACTCGCACCGACGATCAATTCCTGCGCCATCGGGCGTTTTGCCATCGACTGCACGGTGAACCCGGTGATGCGCGCCTGTGGCAGCAATTTACGAACCCGCGCCAACATCTCGTCGGCGGCCTGGACCAACTCAACCGCGTCGCGCAGATTCAGGTGCACACCACCGACATCGGACTTGTGGCTGATGTCGGGCGACAGAATCTTCAACGCCACGGGATAATCGAGTCCGTCCGCCGCTGCGATCGCGGCCACGGCGGTCGGACCCGCTGCGACGGTCGGCACGATCGGGATGCCATAGGCCTTCAGTACCGCCTTGGCTTCGAGCTCATCGAGCATTTCCCGCCCATCGGCCAACGCCGTGTCGATCGGAATGCGTGCCGCGACGAGGTCAGGCGAGCCGCTTTCAGTTGCGGTCGGAACCTCCAGCAGCAATGCCTGATTGCGGCGATAGGTGCCGAGCATCGCAAATGCGCGCACCGCCTCCTCCGGCGTCGCGTAGTCGGCCACGCCGGCATCTTCGAAAATATGCCGCGCGTCTGCCACCGCGCCCTCGCCCAGCCAGCACGCCATGACCCGGTCTGGCGCAGCACGTGCGATCGGTGCGCAGGCACGCGCGATGTCTTCGCTGCGCACAATCGCAGTCGGCGCATGCATGAACAGAATCGCTCCGCTGTCGCGCTCGGCGAGTAGTGCCTGCAAGGTCTCGGTATATCGAAGTACCGGTGCATCACCAATGATGTCGATCGGGTTGCCATGCGACCAGGTAGTCGGCAGTACCGAATCGAGTCTGGCGCGCACGCCTTCGCTCAATTCGCGCAAGGGCACACCCGCCAGCGCCGCAGCATCAGCCGCCATCACGCCAGCGCCGCCGCCGTTGGTCATCACGGTCAACGCCTCGTCGTGGTTGTGGCCGAAGCGCGCCAGCGTCTCGGCCGCCATGAACAGGTCTTGCAGCGTGTCGACACGCAGCATGCCGGCGCGGCGGATGGCAGCATCGAACACGATATCGGAACCCGCCAGCGCGCCGGTATGCGAGGCGGCTGCCTGCACGCCGTTGCCGGCGCGGCCGGCCTTCACGACGATGACCGGCTTGTTGCGGGCGGCGGCCCGCGCCGCCGACATGAACTTGCGCGGCTGCTCGATGGATTCGATGTAGAGCAGGATCGAGCGGGTGCGTGCATCGCTAGCCAGGTAGTCGAGCAGGTCACCGAAGTCGACGTCAGCCCGTTCGCCGAGCGAGACCATGTGCGAGAAGCCGATGTGGCGCGATTTGGCCCAGTCGAGCACCGCAGTGACGAGCGCGCCCGACTGCGACAGGAATGCCACCTCGCCGACCAGGGCGTCCGTATGTGCGAAGCTCGCATTCAAATTGAGGTGCGGGGTCAGCAGCCCCAGACAGTTGGGGCCGAGCACGCGCAGCAGGTAGGGGCGAGCGGCGTCACGCATCGCCTGCTTCTGCGCTGTGCTCAAGCCAGCCGTCATCACGATGGCCGCGCGCGTGCCGCGACGGCCCAATGCTTCGATCAGCCCCGGCACCGTGTCGGGCGGCGTGCACAGCAGCGCAAGATCAGGCGTCTGGGGCAAGTCGGCGGGATGTGCGTACACGGCCACGTCGCCGAGCGCCGTGTGCTTGGGATTCACGGCATAGATCGGCCCCTTGAAGCGGCCGTCCCTCAGGTTGTGCCACACCGTCGCACCGACGCTGCCACTGCGATCCGAAGCACCAACGACAACGATCGACTTCGGCTCGAGTAGCCGATCAAGATGGCGAATGCTCATGGGTTCATGTTTTTACGCTGGCTTTGAGCCAAAAGCTCGCCAAGGTCGGATCTTGCTCGGGTTGTGTGGAATCAACGACGATCGCTAACGCGCGCTCTGTTTCCTCGAGCGACTCCGCGGTACGAGACGCCAGTTCAAGCACCGCCAGATCGGCCTCCGACGGATCAGTAACGCCGCCGTTTTGATTGCGCTGTTCGATACGACGGCGCAGCAGCGGTAATTCAGCCTGGCAGTCAAAGATGCAAAACGGTACCGACAGCGAAGCGGCCAATCCGGCGAACCGCGCGCGTTCAGCCCGTTTCAAAAACGCTGCATCGACTACTACCGGCCAGCCGGCTTCGAGCGCGCTTCGCGCAACCTCAAGCAAACGCGCATAAGTGCGTGCGGTGTCGACCTCGGTGTAGATGTTGCCGGGCACGATGGCACGCGACGACTGCAGGGCATCGAGCCCAAACAAGCGCTTGCGCTCGACATCGGATCGCACAGCGATCGCATTGACTTCCTCGATCAGGCGTTGCGAAATGAAGCTCTTGCCCGAACCCGGCAGGCCGTGCATGAGTGCCAGGCGCGGATCGGCACTGACTGACAAGGCCGATGCGATCTTCAGGTACTTCGAAGTGTCGCAATGCATCGCGGATTGCACGCCTGATTGCACGTAAGGTTGGTCGCGAAGGCTCGTAACTTGTGCACGCACCAGCGCACGGCAGACCATGAAAAAGCGCAGCGTCGGTAGCCCATCGTAGTCACCACTCGCCGCCAGGTAGGCGTTGATGAAACGGAATGCCAGGGCATGTTGACCGTGCGCCAGAAGGTCCATAGCCAGAAAGGCAATGTCGTCGAGCACGTCGATCCAACGCAAGGCATCGTCGAACTCTATGCAGTCAAAGGCAGTGGCTTCACCGGATAGTTGCAACACGTTGGAAAGATGCAGGTCCCCGTGGCATTCGCGCACCCTGCCGTCGCGCAATCGGGCCGCCCATATCGGCGTCAACATCTGCCGTTGCACGCCCAGCCAGACGCGCAGCGCAGGCCAATCGATATCGGCGAGTGGCGTTGTTGGCATGGCTCGCCTTGCCTCGAGCGTGTCGATTGCATCGATGAGGCTCTGTGTAACGCGCGCATGGCTCGCGGTCGATCCGGACTCGCTACCGGGCTTTGCCACGGCAGCGTGGCGATGGAACTCGGCGAGACGGTGCGCCATTGCGTGGATGTGACTAGCAGCCAACTTACCGTCGGTGAGCATTTCACTCCACAGCGCACCATCCGGGAAACGATGCATGCGCACAGCAACATCGAGAACCGGTCCCGACTTATCGAACCGAGGGCCTTGCGGGGTGTCGCACACGTTCACTACGTCAATGTATAGCGACGGTGCGAGGCGCTGGTTAAGCCGCAATTCATCTTCGCAGTAACGGCGACGCGCAGCCAGCGTCGTGAAGTCGAGGAAGGGCAGCCGCACAGGCTTCTTCAACTTGTACGCTATCGTACTGGTCATCAGCACCCAGGAAATATGGGTTTCGACCAAGCGTACCGGTCGGTCTTCGCCGGCGCCGAGTGACACACGAAGGGCCTCGACGCGCCCACGCGCAAACGTCAATGGGTCATTTTCACTTGCCACCGGCTCATTCCATTCCTGTGGTCGGATTGACCTGATCGAGCATCATCAGGCGAGATGACACATCGGTTTTTTAGAAGCTTCGTCACCTTACCCCCCCGGCCGATTGCTGTCTGTTCGTCAACGCACAGACGGACGTATTTTGTTTGGATAAAGTGGCAATCCCGCCAGCGCGCGTTGCGACCGTCGGTTGATCCCAGGGGAAAGTCATGCGGCTTCCATTTACGGTCGAGCAGTTCTATGCCGTCTTTCGTGAATACAACACGGCGGTATGGCCGGCGCAGGCGCTCTTGCTCGGGTTCGCCGCAATTGCAGTTGTACTCGTCCTGGCGCGGCACCCCCGGTCCGGCATCGGCATTAGCGCAATCCTCGCGCTTTTGTGGATTTGGATGGGTCTGGCTTATCACCTTGCATTTTTCACTTCCATCAGCGCGCCAGCCTTTGCTTTTGCCGTACTCTCAGTCGCGGGCGGCGTGGTCTTTTTTTGGCAAGGCGTCGTTCGACGTATGCTTGAATTTAGTTGGGCCGCTGGGGTCCGCAGCATCATTGGAGTCGTGCTCATCGTGTTTGTACTCGTGGTCTATCCGGCTTGGTCCTACACTGCCGGGCACCACTATCCGGCAACGCCAACATTCGGCCTTCCGTGTCCGACCACGATATTCACGATTGGCCTCCTCGCATTCCTGGTCAGGCCTTACCCAAGAGGGCCGATCGTGGTGCCAATCCTGTGGAGTTTTGTAGGCGGGCAGGCGGCCTTTCTTCTGGCCGTGCCACCGGACCTTGGGCTCGTCGTGGCGGGCGTGTTCGGCATCGTACTGTTCGCGCGGTCGCGAGCACCTACCCTTCGCGTTCCATCATCCACTCGCCAAGCACTGGCGTGATGATTTTCTGTGGCCCTACCACTGACGACATTCGGGCAAAGGACAACGCGACAAGCGAACTGAATCGGTACGTTGGGTCCAAGGTTCCCGGTTTGCAATACATCGCCACAACTGCTGACCGGGTACTCCTCGAGTATGCCGGTGGCTGGGCTGACATCCAAGGTCAGAAATCGATGACACTCGACACGACTCTGATGGCGTACTCGATGACCAAAACCTTTACCGCTGTCGCGATTCTTCAATTGGCCGAGCAGAGAAAGCTGAGCATAGACGACGTGATCGACCGCTATCGCCTGAATGCCGCGTACCACGGTCACGGCATCACCCTGCGTCAGTTGCTCAATCACACGTCAGGAGTTCCAAATCCGATTCCCCTGCGTTGGGTGCATTTGGCAGCAGAGAATTCGAGTTTTGATGAGGCCGACGCACTTGCTAAGGTTCTGCGCGAAAACCCAGGTCTTGCGTTTGAGCCGGGCCGCAAGTTTGCCTACTCCAATATCGGTTACTGGCTTCTCGGCAAGGTAGTCGAGCAGGTAACGGGCCAATCGTATCCAGTCTATGTCCGAGAAAATATCCTCGTGCCGTTACTGCTCTCGGCACTGGAGATGGACTTTGTCATCCCCGACGAGTCCCGTCATTCCAACGGCTATCTCAAGAAATATTCGTTGATGAATTTGGTGAAAAGGTTCGTTATCGACCGCAAGTTCATGGGCGGCTACGAAGGGCACTGGCTGCGACTGAACAGCCATTACCCCGATGGCCCAGCTTTTGGCGGGTTGATCGGCACGGCACGTGGCTTCAGCCGATTGCTGCAAGACCAGTTGCGAACCCAGTCAGTGCTGTTCGGGCCGCAGACCAAACGCCTGTTGGAGACTCGGCAAACCGATGGCGCAGGCCGGCCCATCCCCATGACGCTCGGGTGGCACGTTGGCGAATCATACGGCGTGGCCTTTTTCTTCAAGGAGGGCGGCGGCGGCGGCTTTCACTGCGAGATGCGCATCTACCCAACTAAGGGCGTTGCTACAGTAGTGATGGCGAACAGCACCGAGTTCAGTTCCACCGGATTCTTGAACCGCATTGACCGTACATTCCTGGAGTCCCGGCAATGATGACGATGCGAAGCAGCGCATGAAATGCCGGTTACACGGCGAATGCTTTACCGGATCGGACTCGTGACTGCGGCGTCATTCGCCCTGTTCGGGTTGTTCGCAGGCTGCACCCAGGTGCCACCCACCGTCGAAAATGATCCATCGCTTGAATTTGTCGAGCTGGCTGACTATAGATTTCATGTTCGAACTTTTGGCGACCAGCAGCTTCCACCGGTCATCGTCGTCCATGGCGGTCCGGGCGGCGATTCCAACTACCTCTATGTCATCCAGGATCTGTCCAGGAATCACCACGTTATCTTCTACGATCAACGTGGAACGGGCCTGTCGCCAAGGGTCAGCAAAGAGTCGCTGACGCTGCAAAGCAGCCTCGACGACTTGCACAGCATCGTCAGCCATTACGGTGGAATCCGGCAAGTAAAGTTGATCGGCCATTCGTGGGGTGCGATGCTGGTCGTCGGGTATCTAGGCAAGCACCCGGACAGAGTCAGCCATGCGGTTGTCGTCGAGCCTGGAATCCTCAATCCCGCCGCAGCAGTGGCGTTTGTTCGTCGCTTCAAGGCCTCACAATCCCTCTGGGATGCGATGCCGCTGGTGAAGTACATCTTGCTGACGCCGTTTGTCGCGAACCGGGACGGACACGAACGCTTCGACTACGTCATGACGCGGCTGATGAACCGGGCCAAGTCGGGTGGCCCGTATCAATGCGCAGGCGAAGCGATGCCGCCAGACGCGTTCAATCGCGCGGGCTACGCTGCGTTCGACAACATGCTCAAGCCGGTGCTGGATCATCCTGAAAGCTTCTCTCAGAACCTCGTGAAAGATGTTGCTGCGTACAAGGGAAGGCTACTGATGCTGAGTAGTGAATGCAGCTTTATTGGCTACCAGTACCAACAGGAGTTCCACGTTTCATCGATGCCAACGCAGACCTTGCATTTGCAGGCTATGTCCATGGGGCACAACATGCTCACGCTCAACCCAGCGTGGAGTTTGGCGATCATGGATAGGTTTTTCGGAACTCGCTGAACAACTCAGCGAGCCCCTGCCGAAAGCGCTCGTTTCCAAGCCTCGGGGTTGAACACGACCTGCGAGGTCGAATCGAACCTCATGGTCGTCCTGCGCGCGAGTTCGTAGAGTGTCGAAGACAAAGCTGATTTCAAGCCCATGACATGCACCGAACAGCCCGTTGAATTGTTTCGAGGGCCACGCGAACTCGTACACGAATGTTGCAGAGGCGCCCTTCGCATGCGCGTCTGCCAGGCGCATGACGGGAATCCGAACGTACCAGTCCCCTTGGAGTTCCGCGAGCAGATCGCCCGCGCTGGCCGTCGGATCGGCCGCGCAGGGATGACCTCCCCATCGATGACGGGCTGCCACGGCATCATGCTGATCGCCACCTCGTGCCCCCAACGACTCGGGTCGGGATCGGCGATGAGATCGGCCGTCAGTGCCGCCTGGGATTCAAGCAAGCGATCAGTAGACATCGCTGCGATCGCCTCGCGAGTGGCGGCGACGCCAAGCTTTTGGGCGAGGCTGCGGCCAACCAGTTCCGCCGTGGCGGTCGGGGTCACTTGATGGGCCGCCCCACTCTGGGCAATGGCGCGTCGAAACAGCCCTTTCGCGCGAGGCATGGACAGGAGCGTGCCGATGCTCATCGCACCAGCCGACTCGCCGAAAACCGTGACGTTTGCGGGATCACCGCCAAACGCCGCAATATTCTCTTGCACCCACGTCAAGGCGGCGAGTTGGTCGAGCAGGCCTTGGTTGGCCAGGCCTGGGCCCAGGTAGAGGAATCCGTCGGCACCAACTGGCAGACCATAGGTTGAGGTTCAGGCAATCCTCACCGCAGACGGAATGTTCCGGAATCAGCACATTCCAGGGCGGGAAATACGGTAACTGGGGCGGCTTCGGGCCGAACGCAAGCGCGTCGTGGACGCCGCTCCAGGCCTCGACCGGCTGCGGCGGCCGGAACCGTCGGTGGTCAAAGGGTGGCGCAGCGTATGGGATGCCCTTGAAGGAATGCACACCATTGGAAAAGGCGCCACGCACCTCTCCGCTACGGGTCTTGACGACAATGTTCATCTGCCTGATCCCCACGGGCTGCCGCCTTTCTCGCGGATGATCGCGAACCCGGGTCGCGCAATTTGTTCCAGAAAGCTTTTGAGCAATGCTGGCATATCACCCAGCCAAAGCGGAAAAAAGGAAGAAGATGTGCTCGGCCCAGCCGATGTCATCCTGCGCTTGCTTGAGGATGGCCGGCACGCTGCCTTCCTCCCAGTCTTGCTGACTGCGTAGCAGCGGGAAATCCAACTTGGCCAGAATGACTTGCCGAACGGCGTGTCCTGCACCTTCTGCACCTTTTGCATAACTTTCTGCAAGTGCATGGCACAGGTGTGGATGGCTTGCATCCGGGTAAGCTTGAATGATCAGGATTCGTTTGGACATGCCAGCGTCGCTGCGTCGACCGGTTCGCGACGTGTTGGCTTGACCGCAGTGCGCTCTGCCCGAAAACAAAGGAACTCGAAGGCCTGCCCGCGCCGACGCAGCGCTACTTCTGTGCGGTGCTGAAGGATGGCCAGCCGATCGTCTGCGCCGTGACGATCAAGATGACCGGCAGCATCAACATGTCGGCCACAGCCGAGCAGTGGAAGTCTTTCACGTCCAAGCAGCGAGTCGTCACTGCATCGGCCGGTTGCCGGTCGGGCTGAGCTTGCTGTTCCACTTCAACGATGCCGGCTTGATTGACCCAGTACGTGCCGAGGCCCGTGGCGGCATGGTCGGCAAGCTGATGCTGCCGAACGTGGCCTGGATGCCGTTCTACAACCGCTATGCAAGCCCGCAAGTTGCAGTTCCGCTAGCCCTTTCAATTGCTGAAAACGTGGCTCGATCTGCAGTGCTGATATTGACCTTTTTTTATTCGCTTAATGTGAAGAAAAAGTATTCGACGCTGGCTTTGCTCGGCATGGCAATCGCATTGACGGTGTACTACACAGCTTGGGGCCGATTCTTCGTGGCTGGTGGGTCTGCCGCGCTGGTGCCGCGCCCGCATCATCACCAAGGCTAAAGCAAAGACGCAAAACTGCGGCGCGCGGTTTCCAGTTCCGGCAACAGGCGTTCGATCACCTGGTCCCGTGTCATGCGGCTGGTCGAGACGGAGAGACTCATCGCCGCGATCAGTTCGCCGCGGCCGGTGCGCACGGGCACGGCGAGCGAGCGCAATCCGATCTCGAGTTCCTCGTCGCTGATGGCGTAGCCATTCGAACGCACGAGCGCGATCTCGCGCAGGATTTCCCGGGTGCCGACACGTGTGTGTGGCGTCAACGACGGCCTCGACATGCGATTCAGCAGGAATTCGATCTCCGCCGGCTTTTTTTCCGAGAGCAGTACACGGCCGGTGGCACTGCAGTATGCGGGCAGGCGCGCGCCGACGCCGAGGCCGCTGGACAGGCTGCGCCGGTGCGTGGATCGCGCGACGAACACCGCATCCTGCGAATCCAGCACGGCGATCGAGGCCGACTCGTGCGTTCGTTCGCTGGTCATCTCCAGGATCGGCTGCGCTACCTTGGTCAACGGATCGGACGCCACGTAGGCGTGGCCCAGGCGCAGCGAGCGCGGTGCGAGCCGGAATTGCCGCCCGCTCTGCACGGCATACCCGAGCTTGCACAAGGTCAACAGGCTGCGACGCACGGCGGCCTTGGTGTGGCCGGTGATTTGCGCCGCCTCCGTCAGGGTCAGGGGACCCCGGCTCATGCCGAACGCTTCGATGATGGCTAGCCCTTTTTCAAGGCCCATCACGTATTCCTTCTCTACGGGTGGAGTGGATTCGGCTGGATGCATGGCTGACGCCTTACGTCGCAAGAGTTCGGTATGCGAACAATATAGCCGAATTTGTTGACGCCCATCAAGCCGACCGGCAAACTCTCACTACAGATTTCGTCCTTGGCCACAGAGCCTGCGGACCCGAGACAAGGAATTCTCAGATGACCAACGCCGCCACGGTCGAACGACTGGAAGTCGATGCGCCGAGCACCGACTTCGATCCCTATGCGGACGAAGTGCTGGACGATCCGTATCCGCACTACGAGATGCTACGCGAACTGGGGCCGGTGTTCTACCTGAATCGCTACCAGGCCTATGGCATCGCACGCCATGCGGAGATCGACCCTGTGCTGCGCGACCCGGTGACCTTCTGCTCCAGCGCCGGCGTCGGCCTTGCGAACTTCCACACGACTGTGCCATGGCGCAAGCCCAGCATCATCCTGGAAGCGGACCCGCCAATGCACGGTCGCACCCGCAAGGTGGTGGCCGGGCTGCTGGCACCGGCGTCGATCAACAAGCTGCGTCCGACCTTCGAGCGCGAGGCCGAACTGCTGGTCGACCGCCTGCTGGAGAAGGGCCGCTTCGACGCCGTCACGGACCTGTGCGAAGCCTATCCGCTGAAGGTGTTCGCCGATGCGGTGGGCATCCCGTCCGAAGGGCGCGAGAAGTACCTGCTGCCCTACGGCGACATGGTGTTCAACGCCTTCGGTCCCGTCAACGAGCGCTTCAAGGAGTGCCTGGTCAATGCCCAGGACGCGATCGCATGGATTGCCGAGGTGTGCCGGCGCGAGAACCTTACGCCGAATGGACTGGGCATGCAGTTGTACAAGGCAGCGGACGGGGGCCTGCTCGAGCCCGAGGAAGCACCGATGCTGGTTCGTACGCTGCTCTCGGCCGGCCTGGATACGACGGTGTTCACGTTGTGCAACGCGATGCTGTCGTTCTCGCGCCATCCTGAGCAATGGGACCATGTGCATGCCAACCCGGCCATGGCGCGTCAGGCGCTCGAAGAGGTTCTTCGCTACGAGAGCACCTTCCACTCGTTCTACCGCACCACGACGCGCGAAGTCGAAGTGGCCGGCGTGCGCATGCCCAACGAGCAGAAGGTCTGTGTCTTCATCGGCTCGGCCAACCGCGACCCCCGACGCTGGCCCGATGCCGACAAGTTCGACGTGACGCGCCGCGCGGCCGGCAACCTGTCGTTCGGTACCGGCATCCACGGCTGCGCCGGCCAGATGATCGCGCGTCTGGAAGGCGAGATCGTGCTGTCCGCTCTGGCCAGAAGGGTGAAACGCATCCGGCTCGAAGGCAAGCCCGTCATTCATTACAACAACTCGGTGCGCGGCTACACCAGCATGCCGGTCAGCGTCGAAGCGGCCTGACCCTTCGCGCCCGTCTCGCTCCCGTCTCGCTCCGGTCTCGCTCCCCACTCGCTCCCTCTCGCCACACACGAGGTGCCCATGCCCCAGATCACGTTCATCCAGCCGGACGGCGCTCGCCGTTCCATTGCCGTCAAAGCCGGTGTTACCGTCATGCTGACCGCCGTCGCCAATGGAATTGCCGGCATCGTCGCCGAGTGCGGCGGTGCGGCGATGTGCGCGACCTGCCACGTCTATCTGGACGAGGCCAGCATTCCATTCGTCGCTCCGGTGAGTGAAGTCGAGAATGAGATGCTCGAAAGCGCAGCCAGTGGTCGCCTCGAGAACAGCCGCCTCGGCTGTCAGATCGTGCTACAGCCGGGCATCGATGAAATCATCGTCCACATCCCGTCGCACCAGGTCTGAAGCATCCGATGCCAGCCGGTGTCGTCATCGTGGGCAGTGGACAAGGCGGCTTCCAGGTCGCGGCTTCGCTGCGTGACCAAGCTTATGCCGGCGCCATCACGCTGATCGGCGACGAGCCGGGGCTACCGTACCAGCGCCCACCGTTGTCGAAGGCCTACCTCGCCGGCAAGGCGCAGCCCGGCCAGGTCGAACTGCGGCCGGCCGCGTTCTATGCCGAGCGGGGCATCGACGTAATTGCGCCCGAACGCGTGCTGGGCATCGACCGCGCTGAACGTCGCGTGACGCTCGCGTCGGGCACGACGCTGCCCTACGAGCATCTGGTGCTGGCCACCGGCGCGCGTGCGCGTTTACTGGCGATAACGGGTGCCGAACTCGCGGGCATCGTCGCGCTGCGCACACGCGCCGATGCCGACCGCCTGCTGGCGCGCTTGCAACAGGCGCGCCGCGTTGTCATCGTCGGCGCCGGGTTCATCGGCCTGGAAGTAGCGCTGGTCGCGCGCGACATCGGCCTGGACGTGCACATCCTCGAGTTCACCGACCGCGTGCTAAAGCGCGCAGTGTCGGCCGAGTCGGCGGCTTTCCTGGCTCAAGCGCAGCTCGCGCGCGGGATCCGGATCAGCCTGCTGACGGGGGCGGTCGCCTACACCGGCAGCGATGGCCGCGTCACCGGCGTGCTGACGACGCACGGGGAAAGTGTGCCGGCCGACCTGGTGGTCGTGGGCATCGGGGTCGAGCCCAACGTGGACCTGGCGCGCGACGCCGGTTTGGCCGTGCAGGA
>JANLTP010000169.1:0-56957 GCA_031363055.1 Burkholderiales bacterium | reverse complement strand
CCGCTGGGTCATCGAAAGTGGCCAGCGGTGCGCGCGCCTTGGTCGAGTGCTGCGATATCGCACTTACCTGGTTGGAATACGAAGTCAGATGCGGCAGTACCGGAGACCATGCAGACCGGTTAATGATCGAGCAGGTCTTCGAGCCCGAAATGCGTCGAGTCCGCGCGCTGCAGGCTACGGTCGCCGAAGAGTGTTCTTCGACCGCAGGTACAACCCACGAGACGAACGCAATTCGTGAAGGCTTCGTCGAACTCCTGGTAGGCTTTCGGGTAGCGTTCTCGTGTTTCGAGCGCAAGAAATACGCGGGACTTTCGCATGAGCCGAACAAGGCAATGAACTTGAATAGCTACATCGATTTGATGGGTCGCCAATTCGTCGAATGCGCAGACATCCGTGGTCGGCAATTAATACAAGCGGCGCCGGAGTCGGCAACGAAACGGTTTCGTAATGCCGACTTGGTGTTGACCCTGGACGCCGATAGCATTTTGGTGCCGGCGTATTCGCCTCGACTGGCCGCAATCATGTTGAGTTCGGGAAATGATCGAATTGCAGTTGTGCAGACTCCGTATAGCGCCTTTCCAAACGCGCCAGGGCTCCTCGAGCGCATCGCCGGTGCCCAGACCGACGTGCAGTACCTGGTACATCAGGGGTTCACGGCCTACGGTGCAACCTTTTGGGTCGGTGCCAATGCGCTGCTTCGAATGTCAGCGCTAAGGGACATCGTGACCTATCGGATCGAGGACGGTGTTCGAGTCGCGAAATACATTCAGGACCGTACCGTAATAGAAGACACTGAATCGAGCATTGATCTTGTCGACCGAAGTTGGCGCCTTCAAAACCATCCGCAGCGGTTGGCCTTTAGTGCAACGCCCCCGGATTTCGGCTCGCTGCTGATCCAGCGTCACCGCTGGGCGAATGGCGGATTGATCATTCTTCCCAAAGCCCTCCATTATCTGGCTAAAGGACCGGTGAACGTTGCCAAGGGTGCAGAAGCCCTTCTTCGCGTGCACTACCTGTCGTCGGTAGCGATAGTCAACCTTGCGTTTCTGCTAATGCTGTTCGGGCCTTTCGAACGAAACCTGAATATCGTGTGGGTGCCGTTAGCAATGTTGCCGATAATGCTCGCCTATGCGATCGATCTGGTGCGCTGCGGGTATCGTTGGCGAGACATGTTTCACGTCTACGCCTTGAACCTCGTCCTGATTCCGGTCAACCTTGGCGGCACGCTAAAGTCACTCCACCAGATAGTTTCGGGTCGGCGCACGCCATTCGGTCGTACGCCCAAAGTGGCTGGTCGAACCGCAGCACATGGAGGTTATATCGCGGCCGAGTTGTTTTTGCTGTTTGCCGGGATTTCGTTGAGTGTCTACAAGCTTGTTCAGGGAAGGCTGATTGCCGCATCCCTGATATCGCTGAATGTCATACTCCTAGCCTATGGCCTGGCGCGATTTGTCGGACTTCGCGAAGGAATCGCTGATCTCTGGGCGTGGCTAAGACCGTCAACCGTCGACAAAACGACGGGCAAGACGGCAACAGCGACAGGTTACGGGCTGCTCTCAGAATTGTCTCCGATTGCGTCAATCGAGGAGGCGGTCTCGGTGCCGGACTCTCATGTTACCGAGATCGCCGGCAGAGCCGGTCATTCGGGTCAGACATGAGCGGGCGCGAAAGTCGGTCTGAGGCTGAGCAGTCACTCGGCGGCTTTACGGGCGAGAAAGCAGTCTCTGATCGTGCGCAACGCGAGCCGCAATCGCGCAAGGCCTTGGGTCCCCGAACCAAAACTCTGGCGCACCGCGCGGCCTGGGTCTTGTTCGTGTTGCTGTTCACGCAGCCTTTCTTCCCCTTACCGTCGATACTTTGGTTGCTGGTTTTGGCGTCAGCGTTGTTCATGATTGCTCTGGCTTCGAAAAAGAGCTGGCTGCAGGTGGTGGCGGTAAATCTCTCGGCGGCAATTCTGGCAGTTTCGATTTATGAGTTCCATTTGGCTCGCTCAATTTCATCGGGCGACGGTACCAGAATCGAAGGCTCGATTCTCGAAGACTTCATCCGACCCGATGAGATGCTTGGCTATCGGCCCCGTGCCGGCCTTAGGGTCAGCGCCAGTAAATGGCTGGGGGATAAAGTAATTTACGACGTGTTCTACACGATCAATGAACATGGCTTTCGGGTCACATCAACGCCTGAGCAATCTGGTCAGTTCCAATGTGTGATCTTCTTTGGCGACTCGGTGAGCTTCGGCGAAGGTGTCAACGATCACGAGGCGTTTGCTTACCGAGCTCCCAGCATGGCTTCGGGACTCTGGCAAAGCTACAACTTGGCATTCAGTGGCTGGGGGCCGCACCAGATGCTGGCCTTGCTGCAGGACGGCCTGCCATCACGTCTTGCGAAATGTCGATCCCCGAGAGTGATTCACCTGACCATTCTCGAACACGTGCCGCGGGTCGCTGGTCTCGCGAGTTGGGATCGGCACGGTCCTCGGTATAAATTGGACGCAAATGGTCGGCCGGCACGAGACGGTAACTTCGATTCGCCGACGCGACTGCCAGGAGGGTGGGAGTCCCCTCGGTGGCTGCGTGATACCCTGGACGGTTCGCGCACCTGGCAGCGGGTGTTCGGTCGCGATCGGGTGACTAACGAGCGCGATTTCCAGCTTTACCTTGCGGTCTTGCGCGAGTCGGTCCGCCGAGTGCGAGCGGAGGATCCGGCCGGATTATTCGATCTCATACTCTGGGATGGCCGCAACGATGATCGCCTTGCACGTATCGAGTCGTCGATGCAGAACGAGGGGGCGACAGTGCATCGACTCACGCGGATCATCGAGGACTATCCGGGCAATGCCGATCGTTACTTGCTGAACCCACACGATGGTCATCCGAATGCGCTAATGCACGAGCGTATTGCCGCATATGTCGCCCGTCACATTCTTGTTCCGTGAGAACGGCTTGTTGCCTCAGTCAATTCATCGATAGGTCTTGAGCATGCCCGAACGAGTGATCCTGGGTTTGTCGGCCTACTACCATGACAGTGCGGCCGCGATCGTCGTCGACGGCAGGATCGTTGCGGCCGCCCAGGAGGAACGATTTACCCGAAAGAAACACGATCCCGGCTTTCCAATTCAGGCGATCCGCTATTGTCTAGACCAAGCTGACCTTGGGTTGCGCGAAGTCTCCAGCATCGTTTTTTACGACAAGCCGTTGCTCAAGTTCGAGCGCTTGCTCGAGACCTATCTAAGCTTCGCGCCGCGCGGATTCGCGTCATTTTTGGCTGCGATGCCCATCTGGCTCAAGGAGAAGTTGTTTCTTAAAAGCACTTTGCGAAGTGAGCTCTGCAAGTTCGATGGCGTGACGCGTCAGACGTTGCCGGAGTTGCTGTTTACCGAGCATCATCACTCGCACGCGGCATCGGCGTACTTTCCGAGCCCGTTCGATCGCGCCGCAGTGCTTTGCCTGGACGGTGTTGGTGAATGGGCGACTACTTCAGCCTGGCTGGGTGAGGGCGCCGATCTCGCGCCGCTTTGGGAGATCGAGTTTCCACATTCGCTGGGCTTGTTGTACTCCGCATTCACGTATTTCACAGGTTTCAAGGTCAATTCGGGCGAATACAAATTGATGGGGCTCGCGCCCTACGGCAAACCTCGGTATGTCGATCAGATTCGTCGCGAGCTTATCGACTTGAAGGACGATGGCACGTTTCGTTTGAATCTCGAATACTTCGACTACTGCACTGGTCTGCGCATGACCAATGCGCGCTTCGAGCGCTTGTTCGACGGCCCGGCGCGTCGACCCGAGTCGAAACTGACCAATCGGGAGATGGACATCGCGGCATCGATCCAGGTCGTTACAGAAGAAGTCGTGCTAAGGCTCGCGCGCGGCATACATCGTGAAACGGGACAGCGGTATCTTTGTCTGGCGGGTGGCGTTGCACTGAACTGTGTCGCTAACGGCCGTTTGCTGCGTGAAGGACCCTTCGAGGACATTTGGATACAGCCCGCAGCCGGTGATGCCGGCGGCGCGTTGGGCGCAGCACTGGCGGTCTGGTACGGTAAAGGAGCCGAGTCCCGGCCGTGCCCGACGCGCGATGCAATGGCTGGCGCCTTTCTCGGGCCGCGCTTTGAGAGGACCGCGATCGAACAGGCACTCAACGAAGCGGGAGCCGTCTACACATGGCTCGACGATGAGGCGCTATTTTCCGAGTTGGCCGATCGGTTGGCCGATCAGGCAGTGATCGGATGGTTCCAGGGCCGAATGGAGTTCGGTCCGCGGTCACTAGGAGCACGCTCGATCATCGGAGATCCACGCAGTGAACGCATGCAGTCTGTCATGAACCTGAAGATCAAGTACCGCGAGTCGTTCAGACCCTTTGCGCCCGCGGTGCTCGCTGAAGACGTATCGCGCTACTTCGAACTTGATCGGGCGAGCCCCTACATGTTGCTGGTGGCTCCGATTCAGCGTGACTTGCGCGAACCGATTTTGGCTGAACAAGAGAACCTGTTCGGGATAGACAAGCTGAACGTTCGAAGGTCCTCGATCCCGGCGGTGACTCATGTCGATTACTCAGCGAGGGTGCAGACTGTCGATTCGACGACGAACCCGAGATTTCACCGACTGCTCAGCCAATTCAAAGTGCGGACCGGTTGTTCGGTGCTTGTCAACACTTCGTTCAACGTTCGAGGTGAACCGATTGTTTGCACACCGGCGGACGCCTATCGCTGTTTTATGCGGACTGAAATGGACTGTTTGGTGATAGAGAACTTCGTGCTGCTGAAGTCGAATCAACCGGTGCGTGCGAGTGATGAATCCTGGAAAACGGAGTTTGAACTTGACTAAGTGCGCTTTCAGTCGGACTCGAAATCGTGTTCCGGGTAAATAAGGAGGCAAATGTCATGACTCAATCGCCGGAGATCGTTTCGGGCGCACAAACCTCAGCCGATCTGCGCAAGTTCGCGCTGGCCGTTGGTGGCATGTTCGTGCTTGTATTTGGTTTGCTGCTGCCCTGGATTTTCGGTTTCTCGTACCCTGCCTGGCCGTGGGGTTTGCTGCTGGTTCTAATCGTCTGGAGCCTGACGCATGTGCGTTCGTTTGTTCATTTCCAGTCGGCATGGATGTGCATTGCGCTGGCTATCGGCAAAGTGAACAATGCCATAATACTTGGACTGGTATTCGGATTGCTGATAACTCCGATGGGCTGGGTCCGGCGAACCTTTGGACATGATCCGATTGCAAAGCGTTTTGATCCTTCCGCACAAAGTTATCGAAAGAATGTTTCTCGCCCTGTGCTGAACCGATTCGGGAGGCCCTACTGATGATTGAACTCATGCAAGATCTGTTCGGGTTTCTGCGCGAGCGCAAAAAGTTCTGGTTAATGCCAATTTTGGTTGTCCTCATCGTGCTGGGGGCTTTGTTGGTGTTCGCCCAAGGCTCTGCGATTGCGCCATTCATCTATACCTTGTTCTGAGTCGGATTGGGCGCAATCCTCCTGATCAATCGATTCGAGCGAGATAGGCTGCGATGTCTGGCGATCCCATTGGCAAACTCGGAGTCCGCGCCATTGTTTGCGGCCTGCTGGCGAGTTGTTCTCTGATGTTCAGCCAACCCATGGCCTCGGCCCAGGAGAGCAGCCGGCAGGCGACATTGCCGATTCTGGTCTACCATCAGCTCAGAAGTGAGGTTGCCGGCCCGCCGGACAGCCTTGAGGCGATCTCGATCGAACGCTTCGAGGAGCAAATGCGATTCTTGGCTGTCCAGGGTTACCAGACGCTGAGCGCGGCTGAAGTGCACGAATTCGTCAGCAAGGGTCCGGCTTCCGACCGTAGGCGAGTCGCAATTCATTTCGACGATGGCTGGAAGTCCGCGCAGCTCGCGTTACCCATTCTCGAGCGATTGCGTCTGAAGGCGACGTTCTGGATCATCCCCGAGAAGGGCATCGGCTGGCCGCACATGGATTGGGATGAAGTCGTCGCCCTATCACGCAATCCACTTTTCGACGTGCAATCGCATTCGATGACTCATCCCTGGAAGGACGGCGACACTTTGCTCGATTGGTTTTCGGGCGGAGCGCCGGCAAAAGGAATTCGCGAAATTCGTTGGGAAATTGAAGCGTCGAAAAAGCTCCTCTCCGAGCGGATAGGCCTTCCAGTGCGATATTTCGCCTGGCCGCGTGGCCTATATAACGACGCCCTGATGTCTCTTGCCCGGGAGGCCGGCTATCTGGCTTTGTTTACGGTGGATGATGGCGTCAATCGATTTGGCGACGATCCGATGCGACTTAAGAGGGTTATGGTTCATGGTGGCTGCGGCATTGAAGTTTTTGCGACCCAACTGCGCGACGGCGTATTCCGCGACTGCGGTGACGTGAAGAAGTGATTGGCGCACGCGTTGCAGGCCCCTCGCTGAACGATATTGGCATGAAGAGCAACCGCGTCGAGATCTTGGCGAATCCGTATATCGAGTTGAATAGGGCCAAAGCGCGAATAATCAGACCCTGGATGTTGGTCACGATGATGGGTCTTGCTGGAGTGGGTCAGGTGCACGCCGCCGAGCCCACAGGCATTCTGGCGCCAACTGCGGGCACATCCCGCGACGCCAGCTGGGCGCTCGATTCAACTCTGGAGTCAAACTCACTTCGTGGGCGGTCGTTGGATTTGAATGTTACGGTCGCGCCCTTGGGCAGCATTTACGAGAGTGGTTGGCGCATTCGCGCAAGTGCAGGATTGTCTGGCTATCGATACCTTGCTGATCCGGAAACCGATGCGGTCGCCGACGGTACGGGTCGGGACTTTGGGGTATTCGCCGGCTATGGATTTATCAGCCAGCGGACGTCAATCGTTGCGATGGTCGGGAATGTCCGAAGCGTCAACCGGGACGATGGACGAGAGTCAAACTTTCGCGGTCATAAGGTGCTTGCCACGGTTTTTAGCAGACCGGATAGCCGGAACCTTTTCTATGCGCTTGCTTCGCGCTCAACGGCGCAGGGCGGAAACAGCCAGCTTGTTGGCAAGTGGGGTTTTCGCGATGCGGCGGGGCCGTATTTCGGTCCTGAATTCAATCTGACGTGGCGCTCGACATCTTCGTACGAGCGCGGGCCCGTGACCAGTAAGTTTGGGATCCATGTTTCTGCATGGCCGGTTGGGCCGTGGTTTCTAGGGGCCGCCTTCGGTCGATATTCCGAGAGGGATTTCCGAATAGGCACCTATCTTAATTGCAGCTTGTACAAGGCATTCTGAATACCGCAAACAGGCACACGCCGCGCACAGAGTTCGCTCACGGTATGCAGCTCGGCACGGCGAACCGTGCCGAGCTGCATACTGAGGGCTTAGCCCACAGCAACGGTAAAGGGGACCGACCCTGGCTAAGGTATCTAGTTTTTCGGAGGTTTGGATGTTAATAAGGAAACGATTGTGATGGCGGTGGCCAAAGCGGGCCGATAAGGCGGGCGGGTGATCGGTACTTTTGCGGACGATGGGCCCAAACTGTTAAAGGCGCTGGCCCGCTTGGGTCCTGCGTCCCAGGTTCACGTCGTGTATAAGGCTGGCCCCCCGTTGGCCAGTCAAATTCCTCCACCTGTGGCCACTTCAAATTCCCTCACCTGATTGGGCTGTGATCGCACACGGTGGGCGAAAGTAACGAGGAGCGCTCGTCACATCGGCATCGAGCTTAATGAGCATTGCTAAGTACGGATGTACGCAGGGCCTGCCCGCAATCATTTGTTCGACCTGTTCGATGCACGTTTAATTCGAGACCGAGGTCATTTGGATGATAGTTTTTCCCAAGTTAATGCTACTGCCGCAATTTCAGCAATCAGCAACAATCCAACCGCGACCGAATGTGGATTTCCGAGAAGTACATTTGGCACTCCCAGCACAACTGGGACCCAACCTACAAAGTTAATCACTCTCTTCAAACTAAGCCCCAAAATTGTAAAAGTCTGAATCTGATCAAACGGACAGTGTCCGATCCAGTCCGGCCTTGACCCTGAAAGCAGTCGTTCAAAAGCCATGTACACTTTTCAGGTGACCGGCAACAACCGGCCAGAAGCTGACGGTCGTTGGCCACCACCATGTAAGACTGCTGAGCCCTTGGAAGCGGTCGGATGCGGCGAACAGTCCAGCCAATTACTGTTATTGCAAAGGCGAGAGCCTCGGCAATCAGCTTGCCGCACCGCGCAGGCCTGAGTTCGCGGCAGAACCGACTCTTAGCTCGGACTGACGATGCCTGCCATGAACCGACGCCGGGCAAGTCTCTCCTTAGGCGACCGGCTAATCGCGTGATTTCCAGAAAGCCTACGGTCGCCATTGCCAGTAAATTACTCCGGTTGTACGTCGTTTGTGATACTAGGGGCAAGGCATTGAATCCCAGGCGGGGGAAGGAATGCAAACAAGTTCGCGAAGCGTCCGACTGAAAATCACGCCGTATTTGGCTATCCGCCGCAGCAACTACCCCCACCATGCTATGCAACAAACAGTGAAAGCATTGAACATTGCGGAAGGACTTTTCGGCGAGTTCGGTCAAAAACTATCCTGGTGACTTCCATCAAGAATTAGGCTAGATTGCCCAACCCGATCGCTCCTGACCTGTGTTGGGAGCGGCGCTACCTGAAGAATGTCTCCATGCTCCCGATCCGCCGCTTGCTATGCGCAGTTACATTGTTGATTGTCGCAGCACTCGTCGGTTGTGTTGGACTTCCGGTTTCACCTAGCGACGACCAACGACAGTCATTGGCGCCGACCGGGCGTTTGCGAGTTGGCGTCCACTCTACAAGTACGACCAAAGGCGTAATCACAGATCTGGGAAAAGCTTTGGCAGAGCGTCTTGGAATGGAGTTCGCGCTGATGGAAGTGAAATCGCAAGCCGAGCTGCTTGCAGGGATTGCTGCGGGAACGATTGATTTCTCAGGTACCAATGCATCACCCGCACGTGCGGCACAGATGGACTTCACCACCACGGTACTAAATATTGAACTTGGGTACCTAGTGGTAGCAGGGTCGACAGTTTCGACATTCTCTGATGTGGACCGCACTGGAGTGAGAATTGGCGTGACGCAAGGAAGTACGTCGCTCACCACGCTACCCAAATTACTCAAGAATGCAGCGGTCGTCCCAATGCCGCCTCGCATGACCGCAAGTCAGATGTTCCTTGCGAAAGAAATTGATGCCTATGCAACCAACAAATCAATTCTCCTGGAAATGTCTCGTGATATTCCGAATTCTCGAATTCTTGACGGCAAATGGGGAGTCGAGCATTGGGCCATAGGCATCCCAAAGGGGCGTGAAATAGGCCTTGCCTATATTCAAAAGTTCATTGAATCCGGACGGGCGAAGGAAATAGTAAAGGCGGCAGCTGACAAGGCTGGTTTGAGTGGCTCGGTTGTGCCCTGAGCTGCTGCGTTGGTGCAAGCTCTCTGCTCACTTTGACCGGATGTTAGTTACATAACTGCCTGTCGGTCCCTGATTGCCAATGTTTGTTGCGGAGCAGTCAGATCGCAAATCTCAAAGACTGGTAACGCTTCAAAACGGCTGTCCAACTCTATTCCAGTATGGACACAGCGGCGGCGATATATCAGCGTCTTGGTCGCGGGTCCCAGGGCGTTTTAGCGTGTAAAAAACTGTGATTCATATTAACCTGAACGCCCGCAGCGGGTCGAAAGCGCGCGTTCGCCGTTTCGCTCAACGAATGTCGGCATTCCATTGACCGGTCTTCAGTAGTCCAATCTATTAACGTTGGGGATGAGTTGAGTTCGCCGCAGGCAGCCGTCACAGGCCGATCGGGCTCCGCGAATCGTAATCCGGCCTCGCCTTTCCTAAGTCTGGCGAATAGAGTTTCGACCGGCTGGCGCGCCGCGAACAAGAACGGCCGCAGGCAATTACCCTGAGGCCGTCTGGATTTGTAGGTGCTCTGGGGTGATTAGGCCGTCGGGCCCTTGTAGCTCACGCCATGCGCCTTCTTCTGCGCATCAAGGAATTCCTTTGCAGACAACAGGCGGGTGGTTCGGTAGCTACGGAGGTGTCCGGGCGCGTTGACGGCCAGTGAAAAGGCGGCTGCGGTAGTGTCGTCGGCGAGAGCTACAACTCCGATCACGTCATATTCGCCGAGGCAGAAATCAAAACTTTCAAGCTTGCCCCCCAGTTGCTTGGCAAGAGCTTCAACTCCTTTCACACGGTCCTGAGGATTGCTGACGAAGGCGGCGGCGGCGGCCGAATTGTAAGACGCCTGAATGAGGTAGCGTTGCATAAATTCGTTCCCTTACTTGGCTGGTGTTGGTCGGGGGTGAATCTGTCTGTGGCGACGCTGAGAGGCGTTGGCGCAAGCCACTTGGGAAGATTGCCTGGCCAACGCCAGCGCGAATTTAGTCTACGCTTGTGTGAGGGAATGCTGCAACGGTTTCACAGCCGTGGCTGCAGTTAATTCTCGTCCATCGTGCGCCAGCTGGAATCCGGCACCGAGCATCTCTCCCCTCGAACAAATCGCCATGGTTAAGGCGCGTGCTCGGACACATTCTTCGCGAGTCCGGCGATTGCGCGCCAGGAAGGAACGCGATTTCCATATTCGTTCGGGATTCAAGGGCATACACTCAAAATGCGGCTCTTGAACTAAAGCGCTGTTCACTGCTTGTTCGATTTGGCCGCTTCACTACATTCCACTAAATCAAGAGGAGAGTTTTATGAAGTACATGATTGAATACAAAATTCGCTCAGCCGGGCTTACCAACGACCAGAATTTTGCGGGGTCGGAGGCACTGCTGAATGCGTTTGGCAAGTGGAAGCCGGAAGAGGGTTTAACAGTCCATGCGTTCGTGTCAAACCTGGCAGGCAGCGGAGGTTACGTTTTGGTCGAAACCAGCGACCCGAAGGTCATCGTGGCGTTCGTCTCCAAGTACAATTTTTGGAATGATGTCAACGTTGTCCCATTGGTCGACGTTGGCGAGTCGGTACCGTTAGTTTTGGCGTCTCTTGCTTGGGCGCGGAGCGCGTCGAAAGGCTGATCGATTGGCTGTAAGGCCGAGCGATACAACGCAGATCACGGCATTCGAGTTAGTGAGGCGGCTTCTCGACCTTACACCGACCTTCCCGGTGCAGCATCAGGCCTGCGCCTGCACCTACAAGCCCTGGCGAAGATTGGTCGGCTGATGCTCGAGAAGTGCTCGAAAGTCGGTTAGCAGATTGTGCCCGACGCGTGAGTGAATGCGTTGGTGTCGCCGCAAGCCCGAATCGGAAGCAACGACTAGTGCGATATTTGACGACAATTATGGCTACCTCTGGTGGCTCCTACCAACCTGTGCCACGAACTCGGCGTCCGTGGTGGTGCGCAGCCATCGGCAATGGTGGACACCGCATCTTCGTCGTGCCGGAGCAAGAACTCATCAATGTTGTGATCGCTGGGTTATACGAGGATAGCCGGCAGATAGCCGCTTTGCGGCAGCTTATCCAAGGGGACAGGAGGGCATTGTCGAATTGACACGAGTGAGCGATTCGTCGGGCAGTGATCGAAGCTTTTTGTTCGGATGCAGGGTGTGTGGTTATCAGTGACGCACGGCGCTTCGTTCCGCCTGACGCGCGCCAAGCGGCGGCGGTCGCCTGCAGGTGAACTCAAACGTTCCCGTGCGTCCGCTTTCCAAAGCCAACTGTGGCAGCTGTGGGTCGAAAGCGCGCATTTTACGTATTGCTCCACGAATGTCGGCATTCCAAGGACCGGTCATTCAAAAACGTATTGTGCTATCTCGCGAGCGCGTGCAATCGGCCAATTGCCGCCAGTCGCGACCGGGCGCTTCCGGCGCGTCTTTATAGTCGTCGCGACCATGCGTTTAGAGCCGCCAGGAGCCCCGATAGCTGCGCCCACACGGTAAGGACTTTTGATTTACCTATGTTCGGCATCTACTTGGAGTGACAATGCCCGTTGACGGATATCGATCATGTCAGGCAAATCACCTAAGGAGGCAATTCGATGGATTCACGTTTGTTTGGAAAAGCTTTGTTGATTCTTGGATGCCTGACTACCCAATTGCCGGGTGTGTCGGTGCAGGCGCAGGATTCCGCAGGCCGCAAGGAAATCAAGCGCGAAGATCTTGCCGGCGCGCCCGGCATGGAAGTCATCAACTCGGTTTCCGAATTCAAGCCTGGTGACACACTGGCCTTGCATGTCCATCACGGCATCGAGTCGGCTATCGTCCTACAAGGTGGCATGATTCAGGTGCCCGGGAAGGACCCGTCGCCGCTCCCGACCGGCGTGTCGCTGATGAACCTGCGTAACGTACCGCACGGCGGCTGGAAGGTAGTGGGTGACAACACGATTCGGCTCTTCACGGTGCACATTGTCGACAAAGGCAAGCCTCTGTACGACGCACCGCCGAAGTAGCAGTCGGGGCGAAGTCGGGGAAGGCCAATCCGGTACGTCAAACCTGATGATCGCGATGAGCAACGTGGGATTGACAAACCTGGCGGCCGCCGAGTCGGCTTCTAGCGCGCGAATGAGGTCAACTCTGACTACGTCAAGAAGCGGCTCGACGGAACGCTGGAGATGCCTTTTCGCGACGAGCGAATCCTCCGGCGCCAACGGATGTTTCTGCGTATCGCTGCTGGCCTCGAAGATCCGAGTGCGGCGGAATCATTTCGGTATACGGCGGACACTGGCAGGGTCCGTCGCCTCTGCAAACACCGGTCCATTGGCCGGATACTGAACGACAGCTTTCTAATGCGGCGACCGGCTGCTGTGGGTCGGCTTCAGGCGTCAGTTGCATTGCATCACGAATGTCGGCAATCCACTGACCGGTCATTCAAGTGTACAGACTCGAAACGTCGCGACTGTGTGAGACAGGCCAGTGCTTGCCAATTACTCCTCACGCTAATTTCGCCTCAAACCGGCCGCTCAAGTGCTGGTGATTAACAGCTGGAATACCGACTAACCGTCATATAAAATTTCGTTCGTCGATGTTGCTCGTTTCCTGGGTCAGACCAGCGAGGTAGGGCCGCTAAACCATTCACTTGGCAAAGTCCCATGACAAATCGCCGGACTTTCCACCACATTCTGGGCAGCCTGCTCGGTGCCAGCGTGGCGGGTGTGCGGGCGCAACCCTCGAACCGCCTTTATCGATTGGGTATGCTGCGGGGTACGGGGGCGCCGTCGGCGCCTAATGCGTTCTCCGCCGAGGTCTTGCTGTCTAAGGGCTTGGCGCGCTTGGGGTATGTGGAAGGCCGCAATTTGCACCTCGAGTATCGCTATGGCGACGGTGATCCGCCGCGGCTCCACTCCCTTGCCCGGGACCTCGCGCAGCAGGGGGTAGACGTGATTCTGGCTGTTGGGTCTCCGGCCATCCGCGCCGCAATGGAGGCGACGACTACGATACCGATCGTTTTCTTCAACAACTCCGATCCCGTCGCTGCCGGTTTCGTGCAAAGCCTGGCACGCCCGGGTCGCAACGTTACTGGCGTGCTGATCACATCCGAAGGTACCCTTGGAGCCAAGAAGCTCGAACTGCTGAAGGCGGTCGTTCCGTCAGCGCATCGCGCTGCGGTGCTGGGATCCGACGAATCGATCGCCCGAACTCAGATGCCGGAGTTGCAACAGGCGGCAACCACGCTGGGGATCGACCTTACGTTGATCACGCTTCGCAATCGCGACATCGGCGAAGCGTTCCAGCGAATCGTCGCGACCAAGCCCGATGTCCTGTTCATCATCGCGGAGTCTTACTTTGTGATTAACCGCAGGCCGGTCATCTCCCACACGTTGCAGTATCGGCTGCCCTCGACGTGCGAGTGGCGCGAGCAGGTACAAGACGGCGGCCTGATGTCCTACGGTCCCAGCCATCGTATCACGATGGGAGCAGGCCGCCTCCCACGAAGACCGTATTTTGAAGGGAGCGAAGCCAGCAGAGACGCCGGTCGACATGCCAATGAATCTTGGCCTAGCTCTTAATCGGCAACAGCCAGGGCTATCGGTCTTCAGATTGCGCAATCGCTGGTGCTTCGAGCTGACGAGGTGATTCGGTGATGGACCGGCGAACATTCGTCACTCTTCTCGCCGCCACATGCCTGCTCGAGCCGCTCGCAGTTCGCGCCCAGCCGACGGGCAAGGTCTTCACGATTGGACTGATTGCTCCGTTTACAGAACCCGTGCCCGGGGTGCTGATCCTCCTTGAGGGGCTGCGTACAGGTTTGCACGAACTTGGCTGGGTCGAAGGAAAGAACCTCTTGATCGAAACCCGCTGGGCGGGTCAGAATCCGCAGCGCCAGCGCGAACTCGCCGCCGAACTCAAGGCGCTCCCGGTGGCGCTGATCCTGGCTCCCGGCACAACGGCCATCCGCGCGGCGCGTGATGGTGCTCCCGGTGTGCCCATCGTCATGGTAAACGCCGGAGACCCGGTGGGCGCGAAGCTCGTGTCCAGTCTGGCCCGGCCAGGTGGCGACCTGACCGGCACTTCGGCGGCGGGCGAGGAGATTCTTGCCAAACAAGTGGAGCTGCAATCGGCTGCAGTGCCGCGACTCAAGAGGGTTGGCGTGTTAATGAGCAGCGCCAACCCTGCCAATGGATTCTTCTTTGACGCGATGTCGTTGCGCGCAAACACTCTTGGCCTGGGCCTTGACCGTATCGACGTCGCAGCGGAAGGCGAACTCGAGGGGGCCATTGGACGCGCCAAAGGCGGCGCGCTCGTAGTAGTGGGCGACCCGATGTTTTATTCGACATCGGGTCGACATCGTCGAGCAGACCCTTCGCAACCAGGTGCCGTCCATTTTCGGCGGCCGAGAGTATGTGGTTGGGACACAATGCGGTGAGCACGACAGCGCGATATTTACATTTGGCGCAGCCCGGCGTAGCCGGTGCGCGCATACAACCGCTGCAGTTGCTGGAGTCCTTGCCCAAGCTAAGCGGCTGAGGCATCGATGTCGGTTTCGCTGGCCGAGGTGCTGCGGCGCTTCGGCCAAGCCTATTTGCGCGATCACGGGTTGAGCGCCGCGCAGACGCGGGCCTGGCGCGCGATTCTGGCGTGCCGCACGCAGACCCTGGGCGGGGCGCGGCTCGACTGCGAGGGCTGCGGCGCGACTCAATGGCGCTGGCGATCCTGTCGCAACCGGCATTGCCCGGTGTGCCAGAAGCAGGCGCAAGATGCCTGGCGCAGCGCCCGGATGGCCGAACTGTTGAACGTGCCGTACTCCCACATGGTGTTCACATTACCGCACGAACTGAACGGCTTGGCGCGCAGCCAACCGCGCTGGGTCTACGAGACGCTGCTCAGTAAGGTGGCGCAGACGCTCACCGAGTTCAGCGTGAACGAACGCTGGCTGGGCGGCACAGGCCAGCGTTTACGCTGGTGCTGCATACCTGGACCCAGGACTTGAGAGTCCATATCCACGCGAACGCGCTGATCGCCGCCGGTGCCCTGGATCGGGATCGCCAACGCCAATGGGTCGAGCCGAAACGCGGCCCACGATTCCTGTTTCCGGTGACGGCGCTCTCGAAGGTGTTCGCCGGCAAGTTCTGCGAACAATTGCAGGCCGCGCAGCGAGACGGCCGGCTCAGTCGCGACGCCGAACGCACCACGAGCGAGGAACGCCAACACCGGCTACGCGCGCTGCGCTCAAAGGCCTGGGTGGTTTACGCCAAGACGCCGATGGCCGGTCCCCCGCTCAGGTGCTGGACTATCTGTCGAGGTACACGCATCGGACGGCGATCGGGGCGCAGCGCCTGGTGAATGCCGATGACAAGCGCGTTTGGCTCAGCGTTCGGGCCGACGATCAGGGCGGCAAACGGATTGTTCGAATCCCAGGTGAAACGTTTATTGGCCGATTCCTTCAGCACATCCTTTACTCGTTGCAATCGGCGCACAATCTGTAATTGACTCCACCCCTTTCGCCCGTCGGTAAATTCAACCGCAAGACAGGAGAACACATGAATACCAACCTCAAGGTCATTTGTGCCATGCTCGCAGGCGTTGCCATAGGTGCCGTCGGCATCGAGAGCATTCGTGCTCAGACCAAGCCACCTGCATACGTCGTTGTTGAGTTCGAGGTGACCGATCCGGCTGGATGGAAGAACTACACCGATGCCGCTCGAGCACTGCCAAGCACAGGTGGTACTTTTATCGTGCGGGGCGCCAAAGGAACCGGCCTCGCCGGAGAACTGCCGAAGAGCATCACGATCGTCAAGTACCCCAGCATTGATGACGCATTGGCATTCGACGCCTCACCCGCCTATGCTGCGCTCAAAGCGAATCGCGACAAGTCGTCCAAATGGCGCTCCTACGCGGTCGAAGGTCTTCCGAATTAGTTGAGAAGCAGGTTGGCTTAACAATCGCTGTTACGCAAGCGCTCCTGTATTTTGGCCACTGACGCCTAACCATTCGTATATAGACTCCCCCAAACAAGCAAGACGAATTCGATGTGAATGGCGACGAGGAAGCGCTTGCAGTCGTATATCCGGCATCTAAGTTGAGCTCGTAATGGTGGCTCGTGCCGACGTGGAATCTGCCAACCCGGTGCCAATCGCGGCACAGCAGCCATACGGCCCGTCCGCTAAAATGCCTGCTTAGGGTCGATAGCAGTCGGACACTGGCTGCCAGATCCAATCCCGACTTATACAGTTCAGGAGGTGGAACTCTAACTCAGAGTGCCGAGAAAGACTCCGAGAACGCGCAGTTCGTCACTTTGATCTGGTGCCAGCTCGAGCGGTGAATACCCCTCATCAGTCGACTCCGGCCGAAGCACAATTCGCCTATGTCGCCAGGTATCTTCGTGGTCGATTACCTTCTCACTGAAATACCGCTTAACCGTATACCGTCCACCCATTTCCGGGTCCGAAATCCCCCGGTGCTCAACCAGCACAATCTTTCCCTGCCGAGAACCAGCCGGATTCGCCCGAAACAAACACCAAGCTCCATTCGGAATTTCACGGTTCATCGATTCACCAACCACCTGAGCCACAAAATGCCCACGCTGAATCCGAATGTGATCCGGTAATTCGATCCATTGCCGATCCTCAACCGCTTGCTCATCGCTGAATGCGCCAGCCGCAATCTTCACGTCAAACACCGGCACCGCATTGATGTATGGCCGAACCAAATGCGGCGGAACGATCTTGAATGGAAGTTCAGGTAGCGCGGGCGCCGTCGCATCCGGCGACGGCTGCTCCTCCATCAACGAGCCCAGCCGCTCCTTGAAATACTGGTTAGTCTCCGGATCAGTACAGAACATATAGCAACCCTTTTGCGCCCGAGTCATCAACGTGCGATACGTGTTCTTGATAATCGTATCCAATCGAGCCTTCATGTCGACCGGGCTATCGGCCAGCAAGCGCTTGTACCCTCGAATACTCTGATCTTGTGGAGATCGTTTACTCGGATCGCAAACCACCTTGCCCCCGCGCACGACCAAGTCGGGGCCGACAATCACGCCAACGTAGTCCAGCTCAAGCCCTTGACTCGTGTGGATACAGCCGACCTCTGAAACCGACTCGGGCGCGATCGCCCAAAGGCTACCGTCGCTGTCCAGATTCCAACGAGCCTTGAAGCCGTACTCTGGAATGACAACGTCCATTGCCGTGTCGTCACTCTTGCTTGCCCACTTCCAGCAATAGCCCGCTACCAACCGAGCCTTGTTGCGTTCAAGATTTTTGGCCTCGATGGCGCGACGTAATTCCTTTGGGTCGTCAAACACCCGGAATTCGAATTCTGTCGCGTCCAGCGATTGGTTGGCCGTTTCACGACACTGCAATACATTGTCGAGCCAAGCCAAGTACGCGTCCGACCCGTTGCAGCGGAACTGCGCCGAAAGCTTGAGCTCCACAACCTCGGCGCCGAAGTGCCCCGCCCAGCGACGAATTTCATCCTTGCTGCCAATGTCCTTGAGCGTCACCCGTTGGTCTTCATCGATGAAAAATACCGACAGCTTCGCGGCTCGAACGATCTCCTTGATCTGGTTTTCGCCGAGGTTGCTATAGAGCCCACTGAATTCGTTCAGCCGATGCGCCTCATCCACCAGCAGTGCGTCGAAATAGTCAACGTCGGTATCAACAAAGCTACCCGAGCCGCGAAACAAATTCGAGATTCGATTCCTACTCATCGACTGCGAAAGAATCGCGCTGTATACCGCTCGAGGGGCGGCATTCTTTGAAACATACTGCACCAGCATTTCGCGATTGGTCAGTTCAACCAGCAGATTAATCGCCACCACCGACTTGCCGGTGCCCGGACCACCCTCGACAATCAACACCTGCTTAGGTACTGGTTTTGCCGATGACGCCGACTTTGCCGCCGTCTTCGATACTGGCTGCGCCCGATGCGCCAAATCCAAAGCAGTCTCAAAAACCACTTTCTGATCGTCAACCAGCACGAACTCATGATTGCCGGCCATCATCCCCACCAAGCAATCCGCCAGACTTTTTGAAGGCCGGATGCGCCCGTTCTCGATCCGGTACATCAAATTGCCCGAGTCGCCGTAACGAACATGCTTCTTCAGGAACTCCGAAAGTTTGCGAGCATCCTTCGAAATGAACACTGGCGCCCGAGCAATATGGCTCGCATAGCGCACATCGTTAACCGCCGTCGCGTTGTCCAGATTGTGCAAATACGCGCAAGGCACCAAAGCAATCTTCTCGTGCCGAACCGTCTCGTTGAAATCATTGATCAATTCAGCATACGACCAAGCCTGATACGACGGATGCGCCGTTTCCTGCAGGCCCCGACCCAACCACGTCCGCACCACCGCGTCCTTCGCCGTCACCGCCACCTCGCTCCATTGCTTGAGCTCGATGATGACGGCCGTTTCCCGGCGCGCCGCATCCTGCCCCGACAAGATGAAATCGATGCGCTTGCTCGAGAGCTGCAACTGATACTCGATCGACACCCCCGCAGTAGCTGGCAGATCCTGATCGACCAAGATGTTGGCGATGAACTGCATCGAATTGCGCCACGAATCGATCTCGCTGGGCGCGACGCTGTGCCGCAGCCGGCGCTTGAGCTCGGCCAAGACTTTCGAGTGGATGGCGTTTTCTTGAACGTCGAACAGGAATTGTTGCTTGGTCGCGGTGTAGACGAGCATCGAGTGGGGCTTTGAAGGTGGCCTCGCCTATGTTGCCAGATCAGGTCGCCGGGCGCTTGATGCCTTGGTCGAAATGTTGGGCCGCGGATGTCGTATTCTGTTCACCCAGCCCACCCGGACCAATCAGATGCCCACCGAACCGCTGTTCAACCTGACCGCCCTGCAAACCACTCTCCAAAAGTTCGCCGACGAGCGCAATTGGAATCAATACCACTCGCCGAAGAACCTGGCGATGGCGCTGACCGCCGAAGTGGGGGAGTTGGTGGAGATTTTTCAGTGGCTGAGCGAGGATCAATCGAAGTCGGTCGCGACCGACGAAAAGCTCGGCGCCGCAGTTCGCGATGAGCTGGCTGATGTATTCATTTATTTGGTGCGCTTGGGGCAAGTGCTGGGGGTGGACTTGGATGCCGCGGTTCGGGGGAAGATTGAGAAGAATGCAAAGAAGTATCCGGTGAATCCGGCTTGAAGCGATAGCGGCGAAGTCCGCCATACCCGAATGCCTTCAAATTCGCGTGGCATCCGACGCGTGGGTCGGCCATCAGGCCGAATAGCTTAATTCACCGTACGCCGACAAAATAACAAATAGAAACTCGCGAAAAAAACGCCGGCAGCGGCACATCGTTACCCCTCTCAGAGCCGTCGGTACCACGACTCCTCCGGTTTGACGCTGGTTTTGTGGGGCGCGCTCGAAGCATCCGACAAACCTTAGGATTCCAGTGGCAAACGGCAAGACAAAATTGTGTGGAAGCGCTAATATTAAGGATATCCCCCCAGTCGCTTCGGTGGCTGGGCGCAGAGCCGCCTCCGGGCGGCTCTTGCATTTGGGCAGGCCTAGATGATCACGAACGTCTACATCGACGGCTTTAATCTTTACTACGGCGCGCTTAAGCAAACGCCCCATCGGTGGCTGGACATTCAGCAAATGTGTCAGCTGTTGCTCGCAGGCAATACGATTCAAAGCGTCAAATATTTCACTGCACTTGTATCCGCAAGACCGTCCGACCCCGGCCAGCCGGTTCGACAACACGCTTACTTGCGCGCGCTTAGAACGCTTCCTAAAGTTTCGATTCATCTTGGGCATTTTTTGACCCACGAGATTATGATGCCGATGGTGGTACCGCCGGGACAACCGCAGCAATATGTCCGCGTTATCAAAACCGAAGAAAAGGGCTCGGACGTTAACCTGGCCACGCATCTGCTGCACGACGCGCACATGAACCGATTCGATATCGCCGTAGTCGTGTCGAACGACTCCGATCTGCTAGAGCCCATCAAGATCATTCGTCGAGATCTCGGCAAGCGCGTAGGTATCCTCAACCCGCAGAGACATCCCAGTCGAGCCATCCTTCCTCACATCGACTTCATCAAGCAGATCCGCAAAGGCGTGTTACAGGCTTCGCAATTGCCACATAGCCTTACCGATGCGAAAGGAACCTTTCATAAGCCTGCGGCTTGGTGACGTCTCCACCGGCACCGCCACCTCGCTCCATTGCTTGAGCTCGATGATGACGGCCGTTTCCCGGTGCGCCGCATCTTGCCTCGACAAAATAAAGTCGATGCTGGCGTGGATGACGTTGCCTTGAACGTCGGACAGGAATTGCTGCTTGGTCGCGGTGAAGACGAGCCAACCCGGACCAATCAAATGCCCACCGAACCGCTGTTCAACTTGACCGCCCTGCAAGCCACCCTCCAAAAGTTCGCCGATGAGCGCAATTGGAATCAATACCATTCGCCGAAGAACCTGGCGATGGCACTGACCGCCGAAGTCGGGGAGTTGGTAGAGATTTTTCAGTGGCTGAGCGAGGATCAATCGAAGTCGGTGGCGACCGACGAAAAGCTCGGTGCCGCAGTTCGCGACGAGCTGGCTGATGTATTCATTTATTTGGTGCGCTTGGGGCAAGTGCTGGGGGTGGACTTGGACGAGGCGGTTCGGGAGAAGATTGAGAAGAATGCGAGGAAGTATCCGCCTGAGGTGTTAGGCCATCGGGCCAACTAGCGCCGTTCTCCGGATCTGCGCACAATTGATGAAACTGGGGTCGCGATGAGGTGTGGATGGCCGACAAGCGGCGTCTTGACCAATCAATCCATCGCGTATAAAATTTTATACATAATCGGAAAATGGGCGACGAAAAAGAGATCCGTTGGATCGGTTCTTCGCACGAGGACCTGCTCAGGTTTCCCGTTGGCGCCCGCAAGGAGGCAGGCTTTCAGCTGGGCAAGATTCAAGCGGGACTCGATCCAACCGATTTCAAGCCATTCGATGAGGTCGGGGCCAGTAATAGGGAGTTGCGACTTTCGGATCAGGGCCACCCCTACCGCATAATGTACGTCGCCAAATTCGAGGAAGCGATTTACGTGTTGCATTGCTTTCAAAAGAAGACTCAGAAGACCAGTGTTCGCGACAAGACCATAGCGATCGCGCGTTACCGTGCGGTTGTCGCCGAAAGGAAGTCCGTGAAATGACAATTGACACCGCTGTGCGCCATGTGACGAAGCCCGGGGCAAACATCTTCCTTGAGCTGGGGTTCGAACCGGCCGAAGCTAAGCGCCTGCACGCCGCGTCGCGAAATCAGATCAACGACACCCGGCAGCTCAAGGAGCAATTGATGCGGGAGTTGTCGTCGTGGATCGTCGAGAACCAGTTGAAACAAACCCAAGTGGCCGAAGTTCTGCGGGTATCGCGCCCGCGAGTGTCGGATGTGATGAACATGAAAACGGCCAAATTCACGATTGATACCTTGGTTGAAATGCTGGGCCGCGTTGGTAAACAGGTCAAGCTGGCGGTTGGCGGTTAACCAAACATTTGTAGAAACGCTAAACTTCTTCGCATCCCCCCAGTCGCTTCGGTGGCTGGGCGCGACGCTGTGCCGCTCGGCGCTTGAGCTCGGTTAAGACTTTGAAGTGGACAACCTGACCGCCCTGGAAACTAACCTCAAAAAGTTCGCCGACGAGCTGGCTGATGTATTCATTTATTTGGTGCGCTTGGGGAAAGTGCTGGAGGTGAACTTGGACGAGCCGGTTCGGGGAAAGATTGAGAAGAATGCGCAGAAGCATCCGCCCGAGTTGTTAGGCCATCAAGGCTACTAGCACCGTTCTCCGGATCTGCGCAGAATTGACGAAACTCCGATCGAGGCGAGGCCATCGAATAAGCGCGTTTTCGAGCTGTTGAGTTTCAGCGAAGTAGCATCAATGCATCTCGATGCGGGACACTGAGTTCGGCGTAAAGTGGCGAGACTCTTAGGGGGCATCATGAGTGCTTCAATTTCCAAAATTGCCGAACAAGCGAAAGCCCTTAGCCCAGCCGAGCGCGTTGCCTTGGCTGAGGTGCTTTTGGAGTCAGTGCAAGTTTCGGTCGACCCAGAGGTCGAGGCAGCGTGGGAGGCCGAATTGAGCCGACGGGTTGCCGAAGTTGAAGGTGGCGCAGCTATTCTCGTGTCGTCCGAAGATGTTTACCCAAAGGCTAGAGAACTTTTGAAGTGAAACCCCATCGGTACCACCCAGATGGCGGAAACCGAGTTGCTGGAGCAGGTTTCCTGCCAGGAAGGCTCGTCGCTAGTCTTTGACGAACTCGGCAGCATTGCTTATTCGAATCCCTCGAAAAGCGCGAATCGCTCACGGACGGAATCACCTGTTTGGAAGTAGCGATCAAACTTTGGGCGAAACAAGACTTGCAGCTGTTCATCTGACGTTTCATTGGATACGAAGACATCGCACTCATCGAGCGCCTTGCGAATCGCTTGGTCTGGCACCGAACCCGGAATGATTAAGCCGCTGATTAGCGTATTCGTATCGAAAATCACCCGCCTACGATCGGGCTTTATCGATCAGATGGTTAACTTCATTCAGGGTCGCGGTTTTCGCTGCTTGAGGCAGGTTTTTTGCTCGCTCATCGAACAGTGCAAGCAGTTGTCGGCCGGCAGTGCCTCGAAGCAACTCGATACCATCTTGGTAACGCATCAGTAACATGGTCGGGCGCCCGTATTGCGTGATCGTAACTGGCTCGCCGCCTTTCACGATATCCGCAACTTCGCCGAAACTGGTCTGAACTTTTCCGGAGGAGATGGTTTGCATGAGCGTAGCCTGAAAGTTTTGTATTTCGTACACCTTATATATCTTGTGTGAATGGTCAAAGAGTCATGTCCGCTTACCGTTGCTCGGGATCCGATGGATCGATGGATGACAGATCACTTTTCGTCGCGCCGCCACTGCCCACCTTGCGGGCGAACTGCTGGCCGGTCGTGTTTATCGGCGTGAAGACTTGGCACGTCTGTCATCGGCGGTTCGATTTCAGGGTGAAGCCGCGCTTTCCCAAGAAACTCACGCCCGAGTTTTTGTTTGTTGACTTGCTGAACAATCTGGACGAGTTGGCCGAAGATCGTGACGCGGTACTTCAACAGGCGCGCAGCAAACTGAAATCGTACGATCCGGTACGCTTGCAACGTGCAGTTGAAAGCTTCGGGAGCATGGCCGTGCGCAAGCGCCTTCGCGAGTGGGTTGGGAGTTGAAGGGCGGCACGTCCCTGTCCAAGGGCTTCGGCGTCATTCACCGATTCTCCGAGGACATCGACATCCGGATCGAACCGCCAGATGGCATGAATGTGAAGACAGGGCCCAATCAGGACAAACCGGCCCACGTTGCTTCGCGACGCGCTTACTACGACGCATTGGCGGTGCGCATCAAAATTCCAGGGGTCGACGATGTAGTCCGAGACACGCTATTCGATGACGACAAGATGCACAGTGCCGGAATTCGCCTGAACTATGTTCCGCGCTCGGCCGCGCTGGTTAGCGTAAAGGAAGCGCTCGATCACGAAATCATGCCCTACGCCGCCAAGCACGATTTTGCCGTCAGCTTCCCCTTTTGGGGTGCCAAAAAGGCGATCAATATCGCTAAGCACGGTGTATCCCTTGCCGAAACTGAGCAAGTTAAATCGAAGCGATGATACGAAGTTCACAAAGCATGAGTAAACCAAAAATCGTCATCATTGCCGGACCAAACGAGGCCGGGAAGACGACTTTTGCTCGCGCTTTCTTGCCACGAGAGGCCGAATGCCCGCGGTTCATAAATGCGGACCTGATCGCGGCTGGTCTGTCTCCCTTTGAACCCCAAGCTGCCGCAATCAAGGCCGGAAATCGGCGACGATTTGCCGCCGGGTTAAAAAACTTCACGGGCCTTTACCGCAATGCCGTTGACTCGTTGGCGGTTTACGACAACTCAGGGCGCAATCTTGTCCTGATTGAATGGGGAGAAAATTCATGAACCAAAAGAAGATCACTCAGGCGCGCGATAAAGATCTCCCCAATTCCCTTGCGGCAATGTAAAGAGCCGCTCTAATGGCGCGCGAGGAAGCCGTACGAACCGATACCGCAATTGTTGTGATGCGTGATAACAAAATAGTCCGGGTGACGGCAGATGAACTGCGCAAGGAGAGCGTTATGTTGGATCGTTTGGCCGTCGAATTGAACGCTGTTATATCGCGGAATCAGCAGTGCGGCATCTTCCTCGTAACCCTGGGTCCAGAGTGCGATTGCCGCATCGTTATGCTTCGCCGCCAGGGAAGAATTCTTCCCGAACAATCCGGCCATTTTTAACGGTGTACAGACCCATCTCTTCCATCGTCATGCGCTGCTTGGAAGGCTTGTTCGTGACGTCGTACTTGAAGCCTACGATAAACCGGTCGTCACAAACCCAGGGGCCGGCCAGGATCGCCGAATGGATTTCGTGATTCTCGCGCCACCACTGACCCTTGGCTTGGATCGCCGCGAGCCCGCGCGACTCGCGGTCCATGCCCGGCGGCATCATTGCTTCGACGCTGACGGCATCGTCAGCGTACAGCACCCTGGCCTCGTGATATTGTCCCTGCTTGCACCAATGGACAAGTTTGCTGGCAATTTCGGCAGTAGTCATGATCAGTCTCCTTCTCTTATTGTTAGGTCGGCGCGCCAGGACAGATCCAGTAAAACTCAATCGACCAAGCGCTTGCTCGATATTATGGGTATTCAAACGAAAGATAAAGACATCGGCGCGTCGGTGCCTTGCTGCATTGCTGCCTGACGGCCGCTACACGCGCTCCAAACCGCGATGCGGCGCAACGGGAAGCTGGACGACAATGGCATCGCCCGGCCGCACGACCCCACCAGCAAGCACCACCGCCATCACCCCCGACTTGCGCACCAGCGCGCCGGTCGGCGTGCGACCCAGTACCGCCGACATCAAGCCGACCTGGAACTGGTTGAGCTGCTCGCACGGATTGCGCAAACCGGTCAGTCCGATAATCGCCGTCGGACCCAAGTGGAGTTCAGTATCGACCGGCAACGCCAACAAGTTGACGCAGCGAGTCGCGATGTTTTCGCCGATTTGCCCGGGCGCTACCTTAAACCCTTGAACGGCGAGTTCATCAAAAAGTTCACTGTGAATCAGATGAACTTGCCGCAGATTGGGCTGGGTCGGATCCCGTGCCACTCGGGAGCGATGCTTGACGGTGACGCCGCAGTGAGCATCGCCCTCGATACCCAGCCCGGCTAGCAGCGTTATCTCGGCGCCGAGGCCTTTAGAAAAGGTGTGCGACGGACTCAAACTGACGGAAACAATATGCGGGTTCAAATCAGCCATATTCAGTCGGTCTCACCCTGTTCAGCCACCAGCGCGTTGGCGTGTCCGTGACCCATTTCATACTCGTTCTTCAGCAGATTGCCGAGTTCCATATGCTTTTGCGGTCCGGCGTCCTTGAGAACTTTCATCCAATGCGCAATCGGTTTTCCGTATTTTTTTTCGATCGACGGAAAGTAGGACTCGGGTCCTTTGACCTTCTCTTCGTTGGCCACGGTACACCTCCAAATAAACTCTGAAATAGTTTAGTGCACACCATGAAAAGTTCGCTGGATCATCCAGTTTCAGCTACGACTGCCATTCAATATCGGTTCGCACCAGTACCGATTGCGCCCAAGCGTAAACTCGGTTGATTCAAATCGATCTTTGAGGAGACCTTCATGCTGCAAACCAGCTTCGAGACACTGATCTACGAAATAGCCGAGCCCGGCATCGCCCGCATCCGCCTGAATCGCCCCGATCGCGCCAACGCGCAGGACACGCAACTGCTCTACGAACTGAACGAGGCGTTCGATCGGGCCGCGCACGACGACGAGGTGCGGGTCATCATCCTCGCCGCCGAGGGCAAACACTTCTCGGCCGGTCATGACCTATCGGAGACTGACTCGGCCGGCGCGATGAAGCGCTATCAGACGGTCGGCACCATGTGCGGTTTTGGCTGTGCCGGCGCCGAGGCGCAAATGTCGCGCGAGGAGGAGATCTACGTCGGCTTCTCGGAACGCTGGCGCAACATTCCGAAACCGACCATTGCTGCGGTTCAGGGCAAGTGCATCGCTGGCGGGCTGATGCTGGCCTGGCCCTGCGACTTGATTGTGGCCAGCGATGATGCCTCGTTCGCCGATCCGGTCGTGAGCTTCGGGGTCGGTGGCGTCGAGTGGTTCCACCATGTGCAGGAACTCGGCGTTCGCAAGGCCAAGGAAATGCTGTTCACCGCCGACTCGATCGGCGCAGCCGACGCGCTGGCGCTGGGCATGGTCAACAAGGTCGTGCCGCGCGCCAATCTCGAGAGCGCAACGATGGAGATGGCGCGCAAGATCGCCACCAAATCACGCTTCGCACTGAAGATGGCCAAGCTCGCGATCAATGGTGCACAGGACGCCGGCGGGCGCGATCTTGCGATGAAGAACGCGTTTCATCTGCACCAGCTCGCGCACACACACAACCTCAAGGTGTTCGGCATGCTGATCGACCCGACCGGCTTGCCCGAGGCTACCCGCAAGGCGATGGCAGCTCGGCTACAGGCGGCCGGGCAGAGCTGACCCCCAGCGCGGTGGCAAGTAAGGTTGCGGGATTATGGGCGCAGTGATCGGCGCATAGGCTGACGTTTTCACGGCCAATGCCGGCACCAAGCCGAGCCGCCTGAGCTCCGGCAGCGCCGCCTGCGCCGCTTGACGGCCGGCCTCGATCGAGGCGAGTCGGCCGGAGTGTGTGACACCGGCGTAATAAGCCATTCGCACGTGTATGACCCAATCGGCCGCACCGGTTTCGCGGTCGATCAGCAGCCGGCGACGAATGTCCTGCGTCACCCAGTCCACCGCCATCGACTCGATCGGTGGCGTGCTGTCGACGAACGCCGAGACGTCGACCGCCAATACCTTGCGGGCGCCGAGCTTGCGCGCTGTCGCCACCGCAACCGGTGCGACGATATCGCCGTCGGTCAGCAACTGGCCGTCGATTTGCACCGGTACGAATAGTCCTGGACTCGCGCTTGAAGCGCGCACAGCGGCCGCAACATCGCCGTACCCATACTCGATGCGTCCCCCGTCAGGCAGCCGGGTCGCGACCACGACCACCGGGATCGGTAACTGCTCGAGATTGCGCGGTCCATCGACCGAACCAACGATGTGTTCGATCGCACGGCCGCTTAGCCAGCCGTGACGCGACCAAGTCAAGTCGAACAGCCAGTTGAGCATTTCCGGGTTCAACGCCTGGTGCTCCATCTCTTGCGGTGAGCGACCCGCCGAAAGCGCTGCGCCGATGATCGCACCCATCGAAGTACCGACGATCAAATCGGGCCTATAACCAGCCTCCTGCAAGACTTGCAAGACGCCGATATGTGCGAAGCCGCGCGGCCCTCCCGAACCGAGTACCAGCGCCTGCGCATAATCGCGCACCGAGTCGGCATCGATGGATCTCGGGGTCTGCGCGCTGTGAAGCACGATCGGCGCCGCCGAACGTAACGAATACAGCAGGCCGACCAGCAGCGCGATGCTCAACAATACGCAGGTCAGTACAACCGGTGCCCGCCAGCGCCTACGTCGGCCAGTATCGGGCCGGCCGGGTGGCGCACCGATTACGGACGGATTCATACTCGTCGATTCAAGACGTCAGATAAGGGACCGGAACAAAAAAGCGCCCGCCAACCGTCTTCAGAGCATTGTTCGGACTGTCCATCGCGACCGCGCGCAGCGCCAGCAGCAAGCGGGCGGCAACCGTAGTCTTCCAGAACCAAGTGTCGATCTGGCGGGCTGACGGCGCCGCACCATCGGCCTGCGCCGCCTCACCATAGAGCGCCTTGATGTCGTCGACCAGAAAACGCAAGGACAACGCCGGCGTTTCGTGTGCGGCCACGGTTGGCAAGGAACCGCTCAGAAACGACGTGGCAAACGCTGGCCAGTCCGCAACGCCCTGCCCTGCCAACCCGACAGTCGTGCGACCGAATCGCGCCTTGAAGCGTTCCCAGGCTGGCACTACCAAGGTCAACTCGGCACGGAACGCCGCCTCCCAGCTACTGGCGTCTGAGTGACTACGCGCATCGCTTGAACTGGACGCTGGGGGTAGCGTCGCAGTCAGTTCGGCCGGAAGCACCGGCGCGGCCTGCCAACCCGGTCGATCGAACCAGCTCGGATTGTCTTCACCAAAATGCTCGAGCAACACCGGCCCGTCAGTGCGGGTCAGCAGATTCAGCGCCTGCATCAACACGCGAGTCTGGAACGCGGCGTCATTGGGCTCGCCGAGCGGCCGTCCCAACATGAATGGCGTCATCAGGGCGCGCGGTGGCCGGGTCTTTTCGACGTGCGGCAGTACCAATGCAATCACGACCGTCGCCAGTCCGCGCTCTTCCAGCATGTGTCCCAGCGCGCTCACGGCGCGCGTGCACAGCGGTCAGACGGGGGTCAGAACGACGGCATTGACGCGATCGGCGTGCAAGGCGACGGCCATCTGATCGGCAGTGGCTTGCATCGCCGCCGGATCGGTCGAGCCCATGACCGTGTAGTGCGTATCGGCAACGCTACCGATCACGCCGTCGCGCGCCAGATCTTTGAGCCGGTCAATCGGATAAACGACATTGATGTCACGTTGGAAACCCGCCCGGTCAAAGTTGATCGATACATGACTGATCAGCAGGTCGGCAGGGTCAGCCGACGCCGCGATGGCACGACATTCGCTCGAGCCAATCGCAAAGGGTTTGTCGGCGCGGCCAATCAAGGCGGCACTACTCACCAACGCTACGCGTCGTTGTGATAACCGCGGCCCCGCAACGAACGGTGACGTGTCGAACGCGGGACAGGCGAGCGTGTCGGCCGCGGTGCGTGTCGGCTCGGGAATATCTGCAAGTCGTGCCATTCGGCCTCCGGGGTTTGACTGGATTCAACTATACAGTCAAATGGCGCGAGCCAAGTTAGTGAATACCTTTATCGTTATTCAACCGTTCCAAGCCCAACTCGGCGCGAAAGTCCGAGGTCAGTTGCGCCTTCTGGGTCTCGAGCGGAATTCCGCTACCGTCGGCGACTTTCACCACGGCGTTAAATGAGGCGACGATGGCGGCGGCGTCGACCAACGCCTTCGGACCCAGCGCGTCGTGAAGTTTTTGTCGCACCAGAGCTTGTCGGTGCGCATCGTCGCCCAACATCGCCTCGCCGAACTCGACCAGAAGCGCACAGTGAGGGACGCCGATCGCCGCGCCGTCGCCTGCGAGCACCTCGCCGAGTTCGAACTGTTCACCTGCATGCTGGCCACTCGCACGGAGCAAGGCCGTATGGCTGACGGTTCAGTAGTAACAACCATTCAGGGCCGACACGCGACCCGCCAGCAGTTCAATCTGGGTATGCGATAGCGCTCGATACTCGTGATCGAAATCGCGAATCTCGTGGTCCTTCAGATACAGCTCGACATCCAGATCGAAGAAATTCAACACCTCTTGCGGCACCAGACTGAGCGCTCGGTGAATATTCTTGCTGCCGTGGATCGTGTAAGGGTCGGGATCGCCATCGGCGAGATCTTCGGGAGCAACGGTCATCACCCAGGCGAGATCACGTTTGGCTCCGGCCGGCCGATGGCGCGTCGGCTCACCGGGTTGCGCGACGGGCAATGGCCGCTGCGGCCGGCCTAGTGAATGATCAAAGGTGTCAAGGGCGACGATGACCGCAACGACGGCGACGATCTCGACATACTGCTCCTCGCTCAATCCAGCATCAAGGGTAGCGCTCAGCCACTTTCGGGTCAGCCTGCCAGCATCGGTAGCCAACCGATGAACGACGTCGATTACCGGCGCGCTCAGCACCCCTAAACCGCTGTGATTGCCGGCAACGGTATAAGGAGACAGCGCGTGCTTGCGCTGGCGGCACAGAGCACAGGTACTGGCCTGGCGAGCCTCGTCGGCAATCGCCAATCGGTCCGCACCGCTCCACCAGGTGCCGGCAGCAGCGAGCCGCTGCCAGGCACGCTGATATTCAAACGCCAAAGCTTCGCGAATCGGCAACGCCGAAGGATCAAACGTCGGCAACGCCGGCGCATCAGAACCAGGTGACAGTGTCATGGAGTTCCTCATAGGCAAAATAATCAGTCAAGTGCCTGTCGCGGACAAGACTGGGTGCGTATCGAAGTCTATCGGAACAGGACACTATCCCAACAACAGACTGTCAGAGTCGAGCGCCTCGCCGTGTTGGCGACGAAACTGCGCGATCAGTCCATCAACATCGGTGTTTCCACGCTCGGCGCCGCACAGATCCAGCACGATCCGTCCCTCGTGCAGCATCAAGGTTCGATCGCCCAGGGCGAGCGCATGCCGCATGCTGTGGGTGACCATCAGCGCTGTCAGTTTCTGCTCGTTGATGACTCGACGGGTCAGCTCGAGCACCAGGCTCGCGGTTCGCGGATCGAGCGCCGCCACATGTTCGTCGAGCAGCAATATTTTCATCGGCTCGATTGATGCCATCAGCAGGCTGACAGCCTGGCGTTGCCCGCCCGATAACTGGCCGATCTGATCGTCGAGCCGCTTCTCGAGACCCAGTCCCAAGCCTTCCAGCGCGGCACGAAAACGGGCGCGCCGACTGACGCCGAGCGCCAGCCGCAGGCCACGTCGATGTCCGCGCGACGCCGCCAGCGCCAGATTTTCTTCAACGGTAAGATTCTCGCAGGTACCGGCACGAGGGTCCTGAAACACCCGTGCCACCTGCGCCGAACGTTGCGCCGCCGGCCAGCGGGTGACATCGTGTTCGCCAATCAACACTCGACCGCTGCTGACCGGTACTTCGCCCGCAATGACATTGAGCAAGGTCGACTTGCCAGCACCGTTCGAGCCAATCACGGTCACAAATTGTCCAGCCGGTATTTCAAGCGACAACTCGTCGATGACCCGGTTTTCCAGTGCGGTACCGGTGCCGAACACTACCGACAGTTTCTCAATCCGGATCATGTCGGCCTCACGATCATGCCGGCCTCACGCGCCCGGACAGACTGCTCTTGCCCGACACCGTCAATGCAAGACAGACCAGCGCCGAGGTCACGATGTTGACATCCGACGCGGTCAGCCCAATTGACGTCGCGTTCAGGGCGAGCGCGACGATCACGTGGTAAACGATCGACCCGAAGATGCAGGCCAGCGTGATGCCGACCAGGCTGCGCGCGGGGACCAGAGCCGAACCGCCGATGACGGCGGCCAGACCGATCACAATAGTGCCGATGCCCATAGTTACATCGGCCGCGCCCTGCAACTGCGCCAGCATCGAGCCGCCGAGCGCTGCCAGGCCGTTACTGATGGCCAGGCCGACGAGAATCAAACGGCTGGTGCGCACGCCATTGGCGCGCGCCATCAGTGAGTTGGCGCCGGTCGCGCGCATCGCCAGGCCGATCTCCGAATGCAAGAACCAGGTGAACACGGCCCACACCAGCAGAGCGAGCAGCAGAAAAAACAGGGGCGCCAACCAGGGATTCGGAACGCCGAGATGCTCGAATTGCGTCAGCACTGTTTTCTGCCCCAACAGCGGAACCGTCGGACCACTCATGATCCGAATGTTCACCGAATAAAGCGCGATCATCGTCAAGATGCTGGCCAACAGGTTGAGTACCTTCAGTCGCACATTCAAGCTGGCCGTAATCAATCCCGCGCAACTGCCGGCGCCGGCCGCGATCGACGTTGCCAGCCACGGGTTCCAGCCCTTGACGATCAGTACCGCCGATACGGCAGCGCCCAGCGCAAAGCTGCCGTCGACGGTCAGATCGGGGAAGTCCAAAACCCGGAACGACAAAAAGACGCCAAGCGCGACCAGGCCAAATATCAGGCCGGTCTCGATCGCGCCTAGAAAGGCGACCAGCGACATCAAGAGGGCCTCAGAATCAGGCGAGCGTCAGGATCAGGAAGGTACGGGCTAAGCTCAGAACACCTTGGATGCACGTTTACGCATCTCATCGCTGATGACCAAACCCATGGCCGATGCGGTCTTGCTGTTGATCCAAAGCTGGAAGGTCGTGTAGCTGTCTTTCAGCACATTGACGTCGAGATCGCCCGGTTTGGCGCCATCGAGTACCTTCTTGACCATTTGCGCGGTGGCCACACCGACGTCGTAGTAGTCGAAGCTGATCGATGCTGCGCAGCCTCGCTCCACCGAGCGCGTCTCGCCGCAAAAGAGCGGCAGTTTATTTTCGGTGGCGACCTTGATCGCGGACTCGAGTGCAGCGTAAACCGTGGTGTCGTTAGGAATGTAGATCATATCGACCTTGCCGACCAGGTTCAGCGCAGCCGCCATGACGTTGGTGGTCTGCGGCGCCGGTGACTCGATGATCGTGAGACCGGCAGCCGGCGCAAGCTCCTTCAGTGTCTCGAGATAGGTCTGGGTATTGGGCAAGGACGGGTTCATCAGAACGCCTAGCCTTTTGGCACCAGGCACCATTTCTTTCATCAGCTTCAGATGCAAGTCGATTGGCGCCAGATCTGATACACCGGTGATCATGCCACCGGGGCTCTTCAGCGTATTGACTACTTTTGCGCGCAACGGGTCGGTGACAGTTGAAAAGACGATCGGTATGCTCGAGTCCTTGGCCGCCTGAGCCAAAACGATCGCCGACGGCGTCGTGATCGGCACGATCAGATCGGGCTTGTCACCGACGATTTTTTTGGCGATCTGTTGCTGAGTTGGAAAACTGCCGGCCGCGTGCGAATAATCGATCAGCAGATTTTTTCCTTCGGTAAGCCCGAGGCGGCCGAGTTCTTCGACCAAGCCGCGCTTGACGTCGAGCAGTTGTGGCACCTCGACGATCATGGTCACGGCGATCCGCTTTTGCTGCGCATGAGCAGGTGAGAACAGCGCGAACAAAAATAGAACAGACAGTACAACGCGGGCAATCATTCGGGATTCCTTTGATGGGGAAAGCGGGCCAGCAAAAGCAGTCGGCTCGATCTCAGTATATCGAAATCGAGCCGTCGCCATTCCGGCAGCGAATGAAGGTTCGCGAGCGAATAACTGCCAGAGCGGCCTAGCCTCATGCGACCGTGCGGTCCCGCGCGGTCGGGTCAGCGTGCCAATGCCGCCTCGGCGAGCCCGGCCAGTGCCTTGCTTAATCCGCCGACGGCCGGACATTGCACGGCGCCATGCCGTTGCGCCAAATAGGCCAGATCGTTATAGCCGAGCCAGACCTGACCTTGTGCATCTTCCCAGACCAGCGCCTTCAGCGGCAGATCAATACCGGCACTTTGGGCGCATTCCATCAGGGGCGTACCTCCTTGCGGATTTCCAAATATCAGCAACTCAGTTGCGCGTAGCGTTTTGCCCACCTTGGCGGCACCCGCCGCGTGATCGATTCGCGCAAAAATGTTCAAACCGCGCTTCTTGGCGGTGTCTTCGAATCGATCCATCGTCTCCTTGGGAGAATAGCTACTCTTGCTCATAACCAAACCATCTGCGGCGCCGGCGAGGGACGCCCAGGCCAGCAACGATACGAAGATAAGGCTCGATAGTCTGCTCAAAGGGTAGCTCCTTGTTAAGGATTTATAGGTCCGACGAACGTTTTCGTAGGCCGAGTAAAGTGGGTCGCTGACGGGCCTAATTGCTTACTGGAGGACTGGCATTACCGAAGTCTGCGCGCGAACTCGTCCAATCCATCGGATGACCAGCCAACTGACTCCGAAGGCTGATAACTGTAGTAGTGCTATGGGCATCGTCACCGCATAGGGCGTCATCAACGCAGCGGGCGAAAGCAACGAAGCCTCGGACAGAACCGTGCTGTTCAAATAGGACAATACGCTAGCCGCGCCGGCTGCCGCGACCCAATAAGGGCCGGTTCGCAGTGATAGCGCCAGCGCCCACATCCAGTACCAGGGATTGACCACTGGCGCCAACAGAATTAGCAGAGCTAATGGTACTGCCAACGGCGGCAGACATAGCGGTGAAGCCAGCGCCGGAGTACTCTGTGCCGGCGCATTGACGCCCCGCTGGCCCGCCAGCTTTCGACCCCACTGCCAGGTAACCATACCGACGCCCAGCGCTAACAGGCAAGCAGCGGCCAGCCGGGCACCTGATGGGATCGGCACCTCCCTGAGCATCTCCTCGAGCACCCGATACAGCAGCGGGTTGAAGCGCCACTGACTGCCAAAGGTAGCCAACGCACTGGCATCGGTGCCACCGTTGAACCAGAACGGTAAATAGAGCGCCACCAAAGTCAGCAAGCCTCCCAATCCGAGCCGCGTTGCCCAGGCCAAAGCCGACCGCTGCGCCGAAGGATTCAGCAGCAACAGAGGAACCACCACTAACGCGGCCACCTTGGTGGCGATCGCCAGCGCCACCAATATTCCCATCGAGAACGGCCGTCGCTGTTGCCACGCAAAAAGCGCGAGCAGCAGAAACAGGGCAAGCAATCCGTCCGGATGCGCACTGGCCATGGCTTCTTTCAAAATCAGCGGGTGCACGGCATAGATGAGCAAGCTGCGCGGATTTGTGCCCAGCCTTGTGAGCAAGCATAGAACCGCCAGATCAATGATCAGCAACAAGCCTTGGATCGCCCCTAACCGGCCAGGGGAAACCCAGTAGGCCAACGCGAACACGCCTTGCAGCACGGGTCCGTAAATGGTGGTGATATCCGGATTGTTGATGCCACTCAGAATATCCTGCCAACGTTGCGACAAGTGCTCATCACCAAAAAAGGCAGATGGCGGCAAGCGATAGGGATCGAAGGCAGTCGCCGTTCGAAAACCGTCCCACAGATATCGATAGTGGTCGTCTTCCAGCAATGGTGAGGCCTGAGTCGCGATCAAGCGAAGCAACAAAGCCACGCCGAAAGTGAACCAGCCCGGCGTTTGATCGAATTGCTGATCCAGGCCGATCCAAAGCAAAGCAATTGCACCCAGCGCATTAGCCAGCAACACGGCGATCAACTGGCGCGCAGCGCTATCAGTCGCGCTCGACTCGCTTCCCCAGACGAGCAAGAGTGCATTGGCAATGGCTAGCAACGCCAGGCCGATCGCCCGCCCTTGCAGGGTGCGATCGGCCTGCATCATGCGAACTGCAAATACGCGCAGGTAATCGCTAAAACGCGTAGGTATAGGCAAGACCGATAATCTGATCATCCTTGACCGTGTTGCGCCCGCTGACCAACTGTGCGTAGTTCAATGCGATGCTCTGGTTGCCAGCGATGGCATAACCGATGCTGAGTTTGGCAAGACTGCGTTCCGCACGCACCTCCTGGAAGCGCGCCGGCGAAAAACCGGCGCCACCGATATCGAGACTACCGCCGTATTTCTTGTCAGTAAAGCCCAGGCTGGCGCTCCATTCTGGCGCAAAACGATAACGCGCATTGATCTCGAAAAACGACGCAGTCGGTACGGCGCCGGAACGATTCTGAATACCGATTTCGCCCCAGAAGGCTAGCGCGGTCGTTACCTGTTTGCCGAGAATCACGGCGAATTCCAGGCCGCTCTTTGCATTGCCGAGCGCTGCCAGTCGCGCGCCATCGTAGTTGCCAGCAATAATCGCAGCCGCTCGCACGGTCAAGCTCGGCAACCCGGGCTGCTCGAACTCGTCAAGCACCCGATAATTCAAGCCGACAACGCTGTCGGTCAGGCCGCTACTGCTGTCGGCTGCGCCAACCTTGACATTTCCGTAGGCAATACTTGCATCGAGGGCCAAGGCGTCGCTGATACCGTAACCCAGGCGAACGCTGGTTGTAGAACGTTTGTAGCTTGAAGCGCCGCCACCCGTAATCATCGATAGGGGCACCTTGTCACTGCCGATATAGGCGGCATTACCACTCTGTTCAGTTTGGCTGACGCCCAGGGTGAATTGACCCGGAATAGGCAGCCACGGCGAATCGCCTTCTGCAGAGGCTATCGTTGGCAGCGTCAGCGCCAGGCCGGTTAACAACGTTCGAATCAACGGATTTTTTTTCATCGTCTCAGCTTCCGGAAAAATGGGGTCACAACTTGAAACGGCGCTGCAAATACACCGCCAGCGCCTGCGACTCGTCAGCACTGAGCCCCAAATTGCCTTTCTCAGCCAATAGCGCGCGCGCTTCGGCGGCATCGAGTTTCTTGCCAGCCATCTTGCAACCGCTACAAGCCAGTCGACGGGCGAAGACGCCCTTGCCCGTGTTGTACGCTGCGGCGTCGCTAGTTTCGGGGCCGCTGGCGCCGTCGGAGCCAGAGGCATGGACCGCACCTGCGATCAGAGCGACCGCCGCTACTGTGAAAACGTTTGCGCGAATACTTCGATTCATAAAATCTCCTGCCTTTGTAAAAATGAAAAGGAAAGTCCCTCAATGCTTGAACTGCGCCGCACGGACCTGAGCCGATTGGACTTGAGCCGCATTGACGCTGCGCGAGACCCGTTGTCGTTCGCGCCAATACAACTGGGCGATCATGCCGAGAATGCCGATTCCGGCGCCCAGCACACCCGTCAAGGTGCCACTGATTTTCGACTGCCCGGCACTACGTTGACGCCAGGCAACCGGCACTTGCGACACACGCAAACCGAGCAGGTGCGCGCGCACCTGCATTTCGACTGTCCAACCAAACTTGCGGTCCTGCATATCGAGCGAATCGAAGGCATTGCGACGAATGGCGCGATAAGGTCCAAGATCGAGCGCTGGCATTTGCCAAACCCATCGCATGAGTGCGCAGGCCAGCCGGTTGCCAAAACGCTGTGTCAACGTCATCGCGCCGATATCCGGTTGAGCGCGCACGCCAATAACCAATTGCGCGCCGCTTGTCATCGCGTCCAGTAATGCGATTGCATCTTTCGGGTCGGCGGCACCATCACCATCGACAAACAGGAGCAATTGACCTCGACTCGCCCGAGCGCCCTCCCAGCAGGCGAGCCCATAGCCCGGTTGCTCAACTTGAACAACGCGCGCTCCAGCCGAAATCGCCGCCTGCCCGGTTCCGTCGTTCGAACCGTTATCGACCACCACGACTTCGTCGATCAACGCACGCCCGTCCGATGTGTGTAACTTCAGCAGGCCAGCTACCACTGCCGATATGCACAAGACTTCATTGCGCGCAGGAATAATCGCGCTCACAACCAGAGGTTCATCGCGCATTGGCATGCCGCCCGGTTGCGCAATCGTATCCACGACGGCATCGCATTGCAGGGGATCAAGACTAAACGGATGCTTCATTGCGTCAACGGTCCCGATTTAGATCCGGATTTAAATTTCGTTGACTCGATTCAATCCGATATGCCCATCCAACTCTTCACCAAAAGATCACGAATTGCTAACTGTTTGTTATCCACTCTCTGCTGCACACCGAAATCTGAGACCTTGCCGTGATGACTGCTTGATCGTCTGGTGGCAATATCATCGGCAACGTAAACTGGGGCTGCAAGTAAGTAGTTCGTCCGGATCTCGACTCAGGAATTCGTTCGCGTAACAGCCCTCGACTGGCTGACCTGGACTGTTCGTGCGTCGCCCTGCTTTGTTCTATGTAATTTGCTTTGATTGGCTCGACTTGACCGATCTGAATAGTCCTTCACCGACCCATGGTTGACGCAGCAATGCAGTCCCCTAATGCATCAAAGCCGGTGAGTATCACGCCCGCTGGTGCAACCCGAGCGCGCCCGATTCGCCGTATTTTGGTGATCGAGGACGACCGGGATATTGCCGAACTGATCGCCATGCATTTGACAGACTTGCCCGCGCAAGTGACCCGTGCGCATGAAGGCCGCGAAGGTCTGGCGCTCGCACTCAACGGTGGCTGGGATGCGATCGTACTGGATCTGCGCCTGCCGGGTCTCAACGGCCTCGACATATGCCGCGAACTGCGTACGCAGGGCACCTATATGCCGATTCTCATGTTGACTGCGCGCAGCGGCGAACTGGATCGCGTGCTCGGACTTGAATTGGGCGCCGACGACTACCTGACCAAACCGTTCAGCGTGCTGGAACTGCAGGCCCGCATCAAGGCTCTGCTGCGCCGTTGCGACTACAGCGCAATCGAAACATCGACGAACCTCGGCATGCAATCAGAAATTGCCAAGCAAGGTTCGCTCACAGTTAATCGCAGTGAACGCCGAGTGCGTCTGGACGGCGAAGAGTTATTGCTGACGCCACGTGAGTTCGACCTGCTCTGGCATTTCATGCAGCACCCAGGGCGCGTTTTCACGCGCAGCGACTTGCTGGCCGATGTCTGGGGTTATGGACATGATGGCTATGACCACACGGTGAATAGCCACATTAATCGGCTGCGTAGCAAGTTGGGCGACGACCGCGCCGAACCGCAATTCATCCATACCGTGTGGGGCGTCGGTTATCGGTTTGAGTTCTGCCCATGATCCCTCGGGATCTAAATCAGGCGCGGGTCTTGTTGGACGCGCAGGCTCAGTACGATCAAGCGACCGCATACGCTCAGAACCGACCTATTCGCGACGCCGGATCGAGTTGGCAACCGCTGCATATACGCGCCGCCCTGGTAATACTTCCAATGCTGTTGTTGTTATGTGCGGTCATGCTCGCACTGTTACGCCACTACAGTGCGCAATCGGCGCTCGAGAGTAGCCAGCGCATGAATCTGGGACTGGCGCGCTACATCATTGAGCATCAGCCGACTCGCTTGCTCGACGGCAGCGGCCAGCCCGACGGAGCAGCCATGAAAGAGCTGGCCTTGCACGTGATGATGATCAATCCGTCAGTCGAGGTTTATCTGCTGGACGCCGGCGGAAAAGTTCTGGCGCACGCGCTCGATCTGGCCGGCGGCCCTGACCCGGTGGGGCAGCGAGTCGATCTGGCCAAAGTCAGGCGTTTGCTTGCGGTCGAATCGGCGGAGTCGGCCGGATCATCCGGATCGGCCGATTTGCGATTGCCAATTTTTGGCGACGATCCACGGCCCGGCAGCAGCCCGAATATTGTGTCGCTGGCCCTGGTTGGCGCCAGCCACGCACCGACCGGCTATCTGTATATCGTATTGAATGGTCAGCAGCAGCAAAGTGTCACGGCGACGCTGGCGAACTCCAATACCTTGCGGGAGGTCGTGATTGGCTTGATCCTGGCTACGCTGCTGGCGATGACAGTCATGCTGATCGCATTGCGAAAGCTTACTCGACCACTTCGAGAACTGACCGGCGAACTGCGGGATTTTCGCGGCGATACCAGCGATTCGGGCGTGGCGGAATCGGGCGACGAAATCTCGATCTTGCGGGCCGCTGTGCGAGCGATGCAACAACGAATTGCCGATCAATTCAAACGTCTCGAAGACAGCGATAGCCAGCGGCGGGAACTGCTGAGCAACATATCGCATGATTTGCGCACGCCCTTATCGAGCATTCAGGGCTATATGGAGACGGTGCTCGTACGGGGTGAGCAAATCGATCATGCCGTTCGGGCACAACATCTGAAAACCGCGCTTCGACATGTTGCGCTGTTAGGGCGTCGTATCAGCGATTTGTTCGAACTATCAAAGCTCGATGCCGGTCGAGTCGAACCGAAATACGAAGTATTTTGCCTGGCAGAGCTATTGCAGGATGTACTTCAAAACTACCAACTCAGCGCGCAGCAACGCGGGATAGTCCTGAACCTGAGCGCCGGTAGCCACTTGAAAACCCGCGTCTCGGCCGATATTGCCCTGATCGAGCGAGTGCTGCAGAATCTGATTGATAACGCCCTGCGGTACACGCCTTCGGGCGGCGAAGTCAGCCTCGCGCTTCAAGCCCAGGGACCGTTGATTCAGATCAGCGTCAGCGACACCGGCACCGGTATCGCGATCGAGCATCTGCCGCATATTTTCGAGCGCTATTGGCGGACCGATGAAATCGAGGCGATTGGTCCGGAGGCCAACTCGGGCCTGGGCTTGGCCATCGTCAAGCGCATCCTCGATTTACACAGCAGCGTCGTGCGCGTTCAGTCAGAGCTATCGCGCGGAACTCGCATCGAGTTCGGGCTGCTCCGCGCGGTCTGAACGTCTGCCGCCAGCACCTTGATGACCGCCGGGCGCTCGGCCATCCGGCGCCAGTGGTCAGCCACTTTCGGGAAGCGCTTGACATCAACCCCGTCACCCTCCAGCCACTGCGTCAGGGTAAACAAGTACATGTCGGCGACCGTGTATTGATCGCCCATCACCCACGGCCCTTTAAAGAATTCGCGCTCAATCAGATCAAAGCAGTCGGTCATGGTTTGCGGGACTTTTTTTGCATGGCAAGTATTACAGCGGCATCGTCAACCCAGCAATCAACCGACTTTTGCTCGTCGCTGGCGAGATCCACGCGTACCGCCCGGTACTCGGCGCTGGCCTCCTCAAGCGCGATATGCGAGGCCAGTGCGCAGGTGTTTGAAGCGAAATACAAGGTCATCATGTCGACCTCCTATCGAGTCAAGGCCTTCGCAAACCAAAGCGGCAGATCGCGCGCCGCCGTGGCGATCACGCCAGCCCGATCAAACCCGGCCGGATCGAAGTTTACTTCGGCACCATCGATTGCGACCTTGAGATCGAGCTTGGAGGCCAGCATGAAGTGGCCGCCCGCCTCGACATTGACCGTCTGAGCGCCCGGTGTGAGCCGCGCCATATAGGCGGCATGAAATCGCGGCGTCAGGATTTCATCTTGCCCGGCAACGTAAACCTGAACCGGTACCTTGATCGACTGCAGGCTCGATTCCGTAAAAAATGCGCCAACCGGCGCGATCAGCACAGCAGCCCGAATGCGTGGGTCAGCGCTGGTGCCAACGGCAGGAATATGGTCGGCATTGCGCGCATTCTCGAGCGCTTTTTCCTTGCTGCCCGAAACCCGGCAGAACCACAGATCCTGGTCATAATGCGCCGCGCAGTGGCGCACGATCTGGGCAATTGACGGCGTCGCACCGATCAAGGCGGCACCGGTAAATCCACCGGCCGAATGGCCGAGAAAGCCGATTCGCTTTGAGTCGATCAACGGCGCCCAGGTGGGGTCAGTCAACAGCGCATCGAGCAGGCGCGAGACCTGACGCGGCCGCTCCTCAAAATAAGCTGGCTTGCCCAACATGGACCGGTCCTTGTAGTTATCACCCGGGTGGGCGAGTGCCACGGCAATGAACCCGGCCCTCGCCAAGGCGCTGGCCAGCTCATGATGGTTCATCAGATTGCCGCCGGTACCATGTGAAATCAGGATCAACGGGAAACGCCCCGAGGTTGCGGGCGCATCGAGCGACACCTCCAGCGTGTAGGCGCTGAACACTTGCTTGCGCGCAGGCACTGCGCTCGGGTACCAGATCGACAGGTTGACGCTCTGTTGATCAGCGGTTGTGATCGTGCGCAACTGCAAACCGGAATATTGCTCGGCGGCGCTCACTGGCAAGCAGTTCCAGAGCGCTACCATCAGCGCCAACATGCGGGTTAATAACGTGACTTGTGCGCGCATCACTGCTCTCCTGAATGGGTTGAAATCTTCAGCAGCGGGTTGCTGCCAGGATTGCAGAGTAGAGTGTTGCGGGACTTCGAGTCATGGACTTGCGACGAAACGACGTATTCGACGCTCAAGTTGCGCCGGGCAGCCGCTAGCGGCGAACAGCGCATCCAAGAAGCGGCGATCAGCGCATCCAAAATATTGCCGAATACGCCGATCTCGTGAGGTTCAGCCCATATGCAATCCGCCATTACAACTGAAGTCGGCACCCGTCGTGAATCCCGAATCTTCACTGGCCAGCCAAGCGACGATCGAACCGATTTCATCGGGCGTGCCGAGCCGTTTGACCGGAATGGTGGCAACGATTTTTTCGAGGATTTCGGGTTTGATCGAGCGCACCATGTCGGTACCAATGTAGCCCGGACTGACCGTGTTGACCGTCACGCCCTTGCTGGCCATTTCGAGTGCCAACGCCATCGTGAAGCCATGCATACCAGCCTTGGCAGCCGAATAGTTGGTTTGCCCGGCCTGCCCTTTAGCACCGTTCACCGACGAGATCTGGATGATGCGGCCCCAACCGCGCTCAACCATGTCAGCCACCACTTGTTTAGTGACGTTGAACATCGAAGTCAGGTTGGTGTTCAGTACGGCGTCCCAATCATCGCGCGTCATTTTCAGGAACATGCGATCGCGGGTGATGCCGGCGTTATTGACGAGCACTTCGATCGGGCCATGTTCGGCCTTGGCTCTGGCAAATGCATCAACCGTCGATTCCCACTCGCCGACGTTGCCGACCGAGGTGTAGAACGTGTGGCCGTCGCTGGCCTGCTCGTCGATCCATTTCTTGAAGTCGCGGCTCGGCCCACAGCCGGCAATCACCTTGAAGCCTTCCTTGTGCAAGCGCCGGCAAATTGACGTGCCAATCCCGCCCATACCTCCGGTTACGTACGCTACTTTTTTAGCCATGCTATGTCTCCTTTATTTTTAAAGCAATTTGAATAACTCTGGTGTTCCTTGCTAGGCGCGCTCCACCGCCAGCGCCACCCCCATACCGCCACCGATACACAAGGACGCCAGACCCTTGTTGGCGCCACGCCGCTTCATCTCGTGTAACAGTGTCACCAGAATCCGGCAACCCGATGCGCCGATCGGATGACCGATAGCGATCGCTCCGCCATTGACATTGATCTTGCTGGTGTCCCAGTCCATCTGCTGATTGACGGCGCAGGCTTGAGCAGCAAACGCCTCGTTGATTTCCATCAGATCCAGATCCTGCGCCTTCCAGCCGGCCTTGTTCAGGCACAAGGTCGACGCTGGCACCGGACCCATGCCCATGATGGAGGGGTCCAGCCCGGCGCTCGCATAAGCGCGAATCACCGCCAGGGGCTTCAAGCCCAAACTTGCCGCGCGTGCCGCCGTCATGACCAGCACCGCTGCGGCACCATCGTTCAAGCCGGAGGCATTGCCTGCTGTTACTGAACCCGCTTTGTCAAACGCTGGCCGCAATCCGCCAAGCGCCTCGGCACTGGTTTTGCGGTTGATGAACTCATCCATCGAAAACACGATCGGATCGCCCTTTTTCTGGGCAATGCTAAAGGGCAGGATTTCGTCCTTGAACTTGCCGGCATCCTGTGCGGCCGCCGCTTTTTGCTGCGAGGCCAGCGCAAAGACGTCCTGCATCTCGCGCGAAATACTGAACTTCTTGGCCACGTTCTCGGCTGTGTTACCCATGTGGTACTGGTTGTAGACGTCCCACAGGCCATCGACGACCATGCTGTCGATCATTTTCCAGTCGCCCATCCGCTGACCGTCGCGGGAACCATTGAGCACGTGCGGTGCCGTGCTCATGCTCTCCTGGCCGCCGGCGATGACAATTTCAGCATCACCACAGCGAATCGCCTGCGCCGCCAGCATGACGGCCTTCAGCCCCGAGCCGCATACCTTGTTGATGGTCATGGCCGGCACCGTCTGCGGCAACCCGGCTTTGATCACCGTCTGGCGCGCGGCGTTTTGGCCGACGCCGGCAGCGAGGACCTGACCCATGATGACCTCGCTGATGGCGTCGCCAGCGACTCCGGACGCCGCCAGCAGACCCTTGACCACATGGGCGCCCAAATCGGTGGCCGGCGTCTTCGCCAAGGTGCCACCGAACTTCCCGACGGCGGTACGTTGTGCTGCAACGATCACAATATCAGACATGATTATTCCGTTTCTAGATGGGGATTTGATGGGTGCGAGCTCAACGTATGCACTCTCAGCGTCTGCACTCTCAACGTCTGTTGGCTCAAAGTATGTAAGCTCACCGTTTACCAGCCCTGGGCCGGGCGGACGCTTTGGCCGCAGCAGCCTTTTTCGGTGCGGCGGCGCTATCGGCTTCGCCAGCAGCGGCGTCGCCGGCACCAAAGGCGGCACTGGCAGCGGCCGTTTGACGCATGCCTTCAGAAAGGCCGATCAAGATGCCACTGGCCAGGGTGGCAAAATTCTGACCGAGCATATGGGCGGCGCGCAGCGTCGTAGTACGGTTCGAGCGGATCTGCGCCTGCATTTTCTGGGCGAAGTCTTCCATGAATGCCGTCACTTGTGTTCCGGCCGAAGTACCGGTAATGCCGGTTTTGCTGAGCACCCCGGCCCATTGTTGCTGCAGCTTCTCACTGGCTGACTCGGAGGTCTTGCGAACCGTGCTCAGAAATTCGTCTTCCATGCGCTCGATTTCAGACAAGGACTTCTTGAGTTTCGAGCTTTCGAAGTCGGCGCCTTGGGAGGAAAGCTGGTTCAGCGCGACTTGCGAGGCCTGCACCGCTTTCAGTATGGCGTCGTCCATGCCGGCCAACGCATCGGTCAGCGTCTTTTCGACATCGAGCTTGCCCTTGACGGCACCCAGATTGACCCCGGCCGTGACACTGTGCACGACCTGTTGGATGCCCTTGAGCGACAGCTCACGCGCTTGCAGGCCGCGCAAGGTCAGGTCACGCACACCACTGCGAACCCCTTCGCCTTGTGTGGCGACTTGTGCAGCCAACTTCTTGAGTACTTCATCGACGTCGATCAAATTTTTATTCATGCGCGCCTCCACGTTGATTCGAATCCCTATTCTCCACCTAAATCACGACGAATTGCAGGAAAATGAATGCGCGATAAGCGCTCACTGTTCGGGCAAAATCGACACACCACGGCCCGAGGCGTTCAGCACCACCGCCTGCCCGATTCGAAGTCCGCGAGCCAGGTCATCGTCTATGGCGAGGATCACCCCGAGCGCGGATTCAAGCGTCACCTCCCGATGGCTGCCCAGATAAGCCAACCCAACAACCTTGCCCGGCAGGCCAACCCCCGACTCGGCAATGACCCAGGCCGTCGGTCGCACTGCAACATTCACTGGGCCGCTGGCGCAAGCCACGCCGGTGTGCACCGCAAAGTCGCCGATCTGAATCCGGTCACTGCCATCGGCCAGGCCCGTGAAGAGCAGCGCCTCACCCATGAAGCTGGCCACAAACTTGCTGCACGGACGCTCGTACAAATCAGCCGGACTACCGGCCTGCGCCACCCGACCGAGATCCATCACCACCACCTGATCACTGACTGCGAGCGCCTCACCCTGATCATGAGTTACATAGGCGACGGTCAAGCCCAGACGCCGTTGCAGTTGCCGTATCTCATCGCGCATCGATCGTCGCAAACGGGCGTCCAGATTCGACAGCGGCTCATCGAACAACATGACCGCAGGTTCCAGCACCAAGGCACGAGCCACAGCGACCCTTTGTTGCTGGCCACCCGAAAGCTCACTCGGAATGCGTTGCTCATAACCCATGAGGCCAACACTGTCGAGCGCCGCCTTCACGCGCTTTAGGCGCTCCGTCACAGGCACGGCCGCGACCGTGAGTCCGTACGCCACGTTCTCGAAAACCGTCATGTGCGGAAACAGCGCGTAGCTCTGGAACACCATGCTGACGTTGCGCTCGGCCGGACCCAATTCGGTGACATCTTCACCGTCAATGAGGATCTGCCCGGAACTCGGCGTCTCCAGACCGGCGATCATGCGCAGCAGCGTCGTCTTGCCACAGCCTGATGGTCCTAGAATCGTCGTCAAGGTACCCTTCTCGATGCGCAGATCAACGCCTCCAATCACCAGCGGCGCGCTGGCACCTCCAAACCGTTTGGTTACTTGTCGAAACTCGACACCGATCGCACGCGGTGTTGCGCTCGTTTGTGTCGTGCTCGTTGGTCCCGTGCTAATCATTGTGGTGTGCTCATCGATGCTCCCGCCGGCCCAGCGTGCGCTCACCGACCAATTTTTGAATAGTCAAGGTCACGACCAGCATCAGCACAATCAGTACCGTGCAATAGGCCAGCGCAACACCATAGTCGCCGTTGCCGACTCGCCCAATGATGTAGGTCGTCGCCAGTTCATATTCGGCCGTAACCAGAAAAATCACTGCTGATACCGTTGTCATGGAACGCACGAAACTGTAAACCAACGCCGCAGCCAGCGCCGGTTTAAGCAGCGGCAAGATGACCCGGCGCAAGGTCGTCGCGGTACTGGCGCGCAACATGATCGACGCTTCATCGAGCGATGGGTCGAGCTGCCCCAGGTTCGCAGCGCCGGCCCGCACGCCCACCGGCAAGTTGCGGAACACAAAGCACAACACAATGATGAGTGCGGTACCGGTCAGCTCGACCGGTGGCACATTGAATGCCAGGATATAGCTGACGCCCAGCACCGTGCCCGGAATCGCAAAGGCCAGCAGCGCCGCAAATTCGAAGGTCGCCTTGCCGACAAATCGGGTGCGCGCAATCAGCCAGGCGATCAACAAGCCGATCGAGGCGCAGATCGGCGCGGCAATCGCGGCCAACTTGAGCGTCGTGAACAGCGAATTCCAGGCCGTACCCGTCAGCAACAGGCCTGTGCCGCTGCCTGCGCTGTTGCCTGTGCTACTGCCTGTGCTGATATCGCTCCATTGCACACCGAACGCGGTATTCAGGTGCGCGAACGTCAACGTGTAGTCTCGTCCCCAAGTCTGCACAAAGCCGCCGGCAAACGCGAACAGATACAAGATGATGGTGAACGCGATCCAGGGTAGGGCCACGAAATGGCACAGGCGACGCACGCCATCCGGCAACGGCATTGATACGCCGCCTGCGCCTTTGCCGGACACCGTCGTGTATTGGCCCTTGCCGAGCAAGCGTTGTTGCGCAAAGAAGGCGAGCAGCGCAAACAACGTCAGGATCAACGATAACGACGCCGCCCGGCCTTGATCGAGTTGCGCGCCGACGATCGCGAAAAAAATCTCGGTCGACAGCACTGAGTATTGGCCACCGACAATGATCGGATTGCCGAAGTCCGCCATGCTCTCGATGAAGCCGACCAGAAACGCATTGGCCAGACCTGGCTTGAGCAACGGCAGGGTAATCGTCCTGAAGGTTTGCCCGCGGCTGGCACGCAGGGTTTGGGCGGCCTCCTCGAGCGCCGGACTCAGACCCTGAACCACACCGCGCATGATCATGAAAGCGATTGGCGTGAAGGCGAACAATTGCGCCAGCAAAATGCCGGTCAGGCCGTAAAACCAGCGCGATGGCGTCACACCGAATGCCCACTCGAGTCCTTGATTGACGATACCGGCTCGGCCAAACAGCAGGATGAGTCCAAGGCCCACCACAAACGGCGGCGTAATAATGGGAAGTAGCGCCAGCACGTTCAATGGCCGCTTCCAGCGGCTCGGTCCGCGCTCGGCCAACAGTGCCAGCAAGCAACCCAGCACGGTCGTACCGGTCGCCGTCAACAGCGCCAATGCAAGGGTGTTCCAGGCGACGCCGCAGCCGACGGACCCGCCGAGGCAACCCAGTCCCCAGACGCGCGCATTGCCAAGGCGTTCGACCAGCATGCCCGGTGAGAACGCACCGTTCTCACCGTAGAACGCGCTGACCATTGATTTGCCCACCGGCAGCGCGATGAACAGCAACAGCAGCGCGCAACAGACAACCACTGCCGACGATACAAAAAGATCGCCTCGAAAAAACCCTAGCCTGGCCAGCGCGGCCGCCAGCAGCACCAACAGGCAGACCAGGACGAGCGCACCGCCCACGCCGATACCGAACTGACCCTTGGGCAACGCGCCAAACCAGAATTGCAAGATCTCGAACGACCAACCGCGCGCGCCAATCGCAAAGCCGGTAACGACCAAGCCCGACAACCCCGCCAAGGCAGTGACGAGCGACATGCGCGCCTGCAGCCTGCTGCGAGTCATGTGCATCAGCAGCAGTGCGATCGTCAGCGCCAACGGAGCCATCAGCAACCAGGGACGACCCGCCGCAATGGCGTGCATCAGGCCGCTGCCCGACTCACCTGGCCCGAATACGCCACGCAGCGATTGCCAGAATCCGAGGTCTTGCGGCAGGTACCAGGGCAGCAGAACAAAGGCCGCCAAGCCCAGCAGCAGCCAGGCTCGCAAAGCCGTATCGAAGCGACGGCGCGATCGGGAACTCATCGCGGGCAGTGTTTCAGCGCGGCAAGGCGTTGACTTCTTTCTCCCACCGTGCGATCAAGCGGCGGCGTTCAGCGCTGGCGCCGTAGCGCGCATAGTCGTAATTGATCAGTTTGATCTTCTTGAAATCAGGCACCCGCGGATCGATCGGCGTGGCTTTGTTGGCGGGTAACTGATACTGGCGGCTCGCTGCACCGAATTGTTGCGCTTGTGCGCTCAGCGCCCATTCATAGAAGCGCTTGGCATTGTCCAGATTGCGGGCGCCTTTGATGATCGATAGCGATCCGATTTCGGCGCCAGTGCCCTCACTCGGGGTCACCGTGGCGACCGGGAACCCTTGCGCCGCCTCGGACGGGCCGTCATGCACGAAGCTGATAGAGATCGCGGTCTCGCCGCGTGCCACCGCCTTGATCGGGCCGGTGCCACTTCGAGTGTACTGGCCGATGTTTCGGTGCAGCGACTTCATGTAATCGAAGGCCTTGTCTTCGCCCATCAGTTGTACCAGCGTCGCGATCATCGTGTAGGCTGTGCCACTGGAGGCCGGATTGGCCACCTGGATCTCGCCTTTGTAAATGGGATTGAGCAAGTCAGCCCAACTACGCGGCACCGGCAACTGGCGGCGCGCCAGCAGCTCGGTGTTGTAACCAAATCCGAGCGGTCCCGAATAAATACCGACGGTGCGGTATTTGCTTTGCACCGCCTGTTGTTGCGCCCAGCCATGCAATTGATCCAAGCTCGGCGACTTGTACTCCAGACTCAAGTCCTGCTCAGCCGCCTGCAAATGCGGGTCGCCGGTGCCACCGAACCAGACGTCGGTTTTCGGATTGGCGCGCTCGGCCGAGAGTTGCGCCAGCGCTTCGCCTGAACCCTTCAACGACAGGTTCACCTTGACACCGGTACTGCGTGCAAAGACCGTCTGGATCATGTGACACCACTCGGCTTGCACCGAGCAAATAATATTGATCTGGCCACTGTCCTGTGCCCAGCCAGTGCTGCCAGCCAGCAGCAAGGCCAAGCCTAACAAACCGCTGGCTGTGTTTACGAAAATCATCGAATGTCTCCATTATTAGCGCGGCAGCGATTCAACCTCGCGCTGCCAGCGATCAATCAATCGTCGGCGTTCGGCCGCCTTGCCGTACTTCTCGAAATCGTACTTGATGAGTCGCACGGTATCGATCGCTGGAATGCGCGGGTCCGGCGCAAACGTCTTGTTCGCCGGCACCTGCAGCGAGTTGGCGCGCGCACCGATTTTCTGACCCTGTGGGCTCATCAGCCAGTCGTAATAATTCTGCGCCGCCTCCCGGTTGCGTGCGCCCTTCACCAGTGCAATACCGCCGATCTCGTAACTGGTTCCCTCGCAGGGCGCCGCCGAGCGAACCATGGTGAAACCTTGGCTGCGTTCGCTCTCGAAACCGAAAATAAAGCTCACGCCAATACCGACTTCGCCCTTGGCGACACTGCGCGCCTGTGCCGTGCCACTGCGCGTGTATTGAGTGACATTGCGATGCAACTTTTTCAAATATTCAAAGGCTTGATCTTCACCCATCTGCTGCACGAGGCCGGCCAGGATGGTATAGCCGGTGCCACTCGAAGCCGGGTGCGAGGTCTCGATCTCACCCTTGTATTTCGGATCAACCAGATCGGCCCAGCAGCGCGGCGCGGGCAGTTTGCGTTTCTTCAGAACATCCTCATTCCAGCCAAAGCCGATCGCACTGGTGTAGAAGCCGCCGACCTTGTTCTCGCTGCTCGCGTACTGCCGCACCGACCAGGCGTGCAAATCGTTCAGGTAACTCGGCCGGTACGCCTCGAGTAGATTGGCTTCAGCCGCCTGCAAGAACGGGTCGCCGGTACCGCCCCACCACAGGTCAGTTTTCGGGTTCGCGGCCTCAGCGCGGATTTGCGCCAGCGCCTCGCCGGTGGCCTTGCGCACCTGCAACACCTTGACTCCGCTCAGCGCCTGATACTCCTTGGCCGCCAGGTCACACCAGGCCTGATCGGTCGAACAAATCACTGTCACCTGTTTGCCTTGAGCACTGACTGACGGCGCCAGAGTGGCGAACAGTGCAATCGACAGGATGTCCCCGATCAGGGTACGCAGAGTCAGGTTAAACAGACTCAGGTTAGGCATACTCAGGACATGCAGAATTTGGCGACGCAGATTATCCATTTGAATTTCCCGGTGTAATGGCTTTGAGGGCTGGTTTGCCGTAAGTCTTGAATCGCTCGATCACCCGCTGCATTTCCGCATCATCGAGAATCACCGGCGCACCGATCTGCAAAGCCTGCCAATACATGCGCGCAAGAGTTTCGACTTCCTGCGCCAAAGTGAGCGCGCGCGGCAATGAATTTTGATAAGCCAAAACGCCGTGATTAGCCAGCAGACAGGCGCACCGGCCTCGTAGGGCGACAGCCGCAAAATCCGATAACGCCTGAGTACCGAAGGTCGCATACGGCGCGCAGCGAATCGTAGTACCTCCGGCCACGGCGATCATGTAGTGGAACGCCGGAATGCCCTCGGTCTGAATTCTGGGCAGACAGGCTAGAGAGCTCGCATAAGGTGAGTGGGTATGCACCACGGCGCCAGCCCGTTGCGGCGGCTGCTGTCGATAGATCATCGAGTGCATGCGCCATTCGGATGACGGCGGTGAAACCGGTCGCACAAGTGCGCGCGTGTCCGCGTTTGAACCCGAACGCGTACTCGAACCCTCACTGGAACCCGCATTCGCACCTGTGATCGCCGCGTTCGGAAAAAACTTCTGCAAGGGACTCGGCTGCGGATGATCGGGATCGTCATCGATGGCCAACCAGACGATATCGTCCTCGGTTGTATCCTCATACGGCAGCCCGCTGGGTGTGATCAGAAAACCATCCTTCGCACCGCGATGCCAGCGTACCGAAATATTGCCGGCCTTGGCCTGGTTGATTCCCAAAGCATTCATCTTCAGGCATGCCGCAATCACCGCACGACGCGCTTGCTGCTCGGTTTCAAATTCGCTAGTCATGGTCATGTTCGCGGTCGTGGCCATGGTCATGCCGCGGCGAACAGGGCGGCAATCGCGGCCGGGTCAGCGGCGCAGGCACCCCGCTCAGTAATCAGTGCTGACACCAGTGCTGCTGGCGTAATGTCGAAGGCCAGGTTCAGACAGCGTACGCCCTCGGCAATGATGCGAACTTCGACGACCTCACCAGCCGGGTTGACGCCGCGAACGTGACTGACCTCGCGCTCGCTGCGCTCTTCAATCGGAATACGATCGCCGCTGGCCAGTTGCCGATCGATGCTCGAGCGCGGGCAAGCGACATAAAACGGTACGCGATGGGCCGCCGCCGCCAGCGCCTTCAAATAGGTGCCGATCTTGTTGCAGACATCGCCATTGGCGCTGACGCGATCACAGCCCACCAGAACCGCATCGACCCGTTCCTGCATCATGAGCAAACCACCGGCGTTATCCGCAACGACCGTGTGCGCAATGCCCGCTTGTCCGAGTTCCCAGGCGGTCAGGCTCGCACCCTGGTTTCGCGGCCGGGTCTCGTCGACCCAGACATGCAGATCGACGCCCTGCTGCCGTAACAGAAACATCGGCGCCAGCGCCGTCCCCCAGGCAACCGTGCCCAACGCACCCGCATTGCAATGAGTGAGCAGTTGCAGTGGACGGCTACCTGCCTTGGCACGCTCGATCAAAGGGCGCAACAAGTGCAGCGCGTGTTCACCAATCGCCCGGTTGCATTGGATGTCTTCCTCACGAATAGCGTTGGCTTCGTGCCAGGCCAGCAGCGCGCGTCGAACCGGCAATTGATCCTGAATCCTGGCGCGAACCCGATCGAGCGCCCAGCGCAGATTGACCGCTGTCGGACGCGTCGCCAAGAGCATCTGGTAGGCGCTCTGGAGCGACTCATCGCTGGCCGAACGGCTCATCGCCAGTGCCAGTCCGAAGGCGGCCACCACGCCGATCAGCGGTGCACCACGAACCTGCATATCGCGAATCGCCATCGCACATACGACCGGATCACTGAGTTCAATCTCGACTCGCTCGAACGGCAGACAGGTCTGGTCGATGGTCATGATTCGCTGGCTGGCATCGAGCCAGAGCGTCGGCTGTGCAGGATTCACGGCGGCGTCAACCGGAATTGCGGCGTCAACCGGTCGTTCTCGTATCGAAAGGCCAACACTTCCCCCGAGTCCACCCAATTGCCAACCAACGCGGTGATCGTCAGTTGATGCGTCACCAGCATGACATTGTGCGATTTGTTCATGGTGCGCCCGAATTCAACAATCTGCCGGCTTCGCTCCGGTTGTTCGCTGCGATTGCGGAAGGTTGAATTCAGCACCGGCCATGGCAGCTCGGAACCAAAGGCCAGCCGTGCGGTCTCACGAGTGCGGCACCATTGACTGGCGCGCACCTCATCGAATCGAATCCCGGCCTGGGCAAACGCGCGGCCAATCCGTTGCGCCTGCTCGCGACCTTCAGGTGAGAGATTGCGTTGAGTACTGCAGTCACCCAACTTGAATTGCTCGGGATCGCCGATCCCGGCGACGGTTTGCGCATGACGCATCATCAGCAAATACCCCGGCTCGCGCATCTTGATGGCGGCTTCCTGAAAACTGATTCGGGGCACTTCGTTCGCCAACGCAACACTGAACAAGGCGTTGAACGAAAACAACAGCGCTAGCGCACAAAATTCAAGAAGTCGAACGGACACGCGGGTCAAGAGGTCGAACGCACGCGTTCGAGATCCCGGCGGCGGCGTTTGGTCGGTCGGCCACCTTCGAGCGCGTACGAAGGTTCCTGGTACAACGCCTTGCGCGCGACGGCCTCGACTCGCTGGCGGATTGACTCGGGTGTTTCCTCATACATTTTCTGTGCGACCGGTGCCGGCCCGCGATGATCCGATATCTGCTGAATGATGACCTCACGCACGAGGTCACCGATCTGAATTCGCAATTTATCACCGATATGTACCGCACGCGCCAGCTTCACCCGTTCACCGGAAACCAGTACCTTGCCGCTATCAATCGCCGTTTGGGCCAGACTTCGGGTCTTGAAAAACCTTGCCGCCCAGAGCCACTTGTCGATTCGTAAATCATTCATGATGGAAGATAATAGCGTGATTTCCCGCAACCCCCTGAGAGCCAAAGTGACGGTACCGATCAAGGAACGATATTTCGAGGATTACATCGTCGGCGAGCAGCTTACGTATGGCGACTACCTGATCACCGCCCAGGAAATTCATGATTTTGCAACCCGCTATGACCCGCAATCGTTTCACCTCGATGAGGAAGCGGCCCGCCAGTCGATCTATGGCGGCATCATCGCGAGCGGCTGGATGACCGGCAGCATCATGATGCGCCTGATGGCCGATCACTTCATTTCGCCGCGCGCCAGCATGGGGTCACCAGGCGTTGACGAACTGCGCTGGTATGTACCCGTTCGCGCCGGCGACCGACTAAAAGTGCGCGTCACGACCGTTACGGCGCGCCGCTCGAAAAGCAAACCGGATCGCGGCATCATTCAGGCCACGCACGAGGGCATCAATCAGAAGGACGAACTCGTCATGTCGTACAAAGCTATGGGTATGTATCTATGTCGCCCGTAAATCTGTCGCCCCTAAAGGAATCCTGATGTTCAAGTTGTGGGGACGCAATACCTCGTCGAACGTTCAAAAGGTGCGTTGGCTGTGCGCCGAACTGGAACTCAGATACGAGCAGACCGAGGTCGGCGGCTCGTTTGGTCGCACCCGGGAGCCGTTCTATCGAGCGATGAACCCGAATAGCCTCGTGCCAACCATCGAAGACAACGGCTTCACGCTGTATGAGTCGAACGCCATCATGCGCTATCTGGCCAACAAACATCTGGCCCACGATATTTATCCGGTCGCGCTGCATGGGCGCGCCGATTGCGAGCGCTGGCTCGACTGGAATCTGTCGGCGCTGGGTCCGGCGATTACGCCGTCATTCTGGGGTCTGATTCGCACGCCGGCAGCGCAACGCGACCCGGCAGCCATCCTGGCCAGTGCCAGCAAAACCTTCGATATGCTCGCGATCGTCGAAGACCGGCTCGCGAACAACCTCTACCTGTGTGGCCCGCAATTGACGCTGGCCGACATAGGCACCGGCATTCAGACCCATCGCTGGTTCAATATGCCGTTCGACGACATTGGGTATCAGCGACCCGAACTGCCTAATCTCGCAAGCTGGTACCAGCGGTTGACCCAGCGCAAACCGTTCCAGGACACGGTCATGATTCCACTGGTTTAAGGCCCGGACCAGCCACTTGCGGTCCAGATCCTGGAGACCTGGAATACCCACAAGACTGCCGGAGATCAAGAACGGACGGGCCAGGGCCGCTGCGTCGGCCGCAGTTGCTCAAGCGCGCGCGACAGTCTGAGCACGCCAAGGTCATCAAAACGCTGCCCGATGACCTGGACCCCGATCGGCAATTGGTCATCGGTGTAGGACCAATTCACCGACGCCGCTGGCTGTTCACTCATGTTGTAGGCAACCGTAAAGGCAATGTGTGGCAAGGCGTTGTGGGGATCGTCACCGGGACAGGCGGACAGCGCATCGTAGGGCGGTATCGGCGAAGTCGGCGACAGGACAAAATCATAGCGAGCAACGGCGGCAACGGCCGCTTCGCGCATGGCCATGACCTGGTTGTAGGCGGCCATGACCTCGACCCCGGTGAAATTCGCCGATCGATAAGTGCACCACTCGCGCACAAACGGCAGAATCTTGCTGCGGTGCTCAGGCGTCATGGCCGCAACATCATTACCGGAGCGGGCTTCGAAAAAGATCAGCATGCCGGCCAGCATGTCAGCACTCAAATAACTGTTCATGGGCTCAATCAAGGCACCGACTGACTCCAGTGCCTTGGCCGCCGCAAGCGTCGCAGCCAACACTTGCGGATGCGCAGGCAAGCCCACCTGCATGTCGGTCAGCAAACCAATTCGAAGCCCTTTCAGATCAAGGCCCTCAAGCTCTGCGGCATAGTTCACCGGTTGATACGGCAGACTCATGTGATCGCGAATATCCGGCCGCGACAGGACTTCGAGCAGCAGCGCCGAGTCGCGCACCGAGCGGGTCATGGGGCCGGCGACCCGACCCAGGTAGGGCGGGAAAACCGGAATGCGGCCCAGACTCGGCTTGAGCGCAAAAAAGCCGCCGTGGGTGGCCGGCAATCGGACTGAACCGCCAATGTCGGTGCCGATATGGAGCGGTCCGTAGCCGGCCACCACCGCCGCAGCCGCGCCGGAGGACGATCCGGACGTATTGCGATCAAGCCGCCAGGGATTGCGGGTAATGCCATGAATCGAGGAATTACCCGAGGACAACATGCCGAAATCCGGCATCGTGGTCTTGCCCAGGATCACACAGCCCGCTTCGCGAACTCGAGCCGAGGGCGGCGCATCAGCGTCCTTCGGCGTCAAGGGATTGGCAGCACAACCAATCGGCGCCGGGTCACCGCGGGTATAGATGTTCTCCTTGATCGTAACCGGTACTCCGTCAATCGCCGAGCGGGGCTGGCCGGCACGCCAACGCGCCTCGCTGAGCGCGGCACTGGCCAGCGCCGACTCGCGCTGCACCAGATACATCGCGTTGATGCTGGGCTCCCAGGCCTCGATAACCGCCAATGCCGAATGCGCAACGTCGACCGGAGACAGCTCCCGACTGGCGAACCCGGCTGACATTTGAGCGGCGCTCAACTGGGCCAAAGCATGCGACGACGGTAAGTTGGACATTCGCGAGTTCCTGTTGATCAAGTTGGGGTCGGTCTCAAGCAGCATTTACGCAACGTAGAGTACCGGGTTTGGATAAACCACGCGAGTCAAGATCCTTCAAGCGTTCATTAAGGGTCCATCGCGAAGCGTCACGATCTTTCACTAAAGTTATCATCTACCGGCTTTAGTTGCACTTTCAAAAGGTGTAGATTAGCAACAACATTCGCGTGTCACCTGATCATCTGATTCAAAACAAAAATATATGAGGGCTTCATGGACTTGACCAGCTTGACCCAATCACTTCAAACCGCCCTAGGCGGCCACCTTCCATCTATTCTGGGTGCCATCGGTATGGGCCTGGTCGGATGGATCGCGGCGCTCATCGTGCGCTCGGTCGCGCGGCGCGGCTTCACGGCCATTGGCCTTGACAATAGGGTCAATCGGGCCGCCGGCACGCAGTGGCCCGTGACCAGAGCATTGTCGACCGGACTGTACGCGTTGATCTTGCTGATGACCGCCATTGCCGTGTTGAACGCCTTGAATCTCGGCAACGCTTCGGGACCGCTGTCTACTCTGGCTACTGAAGTACTGGCCTTCATGCCGAAGCTGCTCGCAGGTGTGGTGCTGGCAGCCGTCGCCTGGGTAGTCGCCACGTTGGTGCGAACCGTTTTGCATCGCGTGCTGTCGGCCACCTCGCTCGACTCCCGCCTTTCGGATTCCTCAAGTAACGCTTTGAGTAACCCATTGAGTAACGTCACAAACACGGCCATCGGCGCGAAGCCAACCTCAGCCCTGTCCGGGCAATTGGCGCAGGCGGGCTTCTGGTTCACGCTGCTGCTGTTCTTGCCGGCGGTGCTCGGTGCCTTGCAACTCGACGGCTTGCTGTCGCCGGTTCAGGGCATGATGACCAGCCTCCTGGGTGTGATTCCCAACATTCTGGCCGCCGCCGCCATTGGCGTGGTTGGCTATCTGGTCGCCACACTGCTGCGCACCATCGTCGCCAACCTGCTTGAGGCGGCCGGCGCCAATCGCGCGTCCCGCTCACTCGGTCTGAGCGAGTCGCTCAAATTATCGACGCTGGCCGGTACGGTCGTTTATGTGCTGGTGCTGCTGCCGACCATG
>JANLTP010000123.1:0-4338 GCA_031363055.1 Burkholderiales bacterium | reverse complement strand
CCGGACAACGAAGTTATTTGCGGCCTTGAAGTCGCCGATCGCGCCTTTGACCTCGAACTCGCTCTTGCCAGAACCATTGTTGCTCGACGCGCTGTTCGCCGAGGCATCACTACCCGGAACGCTTGAAGGCGACACGCTGTTTTCCGACACACCCGTTCCGTGTTCTTTGATCTTGATCCTGGAGGCTCGAACCACTCCGGCTTGAACCTCACCCTTGACTTCAACGCCAACGCCGACTGCAAGATCACTTGCGCGCCCGGATTGAATTAGGGCAGCCGAGCCGTCTATAACCAAACCCGATAACCGAAAATTTGACAGAGAAACGTACTGTTCTATGACAGCCTCCAATTCAACGCGCGACGCTTCGCTGACAACAACGGCCGCTTGCACGCTCGCGCGTTCGATACTCCAGGCGCCGGAAGCCGGCGGTGGTCCACCGAATACCGTGAGTTCGGCTCCGTTCGCAAGTCCTTCGAACGTTGTGACGCTCTTGTAGTCGATCAGTACTGTTCCGATCAAAAATTGACGCGTTCGAGTATTGAGCCCGCTGACGACACCGCGCAATTTATGTTCGACAAAGTTCTTTTTCTCGATCCGGGTCGCAACGATGGTGCGATTTGCCGCATTGAATAATCCATAGACCTCGACCAGATCACCCGTCGTGACACTACTCGTGTTGTCATATACGGTATTTGCGTTCGTTCGTACCGTGACCCCGAGGAGCTTAAAATCATCTGCAGTACGATCTACTACCGTGCCTTTCAGTTCGCTGACGACGACGATAGAAGTGGCGGTTCCCGTTCCAGCGCCTGCATCAGTCACGCCACGCACTTCGACGAACATGCCCAAGCGCAGATCCGAACGTGTCAATACTTGGGCGTCACCTCCGGCGACGGTAGCCGTTGTGTCGTCGTATTTCACACCATTGACGAAAATAGACCCGAATCCGGCGATTGGGCCTACCGACACAGTCGGTACGCTGGTTCCCGTTCCCCCGCCGCCGACAACTCCATCGCCGCCAGCCGAGCCGCAGCTTATCAAGGCACACGTAACTCCGAATGTTGCCAGGGTGCAAGTGGCGCGGTGAATGTAATTCCCTGCAGTTTGGCTTCTCATCACGATTTTCTCCACGATCAGTCTCGCGCTTTCTTACGGGTGCCGACATCACGTGCGGGTGGCGCAGGATCGAGCGATTCGGTATGCATATAAATGCCAACGCGGACTCGATTGCGCTGCGGCGACGCGCCGGCTTTGCCGGTCTTCAGCAGATGCGATTTTTTGTTTTGCGCGTTGCCTTTGCCCTTAACCAAGGCTCGCAGCAGAGGAGCCAGCATCTGCACGTTCTGTTGCCAGATTTCACGCGTACGTGCATCGAGCTGCGTAAGGCCATCGGCGTCGAGCCCTTCGGCATAGATCGCCTGCTCAAGCCGACGGGGGGTATCACCCAGCACATTGCCGACCGCAGCCGCGAAATGATCGCTGATGTTATCGCCCAGAAGTCCCAACATCGCTGCACGCTCATTGATCGGTACAAATCCGCTCATTGACAGTTGCAGCGTTTCACTTGCCTCATCGACCTCTACCAATCCCAGCCGTTTGAGTTCTTCAATCAGCGTGCGCGGATGAACGTCGGTGCTGATCGTGCGCGCCAAGGTCTCGAAACTGAGTTTGCCCACGGCCGTGCGGAAAGGCAGTACACGAGGCTTGCCTCTTGAGCGATACGTCGAGTCGGTCATCCAGCGCACATAGATTTCCGACGCCAAAGACCGGCCGCCATCGAGAGCGCCAGTCGGCGTGTCGAGCAAACGTTTGACCTCCTGCCGATGTATTCCGGTACTGATGCTGATGCGACTGATATTGCCGACCGCGCCGGCGAACTCGATTTCGGCCTTGCCCATCTCGACAAATGCGCGCTTGAGCACCTCAACCGCTGCGCCGAACTTCAGGCCTTGCGCGACCATGAGTCGTGCGTACGGACGCATCAACTGTAATGCAACGTTCAACGCCTGCAGTTGGGCGGACTGGGCGGGTGACACCGCGGGGCTACGCATTGACGCACTCTTAACCATGACTTCGAGCTTAATGTACCAGCAGACCCGGGATGTACATGTGAAAAAATTCCATCTCTGAAGTTATTCCTTTATAGATCGGAGACGCATGTACTCGTCGCAGGGCCGACCGCGCAGGCAGTACCGGCAGTTCAGGAAATGCGCGTGCAGGGACGACGATCTTGCGAGACTTCGAAAGGAAATGCGACATTCTGTCGCTGACCCGGCACGGCTAAGATTCGTTCGCATTCAATAAATGGAATAAATTTCCTTTTTATGATTGCGCTGATCGCGATCAGCTCCGGTAGCTGGCTCATGGCTCAACTTATTTGAACAAGGACTTTCCGTGCGAGATCTATTGATAAATGCGGTGGCCTCGGTCGCCGTCGTTGCCATGCTGGCGGCATGCGGCAATGACTCGGGATCGGGACAGTCTCCGAATTCCGGTTTCACTTCGGTTGCCAATACCGCGTCGCCTGCTGTTTCTGGTTCGCCGGATAGCCAGACCGGTGCTTCGACGCTCAAGGCCGTCGCTGCAAACGCATTGCAGCGTGACGCGCTGGTGTTACTGGTTCCAGATGGGTCAGACGAGAGCCACTGGTCAGTGAAGGTCTGGCTCGATACGGCACAGGATGAAGGGTATCGTATTCAAATCATCACGGATTCAACGTTTATTGGTCTGGGCGCGACGGCGTCGCAAAAAATCAAGGCGTTGATTCTGCCGGATTCAGCTCATATTCGTGCGTCTGATCCTCTCATTACCGCGCTGACCAGCTACGCCAACGGCGGCGGAAACCTGCTCATAACCTATGACGCCGGTGTTCTGACAGACGGCGGGTTTTATGCCGCAGGTAAATCGCGCCTGTCCGCGCTTGCCGGCGTCAACTATGCGCTCTATGACACGCTGCTCGATCAAGTGGTCGGAATCGGCCCGGTCGTAGGTACCAAGGATCGGCTGACAACGTTCAACTTTCCGCCGGGCAAATACGTGACATACACCGGAACCCTGGCGGGATCTCCGGTGCTCAAAGGTAACGGAAACTCGTCCACGACGGCGCGCTATTTGCCGGTTTCGCCCTCCGATCCTGGTGGGTTGAATCGTGCCGAGCCGTTTACCAAACATCGACCCGGTGTCATCCTGTCCGAATCGAAAAAGGTCAAGCGCAACAGCGCCGTTCGAAACGCAGCCGTCAATGCTGCGGTCGACTATTCCTGGGTGTTTCAATCAGGCGTTCCCAGGATCGACAATTCGACCAGCGTTGCCGAAGTACGAAATGACAACAACGAGCAGGAGCCGGGCCGAGCGGGCGCCACCAACTCGTCGCCAGTTTCAACAAAGGACGTTGGCACCACCCTCGAAAAAATCTCTGGCTACGCCTACAGTGAGTTGATTTATTACTCGTTCGTGACCAGTGGTGCGTATCAGGGCACCGCGATGTTGGCATCGCCCGTTCATGGCGTCGTGTCCGGCTGGCGCGTGCAGGGCGCCGGCAAGGTCATGTTCGTCAATCTTCCGCTAGGCTACTTCAAGGCGCTCGGTACCGACAGCGCACCGATTCACGGGTCGTTAGCGATGTTTGCGCGCAACGTCGCCAGCCTGCCGCGACTGTCGTCGCAACCCAAGGGCGTCGGTGGCATGGTTTATAACTGGCACGTCGATGATCGCGATGATCTGACAGACGACGCCAAATGGTTACTCGACAACACCAACGTATTCAAGCGCGGTCCGTACTCGATTCACTTCACTGCAGGCGTTGATACCGCTGTCGCTGGCGATGGTCTGGGCATGAACTTGCCGAACAACCCTGCAGCCCAGGATCTGGTTCGTCGCTTGGGGAATCTCGGCAGCTACGCTGGCAAGCTTCCCTTTAATCATGCACTGGCGTCCCATGGCGGCTGGAATCACGATCTGTACGGCGATAACGTCACCGAGACCAACCAGAGTACCTATGAACCCTGGCTTGTATTGAACGCCAACGCTGTCGAGGCGATCACCGGCAAGCCTTCGACGGAATACTCTGCGCCACAGGGAAATAATCCGCTTTGGGCGTTGAGCTGGTTGCAGGGCCGTGGTGTCAAGGCTTACTACTATGCCGGCGATATCGGCAACGCGGGAGTGCGCGCCTATCGGGACGGTGCCATGCGTCATCCAGGCATGTGGGCATTCCCGGTTACGCCGCAGGGTATCTATGCGACCTTTGAGGAATTCGAGGACTTTGGCGTATCCGATGCAACCACCCTGGCATGGCTAAAGGAGTTGCAGGACTTCGTTATCAACAAACGTACCAAC
>JANLTP010000112.1:0-26821 GCA_031363055.1 Burkholderiales bacterium | reverse complement strand
CGAACAGATCCTCGTCTTTACCCAGGACTATCGCCGCTCGACGTACAATCCGCAGAAAACGGAGGGCAAGCCGCACACGACCGGCGGCAAGAGCAAAAAGCCTGTCCATTACAGCGGAGCCAATCGCGACACGAAAGAGGTCGTGACAAATCTCTATCACCCGACGTCGGTTCTCAAATACGGCAACAAGGTTCGAGGTAAATCCCTGCACCCGACCGCCAAACCGCTTGAGCTGGTCGAGTTCCTCGTCCGCAGCTTCAGCAACGAGGGCGACGTCGTTCTAGATCCATTCAGCGGCAGCGGAACGACGCTCACGGCCTGTCTGATCGCCGGTCGCCGAGGCCTCGGCTGCGAGATCGACGAAAGCTATTTCAACATCGCGGCAAACCGCCTAGAAGAAACGGAGGCCGCACTCAAATGAAGAAGCAAGTCGAACTATTTACAGAGATCCTCGCCAGCGAACGGATGGGTGCCTTCGCCAACTACTCGACCGTTGGTCAGCAGTACTACAACGCCGATAATCCGTCCGCTACGTGGGAGCAGCTTAAATTCAATCCGTGGGTCGCAATGGCCGTCTACTGGGACATGGAGGAGAAAAACGCCGCCATCTACAGCGGTCTCGACACGCGAAAAAATAACGTCCTCTCCAAAACCCGAAACGTCATTCCCGCGTCCGACAAACGCCAGGACAAAAAGATCGCCGAGTTTGTCGAAGACTGTTTGAACAACTATTTTCACCACTTTGACAGCTTCCTTTACGAGTCTCTCGATGCCATCGGCAAGGGCGTTTCCATCGCCGAGATCATCTTCGCCGACGGCGCTGATCGTATCTATATTCAGGACGTAAAATTCAAGCCGCAGCATCTGTTCTCGTTCGGTGAAACCGGAATAGCCGGCTTTTCAACGCAGTCGATGATGTATCCACAGACCGGCCCGCTCCAATTGCGTCAGGGCGTGATCATTGACAGTATGCCGCTCGGCGGAGAACTGCCGGAACAACAGTTCTTCGTGTTTTCTTTCCGCCCAAAGCACGGCAACCGCTGGGGCGATCCTATCAACCGCAAAGGCTTCTGGTGGGACTGGGTTCTGCGTGCGTCGCTTAGAAACTGGCTCAAATATCAGGAAAAGGGTTCCGGCGTCGTCATCGCAAAGTATCCCGGCAGCTCCGGCGAAAAAGAACGCAGTGACGCTCTCGACGCCGCTACCGCCGTTCAGGAAGAAACAGCCGTCGCTATTCCCGACAAATTTGAGCTTGAGGTTTACGAGATGGTCCGCAATATCGGCAGCTCGCACAAAGAGTTGGTCGACGACTATTGCACGTCCCAGCTTTCCCGCATCTATCTCGGCCAGACGCTCACCTCACGCGGCAGCGATGGCGGCGGCAGCCGTGCCCTCGGCGAGGTTCACGAACGCGTCAGCGACAAGATCTCCGAGACCGACTGCAAAGCGTTAATGCAGGCTGTGAATGAACAGATTGTCAGACCGCTCGTCTTTCACAATTTCGGCCCCAATGCCGTCTGCCCAAAATGGGTGATCGAATACGAGTCGAAAGAAGATCTCGACAGTAAAGCCAAACGCTACGCCATCGTCCATAAAGACATCGGTATCGAACTGTCAAAAGAACAGATCCGCGAAGATCTCGAACTGGTCGAGCCAAAAGATGACGAAGACACTCTCGCTGCGGCAGCAAAACCGGGCGTCCTGTCAGAACCGCCTGTGTCAGCGGGCGGCGAGGCACCTGATCCCCTCGACGATTCCGAGATAACGGAGTACGCCGAAAAAAAAAAGTTAGTACCCAGCTCCGCCAAGCCGTCGAACTCGAAGACGGAACGCTTTATGAGGCAACGCCCATCTATGATTAGACGAGAACCATACTGTAATTATAACCAGCAAATCTGCTCGCTTCGCGAGTGCCCTCTACCTCCCCGGCCTGAAGGCCGAGGTTTCACAGGATTTTTAATGAAAACCCGATTACCCGATTCAGCTTCGCGACGAGCATTGGTGAGCGCGCTACCCGCGATAGCGCTAACCAGTGTTGCAAACCGCAGCGCGGCCCAGGCCTTTCCCAACAAGCAGATCAGATTTGTTGTCGGCTTCCCGGCGGGCAGTACTACCGACGCCGTCGCGCGGGTGCTCGCCGAACAAGTACGCATCAAACTGGGCCAGCCAGCGATAGTGGAGAACCGCGCGGGCGCCAACGGCGTGCTCGGCGTCAGCGAGGTGGCGCGCTCGCCGGCCGACGGCTACACCATCTTGGTGACCAACTCAAGCAGCATCACCGTGAATCCGCAGGTCTACAAGAAGATTCCGTATTTGCCCGAGCGTGATTTCACCGCTCTGGTCATGGCGGTTTCGGCGCCCTTCTTCCTCGCGGTCAATCCGGCCAATCAACGCACTGCCGGTGTCAATACATTCACCGACTTGATTTCCCTCGCCAAGTCGCGTCCGGGTGAACTCAACTACGGGTCAGGTGGCGTCGGCAACCTCGCGCATCTGGGCTTCGAATTGATCAACAACAAGGTCGGTATCAAAACCAACCATGTGCCTTACAAGAGCAGTAATCTGGCGCAACTCGGCCTGCTGTCCAAGGAAATCGATCTGCAACTCGATACACCGACCGCCATTCCGCTCTTCAAGTCGGGCAAGCTCAAGGCGCTGGCCGTGACCGGCCCGAAACGCTGGCCCGATATGCCTGATGTTCCGACGGTGGCCGAGTTGGGTTACCCTTCATTCGAAATCACCTTCTGGCTCGGTGCGCTGGTACCTGCGCAGACGCCTGTGGCGATCATTCAAACCCTTTACGAGGCCATGCGCTCGGTGCGCGACGATCCGGCCGCGCTCAAGCAGCTACAGAATCAGGGCACGGCCGATCTGCTCGGACCCCAGGACTTCGTGGCGCGTATCCGATCTGAAACCGCCGCCTGGGGCGAGGTGATTCGGCGTGAGAAGATTGAACTTGAATAGTTTCAAATTGAATAGTTTGCTGAGCCAGCAATTCGCGCCACTTTTAACGGAGGCTTGTAATGATTTTGATAGGACAATATGACTCACCGTTCGTTCGCCGGGTCGGCATCGCGCTGACGCTCTACAAGCTTGAATTCGAGCATCGGCCGTGGTCAACCTTTGGCGATGCTGACGAGGTTCGCGCTTACAACCCGCTGGTCCGAGTTCCAAGCCTCGTGCTTGACGATCACGAAGTGTTGATCGAAAGCCACAATATTCTTGATTATCTCGACGGTCTGGTGCCGCCCGCGCAACGACTATTTCCGAGCGCTGAACCGGCACGGCGGCGGGCGCTGAAAATTGCCTCGTTGGCCACGGGCCTAGCCGACAAGGCAGTCATCCTGTTCTACGAGAAACGCTTGCACAACCAAGTGTCGGATACCTGGGTCGAGCGCTGCCAGAGTCAGATACACGCGGTGGCAACAGCCTTGGAAGTCGAACGTAACGCCAGCAGCAGCGACTATTGGTTCGGATCGAGTATGGGCCATGCTGACATTGCGGTCGCGGTCGGTTGGCGATTCCTGATGGAGGCGCATCCGGGTCTGGTCGTCTCGGCGAACTTTCCGGCGTTGACGGGTCACTCGGCCAGGTTAGAGGCGCTGCCGGTATTTCAGGCGATATCCCAGCGCTTCATACCGCCAGCGTGACTTCGGGCGCTAGCCATCACGCCCGCATGTGCGAGCCGCCGCACACCGTCAGGGCTTGGCCAGTAATGTAGCCACTGGCGTCCGATGCCAAAAAAACCGCCACACCCTTGAAGTCTTCCGCTTCGCCCAGACGGCGCAGCGGAATCTGTGAATTCGCGCGCCTTTCGGCTTCCGGAGTATCCCAAAGGGCTTGTGCAAAATCGGTCCGGATGAGGCCTGGACAGATCGCGTTGACCCGAACACCTTCGGGACCAAACTCGGCGGCCAGATTTCGTACCAGTCCGATCAACGCAACCTTGGAGATCGCATAGGCACCCAGCGCGGTCGAGGCACCAAAGGCGCCGACACTTGAGGTGAAGATCATCGAACCCTTCTTCTTCGCGGCCATGTCGGGCGCGACCATCTGCGCGAGCCAAAGATTCGATTTGACGTTGGTCGCCATGATCTTGTCATAGGCATCATCCGGGATCTTGGTCATCGATCCGTAGAACGGATTGATCCCGGCATTGCCGACGACAATGTCGATACTGCCGAGTTGTTCGCGCGTGGCGTTGACCAGCGCCTGCAGTTGCTCCTTGTAACCGGCATTGCAGGCAAAGGCGAACGCACGCTTCTCACCACACCGGGCATTGATCTCGTCAGCCACAGCCTGACATTGATCGAGCTTGCGGCTCGAGATCATGACCTTGGCGCCGTGTTCGGCCATACCGGTAGCCATTGCCTTGCCCATACCTTTGGAAGCGCCAGTCAATAGCGCCACCTTACCGCTCAGATCAAACAGTTGAGTTGAAATCATGAAATGCTCCGTGCTACGTTAGGATCGGGTTTTGCTCGGACGTCGTGTTTAAAGTGCTGAGGACTTTGGGGACGTAATGATCAACGACTCGTGTGTCAACGACCCTTGAAGACCGGTTCGCGCTTCTCGACGAAGGCCTTGGTTGCTTCGCGATGGTCTTCGGTCTGTCCGCAGTGCACATGATGGGTCGCCTCCAGATCGAGGCAATCGTCGACATTGCCGGCCAGTGCCCGATTCAGGTTTTCTTTCATGTAGCGGTAAGCGGCCGTTGGGCCATTAGCCAGACGCAACGCAATTGCACGTGCCTTGCTGGCCAGTTCCTCAGGCGCACAAACCCAGTTGGTCAGACCCAGCCGCAAAGCTTCGTCGGCGCTGACGCGGTCCGACAAAAAATACAATTCTCGAGCCTTGGCAGTCCCGACCAATTGAGTCAGAAAATAGGTGCCGCCGTAATCGCCTGAAAATCCAACCTTGGCAAAGGCCGTGGTCATGATCGCCGTGCTCGCCATGATTCGCAGATCGCAGGCCAGCGCGAGCGACAAGCCGGCCCCAGCGGCCGCGCCGGGCAGCGCCGCGATGGTCGGCTTGGGCATCTTGAACAGCTTGCCGGCAGTCGCTCGTTGGCCGACTTGCTGCTTGTGGATCGCGCCATCGATGGTGTTATCGCCGACGGTTCCATCGCCGCGCGCGGCCATGCCCTTGACGTCGCCACCCGCACAAAAGCCTTTGCCGGCGCCGGTCAGAACAATACATTTGACGGCCGTATCGAGTTCGGCCGACGCCAGTTGGCTGGCCAGCGCCGCATTCATCGCGCGCGTCATGGCGTTTCGGGCGTCGGGCCGATTCAAGGTCAAGGTCAGCACACCAGCATCAAGCCGCGCGAGCAGATCCGGTGTGCCGGTATCAATCGGCTTCGAGTCCATGTGATTCGATTCCATGCGGCAGTCTCCTATTTGCAAACAAGTTAACACCGCGAGCTTCGGTCTCGAAGGTTCGAGTTGCTGGCGATTGCAGCGTGTGAAACGAGGCATAAAATGCCCCTCGCACATCCGGGAAATTCATGCTTGCACGACTGGCCGCAGACACCGTCTTGATCGCTCATCTGGCGTTCATCGTGTTTGCCACCTTTGGCGCGGCGCTATCGTTCAAGTGGCGCTTCATGCCGTTGATTCATTTGCCCGCTGCCAGTTGGGCGATCTTTGTTGAGCTGACCGGACGGATTTGTCCGTTGACCTATCTTGAAAACAGTCTTCGACGCAGTGCCGGCGAGTCCGGCTACGCCAACAGCTTCATCGAACACTATCTGCTTGGCGTGATTTACCCTGAGGGCCTGACCCGCGAGTTGCAATTCGTCCTTGCTGCGCTGGTACTTTCGATCAACTTGCTGCTATACGGAACTTACTGGCTGGAAATTACTGGCGCGCACCGAGTCGCAACGAAGTACAAGCCGGCGACTAAAAAGTAAAGGTCGTCGCGCGCATTTTGACGAATTCCGATTGTCGGATTTTCTGACGTACGCCCAAATCAGCGTAAAGCTTCGTGAAATCGCGCCCGCCGGCGTCATTATCGATTTGTGTTTCCCTTTCCCCGTGCCGTCCAATCTCGCTCAGCAATGGACACTTCAACCTTCGATATCCAACCAGAAAAGGTAAACCCATGAAACTACTCGTTGTATCGCTTGCCACCACGTTGATTTCATCGTCTGTACTCGCCGGAAACGCTCGTGCAGCCCCCGAGATCGACGGAACGCTCAGCGTTGTGATGATCGCGTTGGTAGGCGGTTTGGCGCTGATGCTGAAGAAAAAGAGCGACTGACCGGAACTTGGCGAACGCAGGATCAGGCGACCTGCCTATCGACTGGCTGCTCACACATCTGACGCAACTGCAGAGTTATCTGCGGCAATGTCCTCAGCCATGTCCTTTCTAGCTCATCCGTTAGCGCTTCTGTGGGAGCAATCGATGCTGCTGGTCACAATTTGGCTCATTGGCGCTCCACCGCTGGCGGTCGCCCTGACCTTGCTGCTTCGCTCTGTGCTGCTTGTGTTCAATCACGGTAACGTTCGCCTCACGCCCCGGCCCGAGCGACTATTACGCTGGTTCATCGTCACGCCGGATATGCATCGCGTTCATCATTCCGCCAAGCTCCAGGAGAGTCAGCGCAACCTGTCTTCATTGTTTCCATGGTGGGATCAACTATTCGGCACCTATCAAGCCCAGCCCAGTGCCGGACATGCCAATATGGCCATGGGTTTGGAGGAAATGCGCGACCCACGCATGTTGACGCTCTGGAAAATGCTGGCGCTACCTCTGCGACGTGCGCCTTTAGTTGCATCAGCCTGACTGCTGATTGATGAACACCCGGTTACTGTCGAACGGTACAGCGACGTCGCCCGGTCAACCCAGTTCAGGCTTGGTCCGGAGTCCACTATCTGTTCTGGCCATTGTGCTTGGGACGCTGGCCATCGAATTTGCGCTTGCCCGAATGTTCTTTGGCTTGCTGGAGATCTTTCCGGCGGAACCGGCGGCGGTAACGCTCACGACCTCCGTGCAGGTACACAGCGGACTGGCGTTGTTGATCCACTCGCTGGTCAAGGGTACGGCTGCCGCTGCCGCACTCTGGGCTTTGTTATTCGGATTGGCGCTGGTGCGCGAGCGCCAGCATCAGTTCAGTCCAGCAGAACTGCGCTGGTTCAGTACCCACTGGCTGATGATCCTCGTGATCCATTTGCTGGCCGTGAGCCTGCTGATCGTGACCCGCGCCAAGCTCAAGGGCTTCCCGCTCGAATGGTTGCCCATGTCTGGCAATGCGCTTGCGCTGGGCTATGCCGCCTCGTTCCTGTTATTCGCTGCCAGCTTGTCGCGATTGATAGCGCCGTTCGAATTCTGGCGCAATTACCTGCAAAGCCATCGCGTACGGATCGCCGCTGTTGGCAGCCTGTGCCTTGTGATTGCCAGCGCAGAGTTGTTGGGCATAGACGGCGCTCGGCTGGAAACCCGGTTTTACGGATTGCTCCTGGTGCTGACCTCGGCAGCAACCATCCAGATTTTGACCTGGTGGGGCTACTCGGTGCAGTTCGACATGAGTTCCGCACGCCTCGACGTCGATCGTTTCGCCGTCATTATCGGACCCGAGTGCCTCGGCTACCAGGGCATGACGATCGCCCTGGTGTTCATCTCGGCCTACCTGTACCGGAATCGAAGAAGTTTTCGATTCCCGCAAACCTTGTTGGTTTATCCCGCACTTCTCATCGCGCTGTGTTGAACCAATTGCGTTCGGCTGGCAATGCTGGTCGCCATCGGTGCGTCCTGGTCGCCGAAGGTGGCGATCTTCGGCTTTCACTCGGCCGCCGGCTGGATCAATCTGCTGCTGGCCCTGCATGTGCTCACACAAGGTGCATGGTCTTACTGGTAGGAAAGCGTCAATTCAAGCCGACGCAAAATCCGGTCAGATCAGTTCGCGCCCGACAACTCCGGCAGGGTAATCGTGTTGATCACCGCGGCGCTGCAATGTTCGATCGCAATCAAGGCGCTATCCAATTTGTCATCGAGCGCCGACGTAGGACCACGCTCGATGGCTTCGACAACGTCCAGGTACGGCTTGTGCGGACCGACTTTCTCGACCAGGGTTGAGTAAACCGATTCGGGCACCGGCAAGTTTTCGAACAGTTGCTCGAACGGCGTCTGAAACAGTTTGTCGAGTAGCGAAAACACACCGATCATGAAGATTTCGTCGCGCATCGGATCACCTTTGGGCAAGGCCACCAGTTGCTCGAGCAACATGGCGCGACGGAACGACGCCGACGCGATCGCCCTCATGTTTGGATCCTTGTTGCTGTTCACCAGCAGCAAACCCAACCAGCGTTTGAGCTTGTTGGTTCCCAACAGCATTATTGCGTGTCCGAATGAATCAACCTGGGTTGGCAGACCAAAGCCTGGCGAATTGATGTAGCGCAACAAGCGATACGCCATGGAGGGATCTTTCTTGATGATTTTCTCGAGCTCCGGCGGCTCGGCGCCGCGATTGATCGCAGTCATCATTTCGCTGATGGTGGACAGTTCCGGCGCAGCTTTGCCAGCACCTCTGCGCTCAAGTGCATCGTCCCAGGGCCAACCTACACAGGCCACCGCGCCACGCGCGAAGCTGCGCTCCATCTGATCAATACGCGTGACGCCACCTTGTGAATAAGGTACCAGACGCCGACTCGAATCGGCTTGATTGGGCTGATCAGTATCGACCGAGGCTTCGTTGCCAACCAGTGACATCTTGACCGCATCTGCCTGCGCGGGCGGCAAGGCCTTGAGCGGCGCGCCGCGCATGACTACGCAGAAGCCTTTACCGGCCAGGCGCGCCAGCAATGCCTCGCCCATTTCAGTGGCGACTTCAGTCGCATTCAACTCGACCCAAAGTCGCGGATCAGGTTCAACCTGATCAATGGTCTCGGGGAATTGACCGCCGCCACAGGCCAGCAGAATGCCCGGCGACTCCGGCTTCAAGTGAGGCAGTAGTTCACCGTACATTCGCCCCAACTCCGGCGCGTCGCGACCAGCGGAAGCAATCGCCTGAAGGCTAAATCCGACAATGATCTTCTCATCATCAATGACCGGTGCATATCCCAGCAAAGCGGTGGACAAGGTTGTTCGCGACATGGACTTCCCCGGGCAAAAGTAGCGGATACTGCCCGGGAGCTTAGCGCCGCATCGTTCGCCTGATTACTGCGATTAGCGGTACAAAGTACGGCGATCTCCGGTGATCAGTGATTGCTCACCAGATGCCCGTCATTAATCACTGATCTCGTATTACTGATCTCGTATTACTGATCACGGGTCAACTAATGGCCCGGCAATACCGCGTCGGCAGTTCCCGTCAATTTGCCGAGTTCGCGATGAAAATGACTCAGCATTGGCTCGTTACTGCCAAACACAACCCCTGGAATGCGACCACTGGCGAGGTTGGCATGAATGTTTTGCTGCTGCACAAAGTCTTCGCGAAAAATGACATCAGTCGAAATGTTCCAGCTTTTCTGCCAGCGCGCCTTCTGCTCGTCGGAGTTGACTTTCTCGGGAACGTAAAAACGTACCCGCACGCGAGTCTGACCGACCTCGAGCGGTCGAAAGTCCCAGAGCTCCATATGACCATCCATCGGAATGTTCAAGATCGCATTGGGCGAAACCACAAACACGGTCGAGGCGTGTTTGAGTACCGACCATTCGCTCTCGGGCAGGACTCTTTGCTCATCAATACTTTTTCGGGTCAGCGGGAACAGCGCATGCGGGCCAAAGGTTTCGTATATAACCGGGTAACAACGAAACCTCGGCGCCAGCGTTGCATGATGCAATGAAGCGATGTGATAGCCCTCCATGAAGGTATCCATCAGCAGCTTCCAGTTGGCGCTGAAATCGGCGAACACCTCTTGAAAAAAGTGGAAGTTCTGAAAGCCGAATTCGCCCATTCGGGCATGCATGCCAAACGTGTCGCGCGCCAGCTCGATCGGCCGATTACCCATCGGTCGAACCAGAATCATGCCATCGCTTTCGAGGCACGGAAGCTCGATCAGACCGAACTCACCGCGGGCCATGTTCGCCGCAATTTGGTTGAATCCACCCATGTCATTGGCGTGGCGCACCAGCGTGCCTTCGAGGTCATAGGTCCAGGCATGGTAAGCGCAGGCTAGCACTTTGGGCGTACTGCCGCGTGCATTCAAGTAACGGCCCTGCTCATCCATCTCGAATGCGACGAGACGGGAGCCGCGATGCCGGCAGATGTTCAGAAACGCGCGTGCTTTGCCATCCCAACCCCGTATGACGACGATCGGTGCATCGGGCATGTCATAGGTAAACCAGGTGCCCGGAGCCGGCAAGTCGGGCGAGAATCCAGCCAACAAGGGCACGGCACCCATGAATAGCGTCCGCAACTCATTCTGGAAATGTGCCGGCGACGTGTATCGCGTAACCGGGTTCCAGTAGGGCGCGTCCGCCATCGGCGTCGAGCGGGCGTCGATATGACTGAAGATTTCCTTCAGAATTTCGACTTGGCGTGTGTGATTCAAGACTCGGATTCCCTAAGCGGTTTAATCGGTACGAAGTTACCCCACGTGGCGCATTTCCGTCGCAAAGATTTTCTGCACAACCAGCCACCGGCCGTCAATCTTCAGCAAATTCAGATAGTCGGTAAAGTAACGCGGCGGAATCTGGCAATTGACCTTGACCATGGCCGAGTTCGGCCCCGATTGGTCGATCAACAAGATCTTGTCCGCGCGCGCCAGATTTTGCGATTTCGCCGAAGCGCGATCGCGAACCCCTTTTAGCCAATTGTCTCGCGTCAACACGACGAGCTCGCCGTTCTGTTCATAAGTCAAGGCACTGGTTTCGTGAAACACGCTCGCCAGCTTGTCGGCGTCGCCTTCATACAGCCCATCGAAGTAAAGGTTCACAGTCCGCTCGATGTCTGCCCGATCGTCAGGGGTCATATTGGCTACTCTTGATGTTGTGTTTCAGGTTACTTGACCGTCCCTCGACTCAAATGATACTCGAAGGCGCTGACGGCAGCCTCAAGATTTCCCCTGGAGTGCCGACACCACTGAAATTTGAATACGCGCGCCATGACGGTTACCCTGAGCGTGCCCCCAATTGAGCGTGCCCCGATGAGATCGGAGCACTCAACCACGTCAACGGTATCTATCAGCCTGCAATCCAAAGTGGCGGCATATCCGGCAGGCTGCGTAACAGGCGCGACAGCGCCGCCTGTCGCACGATGGTGGTCGCCTGCGCGATATCAGACGCGAGGTACCGATCCTGTGGCATGGCGGCTACCTGGGCACGCAGCAGCGCATGCGCCTCTTCGAGCGCCCTCGAGCTCTTCAGCGGCCGCAGGAACTCGATGCCTTGTGCCGCCGCCAGAAACTCGATGCCGAGAATATGCGCCGTGTTGTCGATCATCGGTTGCAAACGCCGAGCGGCGAACGTCGCCATCGAGACATGATCCTCCTGGTTGGCACTGGTCGGCAAACTATCGACGCTGGCCGGATGAGCCAGCGACTTGTTTTCCGAAGCCAACGCCGCAGCGGTGACATGCGCAATCATGAATCCGCTGTTCAGACCCGCGTCGGCGGTCAGAAAAGGCGGCAGGCGAGACACGCTGGCGTCGATCAGCATGGCGATGCGGCGCTCGGCGATCGCACCGACTTCGGCGATCGCAAGCGCCATACCGTCGGCAGCCAGCGCCACCGGCTCGGCATGAAAATTACCGCCGGAGATCATTGCCCGATCTTCCGCGAAGACCAGCGGGTTATCAGTCACCGCGTTAGCCTCCCGCAGCAAGACCAGCGCGGCATGACGCAATTGATCGAGGCAGGCGCCGACCACCTGTGGCTGGCAGCGCAGGCTGTAAGGATCCTGCACACGGTCGTCACCCTGTAAATGGGATTGCCGTATCTCGCTGCCATGCAAGAGACCACGATAGTACCGAGCGACATCGATCTGGCCGGGCTGACCGCGCAGCGCATGAATACGCGGATCGAACGGTCCGTCGCTGCCGCGCGCTGCGTCAACCGTCAACGCGCCGATGACCAGCGCGGCTTCGAGCACCGGCTCAAAACTGAACAGGGCGTGCAGCGCCAGGGCGGTGGAGGTCTGCGTGCCATTGATGAGCGCCAGTCCTTCCTTGGCGGCGAGCCGTAGTGGCGCAATGCCGGCCGCCTGCAGTGCGGCCATCGCGGGCCGTGCCTGGCCTTCCTGCAGCATTTCTCCTTCACCGAGCAGGGCCAGTGTCATGTGGGCGAGCGGCGCAAGATCGCCCGAAGCGCCGACCGAACCGCGCGCCGGCACATATGGCACCAGCCCGGCGTTATGGACCGCCAGCAAGGTATCGATGACTTCCTCGCGCACCCCCGAATAGCCTCGCGCCAGGCTGGCCGCCTTTAGCGCCAGCATCAGCCGCACAACCGGTGGCGTCAACGGTTCACCTACGCCAACGCTGTGCGAGCGGATCAAGTTGAGTTGCAAGCGCTCGAGCTGCTCCTTGCTGATGCGCTGGTTAGCCAGTTTTCCAAAGCCGGTATAGACACCGTAGACCGGCTCATCACCATCGGCCGCCGCTTGCACCACCTCGCGACTGGCACGAATCGCGGGCCGCGCCTGCGGCGATAACTCCAGTTGACAGTTGCCGCCGTGCAGCCGTTGCAACTGTTCAAGCGATAGCAAACCGGGCTGTAGCAGCAAGCGATCAGTGTCCATGGGCTGACTCCGAGCGGCTCAGGCCGCCGCCACTTCAACTGCGGTGTCGTTGTAACAAGCGCCCTCAGCCAGATCGGCGCGCTCGTCCGCTGAAGTCAGCGCGGAAATGCTGCGGTTCGTGGCGCTCGCAGCCAGCCATGCACCCTTCTCCGAGGCCACCACGCCGGGCGGCACTGCATCGGTGACTTGCAACGGCAACTCCACTTGGCCACGGGCATTGAAGACCCGAACTCGCAGCACCTGGGCAATACCGCGGGCCTGCGCATCGATCGGGTTCATCATCAAGGTCGGCGCCTCGGCCGCATTACCGCCAGCACCCAACAGTGTCGAGGAGATCCGCTTGGCGGATGCCGGTGAAATCAAGGTGAGCGCCGGCGCATCGGCCGAGCGCGGCCGAAACGACGGCAGTCGTGCCGCTTCGCCCCAGCGTTGCGCCAGTGTCTCTGACTGCAGTTCAATCTTGCCGCTCGGGGTCGCCGGCACGACGTTATCGAACAAGCTCAACGGTCGGCCGTCGGCCGCCGTCATTCGCGTCGCGCGGTCGGTCGGCAGCAGACTGGGCGGCACACCCCCCAAACGGGCATCGCCGATCGCCAGTGCCTCATCCATCAGCGTATGGTCGTCAACCTTGAAGCAGTCGTCCTCAAATCCGAAACGCGCCGCCAGTCGCCGAAAAATCTCGGTGTTCGGCAAGGCCTCGCCGGGCGCCGCCACGACCGGCTCGGCGCGCTGCAACCAATGATGTCCGTAGGACGAATAAAGGTCGTGGCATTCGTAAGCATTGGCGGCCGGCAGAAGAACGTCGCAGTACTTCATGCTCTCGGTCATCGAAATTTCAATGCCGACCGTGAAGATCTCTTCGCGCATCAAGCCACGAATCATGCGGTTTTGATCAGGATGTACAACCACCGGATTATGGTTGTAAATAAACAGCGCACGCAGCGGGGGTTCAATATCGTCGCGCTCAAGATGTTTACCGATATCAAGAATGTTCAAGGTACGTGTACCCGCTGGCAATAGATCCGGTCGAGTCAGACGGGTACCGGTCTTCGGAAACGTATTGCCGGCACCGAGCACGATTCCACTGCGAGCATCGAGCTTGCCCAGCAGGGCCGGCAAGGCAATCGCTGCGCGAATGCCACTGCCGCCATTGCGGCCGCGCTCCAGACCGTTGCCGGGCGCCAGTACCAACGGATTGGCCTCTGCCATCCAGCGCGCCAGCGTCTGGATGTCTTGCGCCGGCAGCGCGCAGGCTTGCGCCGCCCGTTCAACCGGCCACTGCCGCGCCAGGGCCATATAAGCGTCGTAGCCCAACACCTGCCGCGCAATAAAATCGCGATCATGGGCACCCAGCAGCTCGAGCTCGGTGGCCAACGCAAAGCCGAGCAGCACATCGGTGCCGGGCAATGGCGCCAGATGCAGATCGGCCTGCCCGGCAATCTTGGTGCGCAGCGGATCGACGACCACCAGACGGGCGCCGTTCTTGCGCGCATGGCTGAGTTGCCGCACCAGATGCAGGTTGGTCACCGTCGCGTTGTTACCCCACAAAATATTCAGCGCAGCGCTCGCCGCCGCCTCCGGATGGATTCCTGCCACCGCACCATAGGTCCCCACCCAAGCCTCGCGACGCACGGCACCACACATCGCGCCGCGATAGAGCTGAGTGGCGCCCAGCTTGTGGAAAAACCGCAGTGACATGCTGTCGCCGGATAACATGCCGTGCGGACCGGCATAGTTCAATGGCGCGACCGCTTGCGGACCCCAGCGCGACACCACTGCGGCAACCCGCTCGTGAATCAGGTCGAGCGCCTGCGGCCAGGTGATCGGCGTGAATTGGCCACTGCCGCGAGGACCGCTGCGACGCATCGGATGCAACAATCGGTGGGCGCCATGCACCCACTCGGCGGTCTGGTGGGCGACCTTGTTGCAGATCACCCCTTCGGTGTACGGCAGACTTCGCGAGCCCCGCACCCGAACGATCTTTTCGTTCTGAACACTGACCGTGAGGCTGCAGGTGTCCGGGCAATCGAGCGTACAGACACTTGGGTGATCAACCATCGGCAGCGAACTATCCATTGTTATATTCCTTGAACGTAGTGACTTTGCGACACTGTAAACAGTTCCGAACGTTCCACGACGCCCCCATTCCACACTGATCCGTCAATTTGTAGTCCATTATGATGCGAACAGAATGCAGACCGATAGTAACGCCCGTACAAAAGTTCAGAGCCAGCAGTTCAGTGCTCACCTGCAGGTGTTCTCACGGCCATTGCCAGCCATCGACAATCTGCGCCCCCTGTGGGTCGAATTGCAGTCAAGGTCAGACACCTCGTTCTTCGTTTCCTGGTGCTGGATTGAGTCCTGGCTGCTGTGGCTTCCGCGCGCCTGCGAAGCCGAACTCATTGAGGTGCATGACGCCGATAGTCGGGTTGCACTGGCCATTTTTGTCCGATCGAAACAGGCGCGCGCACGCGGCTTGATCCGCACGCGCAGCCTGCATCTGCACGCGACCGGTAACGCCCGGCTGGATGAATTGACGATCGAATACAACGGTCTGCTGGCGCAACGCCACTGTGAAGCCGAATCCGCGAACGCGATCGCGGCGTTTTTGTGCTCGAACGATCGGCATTGGGATGAGGTGTTTTTCGATGGCATTGATCCCAGGTTCTTGCCAGCCGTATCGAACGCTGAAGACGTGCGGCTGGTGAATCGGGATGTGCCGGTTCATCTGGTCGATCTGCAGGCAGCGCGGCAATCGAAAAATGGCTACCTGGGCTTGATCGGCAACAACACGCGATACCAGATCAAGAGCAGCCAGCGCCACTTTGAAAAGCGCGGTCTCATCGATATCGTTGCCGCCGACAGCGCCGCGCAAGCACTCGAATTTCTGACCGCGCTGAAGGCCATGCAAGCGCCGCGTTGGAACGAGCGCGGCCGCGAGAGCAGCTTCGAGATCATCGAATTCGAGCAATTTCATCGGACGCTAATTACCAGACAGTTTGAGTCGGGTTGTATTCAATTACTCAAGATCACCGTTGGCGCGCAGGTGCTCGGCTACCTCTACAACTTCGTTCATCGAGGCACCGTATTGCACTACCAGGTCGGCATCGACTATCAGCGCTTCGGCGGCCATCACAGTCCCGGATTGGTAGCCAATCGACTGGCCATCGAATTGAACGTCAAGGCCGGTCGCGATCAATACAACTTTCTGGCCGGTGATGTACTTTACAAACGCCGCTTGTCGACACATTCCGAGCGAATTGTCTGGACGGTGCTAAGACGAAATCGCATCCGGTTTCGAATCGAAGAGTTTTTGACGCAGTCCCTGCGCCGGATTCGATCAAAATCGGCTTGAATGCATTTAAGGATGTACTGAAGGACGCACTGAACCAGTTATCGAGTCCGCGTGAGCGGCGACGCTGATAGTATCGACGCATCGAAACGGAGGATGTGATGTTTGATTTGCCCGCCTACGACGCGCTGTTGACCGAGCGAGTCGGCGAACACGTGCTGCTGGTCACCCTGAACCGTCCCGACGTTCTGAATGCGATGAACATGCAGATGGGTGTTGACATGCAGGACCTGTTGACCCGGCTGCACTACGATCCGGATTGGGTGCGCTGTGTGGTCATGACCGGCGCCGGGCGCGCGTTTTCGGCCGGCGGTGACCTGAAGGTGCGCAACACCCAGAGCATTCGCGACTGGACCATTCAACATGAAATCGCCGAGCGCAGTTTCGAATTGCGAATCGAGTCACCGGTACCCTGGATCGCTGCCGTCAACGGCATCTGTTACGCCGGCGGACTCGAAGCCGCACTGACCTGCGATTTCATTTATGCCGACCGCCTGGCGAAATTCGCGCAAACCGAATGCAAGATCGGCATCATGCCCGGTGGCATGGGCACCCAGAACCTGCCGCGCGCCGTCGGCGAACGCCGCGCCAAGGAACTGGTGTTATCGGGGCGCGCATTCAGCGCCGAAGAGGCGCACCACTGGGGCATGGTGAACGAGATCTGCGAGCCGGGGACCGTTGTTCAGGAGGCCCTCGCGTGCGCGCTGCGTATTGGAGACTGCGCACCGCTGTCCGTGCGACAGGCGAAGAAAGCAATTCATTTTGGACTCCAGACCGATCTTCACACCGGCTACCGCATCGAGCTTGAAGCCTACTATCGACTGCTCGACACTGACGATCGACGCGAAGGCATCGCAGCGTTCAACGAAAAGCGCAAGCCTGATTTCAAAGGTCGATAGCGCCCGGTGCTTGCGGCTTCCGAACAACGCAAGATTGTCAGCGGCCTGCAGGTCGGCATCTTTGTCGCTGCCATCGACTCGACCCTGGTGTCGGTCGCATTGCTGTCGATTGCGCGCGACTTGGGCGGCGCCAGCCTCATTGCCTGGGTAGTCGCGGGTTACACGGTGGCCGCAACGATCGCAACCCCGGTCTACGGCAGTCTGTCCGACATATACGGTCGACAACGCATGATGACGATCGCCATTGTCATTTACCTGCTGGCTTGTATCGGCTGCGTGTTTGCCCAATCCATGACACAGTTGTTGCTGCTGCGCATCATGCAAGGTCTGGGCGGCGGTGGCTTGGTCGTGCTGTCCCAAGCCACGATCGGCGATGTCGTGCCACCGACCGAGCGCGGCCGGTTTCAGGCCTGGCTGTCGGGCACTTATGCGCTGGCCGCACTGATGGGTCCCATTGCCAGTGGCTACCTGACCGCTTGGTTCGGCTGGCGCTCGATTTTCCTGGTGACCCTACCGTTGGCTTTGACGGCCCTGTTATTGACCCGAAAAATCATGGCGCGGCTGCCACGACCAGCAAACGCCGTGCCGCCCGACTATCCGAGTGTGCTGATCCTGGCCGTCAGCCTGACGAGCCTTCTGATCGCCCTGACCCGGATTGGCCAAGGAGCGCCACTCGACGACGGTCCGGGCGCGGCGCTAATCGTGGCTGGCGTCGCGCTGATGTACATCTTCTGGCGGCGCCAATTCAAGGTGGCCGGCGCCATCATGGCACCCGACTTGTTGACCAACCCGACCGTACTCTGGGGCTGTTGCGCGTCGGCGCTGGTATTTTTTGCATTGATTGGTGGTGCTGTCATGTTGCCCCTGGCACTGCAGACGATCGCCGGCGATACGCCCGATCAGGTCGCCCTCAAGATGCTGGTGCACGCTCTGGCAGTGCCCTGTGGTGCATTTTTCAGCGGTCGCATGATGCCCAGGACGTTGCGCTTTCGCCGCAACATGATTTTCGGTACCCTGCTCGCAACGGCCTCCGCCACCGCACTGGCGCTGTTGCAATTCAGCGCGCCAGTTCCGGTCGCCGTTGCCATGTTCGGCCTGGGTCTGGGTGTCGGCATCTCATTGCCGCCCGGCATCATTGCGGTTCAATTGGCGGTCGCCTCCAACCGGATCGGCGCGGTGACGGCCTTCATGGGGCTGGCCCGATCGCTGGGCAGCGCCTTCGGACTGGCGATTCTGACGTCGGTGCTGTTCTCGGCCATGGGTCGGGGCGGTGGCGGATCGGCCGCCATGCTGGTCAAGAAAATCGGACCGGCCGACGCCAGCCTGCTGCATGGCTTTTCGATGGCTTTTGTGTGCATGGCGTGCGCGTTGGCCCTGTCGGCTATCGCATCGATGAAACTGCCGGCAGGCTATGTTCCCCGCAGCGTTGTCCCTTGAGCGCGACTCTAGCCCAGCGCTCGAAGATGCAAGCAGAGATTTGAACGGAGAGTTGAACCGAGATTCAAGTATCCTACTTTTTTATAATAGATTAGATCGCGATGATATCGAACAACCGGACAACTTCTGCACCGATACCCGTCGACTACTGCGGTCGCCCCTGCATCGAACTCATGCTGTCAACGGGCGATGTCGCTCGTGTCGCCTTGCAAGGCGCACAGGTCCTGTCCTGGCAAACTGTCGACGGTCGCGAGCATCTGTATCTGAGTCCGAACGCTGCCCAGGACGGCACAAGTCCGATTCGGGGTGGCATACCGATCTGCTTTCCACAGTTCAATCAGCGCATCCTGGGTTTGGCAGCCCTGCCCAAGCACGGGTTTGCACGAGGAATAGCCTGGCAAAACCCATTGCTTGAATCAACAACACATTCCAGCAGCCTGACGCTTGAACTCAGCCACGAACTGTTGCCGCAGCCACTCAGTCGCGTCTGGCGGAATGCGTTCGCAGCGACGCTGACGATCGAATTAACGCCGAATCGACTTCGAGTGAGTTTCCGCGTGAGTAACACTGGATTGCTGAACTGGCGGTTTGCCCTGGCGCTGCACACCTATCTGCGAATTTCAGACATCGACTCAGTGCAATTGGCAGGCCTGCAAGACCGGCTCTATTGGGATGCGGTCGAGCAGCCAAGCGACGCCGAAGCGACCAGGCGTCAGTCAGGCGAGCTCTTGAACTTTGCCGGCGAGACTGATCGCGTCTACCAGCAAGTACCCCCCGAGTTAAGTCTAATAGATGGTGAGCATACACTTCAAATAGCACAGAGCAGCAACTTGACCGAAACCGTCGTCTGGAATCCCGGTCGCGTACTTGGCAGAAAGCTCGACGACTTACCCCCCGACGGCTACCGGAAAATGTTGTGTGTCGAAGCCGCGAAAATCAATGCGGCAGTTGAACTTTCGCCGCAACAGCATTGGGAGGGCTGGCAGCAATTGACGGCAACTCGAACGGGGTGAGCGTCTTCCTGCCTTCAGAGGCGCCACTTAATTTTGGGCGCCGCCTAATTTTGAGCAGCGTCCTAATTTTGAGCATCCGCTTAATCTACCGCTCCGTCACTGATCCGACGATCGCGCAGCACGCTGAGTGACGTCGCAATGGCGATGCGGGTCGCCTGTACCAGCGTATCCAGCCCCAGACTAGCGGTTCCGGGTAATCGAGCCGCCTGCTCGGGCAATGGGGGCACATGGATAAACCCGCCGCGTTTTCGCGTGTAATCCGTCGCGAGCAAATGCATGAGGCCGAAGAACACATGGTTGCAAACAAAGGTTCCGGCGGTCTGCGACACCGACGACGGAATCCCGGCCGCACGCACCGCTTGAACAATTGCCTTGATGGGCAACCGGGAGAAATAAGCCGCCGGCGCCCCCGCAATAACGGAAGTGTCAACTGGCTTCGCACCGACGTTGTCCTTGATACGCGCATCATTGATGTTGATGGCCACCCGCTCGACCGAGAAATCAGGTCGGCTGTTGGCCTGGCCCAGCACGATGACCAAATCCGGATCAAGCCGCTTGACCAGTCGCGCCAACGCGAGGCGAGAGCGATCAAACTCACACGGAAGCTGGCGTGCAATGATCAACGCTTGTTGGCGAGTACGCCCTCGGCCGGCCGAGGGTTTGCCGTCAGCGCGCTTGCCGACCGAGGTCTTGCCGAAAGAGACCGTTGTCGAATTCAAGGCGCGCGCCACCAACCAGGAGCTATTGACTGGCTCTTTGTCGAAGGCCTCGAAGCCTGTTAACAGAACGGTGACGGCGGGCGCGGTGGCCATTGGTGGCTATTGACTATTGGCGTTCGGTTATTGGCTATTGGCTATTGGCTATTGGCAATCGTTCATCGTTTGTCGGCAATCTGCTCATACTGGGTCCGAGCTTAAAGGTTGTTGGCAATCTGCTCATATTGGCACCGCGCTTAGAAACACGGCTCGCCGCCCACATCCAGCGAGTTCTGGTTTGACGAATCAACGAATGAATACTCGTACCGATTGTCCAACAAATTGAAGGTGGCCACACCGTAAGCGCCCTGGATTCGACGTTCACTGTTGGCATCAGCCCGTAACGCAAACGAGTAAGGATCGGCGCCGCCCGTGCCGAGGATGAACTGCCGCACGCCGCGTATCTTGTCCGGCACGCCATCGCCATCGAGCGGGCCGAAACGCTCATACATATGCTCGTCGCTGTTCAGAATCAGCTCAGTTTTATAGGCGTACAACAGCCGCCAGACGTCGGCCTGATTCGGATCGACGACACGCCCGACCGCCGAACCGAAACGAGGTTCATGCCAGAACGCCAAAGTGCACAAGGTATTTTTATTGGCATCCAGATCGCTTTGCAACCATTGGTATTGCGCGGAGCCGATCTTCATGTCGATGTTGCTGTTCATCGAAATCAGATGCCACTTGCCGATGTCGAAACTGTAATAGCCACGACGCTGCGGTCCGGCCCGCTCGCCGTAATAATCAAAGTAAGGACCACCCTGCGCAGTGTAGTACTCATGATTTCCGGGCGTCGGATAGCTGCGGCTCAGGAACTGACCCCAACTCGGGTCGAAACAATCGCGAAACTCGGCCGCACTACCATCTTCGTAGGCCATGTCGCCAAGGACCAGAACGGGTGCCGTCGCCGATAACGCGTTGATCAAACGTGCGGTCGCCTCCCAAGGCTTGTTACGGGCAAAAAGACCATCGCAATGAGCGATATCGCCGACCGCAATGATCGAAACCTTCTCGGTCTGCGGCGGCGCCTGCGGCGTGCCACTGCCACAACCGGTTAAAAAAGCGCCCAATGAAGCGCACAAAAAAACTGCGGTTCTGGCGACCCCAAGTTGTTTGCGATTAATCATGCGGCCAGTTTACCGTTGAGAAAAGCGCGGCGCGGCCATCAATCGAGGCAGCCCCAATTAAATGCAGGATTCGTGAGGAAAATCAAACAGACCTCCCTGCAGCCGTCACCGGTCACCCCTCACCGGTCATCGGTCACCCGTTGCCCGTTGCCCGTTGCCCGTTGCGCATCATGCAAGCATCTGTGAGAGTCGGCTTGAAACACGCTGCATGACTTCGTTGAGCATCGCCAGTTCAAGCTCCGAGACCGATTCGGCCATAGCGTCGACTATTTGCGCCTGAACGCGTCGGGTCTTCTCGGCAAGTCGCACACCCTTCGCGGTCAGATACACCCGTTTGACACGCGCATCGCCTGAATCAGCGCGCCGTACAACCCACCCCAGGGACTCCAATTGCGTCATCAGCATACTGACGCCGCTCTTGGCGACAAAACAGTGCGTCGCCAGTTCCTGCTGGGTGACGCCCGGCGAACGCAGCAGATTGATCAATATTTCATGCTGGGCAACCTTGACGCCTGACTCGGACAGGCGCGCCTGCAGGACCGAATCACACAATTGGTAGGCCCGCACCACGGCTATCCAGGCTTGCGTACCACGCGCCGATGCCGCCGTACTAGCCCCGGCGTCGGAATTTGCCGAACCCGTAAGTTTGCTGATCATAGCCTCCCGTTTGATGTCGCGCACCTGCGCACATCCTGCGCTATCGAGCACATAGTTCACTATTGAACTATACTGTTCAGTATTGAACTAATCTTACATCGAACCCGCTTCATAAATCATTGGCACCATGAATCTTTATCTTCGACTCATCCTGACGCTGCTACGTGCATGGCGTGAACCGCGTTTTGCGGTCGGACAAACACTGCAGCGTCGCTTTCGGGTTCTACCCAACGATATTGATATCAATGGTCATATGAACAATGGCCGCTATTTGACGATGATCGACCTCATGATTGTCGAATACTTTATTCGCGTCGGCTTCGCGAAAGCAATCCTCGCGAATGGCTGGCGGCCGATGTCTGGCGGCTCGTTCATCACCTACCGGCGCGGATTGAAGCCACTGCAATCCTATACCCTTCGATATCGAATTGACGCTTGTGACGCCCATTGGAACTTCATGCGCTTCGAGTTTCTGGACGGCGACAAGTTGTGCGCCGCCGGTTACATGAAGGGCGCGGTTGTGGGTAAAAATGGCTTTGTCAGCAACTCGACGTCCTACGCAGCGCTCGGCATTCCGGTCTATGACGCGCCCGTGCCGGCGGCCGTTGCGCACTGGCTAACAGCCGAAAAGGACCTGGTGACCGCCGTCTGGTGAATCTACACGTCAAACCCGCTCGAAAATTCCGGCCGCGCCCATTCCCGTACCGACGCACATGGTGACCATGCCGTACTTCAATTGCTGTCGCCGCAAGGCGTGAATCACCGTCGCCGAGCGAATCGCACCGGTCGCACCGAGCGGATGTCCCAACGCAATCGCGCCACCCATTGGATTGACCACGGCAGGGTTCAGACCGAGATCCTGAATGACTGCCAGCGATTGTGCGGCGAACGCTTCGTTGAGCTCGATCCAGCCGAGATCGTCCTGCTTCAAGCCGGCCAGTTTCAGGGCCGCAGGGATCGCTTCTTTCGGACCGATTCCCATGATCTCGGGCGCCACGCCACGAACCGAGAACGATACAAAGCGCGCCAGCGGCGTCAGATTGAATAACTTCAGGATGCGCTCGGACACCAGAATCAATGCACCGGCACCGTCTGAAGTTTGCGAGCTGTTGCCCGCCGTCACGCTGCCGTTGGCGGCGAACACCGGCTTGAGTTTCGCCAGCGCTTCGACCGAGGAATCGGCACGCGGGCCTTCATCAGCCTTCACTAAACGCTTCTTGATGGTGATTTCGCCGCTGGCGAGATCCGGGAATTTCTCAACGACATCAATCGCGCAGGTTTCATCGTCAAAACCGCCGGCCATTTGCGCTGCGATCGCTTTTTGGTGTGAGGCAAACGCAAACTGATCTTGCGCCTCGCGCGATACCTTCCATTGTTGAGCGACCCGCTCGGCCGTCAGGCCCATGCCGTACGCAATACCAATATTCTCGTTGCCGTCGAACACATGAGCATTGATCGACGGCCGGTTGCCCATCATCGGCACCATGCTCATGGACTCGGCACCGGCTGCAATCATGACCTCCGCCTCACCAACCCGAATCCGGTCAGCGGCCATGGCGACCGCCGTCAAGCCGGAAGCACAGAACCGATTGACCGTGACGCCACCGACTGAATTCGGCAGACCGGCCAGCAGTGCGGCGATCCGGGCCATGTTCAGGCCTTGCTCAGCCTCGGGAATGGCGCAGCCGACGATGGCGTCCTCGATCGTCTTCGTATCCAGCGCCGGCACTTGCGATAACGCGCTGCGAATCGCCTGGACCAGCAGGTCATCCGGGCGCAGATGGCGAAACATTCCGCGCGGCGCCTTGCCTACCGGCGTTCGGCTGGCGGCAACAATATAAGCGTCTTGAATTTGTCGTGACATAGTGTTCTCCTGCGCGATCAGTTACGAACCGGCTTGCCGGTCTGCATCATGCCCATGATTCGTTCCTGGGTCTTCGGATGAACCAGCAAGGACATGAAGGCCTTGCGCTCAAGTGCCATGATCCATTCTTCATTGACCATCGACCCAGCCTCGACATCGCCGCCGCACATGACCTCAGCGATGGTCTTGCCCAGATGGAAGTCATGAGCAGAGACAAAACCACCGTCCCGCATGTTGACCAACTGCGCCGTGATCGTGGCAATCCCCGAGCGTCCGGCCACCTTGAACTGGGCCTTGCGGGCGGGCCGGAAACCGGCATCGGTCATCGCCTTGACTTCGCGAATCGCTGTGTACAACAGTTCGTACTTGTTGAAGACGATGACGTCGGTCGGCAACAAATAACCCATCTTCTGCGCTTCGATGGCTGAACGCGAAACCTGCGCGGTCGCAGCCGACATAAAGTACTTCTTCAGGAAGTCGAGCAGATTGGCCTCGGGTGCACCGCCATTCAGTTTGGCGGCGCGCCGGGCACCGTACGCCAAGCCACCGCCGCCCGAAATCAGGCCGACACCGACTTCCACCAAGCCGATATAACTTTCCAGATGGGCAACCCGTCGCGCACAGTAGATCGCCAGTTCACAGCCGCCACCGAGGGCCATACCCGCGACGGCCGCGACCGTTGGTACATGGGCATAACGCAAGCGCAGCATTACGTCCTGCAGTTTCTTTTCTTCCGGCTCGATCGCCTTGACGCCGCCGCTCATGAACAGCGGCAACATGGCTTGCAAATCGGCGCCGTAGGAAAAGGGCTCATCAGGTGACCAGATCACCAAACCTTGGTAGCTTTGCTCAGCGAGATCGATGCCCTTCAGCAAACCACCGATAACACCCGGGCCGATGGCATGCGCCTTGGTCTTGATCGATGCGATGAGCACGTCCTGGACACCCCGTTCCTCGATTAGCCAAAGGCGAATCGAGTCGTCTTCAAAAACCGTCTTGCCAGCAGTTTTTCCGGTGGCCGCCTGCTCGCCCTGAATAACAGCGGGGAACAGTTGCCGCTGGTAAATCGCAGCACTCGCGCGCGGCACAAAACGTTTGAGCGCGGGCGACCACGAGCCCTCGGGTTGATGCACGCCGCCGCGAGCCGCGACCTCGCTGTCAAACACCCAGGCCGGTAGCGGCACCGCACACAGCGCCTTGCCAGAATCGATATCGGCCTTGATCCACTCGGCTACTTGCTTCCATCCGGCTTGTTGCCAGACTTCGAAGGGACCCTGGTCCATACCGAAGCCAAAGCGCATCGCCAGATCAAGATCGCGAGCGTTATCAGCGATCTCTTCGAGCTTGCAGGCTGAATACTGAAAATTATCGCGCAGCAAACTCCAGACAAACTGTGCTTGCGGGTTCGACGACTCACGCAATAGGGTCAGGCGCTCGGCCCAATTTTTTTTCTTGAGAATTCGCGCAACGGTTTCATCGGCCTTACCACCAGCGGCGACATACTCACCTTTAGCCGCATCGATCTGCAGAATCGCGTTACCTTGCTTGCGATAAAAGCCGGCGCCGGTTTTTTGACCCAAGGCACCTTGCGCGATCAGAGCGCTGACAACCGCCGGCGTCGCATACAGCGGATAGAACGGGTCCGACTGCAGATTTTCCTGCATGGTCTTCATGACATGGCCCAGCGTATCCAGACCAACGATATCCGCCGTGCGGAAGGTACCCGACTTGGCGCGGCCCAGTTTCTCGCCGGTCAAATCGTCAACGACATCAAACGACAGTCCGAACTTTTTCGCTTCGGCAAAGGTCGCCAGAATGCCGAAAATGCCGACCCGATTGGCGATAAAATTCGGCGTATCCTTAGCGCGGATGCACCCCTTGCCCAAGGTGGTTGTCAAAAAGACTTCGAGGGCGTCGACAATGTCCGGACGCGTTTGTGTGGTGGCAATCAATTCGACCAGATGCATGTAGCGCGGCGGATTGAAAAAGTGAACGCCACAAAAACGAGCGCTCAAGTCGGCTGAATGCTCGCTCGAACCGTCGGCTGAATGATGGGTTGAATCGCCGCCTGACGGGTCGACTGCGAACCCAAGCGCGAGTTGATTGATCGCCAGTCCCGAGGTGTTGGTGGCAAAGATCGCGGTCGGTGCAATGTACGGCGCGACCTTGCGGTACAGGTCGTGTTTCCACTCAATACGCTCGGCGATCGCTTCGATGATCAGATCGCAGCCACGCAGGGCTTCGAGATGTTCCTCGTAGTTGGCCGGCGTGATAAAGGCCGCCAGGTCTTCGCTGCCCAGCGGTACCGGGCTGAGCTTGCGCAAAGCTTCGATCGCTTTGAGCGCAATGCCGCTTTTCGGCCCCTCCTTGGCCGGCAAGTCATAGAGCATCACCTCGACGCGCGCGTTCACCAAATGGGCTGCGATCTGGGCACCCATGACGCCGGCACCGAGCACCGCAACTTTTTTAATCATGAACTTTGACATGTTGTCCTCCTACTGGCCTTCACGAACCCAGGTTTGCGTACGCCCGAGCAGAGGCGTTCCAATGTAGCCGCGCAATTCCAGCTTGTTGCCGCCGTCCAGCAACTTGAGACGACTGCGGTAGGTCTTGCCGTTGTTCGGGTCAAGAATCGTACCGCCCTCCCACCACTCTTCGCCTCTCTTGAGACCGCGCAAGATGGTCATGCCGCGCACGGGCTTGTCCTTGAGCTCACCGCTGCACTGTTCACAAACAGCGTCAGGCTTGTCGCTGAGAATTTTTTCGATTCGTCCGCTCAATTGTCCACCGGTCTCGGTGATACGAACCAAAGACTTGGCCTCCTTGGTTTCATCGTCAACGGTCTTCCACAGTCCGACCGGATTGTCTGACTGGGCCACGGCACTGGTTCCAGCGGCTAGACCGAGCATCAGCGCGGTACCCAGCAAAACCGCCTTAAAGTGAATGGCACTTACTTAAGCCCTTTTGGCGTTGAGCAAGAGGCGTAAGCAGTTGAATTGATGTAGGGAGGCTGACCAAGGATTGATAGGATGGTTGTTA
>JANLTP010000082.1:0-12737 GCA_031363055.1 Burkholderiales bacterium | reverse complement strand
ACATCATCAGCACGTAAGTCTTCATGCGTCGCATTGACGCGCGCGCCCCACAAGGCATTGGCATGCGTCCAGAGCACGCCCTTGGGCCGCGAGGTCGTACCCGACGTAAACTGGATCGAGAACGGCGCCAGCGGATCGAAGGCACGCTCGAGCAATGTGTGCGGCTCGGCGTCAATAGAGTCGAACGAATCTCTGGCGGACGGCGTGGCCGCTGCAACGACGTCACCCTGGTCATGACCCGTCACCGCCAACCAGCGCAAGCCTTTGCTAGAGGCGGCCACCAGCGACGCAAATTTGGGCTGAGTGACGCCGGCTGCGACCTGCGCGTTATCGGCGAAGTACTGCAATTCATCGCTGGTTGAGCGCGCATTGGTCGTGACCGCGACCGCCCCCATCCAGGCACAACCGAACCAGGCGATGACGGCTTCCGGACAGTTATCGAGATGCACCAGCACGCGCTCGCCCGGACGGATACCGCGCGCCTGCAGTCCAGCCGCGAAGCGTTGCACGCGTTTCGCAAATTGCGCATAGCTCCAGACCTGGCGCGGCGCATCGAACGGCCGCCAAATGAGAAACGGATGATCGGCCCGCGTCAGGGCACGCGCCAAAAGCAGCGTTCGAATATCCTGCCCGGAGAACGGATTGAAGTGTCTTGAAATACTGGCTGCGGCAATCGGTAAAGATGACACGCTCAATCCTTCATGAAGGCGTTCAGTTCCGGCGTCGTCAGGGAGTGATCGAGAAAGCCAAAGGTACCCTGATCCTTGGCCTCACGTGCGGCATTGACCAGCCCGCTCATCGCAGCCCGATACAGCGAGGTCGCCAGACTGATGCGACGAACACCGGCGGCTTCAAGTTCAGCAACCGTGAACGACTTGCCGCGAATACCGACCATAAAGTTAAATGGCTTCGAAAGACTGGAACAGACGGTGCGCACCGCGTCCAGAGTCGGCAGGCCCGGTGCGAACAATACATCAGCGCCGGCCCGCTCGAATGCTTGCAGGCGCTTGATGGTGTCATCAAGGCTGGGATTGCCGCGCAGAAAATTTTCGGAGCGCGCGGTCAGCATGAATGGAAACGGCAAGGCACGTGCTGCCTGCGCGGCCGCAGCGATACGTTCAATGGCATGGTTCAGCTCGAACAGTGGCTTCGCCTTGTCGCCGGTGGCGTCTTCAATTGAGCCACCCACCAAACCGGCGTCGGCCGCCAAGCGAATGGTCTGCGCAACAATCTCAGGCGAATCTCCAAAGCCTTTTTCGAGGTCAGCAGCGACGGGCAAATCGGTCGCGGCAACGATGTCGCGAATCTGGCCAAGCGCCTCGTCACGGCTGACCTGGCCGTCACGTCGGCCCAGAATGGCTGCCGACGCGCCGCTTGAAGTAGTCAGCGCCAGGTAGCCCAGCCCGGCCAGGATCCGCGCCGAGCCGGCGTCCCAGGGGTTGGCAATGACAAAGGTGCCGGCGGCGTTATGCAAGGACTGGAAGCGCAGCGCTTTTTCGTGTTGCGATACCGAAGGCAAGGCTGTCAATTTGTTCTCCCTGATTTTTGGCGAAGTATGTTTAATTCGACGGCTGGACTGAAACCAGAATTACTCGCCAACTGAATGACGACTTTACAATGGCACTAGCTTGATGCGCTTAATGGCAACCACACCAGACCATACCCGCAACGTACTCGAACCATACTCGTGCCTTACTTGAACAATACTCGTGCCGAACGGTACGCTGCAAATAAATCAACTCGGGTATTTCAAAAATCCATTTCAAAAATTGTTTGCAATGAGCAAGAGCCACCAAGAACCTAACGAACCGCCAGCTGCCGCAGTCATACTTCGCCCAGCCGGCATCGGCGATATCGGCTGGGTCATACATCGCCAAGCGCTGCTCTACACTAACGAATTCGGCTGGAACCAGGAGTTCGAGGCATTGCTGGCTGAGATCGGCGCGCAATTCATTCGCCAGTTCAAACCACAAAGTGAACGTGCCTGGCTGGCCGAGTATCAGGGCCGAGTAGTGGGCTCGGTGTTCCTGGTGCGCAAGAGCAAATACATCGCGCAACTGCGATTGTTATACGTGGAGTCGGACGCGCGCGGACTGGGCATCGGGTTGCAACTGGTCGACGAATGCATGCGCACTGCGCGTGAAATCGGCTATCGAAAAATGGTGCTCTGGACGAACGGCGTTCTTCACTCGGCACGAAGAATCTACGAGTCGCGCGGCTTCACGCTGGTCAGCGAGGAGGCGCATCACAGCTTCGGCAAGGAGATGGTTGGGCAATACTGGCAGGTTACGCTTTAGTCGTCAACACAAGGCGCCGGGCGTCATTCCGCATTGAGCCTTCGAGCAATCTCAACGGCTCGGGCCGCGTCCCATCGGGCGAAATCTGCGAAAGTGCCACGGGTAACGCCGCGCGGGTGTGGGAGATTGACCGACCGTAACAATGCATCCAACACGCGCCCGCGTCGGTAGGCTTCTTGTGGGTTCAATTCGAATTCCGAATGTTCGGATTTCGGCCCAACGATTTTCACTTGATCAAAGCTCCCGTTACCCTTCTTACTCTACACCGTTTTGGATACTTGGCGACATTCGATGACCTTAGTGGCCGAGCTACGGCCAGCCTGCGCCAAATAGGTCGATCTACCGAAGCGTCGCGACCAGGGTGCTAAAAGTCGCCCGAATATTCTTCGCCAACTGGGCGTTGCCGGACGCAAGAACGGTGGGTTCGGGGCCTCGTGCAACTTGCGCGAGGAGCTTGAGATGTTCGGCATCAAGAAACATCGAGGCTTTGTCCGATTGAAACGGATGCTCCGACGCGACCAAGGCCAGACGAATGAGATCTCGCGCATCCTTTCGACCGTGGGCTGAAGCATGTCGCGCTGCAAAGGCATCGGGCTTCAGTACCAGAAGATGCTCGAGGCAAGCGACTTGAATGCCGCCGTAAGTGTCGCAACTGGCGTTGACGGCATCATAGGGCACTCGCAAGTTGGATTGGTACTTGGCGTAAATATCGAATTCGAACCCTTCGCGGATGAACTGGTGTCTGTTGAGTCGTCGATTCGGTTGAATTTCCTCGATTTCTCGAAGGTCAGAAAGGTCTGCTGCGCTTATATAGAAATCGGCATCGTTGGTTGCCTCGGCGTATTGGGCATGTTTTGGGGAGTTGATTGCGTGTAAGTAAACCGCTATGCCGCGCGCTATGTACTTGGTGCGATGGCGTTCGCAATCTTTGATCATGTAGCGCGCGAGACGATTCGAGGCCAGGAGTGGTCAAAAATAGAAGCTCCCCGAGGACGTCGGAAATCCGGCGTGGCCCAGTCAAACAGGCTAAGGCAGGCGAACTTTCGACGCAAGCAGCGACTTGAACGCAGTCAGGCCCGATGCTGAACGATGGGTGCTTTCAGTCCTTAACGGCGCGAAAACAGCGTTTGAAATTCCTATCGCGGCCGATGGCCGCAATCAAGTGTTCTGGCCCTGTTGGTGGCGCGCTGGTATAAGGATGGTGCGCCGCTTTACATGACCGGGAGAACACAATGAAAGCGTTCATCGACCGGTATAAGGATCGCATCCACGGTGTGCTGTCGTGCTTCGACCGGATGCTGTTTCGCGGCTACCTGCCTATCATGTCGGGCTGGTCGATGGCTCAGTTCCTTAAGGCTCAGAAGGTTGGCAGCGACGAACTGAAGACGTTTCTGCTGGCCAACGCCGAACGGGTCAAGGCGCATGCGCAGGCGATGGCTCAGAAGCATGAGCGACCGTACCAGTATTTGAGCACGAGCCTGCGCAAGGAGGACGCGGCGCGCCAGCTCGCCGAGCGCGACGGCATCGAGGAGGGGCTCGTGTGCATCTTCTCCGTGCTCGAGCCCTGCCGCACCTTCTCCTTGCGGTTCAAACCCGCTCAGGCTTACGCCGAATCAGCCAAGCGCAAGTGCTTGCATTTGTACTACTACTTCATGGATCGCGACCTGGGTCCGATCCACGTGCGTGCGCAGATGATCAAAGGAAGGCCAGTGCCAAGGTCGGCCGGTGCTTCAGGCGACTGCATGCCCACGGCCTGATTGCCAAGATTCCACGAACGCGTCGATAGCGAGTCACTCACTACGGTCGAAACGTTATGGGCACTTCGCTGTACCTGCGCGAACAACACTTCCCCAACGTCTACTCCGGCGTGATGCACTGATCATCTTCGCTAAAAACAAAGAAGTCACGGAGAAGGAATCTATCCTCCCGGCAGTTCGAGGCCTCCATTGCATCCTACTGGAAGTTCCAAGAATATTTTATTCGTGGGAACCATGAAGATGGTCATGCAATGCGCCGGAGTCATGTTACGTCGGGCGTATTCGAAATTGGGCGTATGACATGATATGACGATTTTCTGGAACCCATTCGAGGGGGCCGGTAAATCGAGCAGCATCTGCAGTTCGATATCGTCGACATCGGGTTCGAGCACATCACAAAAACCGATGTTGATGACGATGCTATTGGCCGTTTGGACATGCCTCGGCCGACGAACATTCATCGTACAGCATCAGGTTCGTCCTGCAGGACGTGCTCGAGTCCGTTGCTTGCTGCTGACACGCGTCTGCAGCAGCATGTCGTGAAACAGTTGGGCGGCCGACATGAGCGTTCGACCTCGCCTTCTAATTAGTCCAATGACCCGCGTTACCGTCGGCCCCTCGAGCGGAATGCTCACAAGGCCCGAATGTCCCTTCGGCGGCATCGCCATTCTCGGTACAACACCGAGCCCCAGACCTGCCTCGACCAGGCTCACCAGAGCCGGCACATGGCGCACCTCGCAAAACCATTGCGGCCGGTTCTCGACACGTGTGAGCGCCTGATCGATCAGGAAACGATTTCCACTGCCGTGCGCAATCGTCACGTACTCATGTTGTGCCAACTCAGCCCAAGTGATCCGCTTGTGCCGCGCAAGATGGTGCGCGGCAGGACACGCCACGACGAAACGCTCTTCTAGGAGTGGCTCGAAATCGATGTCGGGTTCGTGACTGCCGATATAGGTCACACCGAAGTCAGCGTCTCCACGGGCTACCGCAACCAGGACCTCGGCGGACGATTCATCGAAGAGACGGACCCGAACACTCGGATACCGCGCGTGAAACTGCTTGATGACGGCAGGCAGAAAGTATCCGACCGCCGAAGGGACGCAAGCGATAGTCACCTGTCCTGAGAGGCGTTCGGTGACGTCCTGTATGCCCACAAGCGACTCATCGAGTTCGCGCATGACGTTTTGCGCCTTCGGCACAAACGATCTTCCGATCGCCGTGAGCTCGACCTTGCGCGTGGTGCGCTTGAACAGTTTCACACCCAGCGCCGCCTCTAGTTTGTCAACGCGGCGCGAGATCGCCGACTGAGACCGGTGCAGATTTTCCGACGCAACGCGGATGCTGCCGAAGTCGGCTACTGACAAAAAAGCACGTAGATCAGAAAGATCGAAATTCATGCAGAAAACGCAAGAGTAAGTTAAAAGTTTGCATTTTACAGAGAAAGCGCTTGGGCCGATCATCTGTTCACGAACTCCGCCCTTCCCAGGCGCACAGCGATACAAGGAGACATTCATGCACAATCCGTCCAGCATCGGTGGAAGCGAGCGACACGCATTTCGCGCTTTAGTGCACCGTGTGATTTTTATTGTGGTGGCGACCGCGTTGGGCGTCGCGGTGCCGCTGGCCAATGCTGCATGGCCAGACAAACCGGTCCGACTTGTCGTCCCCTACGGCCCAGGCGGCAGTTCGGACCTTATCGCACGCCTGCTCGCCAACGAGATGGGCAAGACCCTCGGGCAAGCTGTGATCGTCGAGAACAAGGCAGGTGCCTCAGGGATCGTTGCCATGCAAGAAGTAGCGCGCGCGGCGCCCGACGGGTACAACATCGTGCTCGGCCACGTCGGCACGCTCGCAGTCAACCCGACCATGTTCGCCAAACTTCCGTATGGGGCCAATGACTTCGCTCCGGTAGCACTGCTCGCAAAGGTGCCGATGGTGTTTGCGGTCGGCGCAAACGTCCCAGCTCAGACGTTGTCTGAGTTTGTCGCTCTGGCCAAGGCACGGCCCGGCAAGCTGAACTACGGCTCGGCAGGCAATGGGAGCGCCGGGCACCTCGCGTTCGAGATGCTCAAGGTCGCTACCAACATCGACGTCACGCACGTTCCCTACAAAGGTACCGGCGCGCAGCTCATGGACTTGCTCGCCGGGAACATCGACGCCGCTTCGGCGGGCCCGCCCGGATTTATGGCCCATGCCAGGTCGGGGAAGTTGACGATCATCGCGAGCGGTTCGCCGCACCGACTTGCGGCCTTGCCGAACGTACCCACGGTCGCCGAACTGGGTTACCCGGGATTTGACAGCTCCCAGTGGTTCGGGATCCTGGCCCCGGCCAAAACCCCGCCCGAAATTATCGCCCGACTGCACGAAGCCGCCGTCACGGCCTTGAGCGTGGCTGCCGTGCGGGTGCGCCTCGAAGAAGACGCTAGCGCCGCATCCCCCATGACCCCGAGCGAATTCGCTGGTTTTATCAAGCGCGAGCACGATCGTTGGGGCGCACTGGTGCGCAAGGCAAACCTCAAGGCCGAGTGAAGCCTATCATCCATACAACCTACGGAAATCACATCAAGAACACCAACACCCAAGATAGACGCGTGCTTCATGAACCCGAACTGCTCGCGCTCGGCGCGAAGGCTTTTCAAGGTCTTGGACTCGATCCGACGGACGCCCAAGACGTTGCCAGAATTCTGGTGACCGCCGACCTCTTCGGGCTCTCCACGCATGGACTCAGCCGTATAGAGTCCTACGGTGAACGGCTGAGTGTCAATGGTATTAATGCCAGGCCCAGAGTCAAGGTCAATCGACTCGCACCTGCGATCGTGAGCGTCGACGGCGACAACGGCGTGGGTCCACTTGTCGGAATGCGGGCCCTCGAGGCTGCCATGGCAACAGCCCGGGAAACCGGCGTGGGTGTCGCCCTTGCACGGGGAAGTAACCATTTCGGCCCGGTTTCGCCTTATTCCCTGATCGCTGCGGAAGCTGGGTTTGCCAGCATCATCGGCAGTAACGCCACTACGACAATCGCACCATGGGGCGGAAGCGATGCTCGCCTTGGCAACAGTCCGGTGGGGTTTGGGGTGCCCAACCCCGGCGGGAAACCCTTCTTGCTCGATATGGCGATCAGCGTCGTGGCCCGTGCGAAGATCAGAAAAGCCCTCGAGCGCGGTGAGTCGATCCCGTACACCTGGGCCACCGACAAGGGAGGAAGAACCACGACGGATCCCGCTGCGGCGCTTGATGGCTTCCTGCTTCCAATTGGCGGGCACAAGGGTTACGGACTGGCGCTGTTCGTAGATCTGTTCGCGGGACTGCTCTCGGGCGCTGCATACCTGACACACGTCAAATCGTGGGTCGACTCACCCGATGAACCGCAGAACCTGGGCCATTTCTTCATTCTCATCGATACGCGACGCCTCGGATCCTCTGCTTGGCTGACCGAGCGAATGAGCGACTTCGCGGCGATCCTTCATGGCAGCCCGCTGGCAGATGCGTCACGTCCGGTCTTGGTCCCGGGAGAAATAGAACTGAACAACCTTGCCCGTCACCGGCGCGAGGGGCTTGCGCTGGATCCTGTCGTGCTCGCATTGCTCAAAGCGCACGCTGCCAAGGCCTAGAGTACTTGCAGGCCTGCGCGCTCCATTGCCTTCGCAAATTTAATGGAAGCGGCGTCCGGTGCTCACAGGTGCGGTCGATTGAGGGCACTGCATGTCATCAAAGTCGGAAACTCAACGGGTCCTATTCTGCCGAATGCAAGAGCGAACCCGCTTCACGATCGACACGCTTGGCGACACGCTGCACAAGCTCGGATTCTCCTGGGGCGCCACCACACGAATCGCTTTGTTTCACGTCCATGACATCCCGGATCTCTGGCCCCCCACCCTGCTCGGTTCGATCGGTGAGCCGATTCGCCGAGGCGTGCTCACCCACCGAGCACGGCCTCCGATCGCGGGCGGCGAGGTGGAGCTCGAAGCGCGCGCGATTCGCTGCGAACACGTCGTGGACCCGGCCTGAATCGAGACTCCGCCTACACTGGCATTGATACTGAAATTTATACACGAGACGCCATGAAAGCCGTTGCCTACCGAAACTGTCTGCCAGTCACCGATCCGCAGTGCCTGATCGACGTCGAGTTGCCCCCCGCGCGCTTTTGTGCCTGGACGCGATTCTCGAAAAGGACCCGAACGATGCCACTGCCTGGGCCTTGAAGAGCACGGTTCATGCGAACCAATGGCGTTTTGGACATAGCCTCGCCGAACCCGAACGCAGTGACTTGTTGCTACGCGCAAATCGAACCGATATGGCGGTGGCCGCCGCCAATCGCGCCGAGGCGTTGAGTGACGGCGCTAACAGTGCTGTGTATTGGGGCATGTCACAGGCCTATTTTGTGAAGTGCGATGTGGATAAGCTGCTCGCCAGTGTGCAGCGTGGTTTGCGCTTAAATCCAGACGACCCCAGCCTGCTCGCGGTCTACGGAAACTGGCTGATTTATGCCGGCCAATTGGACGAGGGTCAGGCTCTGATCGAGCGCGCCTTTTCGATCGAACCGCGTCACTACCTGTCTTGGTGGCTGTTCGGGCCCGGCGCGCGGCATTTCTATCGCGGTGAATACCAGCAATCGCACGCCGCATTCACGCGCGCATTCAACGACCGCAACTGGCTCAGCCATTTGCATATGGCCTACACCTTGCCGCTGATCGGAAGGGTCGACGAGTCGCATGCTTCAGTGAAGAAATTGCTGACCCTGAACCCAGGTTTCACGATCGAAAAAGCCCTGCAGTTTTATAAGGCACACTGTTTCAACGACCAGTATCTCGCGGCGATGCAAGGCGCGTTGCAGCAGGCGGGGTTACCCACGCGCCGGGACACGGCGAACCTGAACCGTATCCAGGTGCCGCAGGTGAAAATTCGCAAAGTCAACGGTTATTCCACTGAGTATCTGGATCTGGGCAGCGATGAGCCGATTGTGTTTGTGCATGGTGCGATCAGCGACTATCGCGCCTGGGCAGACTTCGAGTTGCCGATCTCGAAACGCCAGCGCTACATTGCGTACTCGCGCCGGTGCTTTGGCTCGCAGCCAGATACCTGCAGTCAGCCGCCAGTGAATTTTCAGACGTATGTTGACGACCTGGCCGCGTTCATCGAATCCTTGAATGCTGGTCCCGCCCATCTTGTGGGCTGGTCATCGGGTGCCAATATCACCAGCGTGCTGGCCGCCACGCGACCAGACTTGGTCAAGAGTGCGATCCACTTCGAACTGGTCGACGACAAACTGATCGTCGACGAAGCTTCGCTGGCTGATGCCAAACGCACGTTTCTGGCGCGAAGTGTTCCCTATACCGAGGCCATTAAGGCCGGCGATCACGACTCAGCGGGTGCCCGCAGTCTGGAGTTCGTTTTCGAACAGGAGATTGGCGCCTTTGAGCGCGAGCGGCCTGGAACTCGGCGAATTGTGATCGACAATATCGCCACGACAATTGCCATTCGCCAGAGTGCAGCGGGGCAATCGCCCATGCTGACCTGCGAACTATTGCGATCGACTCAGGTGCCAACCTTGGTCGTGCATGGCGAACTAACCAACGCCTACTGGGCCGCCATGTCGCGTCGGGCTGCCGAATGCATTCCGGGTGCGCGGCTCGCGGTGTTAACCAACGTCAAACACGACGCTCCGATCCGCAAGCCGGCTGACTTCGCCGAGATGATCCTGTCCTTCGTCGAGCAGCACAAGGCCGCGAAACAGGCGGCGGCACGATAAAATTTTAATTTCCCGTATTGCTGGCCGGCAGCGCCACACTCGTAGTGCGCACTTGCGACGCAACCGCCGGGTTATCCGAGTCGGTCACCATAAAAAAGCTCAAACGTCCCGCTGCTGAGGTAGCTACCAAGCCTTCGACTTTGGGAGCACCGGCCAGTTCATACTGAGCGACCACCTGATACGCGTTATCGATGAGTGTGATGGCGCTGGCTAGACAGGGGCCATCGGCATAACTGTTGTCGGTGTTCTCTGCAGCGGCACTCACCGCCCATAGATCATCAGTCACGGCGGCGGCATCGGTCACGCCGAGCGGAACACCATCGATCGTGCCCAGATCAATCAGCACGATACGGGCCACGGGCGGCGGCTCCGCGCGCACATCGGCAAACCATCGCATCAAATCGGGCCAGTCATATTCAATGCTAGCGTTGCGCGGATCACCGGTATTGGCGCGCTGTAACAATCGGAAGGTGTTGCCAGAAACCAGGCCGCCCTCGAGATTCAGATCGGCAAATTCGAGTCGCAGCGGTTCATACCAACGGGACAAGTCAAGCGGCCTCGAAGCGGCGATCGAGCCATCCGAGCCTAGCGTGAGCAACAACCCTTTCTCCCGAGTCCCGCGTTTCGAGCCAGAACCCAGCGCCAGCAGCGCGCCGTTAGGAAAGCCCGGCCAACGCGAGTCCGGCGCGATGGATACCAAAACTTCCAGATCCGCCTTCAGTGCTTTGCGCTGTGCTTTTTCATCGGGCAGATTACCGGCGAACAGCCGGACCAGCGTCACGGGACTATCGGTTTCCGTTCCAAAGATTGCAAGGTGATGCTCATCATCGGCGACGACGTAACACTGCTTGTTCAAGATGACGAGTCCGCTGGCAGCGCTCAGATGAGGCATTCCGCGCGGATGTAATTGCGGGCTGATCAAAAGATCACGAAGATGTTGGGTTATCAGCGCGACCATGACAATCAACGGTAACACAGCGAGAATGCAGGGTCCGCGCTGGTACTTTCAGGAGTGGAGGCTGGGCTGATGCGACACCGAGGGATTCTGGATTGAACTCAACACAAGCACTTGATTGGATCGCGCGTCTGGCGAATGCGCGCGATTCAGCGACCCGAATAATTGATCATGATCACTACCCTGCTCCCAACGACGCCGCCGAAGGCTATCAACTCGCACTGGCCGTCTCAGACCGGCTTGCCTGGGAACCACTGGGTTGGAAGATCGCTGGCACTACCGAACAGGTGCGCCGAAAGCTCGGCGTCCAAGAGCCGATTTACGGTCGCACATGGCGCCGATTTGTGATTGACTCACCGACTCGCTTCGAACACAAGCAATTGCTCGATCCCTTGGTCGAATGCGAGTTTTTCGTCACCCTGGGATCGTCGCTGCCGTGGCGCGAGCAAACATGGACCTATGACGAGGTCGTAGCTGCGGTCGGCACGGTACAGGCAGGCATTGAAGTAGCCGAGTGCCGGTTTCCAACCGCCCACTTGCCCGCGTTGCCGTTGATCCTCGCCGATGGCGCCGCTTCCGGGCGCTATGTTTACGGCGGCGCAATCGATCAGTGGCGCGACGGTCTGGCAGACGTACGCGTAGACCTTTGGGTAGATGGCGCATTGAAGCGCTCCGGCCACGGCCGAGACGTCATGGGTGACCCCTTGCTGCCCTTGCTCTGGCTAGCCGAAGAGCTACGCCGCCTGGGACGCTCGCTCGCAGCCGGCGAAATGATCAGTACCGGCTCATGCACCGGAATGTTGCCGGTCCGTCCGGGACAACGATTCGAGGCCCGGTTTGGCTCAGATGCGATCGTTAACATCGCGTTTGATTGATCCCTTCGACATAATGGGCCAGGCAGTGAGGGCGAAACCACTCGCCATTGAACGATTTACCGAGGAGCCATTCGAATGAGCCGAGTACTCTTTCCTGAAACCGGCACGAACCGTGAGCTGGTCATGGCGCGACTTCGCGAACTGAAGGCGGGTGATATCGACTGGCGCAACGGCCGCGCCTCGATGTTCATGTTCAAGGCCAATGACGAGGTCTCCCGCCTCGGACAGGACGCCTATGTCGAATACTTCAATGAAAACGCCCTGGGCTCGACCAGCGCTTTTCCGAGTGTTCGCAAGATGGAAACTGAAGTCGTGCAGATGGCGCTCGACCTGTTCAAGGCTCCGGAGGGCGCACGCGGCTACATGACAACCGGTGGTACCGAAAGCATCATTCAGGCCGTGCAATCCTGCCGCAACTGGTCGCGGGCCGCGCGCGGCCAGCCGGCGCATCGCGGCAACATCGTCGCCTTCGAAACCGTGCATCCGGCCTTCGACAAAGCGGCGAACCTGATGGATCTGGAGGTCCGGCGCATTCCGGTCGACCCGTGGACCGCGCCGTCAGTAGCCGCGCTCGAGTCCGCGATTGATACCGACACCATTCTTCTGGTCGGTTCGGCGCCGAACTACCCGTACGGGTCAATCGATCCGATTGCCGAACTGGGCGAACTCGCGCAACGACGCGCGCTGTGGCTACATGTCGACGCCTGCGTCGGTGGCTACCTGGCGCCGTTCGCACGGCAGATCGGACGGGCGTTGCCGACGTTTGACTTTTCGATCGCGGGGGTCAGTTCAATGTCAGCCGACCTGCACAAGTACGGCTTTTGTCCGAAGCCCGCGTCGACGGTGCTGTACCGGACCGCCGACCAGGCCAAGCAGCAAGTGTTTGATGCAGACGTCTGGCCCAGCGGCCGTTTTGTGACAACCACCCTGGTGGGTACCCGACCCGCCGGCGGGGTGGCGGCCGCATGGGCGATGATCCATTTCCTGGGCGCCGAAGGGTATCGCGCGATCGCCTCAGAATTGATGGCGAGCATCGATGCCTATGTCGATGGCATCCATTCGATCGATGGCTTGCGGGTGGTCGGAAAGCCCGATCTGGCA
>JANLTP010000020.1:0-2267 GCA_031363055.1 Burkholderiales bacterium | reverse complement strand
CGAAGACCTGCTCGATCATTAACCGGTCTGCATGGTCTCCGGTACTGCCGCATCTGACTTCGTATTCCAACCAGGTAAGTGCGATATCGCAGCACTCGACCAAGGCGCGCGCACCGCTGGCCACTTTCGATGACCCAGCGGGACAATGCCGATCGAATTCTCGCTGCGCACGTTCAATACGGTCTGCGAGCGGATCGAACAATTCCTGCATCTGCCGAATGAGTCCCCGTGTTCGCTGCAATTTCGCCCGATCGATCGGGTCTGTCGAGTACGGCGGATTGTCAATCAGAAGAACAACCTCACGGCCTGCAAAGCGCTGCAAAGCCGCCGACATCAATGTTCGGCGGACGACTTCGGGTTCTTCGTTGTAGGACGGAATGAGAATACTGAGCAGCGGGGCGCAACCCGGATCGCTGAATCCAGGGGTGGACGCCGTATCGCTGACTGGGCAGCCCTTCCGGCGAAGCTCGCCTTGTCGGGCCAACAGGTAGGCCAAACCCGCCATCAACATGGCCAGAAAGCAGGTCGCGAAAACCATCTGCCCCGCCACGGCGGCCCACAAAGACTCTCTGGCCAGTTCAAATGCCAACTTGCCGATCGCGGTTAACGCCAGCGTGCCCAGCCCGAACATTAACCCCATCCCGAGGGCATTGCCCGCGGGTGAACTCAAGCTGCGTTCAAATCCCACGCAACGGCTTTGGTCAGTGTTAGCTTTGATTTCGACGATCCCAGGTAAACGTTGCGATGTCGCACACATCGCGGAAGTGCGGCGATTTTAAATATCCTAGCACCTTAAATTAAAGTCAAATATTCAATGAGGTGACGATGGACGCCCATCATAAAGGAGCACTTGCGGCATTGATTCACGGAATTTGTTGCAAATTTTAACGATTTGATTCGACCTTTTGGCGGTTGGCCCGGGAACTGGTCCGGTGCCAGCGACCGGGCCGAATCACTCGTGCCGACCGGGGGTCGAAGACCACGCGAAAGGTAGTGCGTTAACCGAGATGTCAATATTGGCCGAGTTACCAACACAGTTTGGTCACTCGTTGCTGAAGTAATAGTTGACCACCCCTGTGTTCAATCCTGTTTGTTCTTGGGGTTCTGTATAGCCGAGTTGGCACCGGCCTTGCGTTTGTCTTTGAGCCGATAGCTGTCGCCTTGGATCGACACGATGTGAGCGTGGTGCAGCAGCCGGTCCAGCAGCGCGGCGGTGAGCGTGGCGTCAACGGCCAAGGCGCCCGCCCAGTGTCCGAACGGCAGATTGTCTAGTGACGATGATCGAGCCCTTCTCGTCGATCAGTAACCTCGGCCCGAAGATTGCATGATTCATGTAGTGTTTAAGCCGATCCTGCCGGGCAGCGGTGGCCAGCTGCAACATCAGATCGGCGGCAGTGATGAATTTAGTCTTGATCCCGGTCATCGCCGGTCGGTGGCCCAGCGCAATCGCCAAATGCGTTTTACCGGTACCCGAGAGGGGCCCAGAAACATGATATTGTCGGCGCGTTCAATAAAACTGAGCGAGGCCAGCTTCAGGATTTGACTCTTGGGCACGCCGGCGGCGAAGTTAAAGTCAAACCCCTCAAACGTCTTGATCGCGGGGAAGCTGGCCATTCGGTTGAGTATTTCCCGGGTGCGCTCGGTGCGCAGGGCGATCTCCGAGGTCAGCACCTCTTCGAGGAATTCGGAGTACGCCAACTGCTGGTCGCTGGCCCGCTGAGCGATCACCGGGTTGTCGGCGGCGACCCGATCAAGCTTCAGTTGTTTGCACAGCGCTGCGATCCGTTCGGATTGTCGCTGACTCATATCGCCCCCACCAAGGCCGCATAAACTGACAGCGAATGCTGAATCGATTCGGTGGGAATGGGCACCGCGTTCACGGCCTTGATGACTGGAGTACCGGGTAGTTGAATCGGCAATTGCAGCAAAGAGGCGCGTTCAATCGCCAGTTGCTGTGCTGTCATCAAACCTGTCGTACCGTGTTCACGCGCATTGGCGACCTCGCGCAGTCAGCGTCTGACTTCGATGTTGGCGGTCTGCGCATCCAGACTTAACCCGACTGCGCGTAGCCGGGTCATCAACGGTATGTAGAACTGATGGCGAACGAATCGGTTGAATCGCTGTCGTCACCTGAACACACATAAGCTGTCAATTTCATTCCAGTTACCGCCTGGGACGAGCGTATCCGGATACTTGCATCTGCGAGTTTGTAGGCGCCGGCACCGGTACCGCCGTCAATCTCTGTCATCTCTGCCTTGCGCGTGCGG
>JANLTP010000262.1:0-20130 GCA_031363055.1 Burkholderiales bacterium | reverse complement strand
GGCCAGCCGATGAACGTCCTGATCGAGCGGCGGAATCGCCCGCAGTAGCCCTTCACTGTAGGGGTGCAGCGGATGATCGAATAGGCGCTCAACCGGCGCTTCCTCGATCACCTGTCCGGCGTACATCACCACTACTCGATGGGCGAGCTGTGCAATGACGCCCAGATCATGCGTGATCAAGAGTACCGCCATACCCAGCTCGGCCTGCAGTTCGCGCAACAGCTCCAGGATCTGTGCCTGGATCGTTACATCGAGCGCGGTGGTTGGTTCGTCGGCGATCAAGAGCTTGGGGCGACAGGCCATTGCAATGGCGATCATCACGCGCTGGCGCATGCCGCCCGACAACCGATGCGGATACTCGTCGACCCGGCGCGCGGCATCGGGGATGCGCACCAGCTCCAGGAGTTCGATCGCCCGGCGTCGTGCTGCGACCTTGCTCAGTTGCTCATGCAGCCGCAAGGTCTCGCCGATCTGATCGGCGATGGTCAGCACTGGATTGAGCGACGACATCGGGTCCTGAAATATCATGGCGACTTCGCCACCGCGCAGGCGACGCAACTCGCGGTTCGACATCCGGAGCACGTCCTCGCCCCGGTAGCGCACGGCGCCCTGAACGCGGCTGCTGCGCGCATCATGCAGCCGCAGAATTGACAGTGCGGTCACACTCTTGCCGCTGCCCGATTCGCCGACCAGGCCGACACATTCGCCCTCGTCAATACGCAGCGAAACGTCCTGTACAGCGCTGGACCAACCGCGCTCGCCCTGGAATTGGACGGTGAGCTGATCGATGGCTAGTAGCGGCGGCGGCGCGTTGGAACTTGGCGTGTCTGAACCCTGCATTCAGGTCTCCACCTTCAGCCGTGGGTCGAGCATATTGCGAACGTGATCGGTGTGCCAGCGATTGACGCGAGACATGCGGTAGAAAAATTGACGAAGACGCGACGCTCAGAATGCATTGTTACTTCAGGCGGATGCCTAGTATGGGTGGAAAATCATCGCGAAAAATGAGCTTACGACAGCCCTTCCCAATGATAGCAAGAGTCTGCACAAGCGCTCCGTACTGTTCAGGCCATTGACCCAGCGAATCACGTACTGATCGCCCGATCGACGCGGCGGTCATGCCGAAGCAATGCGCCGTCATCGAACTGGAGACTTGGGCCTGTGCGGCACCGACTGCGGCCGGGGTCAGTCTGACTGCGCAAGTGAGTCCGGTACACTCTACCCATGCCCTTCAAGTTCAAAATCGCGCCACCAAATCAGGCATTGGCCCGCCGAGTTTCTGAGCGATGTTAGTGCCGCAGACTTCGCCCTCCCGTCGGCTGGTAAAGCTCGCGACGGCCATTTCGATTGGGAAGATTTGTACCGGGACGGGCAATGCTTGGTTCCCGACGACACCTAGCCTGGTGGACTTCGGCAAGTGACCCGCACCTTCAAAGCTTCGTTCGCTCGCGCTAACCGCGAAGTTGACTGTCGATGCGCATGAGTTTTTTGTGAAGAAACGCCGACAGAAGGAACTGATTGACATGCGCCTGTACCTTGACCTTTGCTGTTTTAATCGCCCGTATGACGATCAGTCTCACGTTCGCATTCGCCTGGAAACCGAGGCGAAGTTGTCATTGCAAGAGCAGATTCGCGCGGGAGTGCATGAACTGCTCTGGTCGTCGATACTCGACTTTGAGAACTCGAAGAATCCGTTCGTCGAACATTTACACGCCATCGCACAATGGAGTGTATTGGCGTCGAACTATGTCAAGATTGACCCGGACGTCCTGTCGTATGCGGAAACACTCACCGCGCGTGGCGTTCACGCCTTTGACGCCTTGCATCTCGCATGCGCCGTTGTGGGCAAGGCCGATGTTTTCATCACAACCGATGATCGATTGCTCAGGCAGGCCAGTCATTTGAGCGAGATCAAGGTCTTTTTGCCAGCCGAGGCACTGGCTTTTTTGGGGGATTGGTATGAACAGTGAAGCTGAAATTCGCATGAAGGGCATGCAGGCACTGATTGGTGCGCTCGGTCTGGTTGACGCTGAGCGCTTTATGGCAGCACTGTCGCGCGATCGATTCAACTATACCGAATGGCGACGCCACGGCTTGCCGACCTTGAGCCTCGAGGAATTGGCCGCCCAAGTCAGTGCCACCGAATCGAGTCAACCTACCTCACAGCAGGGTAGTGCGACCTGACCGCCGCGTTGCACCGACTAAGCCGCTGAGTATTCCAAGCAACCATGCTGCCGTCTCTGCTGGCTCGCGACATTCAACGCGGCGGCGAACCGGATCAATCGTGTTGGCCGCTCTGCATTCAGGTCTCCACCTTCAGCCGTGGGTCGAGCACATCACGCAGGCCGTCACCGAGCAGATTCATGCTCAGCGCCGCCAGGCTGATCGCCAGACCCGGGAACAACATGACCCACCATGCTTCGATCGAATAGTCGCGCCCCTCGGCGATGATGTTGCCCCAGCTTGGTGTCGGTGGCGGCGGTCCGATGCCCAGAAAGCTCAAGGTGGCTTCGGCCAGAATCGCGTAGGCGAACACAAAAGTCAGTTGCACTACCAGCGGGCCCATACAGTTGGGCAGCAGGTGCCGCGCGATGATGCGCAGCGAACCCGCGCCAGCGACCCGCGCAGCCTCGATGTACTCCGCCTCACGAATCACCAGCACCGCCGCGCGGACGATGCGTGCCGTGCGCGGCACGTAAGCGACACCGAGTGCGACGATGACACTGGCCGCCTGCGGACCCAGCGCCGCACTGATGCCGATGGCCAGGATGATCGCCGGGAAGGCCATCAGCGCATCCATGCAGCGCATCAAAGGTGAGTCAAGCTGCCGAAACTGCCCGGCCACGACACCGATGGCGGTTCCCACCGCACCCGACAGCAGTGCCACCGATAAGCCGACCCACAGTGACAATCTCGCGCCGTGCAGTACTCGCGCCAAGACGTCGCGACCGTACGCGTCGGTTCCGAACGGAAAGCGCAGCGACGGCGACTGAAAGCGAAACCGCGTCTGCATGGCGGTCGGGTCAATGCCGCGCAGCCAAGGGCCGAACACTGCGGCAAGCACCAGCAAAAGCACCACCACCAAGCCGATACGAAATGATCGATGGGCCCACAGTTTGCGAGCGAGTGGCCAGCGCCGGCGCAGTGCGAGTTCCGGGACCGCGACCACCGAGCCGGCCACAGAGCCGACCACCCCCTCAGTCATATCGCACTCGCGGATCAACCCAGGTGTAGATCATGTCGACCAAAAAATTCACCAGCACAAACGCGAAACCGAATAACAGTAAAGTACCCTGAATCAGGGGATAGTCACGCGCCATGATTCCTTGCACCACCATGCGACCAACACCCGGCAGCGCGAACACCTGCTCCAGCACCACCGAGCCGCCGATCAACAAGCTCAAAATGATGCCGCTGGCAGTTACGACCGTCATCAAGGCGTTGCGCAGCCCGTGCTTGAACACCGTCTGGAATTCGCTGACGCCTTTGGCGCGAGCCGTGCGGATGTAGTCCTGACTCAGCACGTCGAGCATCGCCGAGCGCGTCATCCGCGCCAGATAGCCGATCTGAAACAGAGCCAGCACAGCGGCTGGCTGAATCAGCGACGCGAACCAGCCGCCGGGATTCTCCGCCAGTCGAACATAGCCGGACGAGGGTACCCAGCCCAAGTTGACGCTGAACAGGATCACCGACACGATGGCGATCCAGAACGAGGGTACCGACACTCCCAGCAGCGCCAGACCCATCACCAGGGAATCTATGCGCGTGCCGCGATAGCAGGCCGCCAGCACGCCGAGCAGCGTGCCAATAGGAAGGGTGATGGCGAACGCTATCAATGCGAGCGACAGGGTAACCGGAAGGCGCTCACCGACGGCAGACAGGACGCTCTGATTCAGGCCTAGCGAGCGCCCGAAATTTCCCTGGACGAGCTGCGTGAGCCACTGCAACAACTGCTGCAGCAGCGGCCGGTCCAGGCCCAATTCGGCGCGCAGTCGGCCAATCGCTTCGGGCGATGCGTCGGCGCCAGCGATCACCACTGCCGGGTCACCGGGCAACAGATGCATCAGGAAGAACGCAATCATCGCCACCAGCAGCAGTACCGGTATGGACTGCAAGAGCCGTGATGCCAACAAGCGCAATGCGTTCATCGGCGTCGTAAGCGCTTGTGCGGTCTGGCTTCGTTGCAGTGCACGCTACTGCCTTCTTCGCTGGCGCTTTACTTCAAGCTGACGTTCCAGAACACCGGCAGGTAATAACCGCTGAAGCCGTCTACCTTCTTGGTGTTGACCGCACGCAAGGTGCCGACATCGGCGATCTTGATCATATAGGCCTGCTCGAGCACACGCTTTTCGATTTGACCCCAGGCTTCCTGGCGCACCTTGAGGTCGGGCGAGCCGTACAGTCGTTCATAGGCGGGATCCATGACCGGCTCGCTCTTCAGTTGCGTGAAGGTATAGAGCACCGAGCGCCAGGCCTGCGGTCCGAGCAGCGGGTTCGAGCAGAAGCCGGTGGTCGAGACGTTCCAGGTGCCGGTGCCGCGCTGCATGTTACTGGCATTGGTGGTCCAATCGACCACGTCGACCTTGACGTTCATGCCCGCTTCCTTGAGCTGCTCGGACAGCACCAGAATGGCGTCACGATGATGGGCGTTGTTCGAGTTGGTTTGCAGCACGATCGGCTCGCCCTTGTAGCCGGCCTGTTTGAGCAGGTCCTTGGCCTTGGCCGGATTTTTCTGGTCGTAGTAGGCCTTCATCGTCTCACCCTGGTAGTACGGGGTGCTTGCATAAACCAGCGAAGGGTTGCGCATCGACACCCGACCCATGGCACCGGTGATTTCGTCGACATTGACGACCGCATTGATCGCCTGGCGCACCAGCGGGTCCTTGGTCAAGCCCTGCTGGGTATTGAGCACATAGACCTGCATGCAGAACGGAAAAATCTTGACGGCGGAAAGATCACTGCGACCGTCGAGCCGTTTGGAAAGATCGGGCGGCACGTCCGCTACGACGTCGACGTCACCGGCCTGTACCGCCGCAATTCTGGCGTTCGCCTCAGGAATGAATCGGTATTTGACGGCATCGAGATAGGCGGTGCGCCGGCCGGCGAAGCCATCCGGTCCGCTGGAACTTTCATTGGGCACATAGTCATCGAATCGCTTGATGAACAGATGACTATCCTTGACCCATTCGCCGAGCATGAACGGGCCGCTGCCGATCACGTCGATACCGCGCGCCGGCTTGTCTTTCTGCTCGGCCGGCAGGATCACAAACGGATACACGGGACCCTTCAGGACATCGAGAAAGATGGCGTTGGGCTTCGACAGACGCACCACGAAGCTGTCGGGTCGCGGCGCTTCCATAGCCTCCACGTCGGCCAGCGCCGACGCGTTCGGGCTGACCTTGCGGTAGCGCTCGAACGACGCCAGTACATCGGCCGAACTCAGCTCCTTGCCATTATGAAATTTGATGCCGCGACGCAAGGTGAAGGTGTAGGTCTTGGCGTCGGCGCTGGTATCGACCTTCGAGGCTATCATCGGTTTGACGCCATAGCGACCGTCCATCGCCACCAGCGATTCAAACAGATGGTGGATTACTTCGAGTTCGACCAGACTGCTCGACACGAACGGATCGAGCGTGCCGGGGCCCGAGGCGTTCGCGTAGTTCAGGGTGCCGCCTTTTTTGGGCTGTGCGAATGCCGGTGTCGCTGTCGCGAGACAAAGACCGAGCGTGATCGCACACAGGGCCAGTCGAACGAAACTTTTCAGCATGATAAACACTCCAACATGAGGCGATTGACAGGGCCACAATCAGTTGGCTGCGGCACACCAACTACATGAGATATCTTATTTCCGCGCCTTTCGATGACCAGCGAATTCAGATCGTCGCATTCGTCAATCATCGAGGCTCGTCCGCGGGTTCAAGTACGGTATGCGCATGTGCGGTCGCGGCCACGATGGCCCAGTCGAAGTGCATTGCGACGGTTTCACCGCGTCGCCAAAGTTCGCATTGGTTGTCGTAATAGGCATCACGCGGGTCGCCGCTGGCGCCATGAAAGACCACCCAGCGGCAGGCCTCCCAATTACCGACGTCGAACACATAGCGCGCCAGCGACGCGTAGGCCGCATGCATGCCGGCCACATGCGGCACGTAGCCGGTGGTGAACACGGTCTCGTTATCGCCGTCGAGCGGGCCTTTGTCGCGTGGTGCTACCAGCGGCTCGTTCGGGAACATTGCAGCCAGCGGATGACGCAAGACCAGGTGATGCCGCTCGCCCCAGGCCGCCTCGGGTTCGCGCGCCACGCTGGCCAATGCCTGCCCGAGCAGTTGTGTCCAGTTCGATCCGCCCAACAAAGTGATGTCGTCGGCGCGCAGCAATTGCGGCAGACACCAATTGAGCTGGTACTCGACTGACAGGCCGGGCGCAACCGTCCGCGCGCGAGTCGCATCGAGTGCGGCAAGTCCACTCAAGCGCGCCAGAGCGCGGGTCAGTGCCATCCGCAGCGAGACATAAGCATTGGCTTCGCACGAGTCGGCGGCCATCCGACCGTCCCACTGCAGCAGACGGTCACGCAGCGCTGTCGCCGCAGCATCGTCAAGCTGCAACGCCGCCAAACGTCCGCGCAGCTCGAGCGCGGGCAGGCTCAGCGTGTCACGATGCACCGACTCCATGTCGGCCACGTTGGCCCGCTCGAGGACGCTCAACTGCTGCCAGATACGACGTGCGCGATGCGGCGGATGGCAGTCGGTGCATAGATAGTCGGCGTGCTGCGCGACCACGCGATTGTTGGCGGTCACGATGATGCCTGCAGCCGGGTCAATCTGGCGCGGCATCTGCGCCGGTTCGATCCAGTCACGCCAGCCGTGCTCGGCAAGCCATCCCGGTACCGGCAGCCAGCCGTTGGCAGCCGGGCGGCGCGCCACCTTGGCCCGGACATAGTGGCCGATGTGGCCGCCGGTGTCGCCTGCGACCAGATTGTGATCTACCAGGCCCCGGCCGCGGCAGGCCTCAAACAGTGCGTCGACGCTGCCGGCTTGCATCATCGGTCGCATGCAGTCAAATGAGTGGTCGACCTCGACGTCGGCCGAATGACGCAAGACCAGCGCGCTACCCGAGCGTGCGTCGCCCGCAACCACCGGGCCGCGCGCAGTGACGATCACTTCACAATCGACCGTAGTGTGGCCGCGCACCCGAATGGTTTCAACGTGCCGCTCCACTTCAGCCCAGACCGGCGCGTTGCCGTCGGCACCGACATCGGCACCGGCCTGCACCAGGTAGCGACTCCCCTGGGCTTCGAAGCGCTCCAGATAAACATCGGCGGTATCGACAAAGGCCACGGTCACGCACCACGCAACATGAGCGTTATGCGCGAAGTGCGGAAAACCCGGCACCCCCGGCGTCGTCAGACCGATGACGTCGAACTCGTCGCACGCGAGGTGACACTGCGTGTACAGATTCGGCATGTCGAGCATGCGGTGCGGGTCGCCGGCCAACAGCGGCCGGCCGCTCTGCGTGCGGCTGCCATGCACTGCCCAGTTGTTGCTGCCTCCGCCCGTTGTCTCGGGATTGCTTTCGTGCATGAACGCGGCCAGCGTGTCGGCCAGTGCCGCCATGTCCGGCAGCAAACGTTGCGCCTGGGTGCCGGGCGGCAGACAGACGAGCTCCTCGCCGCCGTCATCCATACGCAGCCGGCCGAGCGCGTCGGCACCGACTACCGGCAGGGCAATGGCGCGCCAGATTTTGGGATAAACCGAATTGAGCAGCAGGCCGGACTGGCGTAACACGGCAATGCAATGCCAGTCTTCCCAAAGTTCCGGCGCTTCTCCGAGCAGTGCGTACTCAGGTGGCAGCGACCCGGCCGTCATGTATCGATTCACACCGGCCGTGTACGTGGACAACATGGCACGCGTCGCGTCGTTGGCGGCAGCGGCATCCCGCCGGCTGCTGGCCGCCAAACCGAGTCGGCGCACCAGCATGTCCATCGGCACTGCGCCGACGCCAACCCATTCGGCATAACGGCCCAGCGCGCGGCGGCGTAACGCATCCATTTGCCAGAGGCGGTCGCAGGCATGCAAGTAGCCCAAGGCGAAGAAGGCGTCGTCGGCACTGCGAGCGCGCAGATGTGCTGTGCCCCAGGCGTCCCGCCAAAGGTCGACCGGTGACTTGAGGCCAGGAAGCTGCTTCGAGGTGGACGGCGCTTTTTCCATTGCCATTGCCGTTGCCGTCAAGCGGCGCTGGCGCGCGCAAAATACTGATTGCGCAGTTCCAGCAATTCATCGGCGCGGTGGGGGTTGGCCTCGATTTCTTCCAGCACTCGCACGAAGTCCCGGCCGCCCTCGATCATATCGTCGCGAATGGCCTTGCGCACCAGCTTCACGTTGCGTTCTTGCAGACCGCGAAGAATATTCAGATGCTGGTGCGCGCCGTCGTAGCGCGGATGGCCATGCGGATAAAGGAAATTCATCATTGGTCCGACCTGCACCCAGATCCGGTCAAGTAGCTCGGTTAGCTGCGGCATACCGGAGCGGCGGTAAATACCAAAATGAAAATCGAAATTGAGTTGCAATGCTGACCGGTAGTCGCGGGACTTCTCGGCCTGGATCAGCTTGCGGTGAATACTGGTCAGCAGTTTGATTTCATTGCCATCGATGTGCGGCACCGCCCGCTCCGCCGCCAGCGGCTCCAAGGTCAAACGGATGTCGCGCAGTTCGATATATTCGGCCAGCGCCAGGCGTCGTACCTTGATAAAGTATCCTTCCTTCATCTCCAGCGCGCGGTCGCGCACCAGTTGGATCAAGGCTTCACGCACCGGTGTTTCGCTGGTGCCGAGACTCTTGGCCAGCTCGCGGATCTTCAGACGCTGGCCGGGCTGAAAGGTCGCGGACATCAATCGCTCGCGCAGATGGGCGTAAATCTGGCTCGCCAGATTAGTGCGTTCCACTACGTTGGCACCATTGTTCGTGATGCCGATGCTCGTCACGCGACTACTCGTCATGCGCTGCCCGTCATGCCATTGTTCGTGATGCCGATCGTCGCTCTGCCTGTGCCGGCCATATCAGGCAGCTCTGCCAAAGTGTTGCGCGAGCAGCGCGAAGGCCGAGTCAGTCGCCTGCAAGGCTTCATCGATATCGTCTTCCGTGTGCGCCAGCGATAAAAACATATTGTGTTTGGGATGCAGGTACACACCCCGTCGCAAGGCTTCGGCAGTGAACACAAACGCCTTCTCGAATGCGACATCGTCTTCGAACAGGATCAACGGCAGCGCTGCCGGTCCGCTTTGCCGCACGGGTACGCCGTGGCTGGCCGCCTGAGCCGCGATGCCGTCACGAAAGCGCTGACCGACTCGCTGCACATGCGACACCAGATCGTTTGCCTCGATGACGTCCAGGGTCGCCAGCGCGGCCGCCATCGCCACACCACCCGACCAGAATGATCCGGTTGAATAGATGCGAGTGGCGGCCTCGCGCAGCGCGTCGACACCGGCCACCGCCGCCAGCGCGTAGCCGTTCGCAATGGCTTTGCTCCAGGCGCTCAGATCTGGCCGCACACCGACCGTTTGCCAGGAGCCGCCGGCATGCAGGCGATAGCCGGCCCGCACTTCGTCCAGAATTAAAACAGCGCTTGCTGAATCGCAGAGCGAGCGGGCGCGCTGCGCAAACGCGCGGGTCGGCAGCTCCTGGTCGACACCCAAATCATGCCTGAACGCCGAACAAACGATGGCCGCCAAGTCGTCACCAGCCTGTTGCACCGCCGCCTCAAGACTGGCAATGTCGTTGTATTGGAAATGGATCAAGTGCGCACGGTCTTCCGCAGTAACCCCGGCCGGCAACGGCGTGCACCAAGGGTCGGAGCCGTGATAGGCCTTGGTCGCTACCAGCACCTTGCGTTTGGCGGTCGCGGCCCGCGCAATCGTCAGGCAGACGGTGGTCGCATCGGTGCCATTTTTCTGGAACAGCACCCAATCGGCGTGCGCGATACTTGCGACCAGTCGCTCCGCCAGCTCAACAAAACGCCCGGTCGGGCCGTTCAGACAGTCGCCCAGTTCTTGCTGCTGGCGAGCCGCCGCATCGACTTGCGGATTATGATGGCCGAGCAGATTCGGCCCCCAACTGCACATGAAATCAATGTACTGATTGCCGTCGATATCCCACAAGCGGCAGCCCTGACCGCGCTGAAAGAATTGCGGATAACCTGGCGGTAGTACCGCCGCGTTCATATGCCCGGTCATCCCGCCTGGTACCACTCTCGCGGCACGCTGGCGCAACAGCAGATCCTGCTGATTGGGTAGTGGCTTGGCGCAGACGGCACGCATGAATAGTCCTGGGCGGCTAGCGGAATACGTAATATGATATATCATAAATCCATGAGAGTGCGCCCGCCGAAATGGATGCCGTCCGATGGCGAGACACCTTGAAGCGATGATCAGCAAACACTGCAAAGTGCGAACTTTCCTGCCGCGCGTTCGCGAGTTTTCGCCAGGTCATATCACTTCAGATTGGCCACCCGCTTGACCGGTTGCGGCACAGCCGCCGGCGCTGCGATCTGCAGGTACCCCAGCGCAATTCCGCGGTTCACCGCCGACAAAATCGCCTTCAGCGCCGCCGTCACAATGTTCGGATGTACACCCACGCCAAACGCACTTTCATCCCAACCGAATCGAAGCTGAATATAAGCAACCGCCTGCGAGTCCTCGCCGGTCGACACCGCATGCTCGACATAGCTCATGAGTTTCGCATCAATACCCAGCCCTTCGCGCAATGCGCGCATTAGCGCATCGACTGGGCCATTACCCGAGCCGCGCACCTGCAGCGGCTGATCGTCGAACCTGAGCGCCGCTTCGATGCTTTCAACATCGGACTGCCCTCGCACATGAGTCAGCTCATGATCTTCATAACGAACCGGCCCATTGCCATCCAGATAAGTGCGATCAAACTCTTCCTTGATCGACAGCGACGACAACTCCTTGCCAGTGTTGTCGGTGATCGCCTGGATCACCTGACTGAATTCAACCTGCAACAGACGTGGCAAACTCAGGCCGTAATCGCGTTCGAGCAAATAGGCGACCCCGCCCTTACCGGACTGGCTATTGACACGAATGATCGCGTCATAAGTTCGGCCCAGATCGGCCGGATCAATCGGCAGGTAGGGCACTTCCCAAACTCCGTCGCCATCGGCCTTGCGCGCCGCCAGCCCTTTTTTAATCGCGTCTTGATGTGAACCAGAAAACGCGGTGAACACCAACTCGCCACCATACGGATGGCGCGGATGCACCGGCAACTGATTGACATGTTCGACCACGCGGATCGATTCATTGATATCCGAGAAATCGATACCGGGGTCGACACCTTGCGAGTACAGATTCAGCGCGAGCGTTACGAGGCACACATTACCGGTGCGCTCGCCGTTGCCAAAAAGACAACCTTCGACCCGGTCGGCACCAGCCATGACCGAGAACTCGGCCGCAGCCACGCCACAACCGCGATCGTTATGCGGATGTACCGACAGCACCATCTGTTTACGATACTTCAAGTGCCGATGCATCCACTCGATCATGTCGGCGTAAATGTTCGGTGTGCTGTGCTCGACGGTCGCCGGCAAGTTCACAATCATCTTGTGCTCTGCCGTCGGTAGCCAGACATCACCGACCGCATCACAGACCTCTTTAGCATAGTCGAGTTCGGTACCGGTGAAGCTCTCCGGTGAGTACTGAAACGTCCAGCGCGTGTCGGGCTGTTTGGCCGCATAGTGCAGAACCCATTGCGCGCCCTGTACCGCGATTGCCTTGATGCCGTCGCGATCAAGGTTGAACACCACCCGGCGTTGTGCGGTCGAGGTTGAGTTATACAAGTGAACGATGGCGCGCGGCGCACCGATCAACGACTCGAAGGTGCGCGCGATCAACTCCTCGCGTGCCTGTACGAGCACCTGCATGGTCACGTCATCGGGTACCAGCTCTTCTTCGATGAGCTTGCGAACAAAATCGAAGTCGGTTTGCGAGGCGGACGGGAAGCCAACTTCGATTTCCTTGTAGCCCAGCTTGACCAGATGCAAAAACATGCGCAACTTGCGCTCGGCGTCCATCGGCTCGATCAGCGCCTGATTGCCATCGCGCAGATCGACACTGCACCAGATTGGCGGCTTGCTGATGATCTGGTCGGGCCAGGTACGGTCCTTGACGCCAATCTGGGCGTATGGGCGGTACTTGGAGCTGGGTTTGGGCATCGGCATCGAAGTTCTCCAGGATTAAAAACAAGCTTTTACCGCCGACCATTTGAAGGCGGCGGGAAACAACGGGGAATGGGGGGGGTGGTATGTGTGCGCTTAGGAGCGCAGCAGCAGTCGCAGCGTGGACAGCCCTAGTCCTGCACGCGGGGTGCGGGGCTTGAAAACGGCGGTCTGGCTTGCGTTCATTATCAGATCATCGCCGGATTCAGGCCGGTTTGTCAAATTCGCGTACGAAAAACTGTCGAATTCGCGTTCGATTCGCGCACGACAACGCACTTGAAATGCACAAATTGGAGGATGTCAGAGACTGCGTCATGCATGTCAGAAACGGCGTCCGCGTAACCGCCCGCCGTACCTCTTTACTTGAATTCGCCGAAGACGTAGGTCGCCATCGCTACGTTCATGACATGGTCGACGAACACCCGCTTGCCGGTATCATCGCCGGCAGCACCGGCCACTACCATCAACGGAATCAGATGGTCTTCCTGGGGATGCGCCAGTCGCGCCGATGGTGCTTGCTCCCAGTCGACCAGCATCTGGTTGCGCGTTGCCGCCTGCGGTGCTGCGATGGCGTCATTCAAATAATGCTCGAAGTCTTCAGCAACAGCGGTTGATTCGCTACGCCGAAAACCGCGCATGTTGTGATAGGTCAAGCCGCTGCCGATGATCAGTACGCCTTCGTCGCGCAAGGCACTGAGCGCCTTGCCGAGTCGAATGTGTTGTGCCGCGTCATAGCCCGATTTCATGGATAACGCGACCACGGGAATTTCGGCATCAGGATAAACAAGACCCAAGGGTATGAACGTGCCGTGATCGAAGCCACGCTTCGAGTCTTCGCGGCACTCGATGCCCGCATGCTTGAGCAGTTCGCGCACCCGCGCCGCCAGCGCCGGTGAACCGGGAGCCGGGTACTGAATGCGATAGGTATGCTCCGGAAAGCCGTAGTAGTCGTATTCCATGGATGGGCGTTCGGCCGTGGAGACGGTGAACTGATCGGCCTCCCAATGCGCCGAGATGATCAGGATGGCCTTGGGCGTGTCCGGCAGGCGCTGCGATAGTTGGCGCAATTCGCGCTCGGTCAGTGCGTACTGCTGCTTTACGCCGTCGATGAACGGCCAGGGGCCGCCACCGTGCGACACGAAAAGAGCCGGAAGTCTGGTTGCGGTCATGGGGGATCTTTCAATAAAAAGTAACTTCGCATTCACTATAAGGGCTATTCTGGAAATGCAATAGATGGCGTGGGCAACGCCGAAGGTGCTGGCACTTATCGAGACTGCGCTGAGCGGTACTTGAGAACGGCGGCATAATCCTATCAAGAGTCGCCCGACGGGTTACGATAAGCTCAATCCTTTACGAGACGCTCGAACTCCACCTTTTACGAAAGATCGCCTGTGACTGCTTCATCCCGCTTCGAGCTTTACGGTTTTTGGCGCACCTCGGCCACCTATCGTGTTCGTGTCGCGCTCAACATCAAAGGTGTTCAGGCTGATGAACACTTCGTGAACATAGATGCCGGCGAGCAGCGCAGCGAGGCGTACCTGAAAATCAATCCGATGGCCGCGATTCCCGCGCTCATCGATCACCAGGCAGGTGCCCAAGCGGTGCCACTGACCCAGTCGCTGGCCATTCTCGAATTCCTCGAGGAAACCTATGCGTCGCCGGCACTATTGCCGGTCGATGCGCACGGCCGTGCGCGCGTGCGCGGCCTGACGTCGCTGCTGGTTGCCGATACTCATCCGATGATCACGCCTCGAGTTCGCAAGTATCTGACGACCCACGCCGGCTTCGATGATGCCGCCTGGCGCGCCTGGCAGACGCAGTGGTTCAGCACCGGTTTGCTGGCGCTCGAACAACGCCTCTTGAGTGAAGCGCAAACCGGCCGGTTCTGTCATGGCGATCAGCCCACCATGGCCGATATCTGCCTGGCCAGCATCATCGTCGTCATGCGCGTGTTCAAGATCGAGGTGGCGAATATCCCGACGGTCTTGCGAATCATGGCTGCCTGCGAACAACTCGAGGCGTTCGCGAAAGCCGATCCAAGTCGGCAGGTCGGGGCACCGAAGGCTTGAGCTTTGGCGGCAAAGGACTTGTAAACTGCTCCAAGCGCAGTCGTCGCCTGAACGTCTGTATTTGAACAATTACCGCCCCGGAGCCCCGATCTTGAATCAACCCACATCTGCCGCACGCCGCGCAGCAACCCTGAGCCTTGCTGGCCTGGCCGCCAACGCACTCACCCCTGTTTTTTCCTCTGTATGGGCACAATCCGCCTGGCCCACTCGCCCCGTCTCGCTGCTCTGTCCATTCCCACCCGGCAGCGCCACGGACGCCATCGCCCGGGCGCTGGTTGTGCAGGTGAGCAAAACGCTGGGCCAGCAAGTGCTGGTTGAGAACCGCCCTGGCGCGGCCGGCACGCTGGCTGCGGGTACGGTGGCGCAGTCAACCAATCCCGATGGTTATCAGTTGGCGATCGCGCCGGCCACGCTATTCAAAGTACCGCAGATTCAGAAGGTTCCCTACGATCCTTTGAAGGATCTAAGCTACATCATGAACTTTTCGGGCTACACCTTTGCGCTGGTAGTCCCCGAATCGTCGCCGTGGAAAACGTACCCCGAGTTCGCCGCGTTCGCCAAGGCCAACCCCGGCAAGCTCAGCGTTGGCACCAGCGGCGCCGGCAGTACCGGCCACGCCTGCACCCTCAAGGTGGCCAACAAGATCGGCACCGAGATCATTCACGTGCCGTTCAAAGGCGGTGCCGAAGTACTGCAGGCGTTCGTCGGCGGCCACATCAGCGCAGTGATCGACGGCGGCTGGGCACAGATCGAGAAACAGGGCAAAGGCCGCGTGCTGCTGATGTTCACCGAAAAGCGCCTCAAGCGCCTGCCTGACATCCCGACCGCGATCGAAGCCGGTATCGATCATGTGGCGCGCAGCCCGATCGGACTGGTCGGACCCAAGGGCATGGACGCGAACGTCGTGAAGAGCATTCACGATGCGTTCAAGTCAGCGCTAAGTGATCCGGTCTATCGGCAGCATCTGGCGAATTATGATTTGGAAGATGCTTATTTGAGCGGCGAGGACTTTTATAAATTGGGGCAGCGGATGTGGGTAGACGAAAGGAAGATTCTGGAGGAGGTGGGGTTGCTGCAGAAGTAAACAGGCGTCGGGTTTCGGCCTCAGGAGTCTCACGAGCCTCAGGCTCCCAGGCTCTCAAGCAAATGTGGCTCTGCCACTTTGCTTGAACCCCCGCGGGGGGCGGGTTGGGCGCAGCCCGGCCCTGGGGGTACTCCTAAAGCAAAGGCGCAAACAAGCGCGCCCCGTTGGCCAGCAGCCGCGGCACGAAGCCGCCGCTGCGATCTTCCGGCCTGACCCGTTTCGAGCACGCCAGATCACGCTCGAACTGCCGTGCCAGCTCGGCAGCTATGCCGCGATCGTACACCGCAGCGACTACTTCGAAGTTCAGCCGGAAACTGCGGTTATCGATATTGGCGGTGCCGATGATCGCCAGCTCATCATCGATGATCATGGTCTTCGAATGAATCATGCGTGGCTGAAACTCGTAGACTTCGACGCCCTCCTCGATCACCTCATCGGCAAAGGTTGAGGCCGCCGCCGTGACCAGCTTGGAGTCACCTTGGCGCGGCACGATGATGCGCAGATCAACGCCGCGCGCGCGGGCCGTCATCAAGGCCGTCAGGATCGGCTCGTCGGGCACAAAGTAGGGTGTGGTGATCCACAGTCGGCGTCGCGCCTGGGTAATAGCGGTGAAGAAGAACCGGTGGATATCGGCAATTGCCTCGTCGGGCCCTGAATCGATGATTTGCACCCACGGCCCGTCGCCGGCTACAGGCTCGGGAAACCAGCGCTCGATGTCGGCGGGTGTCTCGATCAGTTGCTGATCACGCTTGCTGGATTTTTCCTGTCCCATGCCGGCATACAGCCAGTCTTCAAGGAACACGAGTTGCAAATCCAGCGCTGGCGCGCCGAGCACTTCCATATGGGTGTCACGCCAGGCCGTGCCACCCGAGGACATGCCGGAATTGCCAGCGCTGACATTGATGCCGCCAGTAAATGCCTGCTGCCCGTCGATCACTACGATCTTGCGGTGTGTACGAAAGTTCAGCATGCCGGGCCGCAATTTCAACAGGCGTACCGGGTTGAATTGCCGCACCTGCGCGCCGGCGTCTCGCAGCGGTTGCCAGAACGCCGGGCTGCAGTTTTTCGAACCCATGGCATCGACCAGCAAGCGAACCGAGACGCCGGCGCGCGCCCGCTCGCTCAAAAGATCGCGCCAGCGCGTGCCAATGTCATCGGGCTCAAAAATGTAGTACTCGATATGAATCTGACCTCGTGCGGCCTGCATCGCCGCCTCGATCGCGGCGTAAGTGGCGTCGCCACCGTCAAACAAGCGAACGCCACCCGAGGCGCGCGGCGGAGCATCGCCCTGGCTGCTACCGACCCGAGCCAGCGCACTCAGCCATTGCCGATCGACCAGGCGTTCCGGCATTTCGACGCGCGCATTCGGTGTCAGACGCGCGGCAACATCGCGCGCCAGGGCGCGGCGCATCCGGCGCCGATTCAATTTGCGCGGGCCGAAGAAGAAATAAACGGCGGCGCCAATGAAAGGCAGACTCATGAACGCGATGGTCCAGGCCAGCGTCGCGGATGGCGTGCGCCGCTGCATGAGGATGAATAACACCGCGCCCAATATCCAGCTCAGATACAGCGCGAACCAGAGCTCGCCGGGGACCATGTGCCGGTACTGTTCCAGGATCGTGAGAAAATCGCGAATGCTTGTAAATGCTGAAGAAAAAACGGACATGTGCGATCCCGGAAGTCGGCGCAAGTTTAACTGGTTCACCACCCTGTGAATCCGGTTCGCAAAGCCTGTCTGGAAGAAGCGACCCGAATCTGGCGGGATCAGCCCAGCCTGGGACTGCTCGAGACAGCCAATGAAGTCCGGGTCGGTGTTCGTGGACAACGCAATCAGTTCGGGGTGCCGCCCAGGGAGTTGCCGGGTGTTGACGTCATCAGAAAATGGTTACTCGATGCTATTGCGGCCGGCGAAATAACCGGACCGATCGACGATCATCAACACAGAAAGGCAACTCGCTCACGCCGACAGGGTCAGTAGTCGCACGTCGCCAGGATCAATAGTCGCAGTAGATTTGAATCATTCACGCGGCGCCGGTCCGCTCCTGACCCGGCTCGAACGCCGGCGGTAAATGTTCAGCCAGAAACGAATAGACCGCACGAATCTTTTTGTTGCTGCGGATCTCCCGATGCACGGCGAGCCAAACGGGAATCGGCGGGATCGCCAGTTGCGGCAGCACCGCCACCAGGTTGGCGTCGCTGCGGGCCAGATAACTCGCGATGAAACCGATGCCCAGTCCCGCCCGGACCGCTTGCCAACTCGCAATCAGATCATCGCATCGAAACGCAAAATCCTCGCGGCTCATGTGCACGCCGAACTTGCCGAAGCCCTGAATCATCAGCTCACTGCGGTCATTGCCGATCAGCTCATGCTTCAGCAACTCGCCCAGCGTGCGCGGTGCCGGCCTGCGTCGCAAGTAATCGCTATGCGCGTAGGCGCCGATATTGATCTTGCCAATCCGCCGGCTGATGATACTGACCTGATCGGGTTGCACCATCCGCACCGCGATGTCGGCCTCGCGGCGCAACAGATTATTGACTGCGTCACTCGAGACCAGTTCAATTTGAATGCCCGGCAGCTCCTGGCGCAGGCGTTTGAGAAGCGGTGGCAGCAAGATGCAGGCGACCGGTTGGCTCGCGGTGATGCGCACCGTGCCGGACCCGTTATCCTGCGCGCCCGAGACGACCTGTGCCAAGCGGTGCGCGCCCTCTTCCATGACCCGGGCCGATTTTGCAAGGTTCAGGCCGACCTCGGTCGCGACCAGACCGCGGCCGGTGCGCTCGAACAGTGCCAGCCCCAGCTGTGATTCAAGATCGGCCATGTGACGACTGACCGTCGGCTGACTCAAGCCGAGTTTTCGTCCGGCACCTTGCAGGCTGCCCTCGTCAAGTACGCCGAGAAATGAGCGAATCAAGGTCCAGTCGAATTGTGTCAGTCGCCCGTCTGTGCTCTTGGGAGTTGCATGCATTTATGAATACGCCAGATTCGTCTTTCAGCAATTGTGGATGAATCAGCGGGCCGCCACAATCGCCCCATCGTGCTGGTGCGCTTGTTGGGAACGGAGCAAAACATGGATCGACGCAACTTTATTCGGTTATCGGGTGGCGGTATGGTGGCCGCAGCCACGGTCGGTGCTGCGGGCTGCGCGAGCCCGGGCGAGTCGGATTTCCCGGCTGAAGCCGTCAAGGTCTGGAGGGGGCCGGTTGGCGAGACCGATCCCCGGCGAGTGGCGCTTGCGTATGCCATCACGGCACCCAATCCGCACAATTTGCAGCCTTGGCTCATCGATCTGCAAACGCCGAATGAAATCTGGGTCTACACCGATCCGCAGCGCATCTTGCCGCAGACCGACCCGTTCGGCCGACAGATCCTGATTGGCCACGGCGCGTTTATCGAGTTGCTCAGTATTGCGCTGGCCGAACAAGGTCTGAGCGCGCAGGTGCAGCTCTGGCCGCGTGGCCCATTCGGCGAACAGTTGGTCGGTGAGTTGCCGATCGCGCGTCTGGTGATCAAGGCCGGTGCGAGCCAGGATCCCCTGTTTGCGCACATTCTGCAACGGCGCACCCCCAAGACTGATTTTGATGCAAGCCGACCAGTCCCACCTGCGATGCTGCAGTCGCTGATCGCCAGTCATTCAGTCGCCAGTCATTCAGACGCAAGTCATGGACACCAGCCGATTCAGACGCAAGGTACAGTCGCGGCAGACCGGCTCGCCGCCTTGCGTACTTTGTGTGTCGAGTCGGCCAGGGTCGAGTTGACGACGCCCCGGACGATGATGGAGAGCATCAAACTGATTCGCGTCGGGCCGCGGGAAATTCTCGAGCATCGAGACGGCATTTCGATCAACAGTCTGCCGGTGCGCCTGTTCAACGCGCTCGGCATGTTCGATCGCAGCGCCGCACCCGCCGTTGGCTCCTCGGAGTTCAAGATGGCGCTGGCGCGATTCGAGGGACACAGTCGGAGCGCGATGGGTTTTCTCTGGATGAGCAGTGCCGGTAACTCGCGCAGCGAACAGATCGAGGTGGGTCGTGCCTATGTGCGTCTGCAACTAAGGGCGACCGAACTGGGTCTGGGGGTGCATCCGATGAGCCAAGCACTGCAAGAGTTCGCCGAGATGGGGCCGTTTTACGAGCAGGCCCATCGATTGTTGCTGGGAAGGTCGGCGCCGGCAAGCTCGGCCGACCCGACCGTTCAGATGTTTTGCCGCCTGGGCTTCACGGGCGCGCCGGCTTCATCGACGCCACGCAGGCCGATTGCCGCCTTTGTGCGCACTTGACGCCTTGCAAGGAACCGACTAGGCGCTCCAAAGGAAACGCCGAGCGCTTTTATTCGGCCGCGCTCCGATACCAGGCGACGCCGGCCGCATCGAGTTCGCGGCTGACCTCGCCGGTGTGCATCAAAAAGTTGATGCAGGCGACGCTTTCACCGGTGGCCATGTTCAAGAGGCCCGAGTCTTCGGCGCTGATGCTGCGTGCGAACAAGGCACCGAACACATCGATCGCGCGTTTCGGTTCGCGCAAGGACTGGCGCAGCCGATTCAGAATGCGTTCCTGCGAGTTGATCAGATAGTCAATGCGCGCATGTAATCCGCGAAAACAATCATTGTGCGAGGGCAGGACCAGCACATCATCCGGAACCATGCGCTTGATTTTGGCCAGCGACTCGAGCCAGTCGCGCATCGGGTTGGCGTCCGGTTCGGTCGGGTGCACCGACACGTTCGACGATATTTTCGGCAGGACCTGATCGCCGGAGATCAG
>JANLTP010000259.1:0-3835 GCA_031363055.1 Burkholderiales bacterium | reverse complement strand
CGAACACCCGAAAGGCGAGTTTGGCATCTACCTGATTTCCGATGGCGCCAACAAGCCGTATCGCGTCAAGATTCGCGCGCCGGGTTTTGCGCATCTGCAGGCGCTCGATGAAATGTCACGAGGTCATATGATTGCCGACGTGGTCACCATCATCGGCACGCAGGACATTGTGTTTGGTGAGGTCGATCGCTAAATGAGTGTTGCGCCCTCGCTTGGTTCGGCCCCTTCTGCCGCCCCTTCTGCCGCCCCTGCGGCGGGTTCCACCGCGCCGCTCAGCGCGACCGCCTATGCGCGCATCGATCGCGAAGTCGCCAAGTTTCCGGCCGACCAAAAGCAATCGGCCGTGATGGCAGCGCTGGCGATTGCGCAAGATGAGCGTGGCTGGTTGCCGCCTGCGGTCATTGAAGAGGTCGCGCGCTATTTGGGCATGGCGCCGATTGCGGTGCATGAGGTCGCGAGCTTCTACACCATGTACAACATGAAGTCGCCCGGCAAGTTCAAGATTGCCGTGTGTACCTGTCTGCCCTGTGCACTTCGCGACGGTAACAAGGCGGCCGAATACCTGAAGGCCAAGCTCGGTGTCGACTTCAATGAAGCCACCGCCGATGGCGTGTTTATGCTGAAAGAAAGCGAATGCCTGGGCGCCTGTGGTGACGCGCCGGTACTGTTGGTGAACAATAAGCAGATGTGCAGTTTTATGGGTAACGACAAGCTCGATGCCTTGATTGACGAACTTAGAGCGAAAGCGAAGGCTTGAGATGGGTGCTGCTGACTTGCGCGCACAATTGGCTGATATTCGGGCCGTTGAAACCTGCTTTCACGGTCGACATTTGTCGCCGCAGATTTACGCCGGCTTGACGAGCCCGGACGGTTGGCATCTGGCCGACTATGAAGCGCGCGAGGGCTACCAGGCGCTCAGAAAGATCGTCTCGCAGAAGTTGACGCCCGAGCAGGTGATTGCAGAGGTCAAGGCGTCGGTGTTGCGCGGTCGCGGCGGCGCCGGCTTTCCGACCGGGCTGAAGTGGAGTTTCATGCCGCGTCAGTTCCCGGGCCAGAAGTATCTGGTGTGCAACTCCGACGAGGGCGAGCCGGGTACCTTCAAGGACCGCGACATCTTGCGCTACAACCCGCATATCGTCATTGAAGGCATGATCATTGCGGCCTATGCGATGGGCATCTCGGTTGGCTATAACTATATTCACGGCGAAATCTGGGATGCCTACGACCGCTTCGAGCAGGCGCTTGACGAGGCTCGTCAGGCGGGCCTGCTCGGCGACAAAATCCTTGGCAGCGAGTTCTCTTTTCAGTTGCATGCGTTTCACGGTTATGGCGCCTACATTTGCGGTGAAGAGACCGCCTTGCTCGAGTCGCTCGAGGGCAAAAAGGGGCAGCCGCGTTTCAAGCCGCCGTTCCCTGCGAGTTTTGGTTTGTACGGCAAGCCGACCACCATCAATAACACCGAGACGTTTGCGGCGGTGCCATGGATCATTCGTAACGGCGGCGCCAAGTTCCTGGATATCGGCCGACCGAACAATGGCGGCACCAAGTTGTTCTCGGTGTCGGGTGATGTCGAGCAGCCCGGCAATTTCGAGGTACCGTTGGGTACGCCGTTTGCCAAATTGCTGGAGTTGGCCGGTGGCATGCGCGCTGGCCGCAAGATCAAGGCGGTGATTCCCGGTGGCTCGTCGATGCCGGTGTTGACCGGCGAAGTCATGATGGCTACCGACATGGACTACGATTCGATCGCAAAGGCCGGCTCTATGCTCGGTTCAGGTGCGGTCATCGTCATGGATGAAACCCGTTGCATGGTCAAGTCACTGCTGCGGCTCTCCTACTTTTATTTCGAAGAGAGCTGCGGCCAGTGCACGCCTTGTCGTGAAGGCACCGGCTGGTTGTACCGCATGGTGCATCGAATCGAGCATGGGCAGGGCAAGATTGAAGACCTCGATCGGCTCAACCAGATTGCCGATAATATTCAGGGCCGCACCATTTGCGCGCTCGGCGACGCAGCGGCGATGCCGGTACGTGCGTTCCTGAAGAACTACTGGAAAGAGTTCGAGTACCACATCGAGCACAAGACTTGTCTGGTGCCGCAGTACATCTGATTGCACCGAATTGAATTTTGTTGCGTTTTTTGAATTCGCTTTTTAACGAGATTGAACGACTGATGGTTGAGCTGGAAATCGACGGAAACAAGGTGCAGGTGCCCGAAGGCAGCATGGTCATGCATGCGGCTGACAAGCTCGACATCTACGTGCCGCATTTCTGCTACCACAAGAAATTATCAATCGCCGCCAATTGCCGCATGTGCCTGGTCGATGTCGAAAAGGCACCCAAGCCGATGCCGGCCTGTGCAACGCCCGTCTCGAACGGCATGAAGGTCTACACGCGCTCAGAAAAAGCCATCAAGGCCCAAAAAGGCGTGATGGAGTTTCTGCTCATCAACCATCCGCTCGATTGCCCGATCTGCGATCAGGGCGGCGAATGTCAGTTGCAGGATCTGGCGGTCGGTTACGGCGGCTCTTCGTCGCGTTACAGCGAAGAAAAACGCGTGGTGTTCCACAAGTCGCTGGGGCCCTTGGTCAGTGCCGAAGAAATGAGTCGCTGCATTCACTGCACGCGTTGCGTGCGCTTCGGCCAGGAAGTCGCCGGCGTGATGGAACTGGGCATGATCGGGCGCGGCGAGCATGCCGAAATCGTCGCGTTCGTCGGCCAGTCTGTTAATTCGGAACTCTCCGGCAACATGATCGACATCTGCCCGGTGGGCGCGCTTACCTCCAAGCCCTTCCGCTACAGCGCCCGCACCTGGGAGCTGGCGCGCCGCAAGTCGGTGTCGCCGCACGACGGCCTGGGCGCGAACCTGGTGGTGCAGGTCAAGCAGAACAAGGTCATGCGCGTCCTGCCGCTGGAAAACGAGCAGGTGAACGAATGCTGGCTCTCGGACAAGGACCGCTTTTCCTACGAGGCGCTGAATACGGACGAACGCCTGACGGCGCCGATGGTGAAGAAGAACGGCCAGTGGCGAGCGACGGACTGGCAGTCCGCTCTTGAATTTGCGGTGCAGGGATTGAAGGATTTCGGTGTTCTGGCGTCCCCGCATTCAACTCTCGAAGAACTTTATCTGGCCGGTAAGTTGGGCGGTCCTGCCGATTTCCGCCTGCGGCACAGCGATTTCTCGGGCGACGGCAAGCGCGCGGGGATTCCCTGGCTCGGCATGCCGGTCACCGAACTGGCGAAACTGGACCGCGTGCTGGTGGTCGGCTCGTTCCTGCGCAAGGACCATCCGCTCATCGCGCAGCGCCTGCGCCAGGCGGCCAAGCGCGGCACGCAGATCCACGTGCTGCACTCGGTGGACGACGACTGGCTGATGAAGATCACGAGCAAGAAGATTGTTTCCCCAGCGGAGATTTTGTATTCGCTTCCCTCTTTCAGTGAACTATTGAAAGGTGGAAAGAATGCGGCAATCCTCCTCGGCAACTTCGCGCAGCAACATCCGCAGGCTGCGGCCATCCAGGCCGCCGCGCAGGCGATGGGCGTCAAGGTGGGCTTCCTCGGCGAGGCAGCCAATTCCGTTGGCGGATATGTCGCATGCTTGCCGGTCGCTGGAGGCCTTCCCGAAGTTTCGCGCAGGAAATCCTTGCTCCTCCTGGGTCTGGACGCGAACCTGGACCTGGCAAATCCGAATCTCATCAGGGAAAAACAGTTCATCGTCAACCTGACGTCGTTCAAGTCCGACGTGGGCGACGTGCTGCTGCCGATCGCGCCGTTCACCGAGACGCCCGGAACCTTCATCAGCACCGAGGGCAGGGTGCAGGGCTTCCACGCCGCCGTGCGG
>JANLTP010000246.1:0-5587 GCA_031363055.1 Burkholderiales bacterium | reverse complement strand
GTGCCGCTTCTAATTATGGGGGGGGGGTGGGCGGCCTGGTGGGGGGGGGGGAATTTGGCGGTGGAACTAACACCTGTCCGCGCCGGGCCGATGGCAGCACAACCAATGCACCAGTCCGCTCCAGGCCGGCGCCGGCACAATCATGCACCAGCCCGCTCCAGGGCGATGCCGGCACAATCGATGCCATCGAGTCGGGCCGATCCCATATGGCTTACTGATGAATGACGGTCGGCGCAGGAACCGGATAACCAGCGGCACCGAACACCTCAACAATCGCGCGATTCACATCAAAATACACCTGCCAGTAATGGGTCGTGTGGGTGTAGGGACGCACCGCCAGAAGTGGGCCTTCGGCAGTGAATTGGAGAATGTCAATTTCCGCTGCCGGCGTGGCCAACACATTGGCAATCGCGGCGATCGCTGGTCGCAGCCGTTCAATCGCCTCTCTTGGGTCGACGGTATTGGCGACCTTGGCGACGCAATCAACCCGCCGATGCGGTTGCAGCGAGAAATTCTTGATGGTGTCGGAGAACACCTTGTTATTACCAACGATCGTGGTGACGTTATCCGGTGTCAGCAAAGTCGTGCCGAACAAGCCCATCTCCTTGACCGAACCCTCGATCCCACCGGCCACGACATAATCGCCAACCTTGAACGGGCGAAGAATCTGCATGAACACGCCGGCCGCGAAATGCGTCAACAGGCCACCCCAGGCGGTGCCAATCGCCAGTCCCGCACCGGCCAGCAACGCCGCAAACGAGGTCGTCTGGACGCCGAGAAAGCCCAGAATACCCATCGCCAAGCCAATAGTCAGCAACACCGACAGGATCGAGGTGATGTAGTTGCTCATGGTCGCGTCAATCTTGCCGCCGCGAGCAATGCCGCGGCCGACCAGAAGCATCAGCTTGGCAATGATCCAGCGGCCGATCACCCAGATGGCGAGCGCGGCGGCCAGCCGGATCAGCAAATCAATGCCGTTGGAAGCCAGATAATTCACGATAGCGTTAATGTCCATGGTGTTATTTCCCCTTCGAATTTGTTCGCGGCCCAATGCAACGCGACCCAGTTTTTATACGGTGCAGCGGTCGATAGCAAGGCTGACCACCTGGACACATCACGAATTGACAATTGTTCAAATCGCGAGGGTTCAGAAGGGTTCAGAAGGGTTCAGGACAATTCTGGAGGCAGCAACTTCCGCCCGTCGGCTTGCCGCTCGCATTGATCCGAGAATGGCCAATCGCCCTTGGCGCACGCCCGACCTTGCGCGAAACTCTGGCATTGATCTTGGGTTTTGGATGCAGATATGGATCGGGATATTGCCCACGAAGCGTTGCGCGCCGAGCACGAACGTCTGGTTGACGAAACCACGGCGATCGCCGGATCACTTCGCATTGACCTTGAGGACTTGCTCGAACAGGTTCGAAACCTGTGCGCTCATTCGAACCTCTCAAGCGCCCGTATGAGTGTGCGCCTGGCGCCCAGCGTTTCGTCCGTTCAGGCTGCACTGGCACGCCTCGAGACGCTCAACCAAGCCACGCGCACCCAATCGCCGGGGCCAGTTTGGTCAGCCAAACCCAAAACCGAGACTTCCTCGAAGCGCATCGGCAAACCGCAACGCGTCGTCGAAATTTTCTGAGGCAGCACCGCGCTGTGACTTGCGCGCCGGAAATAGCTCAACCAATCGCATCGACGTGCGTTAATCTGTGTGAGCCGCACACCGCCTGCTGATGCGTTTTGATCTTTGCTGATATCACCCGGGCGTATTGTGCGAATACTTACTATTGTTCCTGGGCCTTTCGATTATGCCTCGTGTGATCGCCATGCTGATTCTGGCCGCGTTGACCCTCCTTGCGCTGGGCATGCTGAACCAGCAGAAGGACCGCAATCGGGCTACCTTTCGCCCGAAGCGGCGCTTTTGGCCTGAACGCAATGCCGAGTCAGGCACCGACACGGTGACCGTACATGCGGTCGATGCACGCGAACTGGACGGCGTGCGCGATGCGTTCTCGAGCGCGCCGGTCACTTCGCGTGACACCCTGTTTCGTTGCGGTGGCTGTCTGGCTTTCTATACCGACAGCAGCGTTGCTGCCTTGGCGAGTTCAAACCAGGGACGTTGCATCTCCTGCGGCGGCCGCGATCTTGCCTCGGTCACCGTCTCGAACAGTCGCTCCGGTTGAGACTGAGTCTTACACCGTAGCGGGATTCAACATGAACTCATGGATTGACGCCAAGCAGCCGTCGGTGCCGGCCGCGCCCGATCGTTATCATCGGCACAGTCTCATCGACTGGTTCTCGCAGACTGATGTGTCCTATTCGCGCATTGCGGTCATTGGCGCTGGCGCGATCGGCAATGAAGTTGTCAAGAACCTGACTTTGCTGGGGGTCGGACAGATCGACGTCTACGACTTTGATACGGTCGAAATCCATAATCTCACCCGTTCAGTGCTGCTGCGCGAAACCGATATCGGTCGCTCGAAGGCCGAGGCCGTGGTTGCGCGTGCCGCTGAGCTTGATCCGAATTGCCGGCTGCGGGCCGTGCCCGGCGACATTCGCGACCATCTGAATCCGAGCACCATTTCACAATACCGGGCGGTCATCAGCGCGGTCGATAATTTCGATGCGCGTCTGCGTTTGAACCAGCTTTGCCTGTTGGCTGGCGTCGATTTGGTGAACTCGGCAATCGACAGCCGGTTTGTCAGCCTTGAGGTGTTTGCCCATTCACAATGGGACGTCGCCTGCTATGAATGCCATTTGCCCGAGACCGCGTACCAACGAATTGCCGAACGCTACTCCTGTGGCGGACTGTTGAAGCGGGCCTTCGAGGAACGGAAGGTTCCGACCACGGCGATCACGGCGAGCCTGGCCGGTGCCATGGCCGCCGCGGCCGCGCTGGGGCTTGGCCAGCGACCTGGACAAGAACAAGGACAGGGTCAGGGACAGGGTCAGGAACGACGAGCGGAGCCTGCACCAGCCAGCCGCAGCGAGCGTCCGAGCGGCTCGCGCCGGGTTTTCCTGGACTCTCATACGATGGTGAGTCAAGCGGCGAACCTGACCCGCCAGCCGGGCTGTGCCGCCTGCGCAGGGCTCGGTAGCCGCCCGCAGCGAGTGCGCGCTGAAGCGTTGCTGTCAACGTCGACGCATGATGACAACGTGCTGGTCGACAACGTGCTGGTGATTTTGCCCGAACCAATCATCACCGCCTGTCGCTGCACTCAATGCGGCAGCGAGAACAGCGCTCGCGGTCCGGCCAATGCACTCATCGGTCAGCGCGCCCGCCACTTTGATGATCAACTGAGTTGGTGTCCGAGGTGTCAGTCGGCCTCGATGAATATCGAATTGCGCGAGCGCTTCGGACTCAAGGAATTGACGGCGCTGACCGGGCAGATGCCGCAAGCGCTGGCGCCAGCCGCTTTTGCCCTGGCGCGTCGCGGCAATGACACAATGTACATCGAATGGAACACGCACGTCCCACCCGCTGATGCAAGGAAATCGCCATGAGCAACGATCTGAAACTCACTATTCGAACGGCCGATCAGACGCGCCGTGCCGATGTCACACTGGATCGCAACAGCACCGGCGCCGACGTGATTCAAGGTGCCGTCGATAACTGGGCGTTACCCGCCGACACTGATTATTCGTTGGTAAACATCAATAGCGGCCAGCTCCTGAGTCCGCGAGACTTGCTCGACAGCGACAAGGTCAAACCCGGCGACGTACTCGAGGTGCAACCGGTGCTAGTCGCTGGCTGATGCTGGGAAATCGGCGCAGGAATTCGGTACCGGACTTCGGCATGGGACTTCGGCATAGGACATCAGTATGGATGCATTCTCTCTACGTCTGGCCAGCGATCGCGATCACCTGCAACGGCTGGGCGCGCGCAGTGGTGGCAAGATCGACGTGTTACAGGCGCCGAGCGAGATTCGACCACGGGCTGAAATCGAACTGCGGTATCGAACCGCCGATGCGCGCAGCTATCCGACGACCCATCGAAGCTCGACACGGCTGGTCATTGATTTCGCTTCGCGTTACCCGTTCATCGCTCCGGTTGCTCGCATCACCACACCGATTCTGCATCCGAACGTCTGGGAATCGGGTGTGATTTGCCTGGGCGCCAAATGGATTGCGAGCGAAGGTATCGACCTGTTCGTTCACCGGATTGCACGACTGCTGACCTTCGATGCGCTGCTCGTCAACGAACAATCAGCCGCCAACCGCAACGCATTGACCTGGTACCAGCAGACGCGGCGCCGGCATCCTGCGGCGTTCCCGAGCGATCAGGTCAAGTGGCACGACGAAGCGGCGCAACTAGACATCAGCAAGACCAAACACGTCGGCAATACGAGTAACCTCACTGCGGTGCTTGCTTGTCCAACCTGTGCGGCCAAGCTGCGTTTACCAACCGGCAGATCCGGCGTGGTCGCCTGTCCAAAGTGTCGGCATGAATTCGATGCACGCACCTGAACGGCAAGACCCATGAAGTGGCAAGATACCAGTCCGACATGGCAGCCGCAAAGCATGAATCGCTTGCAGCAGATGTTGCTGGCCTACAAAAAATCAGGCACCGCAGTGGATTCGGCTGTCGATCAGGCGGTGGACCAAGCGGTGGACCAAGCGGTGGACCAAGCGGTGGACCAGACGGTGGACCAGACGTTGGACCAGACGATGGATCAGACGGCAGACCCGTCCACAGTTGCGGGAGCGGGCCCGACGGTGAACCCGGTAGCCGGCGGGTCATCGGTCGAGCCAGCGCCGGTATCGATTCTGGTCAGCTCGGGGGTACTCAGAGCGATTCACGCCCATCTGGGCCAGAAAATGCATGAGCAAGGTGGCTTGCTGATTGGCGAAGTGTTCGGCAATCCCGCCGGGCACGCGATACAGGTCATCTTGATCGCCGAGTCCATCGCCAGCACCGAGTTCGACGCCTCGGCAATCTCGCTGCGCATGCACAGCAGCATCTGGAGCGAAGCACGCTCGAGACTGAACGAACGACGGTTGATCATCGGCTGGTATCACAGCCACCCGGATCTGGGCGCTTTTTTCAGTGCAACGGATCGGCGCACCCAGGCAGCCTTTTTTTCGCACCCTTATAGTCTGGGATGGGTCATTGATCCCATACGTTCGGAACAGGCCTGGTACCTCGGCGCCAACAGTGACGAGATTAGCGCGACTCAATGGACTGTGTTGCCGGATTAGGTGGTGTGCCTTCGCGGTGGGTGCCCGCTTCCAGCCAGGAGCGGGCTGGTGCAAATGCCTTCGCGGTGGGTGCCCTCTTCCAGCCAGGAGCGGGCTGGTGCAAATGCCTTCGCGAATGTCACCCGCATCGGCCTGGGCGGCCGATGCTCCTTCTTGATTTCGCTGCGGCATTCACACCAGCCCGCTTCTGGCTGACACCGTGCTGGGTTGAGGTTGTTGTATGCGATCGGCGGTGCCCGGTATTGACTCACACGGTTTTCGCTGCTGTGAACCTGCACGCCGGTGCCTGATCAGGCTGGCGGGGTGCTTGGCGTAGCGGCATAAAGGAGGAGCGTCGGCCGCCAGGTCGGCGCGGGGGACAGCCGCGTAGCCAAGCGCACCGTCGGCCTGATCC
>JANLTP010000240.1:0-4509 GCA_031363055.1 Burkholderiales bacterium | reverse complement strand
CGCTGAAATGGCACTGCGTCTCGGAACACTGTTGGGGAACGGTGCGCAACTCTGGCTGGACATGCAGACCAAGTTTGACCTCTGGCAGGCCGAGGCCAAGCTGCACGATGAGCTCGGCCAGATGAAACCGCTCAAAAAATTCGCGCGGGCCTAAATATCGACAACGTGGCGCAGTAGTCCGAACGGCACTCGCCACTTGCCGGGTTGATTCTCAGGCTCCACCGCCGCGGTCTTCTCGTTCATGCGCTTGATGGTGCCGATTACCGTTCGCAGATCACGATCGTGAAAGCTGACCAGGTCGCCGACCTTAAACTCGCCTCGCGCCGAGGCCTTGGTCACCGCTTGGCTTGACCTCGGTAAGGAATATTCCTTACAATTGTCGCGAGCCAATCATCCGGGAGAACACACGATGCCTGCCATTCACGAACTTGCCACGATCACATCGAAGGGCCAGATCACGCTACCCAAGCCGATCCGTCAGGTGCTGGGCGTTGATGCCGGCGGTAAGGTGGCGTTCGACCTGAACGAGGACGGCAAGGTCGTCGTCAGCCGCGTGGAGGCCGAGCATGAAGATCCAGCGATCAACGCGTTCCTGGCGCTACTTGCCAAAGACATCCAGGCTGGCCGCCATGTTCAGGGGCTGCCGAACGACTTGGCCCGCGCCCTGCTTGATCAGGCTGGTCACCGCCAGAACCTGGATGAAGAAATCGACGGGGAAGTGGCGCTCTAATGCAAAGGCATGGCTGGACGCTGCTGTTTCACGACTGTGTAATCGAGCAGATGCAGCGGCTCTACGCCGCCGTCCAGCGTGCGCAACAAAACGACCCTGACGGGTTCGAGTCCAATGCCAACGTCAAGCTCTTCCGGGCACTGAGCCAGTTGATGCTGGACGTGGTGCCGGGCGATCCGGCGCGCGATGAGTACCGGCAGGGCAACACGCTGGGGCCAGCCCATCGCCATTGGAGACGGGCAAAGGTCGGGATGCGGTTTCGGTTGTTCTTCCGCTATGACTCGAAGGCGAAGGTCATCGTGTTCGCCTGGGTCAACGACCAGCAGACCCTGCGTTCCTCAGGCAGCAAGTCGGACCCGTATGCCGTGTTTGAGAAGATGCTTGGGCGCGGAAATCCACCGGATGACTGGAACGCGTTGGTATTGGCCAGCAAGCAGGAATGGAACAAACTGAAGTAGCGCTCAGCAGAAACGTCGACTCTCATCATGTTCGAAGCAATTCGTGACCGTGTCCCGCAAGCTTTTGTGCGCCGTTCCTGCTGTTTCTGCCGTCATTCCGATCGCGGCGCTGCTCGGACGAACGGCACCCGCCACCTGCCTGACTGATTCTCAGGTTCCACGGTCGCAGTCTTCTCGTTCATGCGCTTGATCGTGCCGATCACAGTTCGCAGATCACGATCGTTAAGGCTGAACAGGTCGCCGACCTTAAACTCGCCTCGAACCGCGGGCTTGGGCGTCGGCTCGTTCGCTGCCGACGCATCTTCAATCTCAACGTCGTGCACCGGCGAATTAGACGGATCAAGCGCCGCATAAGGAACGCCCGTGTGTCGCAATCGGCAGTCGGTCTCGTCGATTGTCAAATCGCGAGCGCGCATGGCGACAACGCGGCCGGTGAGGGTGCTGCCGTCATTGCCGTCGAAGAATCACACCACCATGCGGCTGTGCAACTGCTGGCGAACCGCCAGGATGCGGCGCGGCTCGTTGTAAAGCATTTGGATGGCGTAGCCCACGCGATAGAGATCAAGTGTTTGTGCCTGCGGCAGATTGGCGATCAGCTGATTGAGTTGTTCGGGATTCATGAGGCCGGTGATTTTAGGTAATTCGGTCGGCACCGGATAGGCCGATGCCTTCGGCCTCGTGCGCCAAGAACCGCTCGAAAACGCCAGGCGGTTTGTGATTCATGACGTAGATGCAGATGTGGGTGTCGAGCAAATAGCGAATCGGAAAACCGAGCGAGGTGTTGCTCATTTCACGGTCTTGGATTTTTGCGGCTCCAAGAGCGGAGCGCGCTCATCGACTTTTTCCGGTTGCGAACGCTCCATGACAAAGCCAGGCTCGAAGTCGTCGAGTGCCTCGATCAAGTTCTGTATTGAGGTCTTCGGCAGACTGCTCAGTACCACATCGTTGCTGACGCGCCGAACGTAAACCTCGGTGCCTTCGAAGCGAAATTCCTTTGCCAGCCTCACGGCTTGGCTGAGCCTCTCACTTCGTCGAACTATGGTTTGGACGCGTGGCCACAGCAGCCTAAGTCAGAGAGCGCGGCGTCTCGATACGGTACCCGATCGCCCGATAGCCGCGTTGGCGCTTCTCCCGCATCCGAAGCAACGCGCTGTGTGAGCTATCCACAAAATCAATGATTCGCACATCGGTTTTACCAGCCTGTTCGCGATGCAGCCGACCCGCATACTGCAGTAGCGTTCCCTTCCAGGACACAGGCATCGCCAAGACCAATGTGTCGAGGGGCGGGGGGATAGGAAATTCAAACGGCGTTTTTGCGCTTGCTGCACCCGGTAATGTCCCTGAGTTGAGAGTCAGTCGGTGAACGACTCGTGGAATGGTTGCCAAAACACTGTTCTGGGCGAGGGTGTTCGGCTCAAAGCGTAAGATCTTTTGCGAGTTGACCGTGCCGATACACACGGGGACGCAGCCGGTCTCACAGCCGCTGAAGCCTCAGCCGCTGATAGTTCTCATGGCATCGATTCCCTCAGGCCGTGTACAGCGGCATTTGCCCACGCGCCGGTGCCCGTGGCGGTGCGCGTGCCTGCAGGCCCAGGTGAGTGAGAATTTTCTCGATCACCGGCGCCTCCAGAATTGCCGCGATGATCTTCAGCTCCCCGCCGCAGTTCGGGCAGTGCTCAAGATCGAGATCGAACACCCGCTTGAGCAGCCTTACCCAACTGGGCCGCACGGGCCGATGCCCAAGCATGGCCTCGCCCGCGTCCGGCCGCGCAGATTGCGCGGGCACTGGTGGCTGTTGTGGCACAACCTGCGCGCGCAGCTTTGCATTCGGTGCCAGCACGCCGTGGAATCGGATGAGGTGAAGACGCGGTCTGGGCGCCAGTGCCGCCAGGCGCTGCATGAACTCCAGCGGCGACATCACCAAATGCGTGGTGCCGTCTCGCCAGGCAGTCTTGAGCGTCAGCACCACTTGGCCGGTGCCGTTGCACCGCACCCGTTCGTTGGCCAATGCTGGGCGGGTGGTGTAACGGCACAATCGCTCCAAGGAATCGCGCTCATGCGCCGGGCAGCGCACTGCCGCGTGCAGGCTAAAGCCTTCCGGATTGGCGCACAGGTTCTGTTTGAAGTCCGCCGCCCTTGGCACGGTACCTTGCAAGGTCAGCACCTTCTGCCCGGCACGCGGGCGGTACGCTATCCGATAAGTACATGACCCCGCCTGCACACGCTTGAGTGCGCGGATCTCGTCCGAATCGCCGTCGTGACCGGCCAAGTACGTTTCGCCCTGCTCTTCGACTAGAACGCCACGCCGGGTGAGTAGTTTCATCAGTCTCGTGATGATCTTGTGCAGCACCACCTGCACCGCTTCATCGGTCGGCGCCGGCACGCCGACAAATTGTGGCTCACCTTCGGCGCCGCGCCGGTAAACGCCGTCCAGTACCAGGCAGTGCAGGTGGATATTAAGATTGGCAGCCGAACCAAATCGCTGAATCAGCGTGACCGCGCCGCTGTCGGCTTCGTTGGCCTTTAACCGTGCTTGCTCCAGCAAAAATCGCGTGATCATCCGGTGCACCACCTGCAGCACCGGCGTTAGCAACTGCGGCTGCGCGGCCAGCAGCAGGCGCAGTGGAATCGGCAGCGACAACACCCACTGGCGAACCGGTACTTGCGGGAAGACGTGATCGACCAAGTGCGCGGCGGTCTGCGCCATCCGTCGCGCGCCGCAAGACGGACAAAAGCCACGTCGTTTGCAGGAGAACGCCACCAGCTTGTCGTGCCCGCACTCGCCGCAGCGCAAACGCAGAAAGCCCTGCGCCAGGATGCCGCATTCCAGGAAGGCGTCAAACTCGTCTTTGACGAACTGGGCTAGCTCAGTGCCCGATGCGAGCTCCACTTGCGCGAAGAAAGTCGCAGCGTTCTCTTGCACGAGTCGGTACAGCGTGGTCTGCTCGGGTCGGTGGCGCTCGTAGTGGACCCGAGCGCCATCAGGTGCCCGGCCGGGCTGCCGACCAATCGCTTGCACGCATTTACTCCCGAGGATTGAGCCTCGGAGCATCCCCTGCGACGGCCTGTGCCGCAATCGACCAGAGTGCCTACTTCTTCGCGTCCAAGACCGTAGACCTAGTTATCCGACCGGTGCGATTGCGCTGCTTCGCCCGCTCATTGAAGCCGGTTTGTTGCCCGCCGGCTATCCGATCGTGATCAACGCGGTGTCAGGATATTCGGGAGGCGGCAGGGCCTTGCCCGCTCCCGTCAGCGCCTACCCTTGCCCGTTAGCACTTTAGCCTTTCAAGTGTATGGTTTACACCTGGATCACAAGCACAC
>JANLTP010000234.1:0-33415 GCA_031363055.1 Burkholderiales bacterium | reverse complement strand
CACCGACCGGACAGGTGTTCAGATGGCATTTGCGCATCATGATGCAACCCTCGACCACCAGCGGCGCGGTCGCAAAACCGAATTCGTCGGCGCCGAGCAAAGCGGCCACCAACACATCGCGACCAGTTTTCATCTGGCCGTCGGCCTGAACGACGATCCGACCACGCAATTGATTCAACACCAGCGTCTGCTGGGTTTCCGCCAGACCCAACTCCCAAGGTGTGCCGGCGTGCTTGATCGACGACAAGGGCGAGGCGCCGGTGCCGCCGTCATGGCCGGCGATGACGACGTGATCGGCCTTGGCCTTGGCGACGCCGGCGGCAACCGTGCCGACGCCGACTTCCGAGACCAGCTTGACCGAGACGGAGGCGCGTGAGTTGGCGTTCTTCAGATCGTGAATGAGTTGCGCCAGATCTTCGATCGAATAGATGTCGTGATGCGGCGGCGGTGAAATAAGCCCGACACCCGGCACCGAGTAGCGCAACATTCCAATGTAATCCGACACCTTGTGTCCGGGCAACTGACCACCCTCACCGGGCTTGGCGCCCTGCGCCATCTTGATCTGCAATTGATCGGCCGACGACAGATATTCGGCGGTCACCCCAAACCGGCCCGAGGCGACCTGCTTGATCTTCGAGCGCAGGGAATCACCGGCCTTCAGTTTGATTTCAGCCTCGACCCGATCCATGCCTATGATGGTGCCGACCGTATCACCGTTCTTGACCGTGGACTGTCCGGCTCGCATTTCGGCGCGGTAACGCATGGCGTCTTCGCCGCCTTCGCCGGTATTCGACTTGCCACCGATGCGGTTCATGGCGACGGCCAGCGTGGTGTGCGCTTCGGTCGAAATCGAGCCGAGTGACATCGCACCGGTCGCAAAGCGCTTGACGATTTCCGCCGCCGCCTCGACTTCGCCGATCGGCACCGGTGTACAGTCTTCAAACCGAAAATCGAACAAACCGCGCAAGGTCATGTGGCGCATGTTCTGTTCGTTGATCAGTGCCGAATATTCCTTGAAGGTCGAGAAGTTATTGGCCTTGGTCGAATGCTGCAGCTTGGCAATCGTGTCCGGCGTCCACATATGATCTTCGCCGCGACTGCGGTACGCATATTCGCCACCGGCGTCGAGTGCGTGTGCCAACACCGGATCTTCTCCAAAGGCACTGCGATGCAAACGAAGCGCTTCTTCGGCGACCTCGAACACGCCTATGCCCTCGACCGCGCTGGCGGTGCCGCCAAAATATTTGTCGACCAACAGCCTTGACAGGCCAATCGCCTCGAAAATCTGTGAGCCGCAATAGGACATGTAGGTCGAGATGCCCATCTTGGACATGACCTTCATCAGCCCCTTGCCGACCGCCTTGATGTAGTTCTTGATGGCCTTTTCGGCACCCATGTCGGCCGGCCCATGCTGATACATGTCGGCCAGCGTTTCCATCGCCAGGTACGGGTGAATCGCTTCGGCACCATACGCCGCCAGCAACGCGAAATGATGCACTTCGCGCGCCGAGCCGGTCTCAACTACCAGGCCAGTGCTGGTGCGCATGCCCTTGTTGACCAGATGCTGATGAATCGCGCTGGTCGCCAGCAAGGCAGGAATCGCGACGTTCGATGCGTCGACACGGCGATCGGAGACGATCAGAATGTTGTAGCCGGAGCGAACCGCATCTTCGGCCTGCGCGGCCAGCGATGCCAGCCTCGCCTCGATGCCTTCCTTGCCCCAGATCGCCGGGTAGCAGATGTTCAATTCCCAGGACTTGAATTTGTTGCTCGTGTAATGCTCGATATGACGAATCTTCGCCATATCCTTGAGATCCAGCACCGGCTGCGAGACTTCGAGGCGCAACGGCGGGTTCACCGAATTCAGGTCGAGCAGATTCGGTTTCGGACCGACGAAGGACACCAGCGACATGACCATTTGCTCGCGAATCGGATCGATCGGCGGGTTGGTCACTTGCGCGAACATCTGCTTGAAGTAGCTATACAGTGGTTTATTCTTGTTGGACAGGACCGCTAATGGCGAGTCGTTACCCATCGAGCCGATCGCTTCTTCAGCGCTGATCGCCATCGGCGACATCAGGAATTTGAGGTCCTCCTGGGTATAGCCGAACGCTTGTTGTCGATCGAGCAGCGGCGTCCGCGCGATCGAAGTTTCGGTCGCCTGCTCGGCCTGCCAGTCACGCTTTTCAACATCGACATGGTCGAGTTTGATGCGGATCGATTCAATCCACTCACGATACGGTTTGGCATTGGCCAATTGCTGCTTGAGTTCCTGATCGTCAATGATGCGGCCCTGCTCAAGATCGATGAGGAACATCTTGCCGGGCTGCAGGCGCCATTTCTTGACGATACGATCTTGAGGAATCGGCAGCACACCGGCTTCGGACGCCATGACCACCATATCGTCGGAGGTCACACAATAGCGCGCTGGACGCAGGCCGTTGCGATCAAGCGTGGCGCCAATCTGCCGGCCATCGGTAAAGGCGATGGCGGCGGGTCCGTCCCAGGGTTCCATCATCGCGGCGTGAAATTCGTAGAACGCGCGCCGCTTTTCGTCCATCAGCGTGTGCTGCTCCCAGGCTTCCGGGATCATCATCATGACCGCATGGGCAATCGGGTAACCGGACATCACCAGCAGCTCGAGACAGTTATCGAACGTCGCCGTGTCCGACTGGCCGGCGTAGACGATCGGGTACAGTTTCTCGAGATCGTCGGCCAGCACCGGCGACTTCATGACACCTTCGCGTGCCCGCAGCCAGTTGTAGTTGCCCTTGACGGTATTGATCTCGCCGTTGTGCGCGATCATGCGGTACGGATGCGCCAGCGGCCATTCCGGAAAGGTGTTGGTCGAGAAGCGTTGGTGAACCAGTGCCAGTGCGGACACCACGCGCGGGTCCTGCAGGTCCTTGTAATACTGCCCCACCTGACCACACAACAGCAGGCCCTTGTAGACAATGGTTCGCGCTGACATCGACGGCACAAAGTATTCCTTGCCGTGCTTCAGATTGAGCGCCTGGATATGGTGACTCGCCATTTTGCGAATCACATAAAGCTTGCGCTCGAGCGCGTCAGTCACCGAAATGTCGGGGCCACGGCCGACGAAAATCTGCCGTATGACTGGCTCCTTGGCGCGCACGGTCGGTGACATGGGCATGCGCATGTCCACCGGCACGTCGCGCCAGCCAAGCAGCACCTGGCCCTCGGCGCGAACCGCGCGCTCGAGTTCCTGTTCACAGGCTAGTCGTGAGGCATGTTCCTTCGGCAAAAACACGATACCGACGCCATATTCGCCGGCCGGCGGCAAAGCCAAGCCCTGCAAGGCCATCTCTTCGCGAAAAAACTGGTCTGGGATCTGGATCAATATGCCGGCGCCATCACCCATCAAGGCATCGGCACCGACCGCACCGCGATGATCGAGGTTGCAGAGAATCTGTAATCCCTGCTCGATGATCTTGTGGCTCTTCTTACCTTTGATGTGTGCAATGAACCCCACGCCACAGGCGTCGTGTTCGTTTCTCGGGTCGTACAAGCCCTGTTCGGTTAGCGCATGCGCCGTGTCCATTGCCCAGCTCCGTTTTGCAAATCAATGATTGAATTTTTGGTTCGAAATTAATCGCATCCCCAGACGCATTATTTATTCAAAAATGGCGCAGCGCAATATCCGGGGTCGAACTTTTCAGTTTACCAAAGATTATTTCGCCGAAGCGTCCAAATCGCGGGCACGCAGGGTTGCGAATCGATCGGTCATTCCGGCCGAGTAAACATGCGCCTGATAGCTTCACGTACCAGGCGACGATCAGAGATTTTCTAGTAGCGAGTGCGTACTTCATCCGACAATCTGCCAAATAAAGGTAATAGCCGGAGCTACCCGAGAGTGATCAGCCCCGAATCCTCGCCGTCTAAGTCGCGCCGCATGAACGCAAGGTCGCAAACAAGGTCTCAATCGGAACCCGCTGCATGCGCGCCTTCCCTAAGGCTTGCAGGACAATAAAGCGCGGCGCACCCTGCTCAGCCTTCTTGTCGACTTCCATATGCTGCAGATATTGCTCGGGCGTCCACGCCGGACCCTGCACGGGCAAGTGCGCCGCCACCAACAGGCGACGTGCACGCTGCGTTAGCGCAGCATCGATCAGACCGAGCCGCTGTGATAAATCACAAGCCATCAGCATTCCGCAGCCGACGGCCTCGCCGTGTAACCAACGGCCGTAGCCCATGCCCGATTCAATGGCATGGCCAAAGGTATGGCCAAAATTCAGATTCGCGCGCAGGCCGGACTCGCGCTCGTCCGCAGCGACCACCCGGGCCTTGATTTCACAGGACCCGGCCACAGCCCGGATCAGCGCAGCCGGCTCCTTCGCGAGCAACGCGGGAAGATCCCGCTCAACGGTGTCGAGGTAATCTGGATCAGCCATCAACCCATGCTTGATGACTTCGGCCAACCCTGCCGACAATTCACGATCGGGCAGGGTCTGAAGCGTGTCAACGTCGGAGATGACCAGCCGCGGTTGGTGGAAGGCACCAATCATGTTCTTGCCCTGCGGATGATTGATCGCTGTTTTGCCACCGACTGAAGAGTCGACCTGCGCCAAAAGCGTGGTCGGCACCTGCACAAACTCGATGCCGCGTTGATACAGCGCGGCTGCGAATCCGGCCATGTCGCCGACGACACCGCCGCCCAGCGCAACGATCAAAGTTTTGCGATCAAAGCGATGCTCGAGCAGTACATCGAAAATTCGGTTCAGGTTCAGCCAATCCTTGTTGGCCTCGCCGTCGGGCAAGGTAACGTGAATGATTTTCGAGGCCACGGAGCTGATACCGGCAGCCAGTCGCGCCGCATACAGGGGACCGACCCGGTCGTTGCTGACCACAGCGACTTGCCGGCCGCGTGCCAGATCAATCAAGGGATCGCAATGATCGAGCAAACCTCGATCAATCAGGATCGGATAGCTGCGATCACCCAGCGCGACATCAATTCTCAAGGCTCACCTGCCGAAGTTCAGGCGCTGACGTTCTGACGTCGACATTCGGACGTCGACATTCGGATGCCAAAGCTCATGCGCCCGGTCTCAGGCACTGGACTTCAGCGCCTGCGGAATCCGACTGATTATATCGGCCACCAGTCGCTCGACCGGCTGGCGACTGGTCAGCACCTCGAGATTCGCCACCGCTTCATACATCGGATCACGCGCTTGAACGAGCTCGGCAATGCGCTCGCGGGGATTGGCGGCGCGCAGCAGCGGGCGCCCCTTGTCATGACGCAAACGATGCCAGAGCTCTGGCAGGCTCGCCTTCAGATAGACCACATAGGTTCGTTCCCGCAGCATCGTGCGGTTGCATTCGGCCAACACCACGCCACCGCCGGTCGCCACCACGATATCGCACCGGGTACTGAGTTCGTCGAGCAGCAGAGTTTCGCGTCGACGAAAGCCCTCTTCGCCCTCGAGCTCGAAAATCGTCGGAATCGGCACGTTGAGCCGCGCCTCCAGTTCTCGGTCAGCGTCGATGAACGCACGGCCGAGCGCATTCGCCAGACGCCTGCCAACGGTCGATTTGCCAGAACCCATCATCCCGACCAAAGTGATCGGTTGGGTGCATTTATCTACTTGCATGCTTGCAAGCTTACTTGGGAAGGGCGTTAAATGAAAAACGGCCGGGTAATTCCGGCCGCTTCCTGGATCAAACTCGAACGATCAGGGACAAGTGGGTCGCTCGGTGGAATAGGGATAGGGACTAAAGAAGAAGGCCGGCGTAACCGAAACATTCTGAAGGTCTTCAGCCGGAACCGGCAAGATGAATTCGTCAGATGCCGCGCCCTCGCTGCCGCCCACCTTGATGGTCGCTTCCATAATCACGGTCGTCCACAAACCAAATTGTTTTGGGTAGGTTACGGAAATGGTACCAACACCGCTGGCGTCAGTGACCACCGTACTGGTCACACTCGCAACGTTACCGGGCGTGAGTTGACGATCACCATTCAAGTCCTCGCCCTGTTGACAGACGCCGTCGCGATAACCGGACGCGCTCGGGCCACCAGGCGAAGGAGTGCCGACATCTTCACTCGGAAACACCTGGGTTCCTACGAGGTTGATGCGATACTCCGTCCCGGTCGCCGAACAGGCATTGGTAGTCAGATCAGTTTTGCAGAGACTACCAATCTGGTAACGAGTCGGCGTAAGACGGACTTGTACTTCGGCATTCTTGACCGCGTTGCCGGTCGAATCGGAAACGACCACTGCATATTTGTAGATGTATACCGGTGGGTCATCGGTCTTGAAAACCTTGTCGCCCGCGCCAATTCGCACGAACAGTGGCGCTCTTGATACGCTGACCAACGCCTGACCTTTTGTAATAGTGGTACCGATCACTTCAGCCTGAATCTGCACGCCATTCGGTGAGGTCGACAGCGAACCGGCAATGAAGGTTGAGGTCGCACGACCGGCGGCATCGGTTATTGACGTCGCAGGGTCAATACGGCCACCACTCGGATCCAGTGGGTTGGTAAAGGCTACGATTCGACCCTTGACCGGGTTACCCGACGCATCTCGAACCACCGCAATCAAGGTACTACGCTCTGACGTTTGTCCCGCTGAGTTCGGTCCGATGATGTTGGGAGTCGCCTGCAGATCAATCGCGGCTGGCGTCGTCGCAATAAAGAGCGCATTCGCGCTGCCCTGGGTTGTTCCCACTGTGGCCGCAAGGCTTACCGGACCAGCGGTACTTGAAGAAATCGTGAACTGAGCGCTACCAGAAGCGATGCTCGCGGTAGCGGGTGTTACCGACCCCCGCGTACTCGTCAGCGTGACCACCGATCCGGGCGGAATTCCACCGCTCTTGGCGTAGACAACCTGAACTGTGGTGCCAACCGTTCCGATGGCAATATCAGTGGCAGCAGGAAGCACCTGCAATGCTTCGCTGGCGACCGCAATGTCGAAACCGGCATTAGTTCCTAATCCAGACACCAACAAGACATCAGCGCCGCCTGCAGTACCCACGACATCAACCGTCGCCTGGCCACTTTGATCGGTCACGATGGTGGGCGCCGACAGGCTGTTACCTGCGCGTGAGGATACAGTTAGCGTCTTGCCCGCAATGCCAATGCCGCTTGAGTCCTTTAAATTAACGGTAAATCTTGAAGGCGAACCGTTCAGTGGAACGGTCTGCGGACCGGAAACCGATATCGAAGTCCCGGCAACTGCAATGTTCAGAGTGCCCTGAATATCCGTGCTCGCCACAGTGACGTTGACTGTGCGATTTCCCTGGTCACCACTAAGCACTAGCGATGCGGTCGCTTTACCAGATGCATCGGTCTTGACAACGGCACCTTCGAGCCGCACGCCAGACGGGCTCACAGTGTCCTTGACCTGCCAAGTAATCGGACGGTTCGGCACTACCACCCCGTTGCCATCAACAACCACTGCAGTTAACTGAACTGGCGTCGACTTGTTACTGTTGAGGACGGTTTTATCGGAAGTAAGCTGAATTTGCGCGCTGCCATCACCAGTCCCGCCGAGGCCGCCGACACTTGAAGCCGAAGCCCCTCCAGCCGCACCAGCACCTGTCCCCCCGCACGCCACCAGAACCGCCGGTATCAAAAGCAACAAACCGAGATGCCACCCGGAGCGAAACAGGTTCAAGAGTCTTGCAAGCTTCATGGTCATTTTCTTCCCGTTCTCGTCATCGGTGGCGAATCGCCCGACGCTCTGTCCTAGGTTGGATTACCCTCACAGAGTGCGTGAACGACCGCCGATCGAACAGACCTACCGGCTGGACGCTGCGTCTGCGACGACACGCGGTGTCAGGAAAACCAAAAGCTCGGTACGGTCGTTGGTTCTCTGCTGATTGCGAAACGCGGCGCCTATGAACGGCAGATCACCGAGGAACGGTACTTTGTTGGTACGGCTGCGCTCGAACTGCTCGTAGATGCCGCCAATCACCACGGTGCCGCCGTTCTCGACCAGCACCTGCGTCTTGACCTGACGCGTATCGATCGCAAAGCCGGCGGGCGTAATCTGGCCGACCGCGTCTCGATTGACCTGTACGTCGAGAATCACATTGCCTTCGGGGGTGATCTGCGGCACGACCTCAAGCTTCAAATTGGCCTTGCGAAATGAGATCGAGGTTGCGCCACTGGCGGTGGCCTGCTGGTAGGGCAGCTCGGTACCCTGTTCGATCGTCGCTTTGGATTGATCGGCGGTCAGCACACGCGGACTCGAGATCACTTTGCCGCGTTGGTCGGCCTCGAGCGCGGACAGCTCGAGATTCAGGAAGCGCGTCAGGCTCGAGCCGAACAAGCTGATCGCAAACGATGATGGCGATGCACCCGAAATCGCGGCCGCCGGCAGATTCACAAAGTTGGTGTTATCCAGCGCGGTCGCACGTCCCAGACCCTGGGCATTCGTGCCATTGGACAAATCACTGCCGGCTTGCGACGACTGATCGGCGACGCCGCGCAAATTGCCCGATAACGCCGCATAGGTGTTGCCGAGCGTTCGTTGGCCGGCACCATAAACCGGCACGTTGACCGGACTGGTCGTTCCGGTCACCGGGTCGGTCACTTGAACGGTCCGGTACACGGTTGAGCTGATATCGTTAAAGCCCATTTTCACGCCAAGATTGCGCGAGAAGCGATCATCGGCTTCGACAATTCGCGCTTCGATCAAGACCTGTCGCACGGCGACATCAACCTGGGTAATCAGGCGGCGAACTTCTTCCAGACGCGAACCAATGTCCTGCACAAAAATCTTGTTGGTGCGCGCATCGATCATGGCGCTGCCGCGCTTCGAGAGCATGGAGTTCTTGCTGTCGGTCAGCAGTTTGCCCAGCGCATCGGCTTTCTGATAGTTCAACTGAAACGTTTCCGAACGCAGCGGCTCAATCTCCGAGATCTGTTGCTTGGCTTCCAGTTCGAGTTTTTCCTTGGTCGCCAATTCCTCGCGTGGCGCCACCAAAATGACGTTACCGTTTTTGCGCATGTCCAGACCTTTGGACTGCAAGATGATGTCGAGCGCCTGATCCCACGGCACATCTTTCAAACGCAAGGTCAAACTGCCAGCCACCGAGTCGCTGGTCACGATGTTCAGGTTAGTGAAGTCGGCAATGACCTGCAACAACGCACGTACATCGACATTTTGAAAGTTCAGCGACAGGCGATCGCCAGCATAGCCCTTGCGTGTGCCTTGTACGAGTTTGTTCGGGTCTTCGCGAATCGGTTTGACCTCAACCACAAACTGCGTGTCGCTCTGGTAGGCATTGTGTTCCCACAAGCCCTGCGGCTCGATCACGAGGCGCGCGTTATCGCCTTGCTGAAACGCACGTACGCTTCGAACCGGCGTTCCGAAGTCAGCGACGTCGAGACGGCGCCGCAAATTATCAGGCAGCTTCGCACCCTGGAAGTCAACCACAATGGTCTTGCCCTGCTGTCGGACATCAACACCGACCTTACCATCCGACAGCTCGACCACGACTCGGCCCTCGCCCTCCTTGCCACGACGAAAATCAAGATCGCGCAAGGCGTGCGGCATTTGTGTGTCGCCCTTGGCAAAGCTGTAGGCGGTCGGCGTTTGCGGCTGGCTGGTGGTGGTCGCGATGACCGGATCGAGCTTGACGATAATCGCGTTACCTTCCACCTCGGTGGTGTAGGTCATCGGCCGCTTCAGATTCAGTACGACCCGCGAACGGTTCGACGCCTGAACAATCGCGACGTTGCGAACATCGCCCTGAGTCAACTCGAGCGTGTTCTGCGTCGAGCGGTAATCGGTATTGGCGAAATCAAGCGCAATTCGTGGCGGATTGGCCACCGAGAAGCCGACCGGCGAGCCGCCCGGTGCTTGTTTCATGGCAATGCGAAGGAAGGTGGTCGAGCCCTGCAAGGCACTGGTGACCGACTCGATCGTGTTGCCCTCCTGGCCGCGCGAAGGCATGCTGATGAACACCATCAGCAGGGCGGTGACGATCGTCGCGATCATCATGGACCATTGCCGCTTACGCGACTCGCGCTGGGCGCGAGTTTCGAATAAGACGGCCGTAGGCCTACTTGGTTTTGCCTTCATTTTTTCCCTCTTGCAGGCGTAAGGCGGTTTCACGCTCAACCCACTCACCTGCGGCGTCTTGGACCATTTCCTTAAGCTTGATTTCGCTCTCGGATACTCTTGTGATCACGCCGAAATTCTGGCCAGCGTAATTTCCTACTTTGGCTTGGTAGACCAGGCTCTCTACTTGCAGCAAGGCAAAGTTCTGTTTGCCGTTACTCAAGTGTCCAACCATTCGAATTTGCTCGAGCGGATAGCTCTCCAGAGATTCACGGCGGCGGTTGATGTCCGGGGTGACACCGTTCTTGCTGCGCGACTGCAGCTTGTCAAACGCAGCTTGCAATTTGCGCATCGAAAAAGGTTCGACCTGCGCCAGATTTTCATATCGAAACGGCTCGAATCGCTTCGGTTCGGGAATCACCTCTTTAATTGGTGGCGTGTTGTTGCGCACTTCGGTCATCCAGGCAATCAGCTCATTTTTATCGCTGCCACAGCCAGCCAACACGATCGACAGCAACGCGCACAGCGTCAGACGGGACAATGCGCTCAGCGCGGGACGGGACAACGCACAAGGCTTCAGACGGGAAAGAGTGTTCATCTCGACCGATCCTTATTTGGCCGCTGGCTTGGCGCCAGGTTGGGCTGCGCCACCGGCTGGCGCCTTGGCCTTGGCGGCCGCCGCACGCTGCGCAGAAATCTCTTCGGTGTCGAGATAGCGGAAGGTCTTGGCGACCGCTTCAAGCGTTAGACCGCCCGATTTATCAGGCAATTGTGCGAGGCTCAGGTTATTGAGCGTGACGATCCGAGGCAAGTTCGAAATGTCACTCGTGAAAGCGCCCAGATCATGGTAGTTGCCGACCAGCTTGATGTTGATCGGAAGCTCCGCGTAGTAGTCCCTGACCACCACCGCGCCCGGCTTGAAGAGCTCGAACTGCAGGCCGCGTCCGACGCCCGCTTGATTGATATCCGACAGCAGCGCGTCCATTTCGGCCTTGCTCGGCAGTTGCTTCTCGAGCACGCTGACGTACTGGGTTACCTGGTCTTTTTGACGGCGCAACACGTCGAGGTTGACGGCTTGCTTCATCTTGTCGGTATACGCGGTCTTCAGCGTCAACTCCTGCTGCTTGCCGCGCTCGTGTTCTTCGAGCAATCCGCTCCAGTAAAAGAAATACGCGAGGCCCAACAAGACCAGCACCACACCACTGAGCAAAGCCGCTTTCGGCAGGGCCGGCCAAAGTCCCGGATGACGGCCGTTCAGGCCCTGAAACTGCGACTGAATGCCCGAGAAATCAAACTTCAGATTGATCTTTTTCATCGCCACGATTACTTCGGCTCCTCAGGTTTTTTTCCGGCCACCTGAGTGGCTGACTGCGATGTTTTTTGCCCTATCGCGTCACCCAAGGGCTTCGACTGGCCAGCATCGGTGGTCTTCTTGATAGCGGCCTCGGTTTTCAGATCAGCCGGGCTCGGACTCTTGACCAAGGTGTTGAGCGAAAACTCAAAAATCAAGCGAGCTTCCTTGTTGTTGGCTTGCCCGAGGGTAATGGCCTTGATCTCGATCAGTTCGGGTCGCTCGATCCACGGCGAACCACCGGCCAGGTTACGCAGCAACTCGGAGATCCGCTCATTGGATTGCGCAAAGCCGGACAGCAGCACGCGCTTGTCTTCCTGCTTGATTGATTTGAGGAAAATCCCTTCGGGCGTCTGCTTGACCAATTCATCGAGCAGGTGAACGGGCAGCGTACGATCGCTTTGCAAGTTCTCGACAGCGCCCTGGCGGGCCTTCAGCGCATCGATCTCCTGACGCAATGAAGCAATTTCCTTGATCTGCAGGTCGAGCTTCTTGTTTTCGGTTTCTATGAACGCATTGCGCTCATTCTGGGTCGAGATTTGCTGATTGATGCCGACGCCTACCAGGAATGCCACACCCGCCGCCGCGACGGCCGTCAATACACCCAGGCCAATGAAATCCTTCTTGCGCCGCTCGCGGCGCATCTCCCGATGCGGCAGTAGATTGATGCGAATCAAGCGTCGAACCTCCGCATCGCCAAGCCGGCTGCGATCAGCAGCGACGGCGCGTCGATCTTCAACTGACGCTCGCGAATGTTGTCTGACATTTCCATGCCCTGAAACGGCGAAAACAGCTCGGTGGCCACCTGAGTACGTTCAGCCACTGCCTCAACCAGACCGGCAATCGCGCTGCAACCACCGGCCAGATAAATCTTGTCGATCCGGGTGTACGGGGTCGAGGTGAAAAAGAATTGCAGCGCGCGGCTGATGTCAATCGCGCCTTGCTCGACAAACGGCTGAAGGATTTCGGTCGCATAGTTGTCCGGCAGGTCACCGGAGCGCTTCTTGAGCTCGGCTTCTTCGGGCATCAAGCCGTAAACGCGAACAATGTCCTGAGTGAGCTGATTGCCGCCAAACGACTGATCACGCTCGAAAATCGTCTGCTTGTTGATGACCACCGTCAGATTGGTGATGTTATGACCGATGTCGAACATCGCGATGATCTGACCCTGACCATGGTTCGGTAAAAACCCGGTCACATGGTCGAGCGAGGCGCGCGCCGCAAACGGTTCAGCATCGACCACAACCGGCTTCAAGCCCGCCAGCTCGGCCACCGCAATACGGTCCTCGACCTTTTCCTTCTTCGAGGCTGCCAACAGAACCTCAACCTCTTCCTCCGAGTTAGGAGCGGGGCCAAGGATTTGAAAGTCGAGATTGACCTCCTCGATCGCAAACGGAATGTATTGACTGGCTTCCGATTCGACCTGCAGTTCATAGTCCTCTTCGGACATGCCCACCGGCAGTAAAATACGCTTGGTGATAACCGCTGCCGACGGCAGCGCCAACGCCGCCTCTTTGGTGCGCGAACCCATCTTGCGCAAGGCCTTGTTCAAGGCGTCGCTGACCGCTTCCGGCTTTTCGATGTTGCCGTCGTTGATGGCGCCCCGTTCGATCGGCTCAATGGCGTAGCGCTCCAGGCGCATGGTGGTCTTGCTGCCGGCAGAAAGCTCAACCACCTTGATGCTGGAAGCGCTGATGTCCACCCCAACCAGGGGCGGTGACGATCGTTTGAGGAAACTTGGTAGAGATAGTGCCACAATGACCCCGGCGAATCTTCCGAAATGCGTAAAAGTCCTTAAAAACTAACTAGTTACAGCACTCTTCGATAGTTTACTTCAAATACACGCGAACTTCTTGTTCTACTTTAAGGTTTTTTGTTAAACCTTTCACTAGGCTGCACAACCGCCGATCCCGGGACTCAGACCGTTGGGCGGAATACAACATTTGGCCGTAGGGTAATAACCGCAAATTGGCCGTTTCAACGGGTTTTTCAGACCCCTCCGAACACCTTAGTTAGCACTTACCAAAAAACAACAAACTGCCTAAAAAAAAGGCAAATGTGGAACTCAGGGGGCGATACTGTGGCAAGGCCACCATAGCCCGTGATCGAGCTTGGATACGCGGCTTAGAATCGGGTTTTGTTCGTTCAGGACTTGTCCTGGATTCTTAAGCTGGCTGGAATGTCCTTTAATAGAAACCTGAAGCGCTGGAAACGGCGGACTCTGAAGTTCGCCTCGCGTTGGCTGCCCGGCGTCGACGGCAAGCGCGCAGACCGCGACACTGCTTCACGTAGCGGCCCCGCGAGTAGCGATACCGCATCAGTGGGTGGCTCCCGGCTGCTCAAGGTGCTTCTGGCGATCGTCGCGATTCCCCTCACTGCAGGACTGGCAGCCGCTTTGGCATTGGCCCTGGCTGTTCTGTTGGCCAATGACCGACTGCCGGCGCTCGATGGTTTGGCCGATTACCGCCCCAAAATGCCAATGCGAGTGTTTACTTCAGACGGCATTCTGATTGGCGAGTTTGGCGAGGAACGGCGTACCGTCGTGCAGATTCAGGATGTCCCCAGCGTCGTTAAAAATGCGATCCTGGCCGCCGAAGACGCGCGCTTCTTCGAGCATTCCGGCGTTGATTTTGTCGGTATTTTGCGTGCCGCGTTAGGCAACTTCATCGCCGGTGGCATCGAATCCGGCGCCAGCACGATCACTCAGCAACTGGCGAAGAATTTTTTCCTCTCGAGCGAGAAAACCTATACAAGGAAAATCTACGAAATACTGCTGGCGCTCAAGATCGAGGAGAACCTGAGCAAGGAACAGATTCTCGAGGTCTACTTCAATCAGATTTTCCTGGGCAAGCGCGCTTATGGGTTTGCGTCCGCGTCGCAGATCTACTTTGGCAAACCGCTGGCCAAGGTCAGTGCCGCCGAGGCCGCCATGTTGGCTGGACTGCCCAAGGCGCCCTCGAGATATAACCCTATCGAGAATCCGAAGCGCGCCACCGAGCGGCAACGATACATCTTGCGGCGTATGCGCGAAGCGGGCTTTCTGAAGGACGACGAATATCAGGTGGCGCTCAAGGAAGAGCTTAAATATGTCGTGCAAGCAATCGATTACGCGCTCGATGCGCCCTATGTGGCTGAGCTTGCCCGGCAACTGGCCTTCGAGCTTTATAAAGAGGACAGCTACACCGCCGGCCTGAACGTCTACACCACCATTTTGTCCGACGACCAGCGCGCCGCCAATCTGGCCCTCAAGCAAGGTGTGCTCGACTACGATCGCAAGTACGGCTTCCGTGGTCCGGAGGCGTTTGTGGACTTGCCTTCGAATCCCGCCAAATGGGACGTGGAAATCGAAAACGCCATGGCCGATTCGCCCGATGTCGACGAGTACCTAACCGCCGTGGTGTTGTCAGCGACGCCGCAAAAAGTCAGGGTCAGTCGCAGCAAGGATCAGGTGTTCGACATCGGACCCGACGGATTGAAGTTCATCGCCTCAGCGCTCACTGAGCGGGCCAGTGCCCAGCGCAAGGTACGCCAGGGCGCCGTTGTGCGCATCCTGAAAAGCAAGACCGGTCAATGGGAAATCGCGCAGTTGCCGGAAGTGGAGGCCGCACTGGTCGCCTGCAATACCAACGACGGCTCGGTCAGGGCACTGGTCGGCGGCTTCACGTTTGATCGTAACAAATTCAATCGCGTGACTCAAGCGTGGCGGCAACCGGGATCGAGTTTCAAGCCGTTCATTTACTCGGCGTCTCTCGACAAATCACTGATGACCTCGACACTCATCAACGACGCACCGGTGAATTTGCCGCCGTCGCAAACCGGCGGTCAACTTTGGGAACCGAAGAACTACGACGGCAAGTTCGACGGACCCATGACGCTTCGGACCGCGCTGACCAAATCGAAGAACATGGTGTCGATCCGCATCATTCAAAACATCGGCACCCAATATGCGCAAGACTTCGTTACCCGCTTCGGTTTTGACGCGGAACGGAATCCGGCCTACCTGACCATGGCGCTGGGCGCCGGTGCCGTCACGCCCTGGCAGATGGCCGGTGCCATTTCAGTATTCGCCAACGGCGGCTTCCGTACCGATCCATACATTGTCAGCCACATTACCGACGGCGGCGGCCGAACACTGGCGATCGCCAAACCAGCCAAGGCCGGCGATGAATCGATTCGCGCCATCGACCCGCGTAACGCATTCCTCATGAACGACATGCTCAAGGATGTCGTTCGCAAGGGCACGGCGACCCGGGCACTGGCACTCAAGCGCAATGATTTGGCGGGCAAGACCGGTACGACCAATGACTCGCATGACGCCTGGTTCGTCGGTTATCAACCGACCATTGCCGCCGTCGCCTGGGTCGGATTTGATCAACCGCGCAAGCTCGGTGACAAGGAAACCGGCGGCGGTTTGGCGTTGCCGATCTGGATGAGCTACATGGCCAAGGCGACCAAAGGACTTGCAGATCGCGTCATTGAACAGCCGCCGGGCATTACCAATATTGGCGGCGAGTACTACTACAGTGAAGTGCGCCCGGGTCAAGGGGTTGCCTCGATTGGACTTTCTGAGGGCGGTGTCGGTGTCGGCGAGAATGCCGAGCAGATTCGCGATCAGGTGTTTTAGCGATCCAACAGAATCACACTCGTCTTTGATTGCTGGCTGATCAGCTTCGATAACGATTCGAAGAATTCGTCGCCGCCGCGACTATCGATCCAGCCCCCGGGGTGCTTCGCGAAGTGATAGCCACCGGCCTTGGCCGCGATCCACATTTCGCGCAGCGGTGTGTTGCCGTTCACGATGATCTTCGAGGCATCCTCGAATTCAAGGGTCAGGACATTGCCGCTGCGTTCACTGTCGACGTCGAAATCGCCCGTATCCAGACCGTCCTCGATCACCTGCAGTATGCGGTCACACTCGGCAAGGAACTCGGGTTCGGTCATGCTAGACTCGTTTTCATCAAGTGGAAGTTGGATAGAGATACTGCGTTGTGAATGCTCTGAGGATCATTGTATCGGCCAACCTCAACGCCCAGTGGATACTGCTGCGTTCACCGGTCATGAGCCTGCTGGCCATTAGCCTGCTGGCAATGAGCCTGACGGCCTGCGGACAGTCCGGGCCGCTTTTTTTACCGACAGCGCCGGAGCCCCTCAAAACACGGGTGGAACCACCGAATAACGACAGTAAGAGCGACCTAAGTAACGAACTTAAGGACGAACGTAAGGCTGAAGTCAAAGCCGGCGCTCAGGCGGAGCCGGCGCGATGACTGCTCGATTGCAGGCGGCGCGATGACAGCTTCAGTGCAGACGACGCGATGAACTGGCTTGAATCCGCCGACGGCGCGTTGTGCGCCGAGGGCGTGTCCCTCGAGCATATTGCCGAACGATTCGGCACGCCGACCTACGTCTATTCACGCGCCTCGATCGTCAACGCTTACAAAGAGTTTGCGATCGCTGCAACCGGTCGCAAGGCACTCATTTGTTACGCGCTGAAAGCAAACTCCAACCTGGCTGTGATCAATTTGCTGGCTCGTGAAGGCGCAGGCTTCGATATCGTCTCGGGCGGTGAATTGCAGCGCGTGCTGGCCGCCGGCGGCCGTCCCGATCGCATTATCTTTTCGGGCGTGGGCAAGAGTGCCGCCGATATACGACTGGCGCTCGAAACCGGTGTTCGCTGCTTTAATGTCGAATCGATCAGCGAATTGCGCCGACTCTCCGCCATTGCGGTTGCAATGGGAAAACGGGCGGCGATTTCGCTGCGCATCAACCCGGATGTCGACGCGGGCACGCACCCGTATATCTCGACCGGGCTGCGCCAGAACAAATTCGGCATTGCGCATGACCAGGCGATAGCCGTCTATCGGCTGGCTGCGACCTTGCCCGGGCTCGACATTACCGGCATCGATTGTCATATCGGCTCGCAGATCACGGACATCGCGCCTTATCTGGCTGCGATCGACAAACTACTGGAGCTGATCGACGCGCTGGCCGAACTTGGAATCGCACTTGGCCATCTCGATCTTGGTGGCGGCTTAGGCATTCGTTATCGAGATGAAGAACCGCCGAGCCCGGCCTCACTGCTGTCGGCCATCTTCGATCGCGTCGCGCAACATCGGCGCGCTCAAGCGCTGGAAATCGTCTTCGAGTTCGGACGCGCCATCGTCGGCAACGGCGGGCTGTTGCTGACCCGCGTCGAGTACCTGAAGGAGAACGGCGGCAAACGATTTGCGATTGTTGATTGCGCGATGAACGATCTTCTGCGACCCGCGATGTATCAGGCCTGGCACGAGGTGGTTTGCGTTCGTGCCCGCGACGAGGTCGCGCTCAGCTATGACGTGGTCGGACCGGTCTGCGAATCGGGTGACTGGCTGGCACGCGAACGCCCGCTCGCCCTTCACGAAGGCGATCTGCTGGCTTTCCTCTCGGCCGGCGCCTATGGCATGGTCATGAGTTCCAACTACAACACGCGTGGCCGAGCCGCCGAGGTCATGGTTGATCAGGGCCGCGCAATCGAGATTCGCGCGCGCGAATCAGCGCAGTCCCTGTTCTCGGGCGAATCGCTATTGCCGCCGATACCTTAGAGCGCTGCCGTTAACCTGGATTCCTCGATCGCCACCAATAGCCGATTCGAACGGCGAATAACAGCGCAATGACACCGGCATAGATCAGCGGCTCGTTGTAATTGTTCTTGCCGCCCTTGTGCCAGAAGTAGTGCAGCATCGCGGCGATCGCGATCAGATAGATAAGCCGGTGCAGCTTGCCCCAGTTACGGCCAAGCGTTTTCATCGACCAGTGATTGGAGGTCAATGCCAGCGGCACCATCAACACGAACGCAGCGAAGCCAATGGTGATGAAGGGGCGCTTGAAAATGTCCTTGGCAATGCTCGCCACCTCGAACCACTGGTCGAGCCAGATATAGGTCATCAGATGCAAGCAGGCGTAGAAGAACGTGAACAGCCCCAGCATCCGCCGATTGCGCAACAGTTCTGTCCAGCCGAATGCTCGTCTGAGCGGCGTGACCGACAAGGTTGCGCACAACATGACCAGCGTCCAGGTACCGGTTGAGCGAGTCACGAACTCGACCGGATTGGCGCCCAGAAGATCGGCAAAGCCGAGCACGATCAATCGCAACAGCGGCAACAGACAGGCCAGGAAAATGTAGGGTTTCAGCAAGCGTCAACAACCCGGCAGATCAATTCACTGCTCGCTCAAAAGAGCAATTTCAGGTCCATCCCGGTGTAGAGCGACGCCACCTGATCGGCGTAACCGTTGAACATCAGGGTTTTGCGTTTGCGTTGCAGAAAACCATCTTCGCCGATGCGACGCTCGGTCGCCTGCGACCAGCGCGGGTGATCGACTTCAGGATTGACGTTGGAGAAGAATCCGTATTCATGCGGCGCCGCACGATTCCAACTGGTGATCGGCTGCTTTTCGACAAAGCGGATCTTGACGATCGACTTGCCACTCTTGAAGCCGTACTTCCAGGGAATCACCACACGCACCGGCGCGCCGTTCTGGTTCGGCATGACTTCGCCATACAGGCCCAACGCCAGCGTGGTCAACGGGTGCCTGGCTTCGTCGAGCCTTAACGCTTCGACATACGGCCATTGCAACACCGACGACTTCAGGCCGGGCATCTGCTTGGTGTCGGCGAGCGTGTGAAACTCAACATATTTTGCGCTCGACGTCGGCTCGAGGCGCTTGATGAGTTCAGACAGCGAGAACCCGATCCAGGGAATCACCATCGACCATCCCTCGACGCAGCGCATGCGAAAAATGCGCTCCTCGAGCGGTGCGAGCTTCAAGAGTTCGTCGAGATCGAAAGTCTTCGGTTTGTCGACCAGGCCATCAACGGTGATCGTCCACGGACGCGTTTTCAGCGTGTGCGCATTGCGCGACGGCTCTTCCTTCTCGGTTCCAAACTCGTAGTAATTGTTGTAGGTGGTGACATCCTTGTAGGGGGTCGCCTTTTCCATGCTGAAGACCTGACCAGGTCGGGCATTCAATTTGGCGCCGGGACCGCCGCTTTGCAGGATACCGGCGGCCGATTCGGCGGCCGCTTCAGACGCGCCTATCAAGGAGCCACCCAGTGAGCCAACCAGTGAGCCCAGAGAGGGCATGGCGAGGGCTGATTTCACGATCGCCCGACGATTACGCCAAACCGGTTCGGGCGTGATTTCGCTTGACCGAGGTTCAGTGGCCGATTTCATATTTCAGATCGGAACTGGCGACTAACGCAGGCCGGCCACATAATCCGACACGGCCTTGATTTCAACATCGGACAGCCGGGCGGAAATGGTGCTCATTTGCGCGCTGTTCTTGCGTACCCCTTGCCTGAAACTGACCAACTGCGCCTCGGTGTAGTCAGCGTACTGGCCTGCCAAACGCGGATATTGCGCCGGAATGCCAGCGCCGTTCGGGCTGTGGCAGCCGGCGCAGGATGGCACTTCCTTTGAGGCAATACCGCCTCGGTATATTTTCTGACCCAACTCGACACTTTCCTTGCTCTTGGCAGCCGACGGCTTGAGCTTCTGGCCGGCGTAGTAAGCCGCCACGTTGCGCATGTCCGGGTCGGAGAGTTGCGAAGCGAACACTGCCATGATCGCGTTGGCGCGCTCGGCAACGGTGGCACCGGTCTTCACCTTGAAATTTTGCAGTTGTTTGTACAAGTAGTCCGGATGTTGGCCCGCCAGCTTAGGATTAACCGGGGCCGTGCCGTTGCCATCCGGACCATGGCAGCTTGCGCAGACCTCGGTAGCGATCTGCTGACCCTTGGCCAGATCAAGCTTGAACGCCGCCTGAGGCGCGCTTTGAGCGAATGCCGCAGACGCGAACAGAACGGCACTGGTCGCCAGGATGCTGGTTAATGCAGGCAGTGATACAACACGAAATTCAAAGTTCATGACAACGCTCGACGGAAGGTACGCACGCAACCCTAAATTGTACAATGAGCCCAAGCATTTCAACGACAACACCAGGGACCGGATTTGAGCCTTTTGCTGAGCGCGCGTTTCCACACCACAGTGGCGCAGACACGACAATTATCGCGCGAGAACATTGCTGAACTGGCCTTTGTCGGGCGCTCGAACGCCGGTAAATCATCGGCGATCAATGCCTTGTGCAACCGTCGCAAGCTGGCGTTTGCCAGCAACACTCCGGGGCGGACCCAGGCGCTCAATTATTTCGCGGTCGGTCGCGAACCTGCCGTCGATTCGTTTCTGGTTGATATGCCAGGGTACGGCTACGCCGTCGCGTCCAAATCGGCGCGCGAAGAATGGGGCAACCTTTCTGGCCGATATTTGGCCACCCGTGCACAGCTCTGTGCGGTCGTCCTGATCGTCGATATTCGCCGCAATCTGGGCCCACTCGACCGCGCGCTGCTCGAATGGGTGCGGCCCGAGCAGAATTTATTGGTGCTGGCCTCGAAGGCCGATAAACTGAACCGGGCCGATCAGAGCAAGGCGGTCACCGAATTGCGCCGGCTGCTGGCAGAAGTACGGCCCGCCGGTCTGACCGAAGTCATGGCCTTTTCGGCGCCCAACCATATCGGTCTCGAGACCGCTCGAAAAGTCATCGAACAGTGGCTTATAGCTGCCGAGAAGAAGAATCGCGTCACCCACCCATCCGACGGATCCACCCCATGAGCGACAACATCCACCCGTTTGTACAACAGTTTCCGGCGACTCGCATGCGCCGCATGCGCCGCGACGACTTCTCCAGGCGCATGTCACGCGAAACCTTGCTGACGGCAGACCACCTGATTTACCCGGTGTTTGTACTGGATGGTAAAAGCAAGACCGTACCGATCGCATCGATGCCCGGCGTGCAGCGCCATTCGGTCGACCAGTTGTTTGCGATCGCCGAACAATGTCTCGAATTAAAGGTGCCCGTCATGGCGCTGTTTCCGGTCATCGATCCTGCGCTGAAAAGCCTGGACGGTGCCGAAGCGACGCGCGAGAGCGGCTTGATTCCGCGCGCAGTGGCGGCATTAAAGGAGCGGTTTCCGCAACTTGGGATACTGACCGACGTCGCACTGGATCCGTACACCAGTCATGGCCAGGACGGCGTGACCGATGAAAACGGCTATGTCCTGAATGATCAGACAACCGAGATATTGGTCAGGCAAGCGCTTCTTCAGGCGCAAGCCGGTGTTGATATCGTTGCGCCCTCGGACATGATGGACGGGCGTATCGGCGCGATTCGGCTAGCCCTCGAGGCCAACGGCTTCATTCACACGCGCATCATGTCGTATGCCGCCAAATATGCGTCGGGCTTTTACGGTCCGTTCCGCGATGCGGTCGGTTCGAGCAACAACCTGGGCAAGGGCAACAAGAAGAATTATCAGATGGATCCGGCCAACACCGACGAGGCCTTGCGCGAAGTCGCGCTCGATCTGCAGGAAGGCGCCGATATGGTCATGGTCAAGCCCGGCATGCCGTATCTGGACATCGTTCGCCGCGTCAAGGACACGTTCAAGGTTCCGACCTATGTCTACCAGGTCAGCGGCGAATACTCGATGCTCAAGGGCGCAGCCATCAATGGCTGGCTCGATGAGCGCACCGTTGTGCTGGAGTCCTTGCTGGCCATGCGTCGCGCCGGTGCCAATGGAATGCTGACCTACTTTGCGCTCGACGCAGCGCGCTGGTTAAAGGACGCTCAGGCCACCTGAGCGCAGAGAGTATCTTGCAATTCATCACGTTAGCGTCAAACACGATCCAGGTTGCCGATCAAGCACCTGCCCAGCTACCGGCCACCGGCTTCGTGTGGTGCGACTGCCCTTACGATCAAGCGCGGCAGTGGGTTGATTCCGTTCAGGCGCTGACCGGTATCAACTTCTTCGAAGACCATTTGTTCGACGCCGAGAACCCAAACCATCCGTCGTATTTCGATTCAACGCATCGCTACGAAATGATCGTGTTCCGCGGGCTTGACATGAAATTACCGAGCAATCGGCCCGCCACGGGTTCCGCCAATGGTTCGGCTGCAGGTTCGGCTGCAGGGTCTGCCGCTGGTTCTTCCGCTGGTTCTTCCGCTAGTTCTGCCACCGGTTCTGTCTCTGGTTATGCGACTGGCTCTGCCGCCAGCGAAGCCTCCACGCAACGGCGCAATATCAACGACGATGTACTGCCGCTGCAAGCCATCCGGGTCAAAACCGTTCCGAGCGTATTTTTTCTGATGCCCGGTTGTCTGGTTACCGTCAGGCCCACCCACAGCGCGGTGCTGAATTCGTTGAAAGAGCGCGTGTTGGCCGGAGTAGCCAACAAGCAGCGCCTGCCGTCCAGTCCCGAAGAACTGATGCTGCGCATGCTCAATGTGATGGTCGACCGATATCTCGACCTGCGTCAACCCTTGTCTGATCAACTTGAATACTGGCAACACCAGTTACTCAACCCGCGCAAACCGTTTCGCGACTGGATGCTGCTGCTCGAGGCCCGCAGCGAAGCGCGCAAACTCGAACAGCTTTGCGAGGAGCAGCTCGACGCGATTCAAGAGTGGCGTGATGAACGCCTCGAGCATGATGCCGCGCAAGCCCGCCAGGAGGCACACGGTCTGTCCGGCAACGACGCGCTCGAAGCTAACGCCCTGCCCGGGGTCTCCAGCTTGCCCGCCTTGTCTGATTCATTGCAGGTCCGGGCCAGCGACGTCGTCGAACATATCCAGCGCGTGCTCAGCCACGCTCGCCGGCTGGAGGATTCGGTCGAGTCGGCGGTGCAATTACACTTTTCGGCAACTACCCATCGCACCAATGAGATCATCCGAACCTTGACGACGATTACTGCCGTGTTCATGCCCTTGACCTTGATTACCGGCATATTCGGTATGAACTTCGAATCGATACCGGGTCTGCACTCGCCGTTCGGCTTTTGGCTGACCATGGCCGCGATGTTGATAATCGTATTGGTCATGTTGGTCATGTTTCGGCGCAAACACTTCCTGATGCGCAGTTCAACCGGACGATCGCGAGCCGCTGGCGGTTAGCTCGTCTACACCAACCGACGAACAGCAATCAGCAATCAGCAGTCCGCAATCAGCAATCTGAATGCGGCTGATTCGACGACGAGCCGACTACGCCTGCAGCATCTTGAAGCGCCGGTGCGTCAGATACTGGGCAAGCGCAAATGCCACCACGGTGTAGGTGATCAGTACCAGCAAATGCCGCACGGCCGAGGACGGCCATTGATCCAGCACCAACGGCCGCACGAGCTCGACGGCGGCGCTCAACGGCAGCCATTGCGCAATCGCCGCCAGCCAATCGGGCAAGCCCGTCATCGGATAATAAACTCCGCAGACGAACACCATCGGGGTCAGCACCAGCGTGAAGTAATAGCTGAAAAAGTCATAACCCTTGGCCAGCGCATTGATGCACAAACCAACAGCCGCAAACAACAGTCCAATCAAACCTACCAGCGGCAGCACCAACAGAAGTTTGGGTGAATGGGAAACACCGAGCAGCAAAATCACCAGCAGAATCGCCACCCCGGAAAATACGCTTTTGGTGGCCGCCCACAACCATTCGGCCGTGAGAACATCCGCTAATTCCAGTGGCGCGTTCATGATCGATTCCCAGGTGCGTTGCGCCTGCATCCGAGAGAACGCCGAATAGAGTGACTCAAAGCTGGCCGCCATCATCGTGCTCATGCAGATTGAGCCAGCCGACAAGAACACGATGTATGGCACCGTATCAATCTCACGAATCCATTGACCGATACCGTAGCCAAACGCCATCAAGGTGATCAACGGGTCAGCAACATTGCCGAGCAGGCTGGCCGTTGCGAGCTTGCGCCAGACCAGCAGGTTGCGTCGATAGACTGAAACAAAACGTCCAGACCAAAGTGCCGTGCAGGCCAGGATTAAATAGTGCATCAGTCGCGCAAGTCACGGCCAGTGAGTTTGAGGAAAACGTCTTCCATATTGGCGGGACGCTGCAAAAATCGTATTTCCCGATATGCCTGCAACTCGCCGGCGATAGCTCGTGAATCCTGACAATAAACGAACACCGTATCGCCGACCCGTTCGATCCGCACGCTCGGGTGACGAGCACCGGCGGCTTGACTCCAGGCATCCAGCCCGTCACCACTGAGCTCCAGAACTTGCGGTTCGATTTCGCTTCTGATCAAACCCAGCGGCGAATCGCTGGCGATCATTTTGCCGTTATCGATTACAGCAAGCCGGTCACAGAGCCGTTCAGCTTCATCCATGAAATGCGTCGTCAACAAAATGGTGCCACCGCGCGCCCGCCATTGCTTGAGCCGCTCCCAGATCAGATGGCGCGCCTGCGGATCGAGACCCGTGGTGGGCTCGTCAAGCAAGAGCACATCAGGGTCGTTGATCAATGCACGCGCCAACGTCAATCGACGCTTCATGCCGCCCGACAAATCGGCGATTTTGGCGTCGCGCTTGGCACTCAATCCACCGAACTCGAGCAACGGCTCGATCTTCGCGGCCGCCTCGCGACTGCTCAACCCGAAGTAACGACCAAACACCAGCAGGTTCTCGGCAACCGTAAAGTCGGGGTCCAGTGCATCGGCTTGTGGAACTACACCGACCTTGAGTCGCGCCTTGCGCGCTTCGGTGGGAATCGAGAAGTTCAACAACCGGATCGAGCCGGCATCGGGTTGGGCGAGACCCAGCAACAGTTTCAGAGTCGTACTTTTGCCAGCGCCATTGGGCCCGAGCAAGCCGAAACATTCGCCGCGCTGCACGTCGAAACTCAGGCCGGCCACGGCTGCATGCGTTCCGAACGACTTATGTAATCCCTGGACGCTGAGAACCGCTTCGCTTTTCATCGACATATCGATTTAGTTTATCGCACGCCTTGAGCGGGCTGGTGCGAATGCCTTCGCAGACTGTGCCTGCTTCGGCCAGGAGCGGACTGGTGCGAATGCCTTCGCGGACTGTGCCTGCTTCGGCCAGGAGCGGACTGGCGCGAATGCCTTCGCGAATGTCATCCGCCTCGGCCTTTTCGGCCGAGGCTCCCTCTTGATTTCGCTGCGGCATTCACACCAGTCCGCTCCTGGCTGACACTGTGCTGGGTTGAGGTTTTAAGCAGGTCGGCGCGGTGCCAGTTCGTGCATGCTCGCTGCTCGCTGCTACGAACCTGCACGCTGGTGTCTGATCAGGCTGGCGGGGTGCTTGGCGTAGCGGCATCAAGGAGGAGCGTCGGCCGCCAGGTCGGCGCGGGGGACAGCCGCGTAGCCAAGCGCGCCGTCAGCCTGATCCCGCACAATCTGAGCCAAGCGACCCGTCGGCGTGATCCCGCACAATCCGAGCCAAGCGCACCGTCGGCCTGATCCTGTGCAAGGTTGGCCGAGGAAATGTTGCAGGAGGTTCAATCAGTTTCGTCGACAAGCACGAGACGGCGAAAGCGAAGGCGTTGAAAAAAAAGCCGGCGATGCCGGCTTCTTGACTGGACCCTGAGGACACTGTCAGGCGGTTTTGGTATTACCCGCCTCAGCACGCTCAGGCCGATCCATGAGCTCAACCAGCGCCATCGGCGCGTTATCGCCAATCCGAAAGCCGAACTTCAGGATACGCGTGTAGCCGCCATTGCGCTTGGCATAACGCGGCCCCAGCTCGTTGAAGATCTTGACGACCATGTCGCGATCGCGCAGCCGGTCAAACGCGAGGCGGCGATTGGCCAGCGTCGGCTTTTTGCCCAGCGTGATCAGAGGCTCAACTACGCGGCGCAATTCCTTGGCCTTGGGCAGCGTGGTTTTGATCGCCTCATGCAAGATGAGTGAATTGCACATGTTGCGCAGCATCGCCAGGCGATGCGCACTCGTGCGGTTAAGTTTTCGTAATCCGTGACCGTGACGCATGATGTGATCCTTCTATGGCCGATCGAGGCCAGCCGGCGGCCAATTCTCAAGCTTCATGCCGAGCGTGAGCCCGCGTGAAGCCAGAACTTCCTTGATTTCGTTGAGCGACTTGCGACCCAGATTCGGCGTCTTCAAGAGCTCGTTCTCGGTGCGCTGAATCAGATCGCCGATGTAATAGATATTCTCGGCCTTCAGGCAGTTGGCCGAACGTACCGTCAACTCCAGATCGTCGACCGGGCGCATCAGGATCGGATCGATCTGCGGACTACGGCCACCCGACGTGGTCATGCCACCGGCCAGCTCGATCGTCGGCTCGGCACCGCCCTCAAGCGCAGCGAACACCGATAACTGTTCAACCAGAATTCGCGCCGACTGACGAACCGCTTCTTCCGGCGAAATGACGCCGTTGGTCTCGACATCAACAATCAAACGGTCCAAGTCGGTACGTTGCTCGACACGGGCGCTCTCAACTACGTAGCTGACGCGACGAACCGGTGAGAATGACGCGTCGAGTACGACACGGCCGATCGACTTCGATTCGTTGATACCGCGCAAAGTGCCCGGCACATAACCACGACCACGCTCAACCTTGATTTGCATGTCGATGCGCCCACCCTGCGTCAGCGTCGCAATGACATGCTCGGGGTTGACCACCTCGACATCATGCGGCAGATCGATATCGGCTGCGGTGACCGGACCAACACCTTCCTTGCGCAGGGTCAGGAAGACATCGTCACGGTTGTGCAGCTTGAAGACGACGCCCTTCAAATTCAATAACAAATCGACCACGTCATCGCGAACGCCATCCATGGTGGAGTACTCGTGCACCACGCCGGAGATCTGAACTTCGGTCGGCGCGTAGCCCACCATCGATGACAACAGTACGCGACGCAGGGCATTGCCCAGCGTGTGGCCGTAGCCACGCTCGAATGGCTCCATTACTACGCGAGCATGCGACGCGCCCAGTTGTTCGACTTCGACGATACGCGGTTTCAGCATTGCTGTCTGCATGAAAAATCCTTTGCGAATTAACGCGAATACAACTCGACGATCAGGCTTTCGTTGATTTCGGCAGCGAGGTCGGCGCGATCAGGAACCGACTTGAAGGTGCCTTCCATCTTGGTCTTGTCGATTGACACCCAGGATGGGAAACCACTCTGCTCTGCGAGATTCAATGAATCCTGAATTCGGGCCTGCTTCTTCGAAGCTTCACGAACCGAGATGACGTCATTGGGTTTGACCAGCGCCGAAGCGATGTTCAAGGTCGCACCGTTCACGGTGATCGACTTGTGACTGACCAACTGACGCGCTTCGGCACGAGTCGAACCAAACCCCATGCGGTAAACGACGTTATCGAGTCGGCATTCGAGCAGTTGCAACAGGTTCTCGCCGGTGTTGCCTTTGCGCCGTTCGGCTTCGGCAAAGTAGCGGCGGAACTGACGCTCGAGCACGCCGTACATGCGCTTGACCTTCTGCTTCTCGCGCAATTGTTTGCCGTAATCGGAGGTACGGGCGCCCGAGGTGCGGCCGTGCTGGCCAGGCTTGCTTTCAAGCTTGGACTTTGAATCGAGAGAACGGCGAGCACTCTTCAGGAAGAGGTCGGTGCCTTCTCTTCGAGATAGTTTTGCTTTTGGTCCGGTATAACGTGCCACGTTGTTTTCCTTCTAGTTAGCTACGCCGCAAGCCCGGTAGCCTGCAGCGGTTAGTTCTTCGCGCGACTGACTGCAATTCACAGCCAGGCCAAAGAACAGTGGTCTTCAAAAAATCAGATGCGACGACGCTTCGGGGCTCTGCAGCCGTTGTGCGGAATCGGTGTTACGTCTTGAATCGACAGAATCTTGATACCGAGGGAATTCAGGGCGCGAACCGATGACTCTCGACCAGGACCCGGGCCCTTGATTTCGACATCCAGGCTTTTAATGCCGCACTCGACAGCCGCACGACCGGCCGCCTCAGCCGCAACCTGCGCTGCAAACGGTGTCGATTTGCGCGAGCCTTTAAAGCCCGCGCCACCCGACGTCGCCCACGACAGGGTGTTGCCCTGGCGATCGGTGATCGTGATGATCGTGTTGTTGAACGAGGCGTGCACATGCGCGATGCCGTCGGTGACGTTCTTTTTCGACTTCTTGCGAACTCGTGACGCCGCAGCATTGGCTTGTGACGATTGACCTTTGGTTGCCATCGATAGTTCCTTTTAACCCTTCTTCAACGCAACACCGGCCTTGCGCGGTCCCTTGCGGGTGCGGGCATTGGTGCGCGTACGCTGACCACGGCTGGGCAGGCCACGGCGATGACGAACGCCGCGATAGCAACCCAGGTCCATCAGACGCTTGATCGACATCGACACTTCACGACGCAGATCACCTTCAATGGTGAATCTGCCAATCGCTTCGCGTACCCGTTCGAGTTCTGGATCGCTGAGATCCTTGACCTTCTTGTTGTACGGAATTCCGGCTGCTTCACAGATCGCTCGAGCGCGCGCCCGACCGATGCCGAAAATCGCCGTCAAACCGATTTCGGTGTGCTGACGGTCAGGAACGTTGATACCCGCAATACGAGCCATAGATGCAAATCCTCTTTACGATGCCGCTGTGTTAACCCTGGCGCTGCTTGTGGCGCGGGTCGATACAAATTACTCGAACGACGCCCTTGCGCTTGACGATCTTGCAATTGCGGCACATCTTTTTAACCGATGCCATGACTTTCATGATTGACCCTTATGCATTCCCTGCTTACAACCCTTGAACATCGCTTGGCCTCTACCAGGCCACCAACTATTTTGTTACTTGGCGCGAAATACGATTCGAGCGCGGCTCAAATCGTACGGCGTCAACTCTACTGTGACCTTGTCGCCGGGCAAGATGCGGATATAGTTCATTCGCATTTTTCCGGAGATGTGCCCGAGCACGATGTGACCGTTCTCGAGCTTCACCCGAAACGTTGCGTTCGGCAAATTCTCGGTGACCTCACCCTGCATTTGAATGACGTCATCCTTGCTTGAAATGACATTCGCCTGTTCGCGTCTGTCTTTTCTTGCCGGACCTGGTCTGCGGTTACCTGCCATGTACTTGGTTCCGGGCTATTTGCCCGACCCTTTATCAGCTTTTTTCAACAGACTCTCGTACTGATGCGACATCACATAGGCTTGCACCTGCGACATGAAGTCCATCGTCACCACCACCAGAATCAACAGGGATGTACCACCGAAATAAAACGGCACATTCCACTTCAACACCAAGAACTCGGGCAACAGACACACCAAGGTTATGTAGATCGCTCCGGCCAAAGTCAGGCGCATCAAGATCTTGTCGACATAACGGGCGGTCTGCTCACCGGGGCGAATACCAGGCACAAAGGCACCACTCTTCTTCAGGTTCTCGGCGGTCTCGCGACTATTGAAGACCAGCGCGGTATAGAAGAAACAAAAGAACACAATCGCCGCCGCGTACAATGCGATGTACACCGGCTGACCGGGCGACAAGGTAGCCGCCACATCCTTCAGCCATCGTACCCAGGCGGTGTTCGACTCGCCAGAGGTGAACCACTGGGCGATGGTGGCTGGAAACAGAATAATCGACGAAGCAAAGATCGGCGGAATAACACCCGACATGTTCAGCTTCAGCGGCAAGTGCGACGTCTGCCCGCCATACACCTTGTTGCCGACCTGTCGTTTAGCGTAATTTACCGTGATTTTGCGCTGACCGCGCTCAACAAAGACCACCGCTGCCGTCACCAACAGCGCCAGCGCCAGAATAAAGAGGCCAACAAACGCGCTGATCGAACCGTTGCGAATCAATTCGCCCATGCCGGCCAAGGCACCAGGCATACCGGCGGCAATGCCCGCAAAGATGATGATGGAAATGCCGTTGCCCAGACCGCGTTCGGTAATTTGTTCGCCCAGCCACATCAGGAACATGGTGCCGGTCACCAGCGAGACCACGCAAACAAACCGAAACTGCATACCGGGCGCGATCACCAGACCGGCCTGCGACTCGAGTGCCACCGAAATTCCAAGTGCCTGGAAGGTCGCCAGTCCCACCGTGAACCAGCGTGTGTACTTGGTAATGATGCGACGACCGGACTCGCCTTCTTTCTTCAATGCTTCAAGCTGAGGAATGATGACAGTCATCAATTGCATGATGATCGATGCTGAAATGTACGGCATGATGCCCAGCGCAAATACGGTGAAGCGCGACAGGGCGCCGCCCGAGAACATGTTGAACATGCCCAGAATGCCGCCGGTCTGTCCCTGGAACAGCTTGGCCAACTCATTCGGATCGATACCCGGAACGGGGATGTGGGCACCGATGCGGAATACGATGAGCGCAAGCAACAGGAAAATCAGGCGACGTTTGAGGTCACCATACTTTCCGGTCTTCACTAATGCTTGCTGAGAGGTTGCCACTAAATGTCCTGGATTAACTTATCTGCTTACTAATGCTTATCTGCTTACTGATGCTTATCTGCTTGCTGATTGATTCACTGACACACTTATTCAGGTGATTTGGCTTGCTCGACCGGCTTTTCCATTTCAAGCAACATGCCGCCCAGCGCCTCGATGGCCGCTCTTGCACCCTTGGTCGCCGCTACGCCCTTGAGCGAAACTCTTTTAGTCAGCTTGCCCGACAGAATGACTTTCGCCTGCAATGCCCGATGTGGCACCACGCCCGCAGCTTTCAAGGTCAAAATATCGACCGGGATCGCCAGCGCTTCAACGCTCAGGCGCTCAAGATCCGACAGACGCACCTCGGCTGTATCGTCGCGCGTCATCGACACAAATCCGCGCTTGGGAAGACGCCGCTGCAAAGGCATTTGGCCGCCTTCGAAGCCGACCTTATGAAAGCCGCCCGAGCGCGATTTTTGGCCCTTGTGGCCTCGGCCGGCGGTTTTGCCCATGCCAGAGCCAATGCCCCTACCAACGCGTTTCGCGGGGTGCTTGCTGCCCTCGGCGGGCTTCAGAGTGTTCAGCTTCATGATGCTTGATTCCGTTTTCTGGCTAAGGTGCTGACGAATAGACTGGCAGACAGACTGAAAGACAGGCTGAAAGACGCTCAGACCACCTGAACCAGGTAGCGAACCTTGTTGATCATGCCGCGCACTGACGGCGTATCTTCAAGTTCCCGTATCTGATTGATCTTCTTCAGCCCCAGCCCGTGCACCGTATCGACATGACCTTTTTTGGTCCCGATAGGGCTCTTGACCAGCCTGACCTTCAATGTATTGGCGCTCGTAACCGTCTTGGTGTTCATACTCATTTCACCTTAAGCCGTGAACAATTCTTCGACTGACTTGCCGCGTTTGGCGGCGATCTCCCCCGGTGTGCTGGTGCGCTTGAGCGCATCGATCGTCGCACGGACCAGGTTGTACGGGTTGGTCGAACCATGGCTCTTGGCGACGACGTTCGTGACACCGACCACTTCGAAAATGGCGCGCATCGGGCCGCCCGCGATGATGCCGGTACCTTCGCTGGCGGGCGCCAAAAATACCTTGGCCGCGCCGTGTTTGCCGTACACCGTGTGGTGCAAAGTGCCGCCCTTCAGGCTGACCTTGACCATGCGGCGGCGCGCTTCTTCCATCGCCTTTTGTACAGCGACCGGTACCTCGCGCGACTTGCCCTTGCCCATGCCGATACGGCCGTCGCCGTCACCGACCACGGTCAGCGCCGCGAATCCCAGAATGCGGCCCCCCTTGACCACCTTGGTGACCCGATTGACTGCAATCATCTTCTCGCGAAGACCGTCGTCGCGTTCTTCTGCGCCAACCCGTGCTTGAATTTTTGCCATGTTTATTCCTTAGAACTTCAGGCCGGCTTCACGCGCCGCTTCGGCCAGGGCTTTGATACGACCGTGGTAGCGGAATCCTGAACGATCAAACGAAACCGTCTCGATGCCTGCCTTCAATGCCTTTTCGGCCAAACGCTTGCCGACCAACGTCGCAGCATTGACGTTGCCGCCCTTGCCAGTCAGGCCGGCCAGTTGCGAACGCACTTCGACTTCCACGGTGGATGCTGACACCAGCACGCGCTCGTTGACGGCGTCCATGATGCTCGCATAAATGTGCTGGTTCGAGCGATGCACGGTCAGACGGATCGCCCGCAATTCGCGAATCTTCAAGCGCGTCTGCCGCGCCCGGCGCAGCCTGGAAACTTTCTTGTCCATTACTCGTATCCCGAAACCTTCTCGTACGTCGCCGCACGTCCTTTAACCAGAATCTCGCAGCAAGCGCTGCCAGCCATGGGCTTGATTATTTCTTCTTGACTTCCTTGAGCTTGATCTTCTCTTCGGCATAACGCACGCCCTTGCCTTTGTAGGGCTCGGGCGGCCGGAAGGCACGAATCTCTGCAGCCACCTGGCCGACGCGCTGCTTGTCCGAACCCTTGACGACAATTTCCGTCTGGGTCGGCGTGTCCGCCTTGACACCCTCGGGCAATTTGTAGACGATCGGATGCGAAAACCCTAGCGTCAGATTCAGGGCGGTGCCTTGCGACTGAGCGCGGTAACCGGTACCCACCAGGCTCAGCTTGCGCTCGAACCCTTTGGTCACACCGGTCACCATATTGGCCAGCAATGCGCGCAAGGTACCGCTCATGGCGTCGGCTTGGCTCGATTCATCATTGACCGTCAGCAGCAAGTTACTGCCTTCCTTGACGACCTTGACTTTCGGAGTGATGGCCTGCTTCAAGGTACCCAACGGGCCTTTGATGCTGATCGAGTCTGCGGACAGGTTGACATCAACCCCGGCAGGCACTGCGATCGGCATACGTCCAATTCTTGACATGACTGATTCTCCTCGCGTCGCTTGGGGTTACGCGACGTAGGCGAGGACTTCGCCGCCCAGGCCGGTTGCACGCGCCTTGCGGTCGGTCATGATGCCCTTGGAGGTCGTCACGATCGCCACGCCAAGGCCGTTCATCACCTGGGGAAGCGCATGCTTGCCCTTGTAGATGCGCAAGCCCGGGCGTGAAACCCGCTCGAGACGCTCGATGACCGGGCGCCCTGCGTAATATTTCAATTGCACCTGGAGTTCAGCTTTGACGCATTCGGTTTTCACCAGGAAACTCTCGATGTAGCCCTCGTCTATAAGCACTTGCGCAATGGCGATCTTCAATTTCGAAGACGGCATGTGCACCGATGCTTTTTCAACGACTTGCGCATTACGGATGCGCGTAAACATGTCCGCGACCGGATCGCTCATGCTCATGTTCTATACCCCGCCTACCA
>JANLTP010000227.1:0-9590 GCA_031363055.1 Burkholderiales bacterium | reverse complement strand
AAGGTCACCGGGGTGGTCTATTTCGACAAGGACAAAAAAGAGCAGCGCCAGAAAGCGCGTGTGGTCTGCGTCGCCGGCAACTCGATCGAAACGCCGCGTCTGCTACTACTGAGCGAATCCTCAAAATACAAAGACGGTCTGGCCAATAGTTCGGGTCAGGTCGGCCGCAATTACATGCGCCACATGACGGGGTCGGTTTACGCAATCTTTGACAAACCGGTGCATTTCTATCGCGGTACGACGATGGCCGGCATCATCTCCGACGAATCCAAGAACAATCCGAAGCGCGGCTTTGTTGGCGGCTACGAAATGGAAACGTTAGCGCTGGGATTGCCGTTCATGGCAGCGTTCCTGAATCCAGGCGATTGGGGCGACGAGTTTACCGAGTACATGGACAACTACGCCAATCTGGCTGGCATGTGGCTGGTCGGCGAAGACATGCCACGTTCCGACAACCGCATCACCTTGAACAAATCGGTCAAAGACAAGCGAGGCTTGGCCGCACCGAACGTGCACTTCGACGACCACGAGAACGACAACGCGATGCGGGACCACGCTTTCAAGCAAGGTCAGGCGGTGTATCAGGCTGCGGGCGCGCTCAAATCGTTCCGCACGCCTCCCTACCCGTCGACGCACAATCTGGGTACTTGCCGGATGAGTGCGAAAGCCAGCGACGGGGTGTGCAACAAGTTCGGCCAGACCCATGATCTGAAGAACCTGTTTATCTCCGACGGCAGCCAGTTCACTACCGGCGGCGCAGAGAACCCCACTTTGACGATTGTCACTTTGGCGATTCGCCAAGCGGCTCACATCGCCAGTCAAATGAAGACGAGGGCGCTATAAGCGGAAGTAATATCTCTACCATGCGGCAATCAAGGGGTCAGCCGGTGGCGGCGCCCCAGGTTGCAGCCATTGTCGGCAAAATCGTTTGCAAGGAGCCATCATGTGTCAGATCTACGCGAAGACCGATCCGATTCTGTACGAATCACGGTCACGATCGGTTCGGATTCATGGCGTCATCACCGGTATTCGACTGGAAAATTTATTCTGGCAAATTCTCTCGAACATGGCCGAATCCGAAGGAATGACGACGAATCAGTTGATCGTCAAACTACACGGAGAGGTTGGCGAGCATCGCGGCGAGGTCAACAACTTCACCTCATTTCTGCGCGTTACTTGCCTGAGGTACCAATCTTTGCGAGCTGAGTTCGCAGTTGGCGCTTCGTTGGTCGCCGACCCGCAGTCAGCCGAACTGCAGTCAGCAGACTCACGGTCAGTCTATGCTTCTATGAAGTTGCCCTCCAATCGGGTCTCCGCAAAAGCGAACCTGAACGATTCGCACCCTTTACCGCAGTTGGTTACCATCCAGGGACGGCCAGCCCAGACGGCCAACGCCCAGCCAAGTAAATAGGCGTCAAGTAGGCCGCTTGAGACCGAAATCGGCACACTACACTTCCAGATTAGCTGGACCCGTAAATCCGTCAAAACTCCAGCCGCGCACTCACCCTGACCGCACGCGGCTCGGCCGGATGAAAATGCAGGTCATTGACTGGCGCGGCTTCGTTACGCAGCCTCGAGCTGTAGTAGTAGTCGATATCATTGACCTTGCGATTGAATACATTGAACACGTCGACCGACAATTCGAGCTGCTTGTTGACCCGGTAGCCTGCGCGCAGATTCACCAAGGTCGATGATTTAGCCTGTTGGCTGTTATCGTCAATCAGCGGGCGCGGCCCCAGAAAGCGGATCTGCGCACTACCGGACCACGGTCCGAGATCACGAACCGCAACCGAAGCCGATGCGACTCGCGACACCGAGCCGGGAATTCGATCGGCGCTCGGGTCACCCTCGACGAATCGGGCCTGCGATAGCGCCAGATCGAGATCGAATAGTAGCCACGGTTTCGGTGTGTAACGGTTGTTCCACTCGATGCCTTGACGCCGGCTGGCTCGGCTCGGCTCGGTGGTACCGGCGTCGCCGACAAACAGCAACTCCGAGCCAATACCGAGGCGCCAGATCGCCAGCGAAGACTGCAAATGAGGTACCAGTTGCGAGCGTATGCCGAACTCGTAGCCGGTGGTACGGACCAGCCCTTTGACCGGATCGGTCGGCTGGCCGCTTTTCGGATCGATGCGGGTCAGCGTTCCGCGACCGTCGTTGCTGTGAAAGCCACGACCCCAGTTCAGGAAGTACTCGGTCTTTGCCCACGGGCCGAACACCGTCGAGAACTTCGGCGACAGCAAGGCATCGCTGCTGCGCCCTGAATTCTCATCAAGATTGCTGCGCACATCCCATCGATATTGATCGGCACGAACGCCGGCGATAGTTCGCATCCACGGTGTCCAACTGATGCCGGTCTCGCCGAACACACCAACGCTGGTCTGGCGAACCCGGTCATCACGCGTCGTCGCGGTAATCTCGCGCGCGACTGAATCGAACAAGCCGACCTTGATACGGTCATGCCGCATTTGCAGGCCGAACTCGGTGTGTACATCACGTCCGGCCCATTTGCCGGCCCAAAGGTGCTTCAGGGAACCACCATAAACCGAGCGGCTATCGCGTTGCAAAAATTGATCGCCCGTGTTTGGATTGTCGAGGAAATAGCTGAAGTTCGAGAACAGGTCGAGGCTGTAGGAGATCGCATAGGCCGACGCCTGCAGCGCCGAACCATTGGCCAGGGGCTTGCGCCATTCGGTGGAAAGACTGTGGCGGGTCGTTTGACCGCCATCGCTCCTGTCCAGGCTGCCAAAGCGACCCAACTGACCGGATTCGACCGCGCGCAATGGAATCTGATCGGTCGCATTCCAGCGCGACTGGTAGGACATCAGGGTGACATCAAAGCCATCAGCACGACTGCCGTCCGAGTAACGCAATACGGCATTCTGTTTGCGCAGACGTTGCGGATTCTCCCAAGGGCCATCGTTACCCTGCAACTCGAGCGCGGCCAACAAATTGGCGCCGTTACCCAGGGTCGGTGAAGCGGCGGTTAACAGCCGCTGATATCCGTTTGCACCGAAGGTGACTTTCCCGAACGGCGCATCGAGCCGATTGCGCAAGCTGATCGCGGCCGACCCTGCCGACGAAAAATCCCCTTCATGCGAAAAGTACGGACCTTTGCGATAGTCGATGCGATCGATGAGCTCGGGCATCAGAAAATTCAGGTCGGTATAGCCGTGTCCATGGGCATGAGTCGGCAAATTGATCGGCATACCGGCGATACTCGTTGCGAAATCGGTGCCGTGGTCGAGATTAAAGCCACGCAAAAAGTACTGATTCGCCTTGCCGTCGCCCGAATGCTGGGTAACGATCACACCGGGCACGAACTCAAGCACTTCACCGGGGCGCAGGGCCGGCCGGGTCTTCAGAAGCTGTGAAGTGATACTGCCCTCCGAGGCGGCATCCGAGCTGCCCACCGCATTATGGTAGTGACCGCTGACGACGATATCGGACACAGCCAACTTGGACTCCAGCGGCGTTAGTAGGTCAACGACTGCCGTCTCGGCATGCGTCGAAAAACTGAAGGTGGCAATGGGCGCAAAGGTCGCGACGGCGAGCGCCACAAAACAGCGCGCCCGCAGATTATGTTCGGACTGCATGAAAAGCTCCGGCAACCGGCAAGCGTTCGCGCATGCGCGCAAATCGACTCACTCGGCCAACTTGGATTCGTAGGAAAAATAGGGCTGTTGGCGCTACCGAAGGGTGCGCTGTGACACAGCCGTCGGCACTAACCTGCCAAGCCGCTAGGTGGGCGCTCGAGGCGGCCTGTGACCGGATCGGCCGGCGACTTGGGCGCCCAGTAAGGCCGCGAATAGTCCAAGTTGAACGGGAAATGATGGGGCGCCACGAACAGCAGCGCCGCGAAACTCAATAACGAACCGGACACTGAGGCGCCATCTTCGATCGCCAGCGCATCATGCTGATGATCGCTGGCGTCGTCGACCCGTATCGGTTCATCGGCCGGGTCGTGATGATGTCGCTCGACATCGGAATGAACATGAGACTGACCGAGCAGAACACCGGCCTCAGGCACAAAACTGTCGCTGGACAGAACGCTGGCACCCGATAGCAGTCCGATTGGCCGATCGTGGTAGTGCGCCGGGCCCCGCAGCTCAGCGGTCGCCACTCCAAGCGCCTGTAGCGGCAGTATCCAGAACAAAAACCAAACCAAGGCATGGCCCAACGCGCCCGAGCGCGGCTGCCATAGCGGTCCAGTTTTCAGCAATGTTTGCACAGTGGTGGTCGCGCCAGTTAGTCTTCAGTAATCGATCGTGAGCTAGCAATAATCGTCAGCAAGTACTCTGCAATAGCCAATCAGCATATCCTGCTCTAGCTTGTACGGCCCGCGAGGCAGTTTGGTTTTCCGCTATTTCCGAAATAGTGGCAACGGCGCTTCCAAACCCGCATAGGCGGTCGATTTGCAGAAGGTAAGCACAGGCAGTCGATTAAACCAGCAGCGTGCGCTCTACCAGCCAAAATAAGCCCGCCGCGCCGATCAGCACTGAACTTGCGCGTATCCAGGTCTGCGCACCGGGTTGGCGCGCCAACCAGGCAATGACCGGGGCCAGCAACACAACCACCAGCGCCTGCGCCAGTTCGACACCGAGGTTAAATCCGAATAACGCACGCACAAGCGACCAGCCGGCCAGCTTGAGCTCGCGCAGACCATCGGCAAACGCCAGCCCATGAATCAGTCCAAACGCAAAGGCCAAGACATATCGACGCAAGTTCGAGGGTTTGAACCAGATATTCTCAATCGCAATCCAGAGAATCGAAGCGGCGATCAGCGGTTCGACCAGGGTCGGCGCAACTGAAGCAAAGCCGAGCACAGAGATCGCGAGGCTCAGGCTATGCGCCAGAGTGAAGGCCGTCACGGTGAGCAGCAGGCTTTTGGTGCCACGACTGGTGACCAGCAGGGCGGCCAGAAAGAGCAGATGGTCGAGACCGCTGAGCATGTGCTCGATGCCGAGCGTCAAAAACGCCAACATCGACGAGGGTGCGGCTCGTCCCATATCGATGACGGCCTCGGTGTGCTCATGATCGAACACACGTTCCTCGCGAACACCATCGGCCCGGGTGAAGCTGGCAATGGTTCGATAATGCTCGCCGAATTGCGTCGACAGCCGATCGGTGAATCGCAGGCGGCCAGGGGCAGTGTTGCAGTTGAAGTCGAGCATCAGCACCACACGTTCATCACCGAGTTGCGAGCTCTGCAGCCCGGTGCGTTGTACCTTGCAGGGTTTGTCATCGACAGCGAGCTGCACCAGCGCACTTAGCCAGGCAGCGACCCGCGTCGCACTGCCGCTATCGCCAGCGGCTGCGCGCGGGATTTCAGCGGCCGCGTCGCCGAGCTCGCCCGGTGTAATGCTTAACCGGAACGCAATCGCCGCACTGCGCGCATCTACCGTAGCGAGACCGGTACTCTTGGTGTGCGCTTGCACCGACGCAAATAGCAGCATCGCGCAGCCGGCCAGAGCGAGCCGAATCGCATTCATCGCAGGCCAATCACTTTTTCCCAGGTCTCCAGGACGTAGGACGGCAACATCACATGGGTCGTTTTCCCGGCAACCGTGAGCTGCGCATATTGCGCCAAGCTAATTTTTCTTGGTGCTCGGCTGTGCCGTTTCTTGTCGTTCTACCCTGCCACCGCGCATGTTAACCTCGTTTCATGCGACCGAAGACGTTTCCTGGAGTGTACCTTCGACAATTCGGCTGCTAAAACCGATTGACTCGCCGCCTCAACAGGCATAGATTAGCGGTTAACGAATCCAACCTTTTTCACGGGTCAGCAGTCACGAACACGGGTCTTAACTTAACCTGATTTCAGGCCTCACGACTGATTGTTGCTCGCGTTGAAGGACGGTACACGGCCGCCACTCGCGGACGTATCTCTTGCCGCAGCTACGCGGCAACACAAAAGGGCGCGGTATCTACCGCGCCCTTTCTATTTGACCGGGACTTTCTATTGGCCCCGGGCTTTCTTTCTATTACTTGATCGCCACCGGGTTGATCATTGATTGCACGGCACCCTTGTACTTGTTGTGCCCCAACACAAACATGAACTCGTACACCTTGTCCTTGGCCAATGCGGCAGTGTTCATGTTCTCCAGAATGTAGATGCCATTGAGCGGCAGCAGTATCTGGTGAACTTCGAATACACCAACACCCGGCTCGAACGGAATGGCATCAAGACCCCAAGTATCAGCTCCGACGGCAACCACCCGCTTGGTCGCCAGATACTGCGCGCCATTCTTGCCCAAACCCGGTTCGCCCGAAGAGAAGCGTTTCGGGTCCGTGCCGATAATGCTCAGCCAACCTGTATGGAAGATAACCACGTCGCCCTGCCGAATTTCAACGCCCTGCTTCTTGGCAACGGCATCGATCTCGGCCTGGTTGAAGGCGGTACCTTCTTTGACCATGTCGACACCATAGTGCGCTGCCATATCGAGTAACACACCGCGGGTCACCATTGCCGGTACTTTCTCGATGCCGAGTTTGGTCAGACCGGTGGTCTGCGCAAAGTCTTTGGCGAGGTTGCCATTGAAGTAAACGTTATCGACGCCAATGTGGCCGAGACCGTCGATTTGACTGCCAATACCGACCCAGCAATTGAGAATATCGTCGTTGTAAGTGGTCTTGGTCGGGCCGAGTGCGCCCGAACCGCCTTGCTGACCTGGCTGAACGATATAAAGTTTGCAGCCGCGCGGCGGATACGCTGGCGTGTCCGGCGTCACGTGAATACCCAGCTCGTAGACCTTGCCCGTCGTGACCAGTTTGGCGGCGGCGGCGGCCAGTGCCGGCGTCAACAAGTTGGCATTGCCGATTTCATCGGTCGGACCAAAACGTGACGGTGCAACGGTTTGGGCCATTGCCGACGCTGCAAGCAGCGTCGAAGCGGCCACGGCAACGCTGGCCGCGATTCGAACAAAATAGCTCATGCTTATCCCTTTGGTGTATCTGTAATTATTGGTTGGTTTATTGGTTTACTCGCTTGCTTGTCGCCGGAAGAGTCTCCAGGGAAACCGCCCTTGACGATCGTAAATTTGAACCTGAACTTTCAGGCAGGTCAAGCCAGAACGGCGGAAACGTTTAGAATTACAGAAAATAGTAAGAAACAACTTATATGACAACCTGGGAGACTTCAAAAATGAACCTTTCGATCATTCAACGCTTTAGCGAACGTGCCAGCCAGCGTACGCCCCTGTCGCGAGCCTTGGCTGCGGCAGGTCTGAGCCTCACCGTTGGCCTGGTTGCCACTTTGGCTGCAACCAACGCGCAGGCGCAAGAAACCTTCAAGATCGGCATCGTCACCTTTCTGTCCGGCCCGGCTGCTGAATCGTTCGGCGTTCCCGCTGCCAACGGTGGCAAGGTTTTGATCGAAGCCCTGAATGCCGGCACCGTACCCGCGCCGCACAACAAAAAAGGCTTCGGCGGCTTGCAGATCGTACCGGTCATCGTCGACGAGAACGGCGGCGCCACCAAACAGGTTCAGGAGTTGCGCAACCTCTACGATCGCGAGAAGGTTGATGTCGTTATTGGTTACGTCGGCTCCGGCGACTGCCTGGCGGTCGCGCCGGTTGCCGAAGAACTCAAGCGTATGTTGATCCTTTACGACTGCGGAACGCCGCGTATCTTCGAAGAAAAGAAATACAACTACGTGTTCCGCACCGCCGCCCATGCCGCCATGGACAATATTGGCCTGATGCGCTACATGGTCAAGAAAGGGATTGAACCCAAAGACGTGGTCGGTATCAATCAGGACTACGCCTGGGGTCAGGACTCCTGGAAGGACTTCAAGGCCAGTATCGAGGCGCTGGCACCGAAAGCCACTGTCAAGGGTGAACTCTGGCCGAAGTTTGGCGCCGGTCAATATGGCAGCGAAATTTCGACCATGCTCGGTCAATCGCCGGGCCTTTTGTACTCGAGCCTGTGGGGCGGAGACTTGCAATCGCTGATTCTGCAAGGCGGCCCGCGCGGTCTGTTCAAGGATCGCATCGTGGCGTTCCCGGCAGCGGATCACGTCATACAGCCGCTCGGCGAAAAAATGCCGGATGGCGCCATCGTCGGTGCCCGCGGTGCCTACGGTCAAATGGCACCGAAATCAGCATTGAACGATTGGCTCTGGTCGGCTTGGTCGAAGTCGTACCCGAACAGCTACCCGGTTCAGCCGCAATACCGCATGGTGCAGGGCTTGCTGGGTCTAAAGGCAGCGGTCGAGAAAGCCATGGCCACTAACGGCGGCAAGAAGCCCAGCAACGATGAAATCATCAAGGCGATGAAGGGGCTGGAGTGGGACACCCCGGGCGGCAAGGTCAAGATGGCCCTCGGCGGGGGTCATCAAGCTATTCAAGACATCGCATTTGGCAAATCAAAATGGGATGCCGGCAAAAAGATGGTCATGCTGACCGACATCGAACGCTTTTCGGCCGAGTGCGTGAACCCACCGGAAGGACTGCTGGCCGAAGCCTGGATCAAGGCGGGACTGCGCGGCGCGGCCTGCAAATAAGCGCCGCTACGGTTCGTTCAGACACTACGCTTCAGACTCGCGCTCCTTGGCTACGCTGATCGCCATCCTCGTTGATGGCGTAATCTACGCGTCCTGGCTGTTCCTGGTGGCAGCCGGGCTGACGCTCGTCTTCGGCGTGCTCAACGTGCTGAACATGGCGCATGGCAATCTGTATGCCATTGGCGCGTTCGCAGCCGCTACCGTGGTCAGCAAGTTCATGGGCAACGACCCGGGCGCCATCCAGGCCATGGTGATGTTGATCGGCACGGCGGTGCTGGTCGCCCTGCTGGTCGGCCCGGCGCTCGAGCGCGGCATATTGAAGCTGTTCTACGGTCGCGATGAAGTCGTCATGATGCTCGCAACCTATGCCTTGTTCCTGATGCTGGAAGATGTCATCAAATGGATCTGGGGCGTCAACCCTTTGTATGCGAGCCAGGCCTACAGCGTGTTCGGCAATGTCAAGATCGGCGCCCTACCCTATGTCGGCTATGACTTCGCCATTGTGCTGATCGCCTTGCTGGTCGGCTTCGCGCTGTGGTTCTGGATGAATCGCAGCCAATTCGGCCGTGTCGTGCTCGCGGTCATCAACGATCGCGAGATCAGCAGCGCCATGGGTGTCAATGTCGTGCGCGTCTTCATCGTCTCGTTCAGTGTCGCGGTGTTTTTGGCGGCCCTGGGTGGCGCGCTGACGGCACCGGCGATTTCGGTGCAAGCAGGCATTGGCGTCAACGTCATCTTGCTGTCGTTTGCGGTGGTCATTATTGGCGGGCTGGGCTCGGTCGAGGGCGCAGCACTCGGCGCCTTGCTGGTCGGGTTCTCACGCGCGACGGCCGTGCATTTGTTCCCGGTTGCCGAGCTGTTCATTGTTTATGTCGTCATGGCGGCGGTGCTGTTCTTCAGGCCGGAAGGATTATTCAAACGCGAGGCGCTGCGAAAAATATGAACGCGGCCTTGATAACCCGCAGCGCTGCCGTGCTGGCGCTGGCGGTCGGCCTGTCGTACTTTTTACCGACCTGGTTCGTTTTTCTGCTCATCATCGCCGCCGCCAAGGGCATCGTGGCGCTCGGTGTCATTACGGCCATGCGCG
>JANLTP010000225.1:0-18129 GCA_031363055.1 Burkholderiales bacterium | reverse complement strand
GGCTCCTGGAAGATCATGCCGATGCGATTGCCTCGCAGCGTGCGCAGGCGTTCGGGCGAGGCCTTGAGTAGATCCTCGCCTTCAAAAAGAATCCGGCCAGCGCTCGGTTGCACCTGACTGGACGGGAAGAGACCCAGGATTGCCCGCGACATCACGGACTTGCCCGAGCCGGACTCGCCGACCACGCACAGAATCTGGTTGCGCGACAGATTGAGCCGCACATCCTCCACCGCATGGCTGCGGTCGGCCAGAGCCGGCAGGCGAATGCTCAGACCGTCGATCTGTAACAGCGGCGTTGATTCGCTCATAACGAACGCAGCCGTGGGTTAAGGGCGTCGTTCAGTCCGTCTCCGACCAGATTGATGGCCATGACCGTCACCAGAATCGCGGCACCCGGTACCGCACAAATCCACCAGGCCGTGCGCAACACGGTGCGCCCGGAGCCGATGATGAAGCCCCAACTCATGGTGTTGGCGTCCGACAAGCCCAAAAACGACAGGCCTGATTCGATCAGTATGGCGGTGGCCACCATCAGTGAGCCGGTCACGATGATCGATGACAGCGTGTTCGGCAGAATGTGGACGAAGATGATGCGCAGGTGGCCCATGCCCATGGCAACACAAGCCTGCACGAATTCGCGGTCGCGCAGGGACATGAACTCGCCACGAACCAGTCGCGCCATCGGCGGCCAGGAAACCACGGCGATGGCAAAGATGACGTTGCGAATCGACGCGCCCAGCACTGCGACCAGCAGAATAGCAAAGAGAAAGAACGGAATGGTCTGGAACAACTCGGTGAACCGCATCAAAAGGCTGTCCAGCTTGCCACCGAAGTAGCCTGCCAGGCCGCCAATCGTCACACCCACCAGAGTGGCGATGGTGGTGGCGACCAGGCTGACCAGCAAGGTGGTGCGTGCGCCATACAGGACGCCGGCCGCGAGGTCACGGCCCAACATGTCGGTCCCCAGCAGATGTTCGCCGAACGGCGGTTGGAATGGTTTACCGACCAGCGCAAAGGGATCGGCTGGTGACAACACTCCGGCCAGCGCCGCCGCCAGGACCACCAGCAGCAGGAGCAGCAAACCGACGACCGCCGGCTTGTGACGCATGAAGCGGGAGATTCCGTTATTCATGTCGCAGGAGACTGCCGCGTTCAGCGTTGTTCGATGCGTGGATCGAGCATCGAGTACGCCAAATCGACCAGCAGATTGACCAGCACCACCAGGCAAGTCGAGATAAAGAAGATGCCCAGCAGCAAATTCAGGTCGCGCGCAAAGAGTGACTCATAGGCCAGCAGGCCCAGGCCGGGCCAGGCAAATACGGTCTCCACAACGACTGCACCACCGAGCAAGGCGCCCGCCTGGACGCCCGCCATGGTGACCACTGGCATCAGGGCATTACGCATCACGTGGCGGCGCGCAATCTGTCGCTCCGTCAACCCCTTTGCGCGGGCGGTCACGACGTAGTCCATGGAGAACTGCTCGAGCACCGAAGCACGCATGAGCCGGGTGTAGAGCGCCAGGTAAAACAGGGTCAGTGTGAGCGCAGGCAACACCAGATGGTGGGCGATATCGACCCAGCGCGCCCAGCCTTGGTGGAAGGCGGCCACCTGTTGCATGCCGCTGGTCGGAAACCAGCCGAGCTTGATCGAAAACACGACGATCAGCATCAGTCCGGCCCAGAACACCGGCGTGGCGTAGGCCAGTACGGTCAGCATGGAGATCATGTTGTCCTGCCAGCGATTCAGATGGCGGGCAGCCAGGCTACCCAGCAAGGCACCGGCCAGCACCGACAGCACAAAGACCGTCAGCATCAACAGCAGGGTTGGGCCCAGCCGCGACAGAATCAGCTTGCCGACCGACATGTCGTGGCGAAACGAATAACCCAGATCGAAGCTGACGATCTGCTTCATGTACAACAGCAGTTGAACGCCCAGCGGTTGGTCGAGCCCGAATTTTTGGCGCAACTGCGCCATGAATTCGGGTGTTGCCGAGCCGGCCTCGCCGGCCAGCACATCGGCCGCGTCGCCCGGTGCCAACTGCAGCAGCATGAAGTTCAAGGCCACGATCACCAGCACCGTTGGCACTGCCTGAAGCAGGCGCCGCAGCGCGAAACCCAGGCCTCGAGTCAATGCCATGGCGCAATCCTCTGGCCGTTTGCCGCACCGCTCACCACGTTACTCACTAAACCGTTTACCTTGCCGCTTGCCTGCCCGCTTATTTGGCGAGCCAGACCTGATCGAATGACGAATACAAACCGAGCGGGCTCAGCGGGAAGTTGTTGACCTTTTTGTTGTAGACCGTGACGAAATCGAGTTCGTGCACGAACACCAGTGGACTGGCCTCCACCACACGCTTTTGCAGATCGTGGTAGATCGCCGCGCGCTTCTTGGTGTCACTCTCCAGAGCGGCGCTGTCCATCAGCGCGTCGGTTTCCTTGCTGTTCCAGCGCGAGTCGTTGACAAACACGGTGCCCGGCTTGATGGCGTTGGAATGGTAGAGCCGGTGCACACCGATCACCGGGTCGGCCAGCGTCTGAATCCAGTTGTTGGTGAGCTGAAAGTCGTAGTTGGTGTAGATGCGCCGCAGCCAGGTGGGCACGTCTTCGTAACGCAGGGTGACCTTGATGCCGATCTTGCCCAACTGCTGCTGGGCGTATTCGCCAAATCGGCGCCATTCTTCGCCGTAGGGCGTGATGTCATGAATGATTTCAAAGCGCGTGCCATCGGCACCACGCGGCTTGCCGGCCTCGTCGAGCAGCTTGTTGGCCAGCTCGATGCCGTTGGCGACGTTGTAGTTCTTGACCTCCGCCGTGTAGAGCCCGTTAGCTTTGAAGTTCGAGCTGATCGGCCCGCTGGCCGGCCGGCCAAAACCGAACCAGATGTTGTCGATCACGAACTTGCGATCTATCGCGTAGGCCACCGCTTGGCGCACCTTGACATCATCGAATGGCGCCTTGGTCGTATTGAAGTCCAGTTGCACGATCGGGGCCTGCATCTCGTAGCCCTTTGCCGTCACCGCAATGTGCGGCAGCGCCTGCAATCGCTTGACGTCCACCGGCGGCACCGCATTAAAGCCGCCCAGGTGCACTTCCTGGGTCTCCAGAGTTGCCGAGCGCGTGCCACCATCGGCGATGAAGCGCGCGACGATGCGATCGACATGCGGCAGTCCCGGCTTGCGATAGTCGGGGTTCCGATCGAATCGCATGAACTGGCCCTTTTGCCATTCGCCGAACTTGAAGGGACCGGTGCCGACTGGCGTGTTTGCGTTGGGGTGACGCGCAATGTCGCCCTCACCGTAGACATGTTTGGGGATCATCGGCGACTCGTAAGAGGACAGCGCCATCATCATGTACGGTGCCGGTTCGCTGAGGCGGAATACGGCTGTCAGCGGATCTGGCGTGTCGATCGCGGTAACCGCCTTGAAGGTGTTGACGCCTCGCGGGTGCACCTTCTTGAGGACATCCATCACGCTGAACTGCACATCGGCGCTGGTGAATGGCTTGCCATCGTGGAACTTCACGCCCTCTTGCAGCTTGAAGGTCACGGTCTTGCCATCGTCACTTACCGTCCACGACTTGGCCAGACCGGGAATCGGTTTGAGTTCGAAGTTGTATTCGAGCAGCCCTTCATAGACCTTGGTGGCTACCTGGCCGATCGGACCGGCAGTGCTTTGATAGGACGCCAAGGTGGGCGGCTCAGGCTGCACCACCAGGACTAGCGTGCCACCCTTTTGCGGGGTGCCCTGGGCCAGCAGGGGCTGGGCGGCAAGCAGCACCAAGGTGCCTGCAGCGACCTTCAGTGCGCGCATCAAACTGTGCAATGTAGTCACGGATTTCCCTTTAAATTAAGCGAATCATGTAATTTTGCCCTCGAACGCCCAGCGGTAACTGAACAAGGCAACCGAGCCACCGGTATGGATGAAGATGACGTCCTCGTCGGCTGCAAACGCTTTGGCGCGCAGCATCGAGATCATGCCAGCCATTCCCTTGCCGGTGTAGACCGGATCCATCAGGATTCCTTCGCAACTCGCCAGCATTTGCACCGCCTCCAGCATGCTGTCAGTCGGTACACCGTACCCCGCGCCAATGAAGTGATCATCCGCTACCACTTCCTCGCGCGGCAACGCCGTGTTGACGCCCATCAGCTCTAGCACGCGCTGTGCCAGCCCGTGGACTCTGCTCTCTTGCACCTCGCGTGGCGCTCGTACGCCAATTCCGGTAACGGGCCAACCGAGACCGAGCGCGTGTATTCCGGCGACCAGCCCGGCTTGTGTGCCGGCACTTCCGGTTGCGTGCACCAGGTGAGGATTCTTCAAACCCAGGTCGATGCATTGCTCACGCAACTCGCGCACACATTCAACATAGCCCAGCGATCCCAGGGCATTCGAGCCCCCACCGGGGATGACATAAGGCTTGCGGCCGGCCGCACGCAGTTGCGCGGCCAGCGTCTCGAGGGCAGCATCCATTGCGGTGCCGCCCGGCACATGATGCAAGCGTGCTCCAAACAGTTTGTCCAGAAAGACGTTGCCCGAGTCTGAATAGTCCTGCGGGGCTCCTTCGAGCCTGGACTCCAGGATCGCCTCGCACGCCAGGCCTGCAAAAGCGGCGGCAGCCGCTGTTTGCCGCACGTGGTTGGACTGCACCGCCCCGTGGGTCAACAGCGTATCTGCCCCCTGGTTCATTGCCTCACCGACCAAAAACTCAAGCTTGCGGGTTTTGCTGCCGCCGCTGGCCAAGCCAGTGCAATCGTCGCGTTTAATGAAGAGGCGTGGTCCACCGAGTTTTTGGCGCAAGCGCAGCATCGGCTCCAACCGGGTTGGCCAATGGCCAAGACGGACGCGCGGGAATTTTTCGAGGTTCATGAAATCGCCTGACCGAGGGATTTAGTGGCTATGCGGCCCATCAAATATTAGGGCGGCTGCAGTCCGGACGTCTAATGACATTTGCGCAGTAACTATGCGCTGGATTCATAGTTGAACGCCCGCTCGATCGTTAAGCGCCGACTCCCTTGAACGCCTGGTTTTCAAGCTGGCAGGTTATTGGCCAAGAGTTGTATCGAATCCCAAAGCCGATCGAACCGGTCCGTGAGCATCGCTCGATCGCCATGAAGGCAAATCAGCAAGGGCTCGTCGAACTCGGCGGGCCCGGCCCGTACCAGTCTGTGTTGTAGCAGATCGTCCGCAACCGTGCGGGCCGGTAGCCATGCCACGCCCAAACCCCCCAGAGCTGCGGCGCGCAGTGCCTCGGTCAGCGCGCTTTCGAAGACCGGATACAAGTCCAATGGTGGTGATGCCCGGGAAACGGCCAGCGCTGTGGCGCCACCCAGAAAAGCCTCACCGCTATAGGTCAGCCACGGCACTGGCGTAGCGGCCGCCGGTCGCAATGTATGGAGCGGCTGCTGATCGGCACCAGGCTTGGAGTACGGCGACAGCGTTTCCTGGGCAATCGTCAACGACGGGTAGCGCGCATCGTCCAGAAGTAGCGGCAAGTCGGCATGCGCGTAGTGCACCAGCAGGTCGACGTTGCCCTCTTCCAGATCACGGACACAGTCGTGCAGATTGTCGGCACGCACGCGCACCAGCAAGGAGTCTTGAGCCAGCGGCAGTGTGGCCAGCCACTGCACCAGGAACTGGCTGGCCAGCGAATGCTGGACGGCAATGCGCAAAACCTTGCGGTTCGCGCTCAAGGCCTGTCGAAGGTCCTGCCGTGTCTTCAACAGGGATCTGGTGGCTTTTTGTGCGGCTGTGTGAAACTGCGCTCCGGCGGGTGTCAAGCGCGTCGGATAGGACGAGCGGTCAATCAAGGCGACCCCGACCCATTGCTCCAGCGACTTGATACGTCGGCTGAACGCCGACTGCGTCACATTACGCTCACTTGCGGATTGCGAAAAATTGCCAGTGCGGGCAACGCTCAGGAAGTCTTCCAGCCACTTGGCGTCCATTCGTGTTCCTCCATTTCCGCAACAACACATCGAGTCCGTTTGAGCGCTGCCGCAGCGCGCGCCCGTTAATTGCCCGCGCCAAATCGAATTGTTTGAGCGTCTTGGCGGTCGCAATGAAACAGCGCGCTGAAACAGGGCGTACCGGCCTTGGTATAGACATAGACCCCTTGGCAGCGTTCCGCCAAGACCCGCTGCACCAGCGGCAAAAGCTGGTCCGCCCAATGCGAAGCCAGGCTGGGCTCCGCGAACAGCACGCGCCAGTGTTCCCCCAAGAACTCAATGTAGGGTGGATCATCATCCTGAAAGGCCTCGAACAGTCGCTCCAGCCATTTCTCGCGCACACGACGGGGCACCAGTGCCGCCGCGATCAACGGGACCAGGATCTCCACGGCACCGGCGCAGGCCTCACCCAAGGCGCCGCTGGAACTGTCGATGTCACAGATCGCAGGCAAGAGCTTTTCAAGCAAAGGCACTGCCCCCTCGCCGGCCGATGACGGGTCGACGCGCGCCATGCGCTCGATCTCGCCCAATGCCTCGTTTAAACGCTCAATGGCTTTGCGCGTGCCCTTCCAGCCAAAGGCACCGCGTCGAAAACGAGCCCGAAAAGCCCAAGTAGGGGCACTTGCCATGATTAGCGATCCTCAAGATCGCGTAGCGCGTTCGGATAGAAGAGGACCTTTTTACGCTTCCGAAGTGTCGTTAATTTAGGATCAAAATTACGCCGCAAGTGGTCGTGCTGTTCGGCGACAAAGCTTAGCATCGCGTTGACTTCACGTGCTTCAAGTGCACTCAATTCATCGCGCGGTTGCTCCAGCGCCGTGCAGTCGCGCAGAAATGACGTGAAGCGCACATTAGCCAATGCTAACGGATGACTGAAGACTATCAGCAGGTTACGTTCACCCTGCGCTTTTGGCTCAACGGGATACGGATGGTCAATGAACCAGATGGAGCCCTCTGCGCGGTCCTTTAACTCGGACAGCAAGGCATGACTGCGCAGAGATTCGTAGGCCCGAACGCGACGCTGCAATTCGTCCAGCAATCCTTCATGGCCGCCCGCATCAACGTGCTGGTCCCAGCGCGACATACCGTCCGGGGTCTTCTTGCCATGAGCCGGCCCGGCAACATATCGATGCGGTACCAGCCGCTTGACCTCGTCAATGGCCGCCGACTCGGCAGCGCCGTAGACATACCAGGCCGCCATGCTCAAGTTCAGGTACGTCAATTGCCCGTCGGTCAAGCAGCGCGCCCATGTGCCGTGCAGATCACCGGCGTAGGGTCTCTTAACATGCCCCGGAAAATCACGTACTCGAGCCTCCTCTTGAAAATCGTGATCGTCTTCGTCGTAGGCTAGCAAGGTTTCGAAGTTCAGCAGTGAGCACCCATGCGCAAAATGCTCATTAAGAGAGAAGTTGTCTTCACCGATGCCAATCAGTGGTTGCAGCCAGTGGTTGACCTGGTGTTGAACGGCCAGCGATATCCGGCCATTGGACTCAAGCTTCGCGGTCGCCACCGGTCGGCGATGACCATGCGCACGCAGCAGGTCGGTGATCAATGCTTCGCGATCGGCATCAGGCAGATCAACTCTGTAGCGCAGTTGTTGGTCAGGAGGCCAGCCGAAGTAGTCGGGCTGAACCTTGATCAACGCACGACGAAGTGAGGGTGGCCACGTGTTCGCTGCATCGCTGGGGACACTTCCACGCATCAGCGTCGCCTGGCACCGCGACGACGCCCCACCGGCTCAACAAACGTATTCATCAACTCGAACACGTCATCCATGTCTTCATCCGGGTCCTCCAGCCGATATTCCTTGAGGATCGCGCGAAGAGCAGCGGGGTCACGGAACGCCACCAGATCGCCCTGCAATACGCGAATTCGGACCTTGAGATTTGCAAGGTCAATGCTTAATTCTCGATCGACCTTGGCCGGCGTCAAGGCCGATCCCCGGGGCGACAAATATCCGAAAGTATCTGCAAAATGCGCAAGCTCTCGCTCGAGGCCGGCCAATTGCTCGCGCAGAATCTCAATATAGTGCGCCAGCCGCGCGGGCGGCACTGTCGAAAGGTGATCGGCGTCAATCTGCTCGATCTCGATTTGCAGCCCTAAAAGCGTCAAGAGTTCTTTATTGGCATAGGCTTGATTGACCCGCTGCATCAAAGTCGTTTTGCGCGCCCGCTCTTGCGCATCCGGCTCGCGATCCGGGTGCAGTGCACTGACGAGCTTACGATAGACATCGCGCAAAGATTGGCCGATTTCCTGACTCGCCTGTTCACGCCGTATTCGAGCGGCTTCGATCTTCGCCGCGCCCGCTTTGGACCGATTGGACGTACGCGCGTTCTGCCACGCCTGCGCCTCCTGCGCATGTCGCTGCGCGGCGCGCTCTCGAATCAGATCCTGCGCGTTTTCAAGCAATTCATCGGCGCTGGTCGCGCCGTGATCCGGCCCAACGTCGACACCAAAAACATCGCTGAGCATCGCCTCGGCCATTTCGATATCGAGCTGTCGATTTTCCGCGTGCGAGATTTCGTTATATTTGTCGTACAAGTCGACCAGCGCCTTGTCGCCCTCATTGTTGTTGTCGCCCTCGAACAGTGAATCGAGCAACTGGCGAAGCATTTGCTCCAGCTTTTCGCGCTGCACGCGCTTTAGCCGACGAACGGGTGCTGAGTCGCTCAGCAGACGGTCGATGAGCTCCACCATCTGCCGTTGGCCGCGGCGCAGCTCCGTCTGCAAGGGCACGAGTTCACCCGCCAACCGTTGATTAAAACGTGGCTGATAGTCCTGCCACTCTTTGAGTTGGTCACGTTTGACACCGATCTTGGCAACCAACTTTTGGAACGTCTCGTGGGCCTTGGAGATCGGCTTGCTTTGTACGAGTACTTTAATCAGGGTCGAGCCTTGGCCTTGGCCTTGGTCGACAACCGACTCGAACTTCGACGCCGGGTTTGATCGATTTCGCGCACACATCGGCGCTGCTCAACGATTCGGCACCATCGCCATAGACCTGACCTCGCCAAACTCGCGCTTGAGCTTGACCCAGCTCTCGCCGCCGTCAACACTGCGGAATAACTGGCCGAGGTTGGTCGCGGCAAAAACGATCGAGGGATCATCCGCCGGTGAACTGACACACCAGGGCGTGCTGTTCGCCTCGCCCGGCAAGCGCACATCCTGCCAGGTCTTGCCGAGGTCACGAGAGCGCAGCAGGCGGCCGGTCGATCCGGGCGGGCCATCGCCGTTGGTCAGGAACACTGTGTGATTGCTATCGTTGTGCGTCGCTAACGTGCGGGTGTATTGCCACGGAGAGTCGAGTTTCTGATGGGTCCAGCTTTCGCCACCATCGACACTGCGATGCAAGCCCATATTGGTGGCGGCGAGCATAACGGTCGCGCCGTTCCTGAGTACCGCAATGCTGTGAACATCGCCCGATACCAGGCCGCGATCATGACGCGTCCAGGTTTCCCCACCATCGCGACTGCGGTGCACGGCGTCAATTTCGACACTCGCCCACAAAGTGCCTCTCACAACCGGGTCGAACAAAACCTGCGTGACGCGCGGCGCACCCACGAACGGACACTGTTCGGCCATCGCCACCTTGAGTTTGCGCCATGATTGGCCGGCGTCATCAGAGCGATACAACGCCGCCGGATGAGTGCCCGCCACAATCACATCGGCATTGTGCGAATCCTGTGCCAGCGCCCAGGTGCAGTCACCATCGAACGGGCCCGGCAGATGCGACCAGTGCCGGCTCGCTTCCGACCAGCGAAAGACTCCGAAGTCGGTGCCGGCCAATACTTCACCGGGACGCTGCGGATGGGTCGACAGCGCCCAGACCCGCGCCTCCAGATACAGACCCGTTTCGCTATACGGCCGCTCCCAGGTGTCACCGAGATCGCGGCTGAACCAGACGGACATGCCGGCAGTGCCGACACAAAGCGTGTGAGCGGTCATGGGGAGCTCCTGGGTGTGTACGACTTAATATTATGATCCGATACCCGTCATCGCAACCAGTCCTCGGTACGCCGCCACAATTCAGCCGCGAGCGCCGGGTCGCGGCCCAAACGGCTCGGCTCCTTGGCCTTGCACTGATCGTAGTACAGCCCGGTCTGTTGCGCCACCTCGGCCGAGGTCGAACAATAGAGTGTAGTAAGCGCACCTTCCTCGGTCGAGATCATGCCGAGTTTGATGAGCGAGCGAATCGGCCAAGGCACGGAGCGCCAGACATCGGTAGCGACCACGCCCGGATGCAGCGCATAAGTGCTGACACCGGTCCCCTTCAGTCTTCGACTCAGCTCTGCGCTGAACAACACGTTGGCGAGTTTCGAAACACCGTACTCCGCCAAACCCGTGCGCGAGCCGGTCGATCTCCTAAGCGCTTCCCAGTCCATTGCGGTGGCACGATAGTGCGCCCTGCTGGCAACGGTGACGATCCGTGCCGGCGCCGATGCCAGGATTCGCTCGAGCAGCAACTGTGTCAGGAGGAAGTGACCGACATGATTGACGCCAAACGCCAGTTCAAACCCTGACTGCGTCATTCCGCGCGCACCGGCGAGGCCGGCGTTGTTGATGAGCAGATGAAGCGGCAGCCCGCGCGCCAGAAAGGTGTCGGCGCATTGCCGAACGGAATCGAGATCGCCGAGATCGAGGTTTAACAGCTCGACCGAACCGCGCTGATCTCCAGCGCGGTTCTCATCGACGACAGCGCGCGCACGCTCCGCCGAACGACAAGCGATGAACACGTGGGCACCCTGCCGCGCCAGTTCGCGCGCGGTGACCCGACCAATGCCGGTATTCGCGCCGGTGATGAGAACCACTTGGCCCTTCATGGATGCGCCGTCGAAGGAAGCGCGCGCTTGGGCAACGCGAGGATCAGGACGCTGGCCACAATGCTCATGCCAGCCACAAAGAGAAACGCGCCATCATAGTTCCCAACCGTATCGTGGTAATGCGCAACCGCCAGCGGACCACCGGCGCCCAGTATCAACGCAAAGGGCAATGCGGCGCTGCGTACCGCACCCAGATAGCGGCGACCGAAGTACGATGCCCAGATGACTTCCTGCATCGGGATGGTACCGCCCCAACCCACGCCCAGCAACAGAAAAGCAACATACTCCCAGAGTTCAGAACGAGCTTGCACGCTGAACACAATCATGATCAGCGCCGCCCCTGAAAGCGCCACACTGAATGCAGCCAGCGGTTTCGAATTCATGCGGTCGATCAGCCAGCCCCAGACCGGTTTGGTCAGGAGGGCGGGTACCGAGGCAATGGTAATCATCAGCGCGGCCGTGGCGCGCGAATAGCCGGCATCGGTCATGAACGGAATCGTCTGGAACAACACCACCGGAATCAGCACCTGGAACATGCTGAAGGCAAACACCAGCAGGTAAAAGGTCGGCATGCGAAGCGCCTGCTGGCGAGTCAGGGACGTATCGAAATCGGCCTGCGCCCGTGCACCGCCACCGGCCGCCAGTTGCGCGCCGGTTTTGCCATCGGGGTAGAGGCCCTGATCTTCGGGTGCGCGGCGCATCATCAACGCAGCCGGCAACGTCAGCAACAAGGTAGCCGCCGCCATGACCTGCCAACCGGCGCGCCAGCCAAAGGTATCGATGACTCGGGTGACCGCCGGCGTCACGCCAATGCCGGCAAACGAAACGCCCATCGACGACCACGCGATCGCCCGCCCGCGCTTTTCGACGAACCACTTCGATAGCGTGACGTTGACCACCAGGCTGCCGATCAACGCAGCACCCATCGTCAGCACCACACCGTTCAGTACGACCCATTGCCACCATGCATGCACCAAGGACAGTGCGAACAGGGCTAGGGTAAGTACCGACAGGCCAAACAACATGAACGGTCTGGCGCCGCGCCGATCGACCAGACTGCCGACGAAAAAACCGGTGAAGGCCATGACGAACTGGCCGAGGCTTCGCGGCAAAATAAACTCGGCACGCGACCAGCCGAGCTCGGTCGTCATCGGCAACATGAAGGCGCCGATGGCGTAATTCATGGCCCCGACCGAGACAAACTGGGTGACGAAGCATGCAAGAACCAGCCAGTTGCCGTAATAAATTCTGGACTCAGACCGCATCGTTGTTCAGTAGGCACTCGCGAAAGGACTCGCTACCTTCCAGGAAAAACCGGGTCGAGATGCGGCGCAGAATCATTGCTTGCTCCGTTAGTCTGTTTTTTCGAAGTGCAACATAACACCAACGTTGGATATCGACTCCGCGTCCGGTCCCCAAATCAAGTGCCGTTCGAAACTTTGCATGGCTGACCGCGTCCTTTACAGTAGCGAGTTGAAGCTTCACTTCAGTCGGAACACCGTTCATTTCAGCGCTCAAAACCGGCCGGACGAAATTGATCCCAGTGTCGAATCAGCGAAACACTTGAATCACGCAAAACGCTTCGGGCGTAATACGCCGCAGGTATTCCAGCCCGCGCCGCACCTGCAATGCCCGCCTCCCACGTGTCACCAATCATCAGAGCCTGATCGGAGCCGCGTCCGCGCTGAAGGCCAAGCGCCCCATTTGCCTCAAGAAGCCTTTGCGGCATACCTTCAATCATTAAATTTGAAACTACGCCCAAGACTGAAACTCCGTTCCACACCGACAGCATTTCCTGCACGCCCTCACAAAGGCGAACCTGCGCCTGATGCTCGTCGCAATACTGCGCTTGAACCTGTCGGGCCCAGACGATCACCATCGGTTATCGGTTCGCCCGCAACCATAAGCAGTGTACCCATCAGATCGAACAAGATCAGCGCTGGAAGTTTTGGTGCTCTGAGGGAGTTGGCCATTGCGGCTCGCGTCTATGACGGCTATGCAGGGCTTTGATCGCCGTTGTTGGAGCTTGCTGCTGAGGCAATCGCATCGTCAATCAGCGTCTTGACACTCATCCCGTCCACGGTCAGGTTGGCTGCATCCTCCATCTTCGCGATCATGGCGTTGACCGACTCGGGAAGTGGTAGCGCGCCGGGACCCAGAAAGCCTTCCTCGCCTACCCTGCGAACCGTACCCAGCACACTGCTGATAGGGATTGCCGCCAGATCGCGGCCGGGCACATAAGCGGGCGGGTCGTCGCTGGTTTGTTTTAATAGTTCGGCCTGTTGCAAGGCCTTGAGCACAGCGTCGATCACATGCGCCGGCACGGCCATCTGATTGGCCAATTGATTTAAGGTCCAGGGCGCACGACCAGCGACAAAGCTTAAGCCAATATAGGTAAAGATGGCCAGCGCAAGCCGCTCGCGCATTCGAATGCTCAGGCCGGATTCACCGGGCACGACATAGAGCTGTTCAGGATGCTGCAAATAGAACGAAACATCGACGCCGAATAGCAAGATGAGCCAGCTTGCGTAGATCCAGATCAAGAACAGAATCAGCACCGCAAAACTTGAGTAGATCGCCGAATACTGGGTAGAGGACGCAACGAACAATGCGAACGCCCAGCCTGCTGATTGCCAAAGGATGCCCGCGATCGTGCCGGCGACGAGCGCTGGTACCAGACGCACACGGGTGTTCGGTACGAAGCGGTAGAAAAACGTAAAGGCACCGATCACCAAAACATAAGGCGCGAGGCGGCTGGCGATCAGAAATAGCGTTCCCAGGGGCTCAACCGACAGGATGGACTGCACCACGTCGGAATTCATGACCGTCGCCGTGATTCCGAGCGCCGAGAAGATCAGCAGCGGTCCGACCAGCAGCGTGCTCAGGTAGCGACTGAAGCGCTCGCCCATATGACGCAATTCGGTGATGCGCCAGATCGAATTGAACGACTCTTCGATCTTCTGCAGCATCGACACCACGGTGTACACCAGCAAAGCCAAGCCGACCGATCCGAGCACGCCCACATTCATGTTCTCGATAAAGCCGACAATCCGGCTGCTGATCTCCTGGCCTTGATTGCCTAACGGTGCGAGCAAATTGCGCAACAGCGGCTCAACCTGATTGTGCACACCAAACGCTTTCAGAACCGAAACGCTAACCGCCAGCAGCGGCACCATCGATAACAGCGTTGTATAGACCAGGCTCATAGCCCAGAGTGTCAGACGGCCATTGAACAGATCGCGAAACAGGACGATCAGGGTGCGCGCAAAACGCATCGCAGCGATTTTCCAACCGGGCAAGCTGCTCAAATCCGGCAGCCAGATGGCGCGCTCGATCCGCCTTAGCCAGCCTTGAGGATGATCGATAGCAACTGAAGGTTCCAACGGTAATGCGGCTCTGAGCATCGTTCTGCGATCGATTCACGGACTCGGATTCTAACCTTGGCAACCGTCACCTCAACCTTTTATGCAGATGACCTGCTTGAGCGTGTGCACGACCTCCACCAAATCGCGCTGTGCCTGCATCACCGCATCGATACTCTTGTAGGCCGCTGGCGTTTCGTCGATGACGTCCTTGTCCTTGCGGCACTCAACCCCTTCGGTCGCCGCTCGGTGTTCGGCCAAGGAAAAGCGCCGCTTCGCGTCACCGCGGCTCATCGCGCGGCCGGCACCATGCGAGCAACTCTCGAAACTCTCCGGGTTACCTTTACCGCGTACGATATAGCTGCGCGCACCCATGCTGCCGGGAATGATGCCCAACTGACCCGCCTTCGCACTGACGGCGCCTTTGCGGGTGACATAAACGTCGCTGCCGAAGTGATGCTCCTGCTGCACGTAGTTGTGATGACAATTCACCGCTTCAATGTGGCTCTGGAAGCTTTTGTGCAGTTCCGACTTTGCTGCGTCGATGACCCGCCGCATCAATACCTCACGGTTCAAGGACGCGTAGCGTTGCGCCCAACCGACCGCACGCACATAGTCGCCGAAGTAGTGGCTGCCTTCCTCGAAGTACGCCAGGTCACGATCCGGAAGGTTGGCGTTCTGACGCAACGCGTCTTTCTTGGCGAGTTCGATGAACATCGTCCCAATGGCATTGCCGACACCCCGCGATCCCGAATGCAACATGATCCAGACGAAGCCTTGTTCATCGAGGCAAACTTCAATAAAGTGATTGCCGGTGCCCAGAGTACCGAGATGGACGCGGTGATTGGTTTTTTCGAGTCTCGGATAGTCGGCACACAGCCGAGCGAAATCCGGTTCGAGTTGCGCCCAGGCGGTATCTACCGAATCCGGCACTTTGGACCATGCGCCCGGGTCACGCGAACCGGGTGTGCGCCCATGCGGCACTGCACGCTCAATCACCGAGCGTAGCGGTGCCAAGTTATCGGGAAGGTCCTCGGCGCGCAGTGAGGTTTTGGCAGCCATCATGCCGCATCCAATATCGACGCCAACGGCTGCAGGAATAATAGCCTTGGTGGTCGCAATCACCGATCCGATCGTCGCGCCAATACCGAAATGCATATCGGGCATCGCCGCTACATGTTTGAACACGATGGGCAGGCGCGCAACGTTGACCAATTGCCGCTTCGCCGCTTCCTCGACCGGCACACCACGTGTCCACATTTTGAGGGGCACACCGCCGGGTACTTCCTCGTGAATATAAGCTCGTTCCATCTAATTATCCTGGAGGCGGACTCGTCTCGTCCGATGTTAGCGCGGCAATAGACCTGGAGCTTGGATGGACGCCTCAAACGCCCCAATCCGCCAGAATCTCCTGCGAGTGCTGCCCAGCCTGCGGCGGTGGCCGCCGCAAAGTCCCCGGCGTGCGACTGAACCTCGGTGCCGGCGCTGGCTGCAAGGCCTGATCAAACTCGGTGAACACGCCGCGCGCCACATTCTGCGGATGTTTCGGCGCTTCGTCCATGCTCAGCACCGGCGAGAAACAGGCATCGCGATTTTGCATGATGCGCTCCCACTCGGCACGCGTTCGCGTGCGGAACACGGTGGCAAAGCGCGTGCGCATCGCCGGCCAAGCCGCGCGATCGTTCTGTTCGGGCAGCGCGTCGCCGGCCAAGCCCATGCCTTCCAACAACGCTTGATAGAAGCGCGCTTCGATCGCGCCGACCGCAATGTACTTGCCGTCGCTGGTTTCATAGGTTCGATAGAACGGCGCGCCGCCATCAACAATGTTCGCTTCACGCTCTGCCGACCAATTGCCCAATTGATTAAATGCGTAGAAAGCCGACATCAAGTTGGCCACGCCGTCGATCATCGCCGCGTCGATGACCTGCCCCTGCTGCGATACCCGCGCCTCGGTCAGTGCTGCCAGCAAGCCGAAAGCAAGGTACATCGCACCGCCACCGAGATCGGCGCCAAGATTCAGCGGCGGGCTCGGCGGCTGACCGTTCTGGCCAATGCAGTGCAGCGCACCGCTCAGCGCCAGATAGTTGATGTCGTGTCCCACCACTTGCGCCAACGGTCCGGACTGACCCCAACCGGTCATACGGCCGTATACCAGACGCGGGTTCGCTTGCAAGCAGCGGTCCGGGCCTAAGCCCAATCGTTCGGCGACGCCAGGGCGAAAACCTTCGATGAATATGTCGGCTTTAGTGACCAAGCGCAAGGTAATTACAGTAGCCGCCGGATCTTTTAGATCGAGCGCAATCGAACGCTTGTTACGATTATAAAAGTCGAATCGCGACGGCCTGTGCACGCCCTGGTCAGTCGCAGTGGTTCGATCCACACGCACCACGTCAGCGCCCATGTCGGCCAGCAGTGCGCCGCAAAAGGGCGCCGGGCCGATTGCGCATAGCTCAAGTACGCGCACGCCCTGCAACGGACCATCCGTGTTGGTTTGGCTCATTTTGTGTACCTCGGTTGCCAATCATTCAAGGCTTGATCAACTATTCAAGAATTAATCAACTGCGCACCGCGTTGCGCGTACGCCAGCGCCAGCTTGCGGCCCAGTTGCGCAGAGCCCGGCAAAACCGAGTTGCCTTGCAGGCCGCGAACGGCAACGCCGGCGCTGCCAACCGCGCCGCGAAACATGGCAAACGCCTGGTGAAAGCGCGTCACGCGTTCGTTCGATTCGGCGTAGCGATAGTACTGCTCGAGGTAAGCGTCTTCATCCGGAATGCCCAACTCGGCGATCGGCAAACCGAGCAGCCCGCCGTTTTCGTCGGGCGCCATGCGCCAGGCTTGACTATTGAACGCGACGTCGACCAACGGGTGACCGAGGGTTGAGAGTTCCCAATCGAGCACACCGATGACCCGGGGCTCGTGGGCGTCGAACATCAGATTGCCGATTCGAAAATCACCGTGACACAGCGTCAGTGTCTCGCTCGTCGGCAGGTGCGCGCCGAGCCAGACAATCAGGTGATCCAGATCGGGGTTGTCGTCGCTGCCGCTGCGATATTGCCGCCACAGTTGCGACCAGCGGCCGAGCTGCCGCGCAAAATAATTGCCGGGGCGGCCGTAGTCCGCAAGACCCAGCCCTGCGAAGTCCAGGCGGTGCAGCTTGGCCATGGTTTGCGCCATCGCGTCGAACAGCGCGCATCGTTCGCTGGGTGTCAATCCAGGGGTAGCGTAACTATGAAATACCCGGCCTTGAAGATACTCCATCAGGTAAAACGGTGTCCCGACGATCGTTCGATCCTCGCAGTACAGATAGACGTGAGGCACTGGCACTCGCGAATCGCGCAAGGCGCCGAGCACTCGATACTCGCGATTGATTGCGTGCGCCGAGGGTGCCAGCGCCGAGCCCGGTTGCTTGCGCAGTACCATCGAGTGATTCTCATAGCGCACGACATAGGTCGGATTCGACATGCCGCCTTCTGTGCGCGCGACGCTCAGTTCGCCCTTGAGGTCGTCAAAGCGCGAACGAATGAATGCGTCGAGTCGCGGAAGATCGAGTTCAGGACCCTGGTTTGCTGGCACAGCAAGGCTACGAATTCGCTTGTTTGCCTGAGAAACCAAACAGATGCTGGGCCACTCGGCGCATCTGGATTTCTTCGGCGCCTTCGGTGATCCGGTAACGGCGATGATGTCGGTAGATATGCTCGAACGGCAGCGCGCGCGTGTAGCCGATGCCGCCGTGCACCTGCATTGCTCGATCGGCGGCATCGCAGGCCAGTCGATTGGCTCGGAAGTTGCAGATCGATACCAGGTCACTGATACCCAAGGCGTCCTGTTGGTCCATCTGCCAGGCAACCTTGAAAATGAAGTTGCGCAGCATCTCGCATTCGGCGTATAGCTCGACCAAAGGGAACTGTATTCCTTGATGGCGCGATAACGGTTGACCGAAAACGATGCGCGACCTTGCGTACTTCGCGGCCTCTTGAATGCAGTAGCGGCCAGCGCCGGCGCTGGCC
>JANLTP010000211.1:0-41791 GCA_031363055.1 Burkholderiales bacterium | reverse complement strand
GCCGGTCACGATCGCCGAAACCAGCGGTCACGATACCGAAACGCTCGCTCACGTCGCTCCGTGACAAACGGTCACGATAGACCGAAATCATCGGTCACATTCGCCGAAATACGCAGTTACAAGGTGAGATGGTCGGCTCGGTCTTTCCGTCTCGATTCTGAGTACCTCGTCACCAGGCAAATTGACCGACTGACCAGATATCGACTCGAGGAGCAATTGGGCGATTGTCCGGATGACCGCTTCTGGCCGATCTCGGACATTGCAGAGAAACGATTCTCGAATCTGAATTCCCTCGACGAAGTCGAGCGAATACTGATCTAACCGCGCATTTCGTTTCCAACGAGGACGCGCTGCACCCTGCGCCGTGGTCGTTTAAGAGGTATCGATGCTAAGCACTGGAGAGGCTGCGATGAAGATCCGAACACGATTCTTGCTACTGTTCAGTTCGAGCCGCGTAGATTGGTGTACGTGGAATCGAGGTAAGGTCTTCGTATGAGTACATGAACTGCCTCCAAGTAGTCCAAGTCTTTGTTCGCACCCCCGATGAGTCAGATTCAAATTGCCGTTTACAACGGCGTGCTGTAGCGACCGCCGGTTGGCGCCATGTTGCCCGGATTGATCTGGCGAATGCTGTTGTCCATTGCAGTCATTGCAGCCATTGCCGCTCCCCAGCAGCTACCAGCCATAAAAGCGTCGCCAAGTCGCGCCCGCTACGTGCTCTCCGCCCGCGGTTGCTGCGACGGCGTGATATTCGGGGAACTGCGCGCCAGTGGCGCAGGCGTGGTTGGGCAGGATGCGCAGTTGCGTGCCGATCGGAAAGCGTTGGGTGATGTCCTGCCCGGCGTCAGTGTGGGTGCTGCTCAGGATGCCGTGCTCCTGGTTGGCGCCGGTGAGCTGGTAGCCATCAAGCGGATTGCCGTCGGCGTTGCAGACTTGGCCGTAGCCGTAGTCCTGCGACTGCATTTGTGTGCCGCGGTCCCGGCTCATGGCCATCCAGCCGGCGTCGACGATGGCCCAGCCCTTGTCTTTCTGGTGGCCTATCACGGTAGTCAGCACGCTCAAGGCAATGTCGTCCAGGCTGCAGACCCCGACGTTGGCCATGACCAGGTCAAACAGCACATACACGCCAGCGCGCACTTCGGTCACGCCTTCAAGCTGCCGGGCCGACAGCGCGGTGGGTGTGGAACCAACGCTGACATTCAGGCAGGGTAGGCCGGCAGAGCGCAAGCGCGTTGCGGCGAGCACGCACAGGCTGCGCTCCTGTTCGGCCATGGCCTGCAAGGCTTCGACTGTGCTGAGCTCGTAGCTTGAGCCCGCATGCGTCATCACACCGCCCAGGGTGACGGCGCCCTGGTGCAGGAGGCGGCCTATGGTGAGCAGGTCTTCGCTGGCGGGTTGCACGCCAGAGCGGTGGCCGTCGGTGTCGATTTCTATCCAGACCTCGAAGGGCGTGTTGTTGGCGCGGGAGAACGCCACGATCGCGGCTGCCGATTCGGCGCTGTCGGCAATGATCTTGAGTGCGCAGCCCTTGTCGATCAGCGCGGCGGCTTGCCTGAGCTTGGGCGCGGCCATGCCGACGGCGTACAGGATGTCGGTGATGCCGACCGCAAAAAACTGCTCGGCCTCTTTCAGTGTTGAAACGGTGATACCGCGTGCGCCGGCAGCGATTTGCGCTACGACGATGTCAACGCACTTGGTGGTCTTGACGTGTGGTCGAAAGGCAACGCCAAGCGTGTTCATGCGCTGCTGCATGCGCTGGATGTTGTGCTGCATGCGCGCGGTGTCGATCAGGGCGGCGGGTGTGGTGATGTCTTGCAGTTGCATGGTTTGCTTTCAGTCGATCAGTCGCCACTGGCCTGACTGATGATCCAATCCCGAAACATTCTCGCCGACTCGGGCAGGGCGCGCAGATTCGGCTTGGGCCAGGCCAGCCAGTAGCCGAGTCCGGTGCGAAGTACATGCGGGTCGATCACCACGAGCCGTCGATCACGCAAGAGGCGCGCCACCAGCTCGATCGGTGCGAGCGCCACACCTTCGCCGGCGATGATCAAATCGTAAGCATTTGCCATCGTCGGCGTTTTGGCATCAATCAGCGGTTTCGGTCAGGCCGGGCAGCGGCGCGCGCGTGATTTCGCTCATGTTCTGGCGGACGTTGAAGATGCGGATCTGCAGGTCGCGCAAGGCGGTGTTCGCCTTCATTCGCGCGACGATCGGCCCCGCCACGTAGGCCTCGGCCGAGGCGCGATCGGCAAACAGGTAAATGCCCCCCGAGAGCTGCGCGTCGGTCGGATCGTCGAGCCATACCTTCCACTGCAGGCCGGGCAGCTTGACGAACGGCGCGGCCGTCTCGTCAGTGTATCGGGCGTCCCACTCGGCTTTGCTCATGTCGGGCCGACGATAGTTGATTTGCACAATGACCATGTTCATGTACCTGTTCAGAAATTGACCGAAGACAGAGCATACCCTTACCTCGCCGCTGACGCCGCGAAGTCTCGACTTGTGGCGGTCGTTTTCGTCTCGTCAATCTGCGGTGGTACGAAATCGGTGCTTTGTGGGTGAGATTACCGAACGCGGCAGCGACATGATTCGCGCCGATTGGCGCCGATTAGCGTGATCGAACGGAGTACCAATAGAGAAGCACGATGGGTATGCTGGTCGGTGGCGTTTGGACTGATGATGACGGCGCGCGTCAAGCCAAAGATGGTTCGTTCCAACGGGTCGAATCAGAGTTTCGCGAGCGAGTGTCTGCCGATGGCAGTTCGGGCCTGCGGGCCGAAGCCGGGCGCCATCATCGCTTCTTCTTCCAGTGCGCCAACGCCTTCGGTTCGCGCCGCAGCCTGGAAAATGAGATGAATCGGAAAGCCCATAACGTGATGGTAAAAATACTTCATGGCAACAAGATCACTGCAGATCAAAACAACGTAATCCAGGCTGCGAATCGAGCTCAGTATTGAACCGCTCACACCACGGTCTGATCGCGTTCTTACAGCGATTGTTATCGACCGGCGTGTCGCCCCGTTCGATATAGCGAATCAGCTTGGGCCAGAACTTGACCAGGTACGCCATCGCCTTGCCCAGGGCACTCTAAGTTTGGTTTACTTCGCGCATCGCCTCAAGGGCGTGGTTCGTGGAGCACTTACCCTTGAGCGATTACGGCGACAGCTCGGAGCCGAAGACGCGATAGGGGTTGTTCATTCACCGCGCCTGACCGCGATTGCCGAGCCGCCATCGCAAGGTATCGATACGATCCTCGCCGAAGAACGGTTCACCCTCGTACACAAACGTTGGAACACCCCAGTGACCGGCATCGGTCAGCGCCTGCTGGCTGGCTTGCACTTCGGCGCGATGCGAGGTCGCCTCGCTGATTGCCGCGTCCATTTCTGCCAGGTTCAATCCCGCTTTCTGTGCGGCAAGTGCCAGATGTTCACCGAGATGCCAGTCGCGCGTGCCACCAAAAATCAGTGCCGACACGGCGCACGCGAACTCGATGCCGTGACCACGTCGTTCCGCCTCGACGCCGAGGAACGTCAGACGGAAGATATGGGGTTGATGCTCGGCGATGGCGTAAGTTCGCATGTCCTGCACGATCGGATCGGGCGAGGGCCAAATGTTCGGCATGCCCAACATCTCGGCGCGACGCAGCCAGTCGAGGCGGATGTACTTCGCACGTTTGAGGTTGTCGGCGCTGAAGAAGGCCGGGTCGCGTACCGCCAACGGCAATACGGGCCGCAAGCGCACTTCGACGGCGAAGTCCTGTTCGAGCTTCAGAGCGCCCGGCATCGCGAGATAGGAATAGGGGCTGCGGAACGACCAGAAGAGGTCTACGATGGACGTCATATTCGATGCTCCTGAATTGTCTTCTCCCCAGGTCCCGAGGCCACTCAGTGTACCTTCCGCGCTAACGGTTGGGCAGACGGTTGGGCAGACGGTTGGGCAGACTGAAACCGTGCCGCAGGCGCCGCCGACGCGCTGGCAATTCGCGGCTATCATGCCAGTAACGTCGTCGTGTTTGTGTTGAGGTGATCATGCTGGAAGGAATCCGGGTTCTCGATCTGTCACGGGTCATTGCGGGACCCTATTGTGCGATGCTACTCGCTGATCTGGGTGCCGACGTCATCAAGGTCGAGCGGCCAGGCGCCGGCGACGACATGCGGCACATCGGCGGCAAGAACGGCATCAGCCCGGCGTTCGCGGCGGTAAACCGCAACAAGCGCGGCGTGGCGATCGACCTGAAAAAACCCGAGGGCCGCGATCTTGCAATGATCCTTGCGGCACGCGCCGACGTCGTCATCGAGAACTTCCTGCCGGGCACCGCCGCCGAGTTGGGCCTGGGCTACGAGGCCATCTGCGCGATTAATCCGGCAGTGGTCTATGCATCGGTGTCGGGCTTCGGCCAGGACGGGCCGAAGGGGCACAAACCGGGCTATAACGGCGTGGCGCTGGGCATGAGCGGCATCAGCGCAATTACCGGAGTGCCGGGTGGTCCGCCGCTGCGACCAGGCGGCTCGCTGGCCGACGCGGCCAGCTCCTACATGGCATTCGCGATGGTTAACGCAGCGCTCGTTCATCGCTTTCGGACCGGCCAGGGTCAACATGTCGATGTCAACTTGCTGTCCTCGGCGTTGGGTCTCTTGCCTGACCCGGCCGCCAACTACCTGACCGGCGGAGTGGTGCCGGCGCGCGCCGGTAACCGCAATGCGGTGGTCTGCCCGGCCGAGGTGTTCGAGACGAAGGACGGTCTCATCAGCATCACCTTGCTCAATCCGGTGCAATGGGGGCGTTTCTGTGACGCACTCGGCGACTCGCCGCTAGGCACGGACCCCACCTTTGCCAGCAATGCCCTGCGCATCGCGAACCGCGACGCATTCCGCGCTCGGGTTGATCCGATTTTCCGCTCGCGCTCGACCGAGGAGTGGGTTGAGCGCATGGAAGCCGCCGCTATAGCAGCCGGCCCGGTTTATGAGTTCCCGCAAGTGTTTGAAGACGATCAGGTCAAACATCTGGGTCTCATCGTCGAGGTCGATCAACCAGGTATCGGTCCGATGCGCGAGTTGGGCTTTCCGGCGCGCGCTTCACGCTGGAAGGCAACCGTGCGCCGACCGGCGCCTGCCATCGGCGAGCATACGCTCGAGGTGCTGCGCGAAGCGGGTGTGGCCGAGGAGCGGATTCAGCAGGCATTAAAGGATGGAGTGCTGCAGGCACTCTGAGCCTCGCAGCCAAACCGGGAGATACGCATGAAATTCGAAAGTGACCGTCTGGAAAGCGACGGTCTATTGCGATCGCGACCAGGACCCGCAGCGCACCGGCGTCTGGCATTGGCTGCGTTGGGGTCGCTGGGCGCAGCCGCCGCTCTGGGTCGCGCGCACGCCCAGACCGGACCCTGGCCGAACCGCCCGGTAACCATCATCTCGCCGTACAACCCGGGCGGCACCAACGACGTACCGGCGCATATCTACGCAGAGGGCTTCGAACGACTGCTCGGTCAGCGCTTCATTGTGCGCAACCAGTCCGGCGCGGCTGCGATCCTCGGTTCCCGTACCGTCATGTCAGCACCGGCCGACGGCTACACCTTGTTGTCGACCAATATCGGCGGCATGGCGGTGCAATCGGCGGCGCGCAATCCGTCGCCCTATCATCCGCTGCGCCATTTCACGCCGATCGCGAAGCTCGTCGACTCGGTGAACTTCGTGGGCGTGAACGCGGAGTTGCCGGTCAATAGTGTGACCGAGCTGATCGCACTGGCGAAGCGGCAGCCCGGCAAGCTGAACTTCAGCTCGGCCGGCGTCGGATCCTACGGTCACCTGATGGGCGAGTTGTTCAAGATGCTCACCGAAACCGACATCGTGCATGTGCCGGGCAAAGGCAGTGCGGACGCCGTACTCGAGATGAAAGCCGGTCGTATTCAGCTCATGTTCGACCCGATCGTTCTGCCGCAATCGAGCGACGGCCGCATCAAGGTGCTGGCCGTATTCAACGAGCAGCGAATGGCCCAGCATCCAAACATACCGACGCTGAGCGAGGCGGGCGCACCGGACATGCCACTGGACGCCTGGTTCGGTCTGTTCGGCCCGGCTGGACTGCCTGACGAGGTGGTGACGCGACTCGAGAGCGCCGCGCGCGCCATCGCCGCCGAGCCAGAGGTTCGCAGCAAGTTTCAAAATCTGGGGCTGTCGCCGGTCATGGCCGACGCACGCGAATTTCGAACGCGCATCGAAGGCAGTATGAAGTGGATCAGCGAGACGGTGGCGCGGGCGAAGATATCGCTGGAATGACGGTGGCCGCTGCGGCCACGCTGTCGAGAGGACATGAACTCTTCAGAAACCGGACAGATTACTTGCCATGCACCGGACAGCTCATTCGTTACTGACATCGCCGCCGTGCGAGACCCTTCGGTTATACAAGTTGTGATACATTTGTGAATCCCAATCTCGTGCTCGAGGAATCCATGGCCGATCGCACCTTGTCCACTACCGCGCGCGACGCCGTTCACAATTTCACGCATTACGCCGCCATGGTCGATGCCGGCATGGAAGTCATCATCACACGTCGTGGTCGAGCGCCCCTGAAGCTTGTCCGTGCTGATTCAATTACTGGCGGCGAAGACAGGCAGGCATTGATTCAGCGCGCGCTCGCCATTCGTTCGAAAAGACCGTTCAAGGGGAAATTCGATCGCAATGAGGCATACGACAATTGAACTCGCTCGATACAAACGTGTTCGTCTATGCGGTCAGCGATATCGATGGCACAAAGGAGCAGACTGCGAAAAAGTTGTTGAGTCGCGCGACCAACGCCGGTTGGCCTATAGCAGCGCAGGTCTATGGAGAGTTCTATTCTTTGATGACCCGCCGCAAGTACATGACTCGACAAGAGGCGCTGGCGGCCGTCGACGCATTCATTGTCGTCATGCCAGCACTTCCTTCAACGCTGACTGCGCACACCGCTGCGATGCGATTGGCCACCGATAAGCAGATGCAATATTGGGATGCATTGATCATTGCCATTTGTGCTGAAAACGGGGTAAAGAAACTCTATTCCGAGGATACTCCGGGAACCGTGAAGCCGTTGGGCGTTGAGTGCGTATCGCCTTGGTAGTCTCGACCCAGGACAAACTGTCATGAGCCCTGAACAAAATGAACGACTGACCCGAGTCGGTCGCGGCACTCCGATGGGAGAACTGCTGCGACGCTACTGGATGCCGATTGCCGGTGTCTCCGAATTCGAGTCGCGCAGCACGAAGCCGATGCGACTGTTCGGTGAGGATCTGGTGTTGTACCGAGACCTTTCCGGAGTCTTCGGGTTACTCGAGCGCCATTGCCCGCATCGACGCGCGGATCTGGTCAACGGCATGGTCGAGACCAACGGCCTGCGCTGTCACTATCACGGCTGGTGTTTTAATCATCACGGCGCTTGCCTGTCGCAACCCTACGAGGACACGACCGCACCCGAGCGCAACTTCAAGTCGCGCATTCAGACGACCAGCTACCCGGTCGAACTCAAGGGTGGTCTGGTGTGGGCTTACCTGGGTCCGGCACCGGCGCCCTGCCTGCCAGACTGGGAGCCGTTTTCCTGGAGCAACGGCTTTGTTCAGATCGTCATATCCGAAGTGCCGTGCAATTGGCTGCAATGCCAGGAAAATTCGATTGATCCGGTTCACTTCGAATGGATGCATGAGAACTGGGGACAGCGCTTGCGCAGTGGTGTCAAGCCGTATGGTCCCACCCATTTGCAGCTCGCCTTCGAGGAGTTCGAGCACGGCTTCGTCTACAAAAGAATCAAGGAAGACACGGATGAACATAATCCGCTGTGGACGGTGGGACGTGTGTTCCTGTGGCCTACCGGATTCTTCCTGGGTGAGCATTTCGAGTGGCGCGTGCCGATCGATGATGTGACGACCTTGAGCGTGACCTGGAAGTTCACGCGAGTGCCTACAGAGCAGGAACCTTATGTTCAAACGTCCATTCCAACCTGGATCGGGCCGCTCAAGGACGCTGACGGCCGATGGATCGACACGCACGTCATGAACCAGGACTTCATAGCCTGGGTCGGGCAAGGCGCGATCGCAGATCGAAGCAAGGAACATCTGGGCACGTCCGACCGTGGCATCGTGATGATTCGGCGCCGCTTCGAGGACGATCTGACCGCGATCGCCACTGGCAAGGATCCGAAAGGAGTGATCCGCGATCTGGCGAAGAACTTGCGCGTGTCGCTGCCGATCGCTGAGCGCCATATCGTGCTCGCCGGACATTCACGTGAAGAGATTCTGGCCGATCCGCGACTGCGCTTGCTATCGACGAGCTATGTCTTCCAGGCAGGCCAACCGCAATCAGTGCGCGAGCAGTTTTCCGAGGCGATGGGACTCGAGGTTCAGGAGTTCAAGGGCTTGGAGGCCGGGCTCGTCGGTCCACGAACGGTGCGGTCGGCTTCCTAGAGTTCAACTCGCGTCCTGCCAAATCGCAAAGGTCGCGCCAACACCGGTACCGGCCGCCGTGCGATAGAGCGGCTGGTATTCGTGCCAACTGAGCGGCAACGAATCCACCACGGCAGCCGTCATGATCCAGTTCAGGATCTCGGAGGACCCCGAATGCAGGGCACTGCGCGGGATGGCCCGCAACGCCGTTGCGTCCTTGTCGAGAAACGCCGCCAGTACCTTTCGATCAAGTTCTTCGTCAACTACAAAGTGGCTCAAGCCGCCGGATGCCACGACCGCAATGCGCAGATCTTGTGGCGATCGAACGATCGCGCGAGCCAACGCCAGACCCATATCGTATACACGTGCCGCACTCGGAACATTCGGCGGGTAATAAGTGTTCAGCAGAACCGGCACGACCGGAATACGACGGCCACGCAGCAAGCGCTTGATGATGAATCCGTACGCATGCCCGAACCCAGACGTCTGCGGATCTTTGACGTCGGCTACGCTGGCGACATCGATTCCATCATCCATCAGCCCCTCGATCAGCTCGATCGCCAGCGTCGGCGAGCCGGGCAACCGGTGTGATTCATCCATCAAGTAACCCTCGCCCATCTGGCGCACCCAATCGGGCGCATCCTTACGGCCGTATTTGTCGCTGGTGATGATCTCGTCGCCATGGAACAGCGCAATCACCGGCTGGTTGCTGGGGCTGAACAGTTCGGCCTGATCGTCGCCGATGATGACGACCACATCCGGGTTGGCCGCCGCCAGCGTATCCGCCATTCGGTCCAGCGCGGCGCTGCAAGCCAGCGCCTTGCGGCCCAGTACTTCGGCGGTGACAACACCTTCGTATCGGGGTCCGACTTCGGCCAGCAGCTCGGCGTAGTTGAGCCAGCGTCCATCCGAGAGATTAAGGTTCGGGTTGGCGTAGTCGACCGCCGCGCGATGCGCCCACTGTGCGCTGTCCAGGGTCAGCAAGGGCGTGTGCGAAGCGCCTAATCCGAGAACAATCTGTGCCATGGTCGTTCAGTCAGAACTACCGATGACTGCAATCGTCTCGAGTTGCAGCCACATGCCACCTTGCAGATCGTAGAGTTGGGTGTGTCGGGCCGGCCGGTCGTGCGGGTCGGGAAAGTGCTTGAGCCATTCGACATTGACCGAGTCGCGCACACTGTTGTCTTTGATGTAGACCGTGACCCGGCCAACATCGGCCAGGCTTGCACCACCCAGCTCGATGAGTGTTTTCAAATGTTCAAACGCGAACCGAGCTTGCGAGGCCACATCGGCCGGCAGCTTGTCGGTCGCCGGGTCCTTGCCCATAATGCCGGATGAAAAAATCATGTTGCCCACTCGCGCGCCCATCGGAATCGGAGCGGCGCCATGGGTCACCCCAGGCACTTCGAGTGATCGGGGTCTGCGCGTTGTCATACGGGACTCCTTTTGAAAGTCAGGGGGCGCTCCTACGGCCTGCGCCGCAGCAAGTATCTCTGCTCGCCTTGCATGACCCGCTCGCGCCGCTGATTGTAGACGTGTGAGGTCATGACCAACACGCCGGTCGATTTGCCCGGGCGCAACTCGCTCACCTCGAGCCATGAATACAAGGTATCGTCAACATAGACAGGTTTCAAGAATCGACTCGACTGCTCGATGAAACCGATCAGCGACTGCTCGGTCATGTGCGGGAACAACCCGGCCCCGGCCGCCGTCTGGATCAGGGTCTGGAAGCCGTGTGCCAGCATATTCGGCATACCGCGCGACCGGCAGTACTCGGCATCGTAGTGCACCGGGTGATTGTCGCCACTGGCCAGCGCAAAGGCCGCGAACAGCGCGTTGGTCATCGTCCGCGAAGGCAAGGGGAATTTCTCACCCATCTCGAAGTCCTCAAAGTAACGTTCCTCGCAGAGTCGGTGCTTGCTGGGATCAAAATCGGGGAATGAGGATTCGGTCACTTCGGATGCTCGCTCGAAAGGTTTACGTCGGGCTATGGGTCAAAAGGATTGTGGGTCCGGAGCACTAAAGGTCAGGCACGTAACGGGTCAGGATCGTTACGGATCAGGACCCACTGGCCAGATCGTCGATCTTTACTTTCAACTGCCGCACAACTTCACCACTGACCGCGCGAATAGTCAACTCGAGCGTGCGTTGTTGCCAATCAATGTCAACCCCACCAAAGTTGGGCTGACCGTAGGTATCGCCCAGCCGGTTGGCGCCCGGCTCGCGGTTATTGGCGAACGACTTGGTGAGGCCGCTCGAGGTGATCTCGACGAGTGGATAAGCCGTACCGGCAGACTCCCGATAGAGCGCAGCGATATGTCGATCGCCCGACAAAAGAACAACGCCACGCGCCCGAGTTTCGCGAAGCAGCTCGAACAGTCGCTGACGCTCATGTGGCAGATTGCCCCAGGTCTCCCAACCATGGCCTTGTGCTAGCGCCTGGATCGAGGTGACCACAAAGCGCACTTCCGCCGGCTGCAGCAGTTGTTCTCGCAGCCACGCCCATTGCGCTTCGCCCAGGATGGTTTTGCTGGTGTCGGAGTCCGGCACATAAGGTCCGGCACCGGGCACCCGTAGCGCAACCGATTTCAGCGGCGAACGAAAATAACGCGTATCGAGCAAGATGACTTGCACGCGTCTGCCGGGCTCGCCAAAATGCTGAGCGCTGTAGATGCCCTCGCGCGCCTGTCGTGGGTCGGACTTGGGGACCGCCCAGAAATCGAGGAACAATCGCTGTGAAATCTTCTTGTGTGGCAGCTCAAGACCCGAGTCATTCTTGCCGTAGTCATGATCATCCCAGGTCGCGAGATACGGCACCGTGTTGCGCAGCTTGATCAAGCCGGGAATGGCGGTGGCGTTTTGATAGGCCTCGGTCAGACTGTCGATCAGTTGACTGGCCGGCACATAACGACCGCCCCGTTGATCGCCATAAACGTTATCGCCCGCGAAAATAAAGAGCTGCGGCTGGTAGGCCAGAATCGCCTCCCAGATGGGCTGCGGCCGCTCCTGATCGGCGCAGGAACCGAACGCAATGCGCGTCAAGTTCATGGTGCGTGCGCGTTGTTTCAGACCTGCATTCGCGCCCTCGCTGACCGAGAAGTTACGAGGCGCCACCTCAGGCGCTGCACCGGCCGAACCCGTCTTCAGCGGTTGGCAGGACATCAGCGCCGAACAACCAGCTAAGGTGATGCCCAGGCACCACGCGCGACTCCAACAGATTCGATCGCTCATGTTGCAAGCGACTCCTGATCGGCCTGATCGGTTTGATCTGCCTGCGCCGCCCACATCTGCGCGTACAGGCCATTCTGCGCCAGTAACGATTCATGCGTGCCGCGCTCGGCGATTCGCCCCTGATCCATGACGAGAATCTGGTCGGCATCGGCAATCGTCGACAGCCGATGCGCGATGACCAGGGTGGTGCGGCGCGCCGCCAACAAGCGCAAGGCGCCTTGAATCGCCTGTTCGTTTCGCGAGTCGAGCGCTGAGGTCGCTTCATCGAGGATCAGAATTGGCGGATTTTTCAGCAACATGCGGGCAATCGCAACCCGCTGCTTTTCACCGCCGGATAACTTCAGGCCGCGTTCACCCACCGGCGACTCGAAACCCTCTGGCAGCGAGGCAATAAATCCGTCCAACTGCGACGCACGAACGGCTTGGTCGACTTGCGCCTCGGTCGCATCCGGTCGTCCATAGGCCAGGTTATAGCGCAGCGTGTCATTGAAGAGGACGGTATCCTGAGGAACGATTCCGACGGCAGTGCGGAGACTGGCTTGCGTCACCGAACGGATGTCCTGGCCATCAATCGTCAAACGCCCCGAGTCAACATCATAGAAGCGGAACAAAAGCCGCGACAGCGTCGACTTGCCGGCACCACTGGCACCCACCACGGCAGTGGTCGTTCCCGGTGCAATCCGGAAATCGATACCTTCGAGAATCGGTCGATCCTTCTGGTAGGCGAAATGTACATTCTCAAAGCGAATCTCCGGTCCGACTGCGCCCGATATTGCAGCGTCACCGGGCAAGGCCGATCGAAAAATCAGTGGCTTTGCATCTGTCGAGTCGGCAATCTCGCGGTTCGCATCCAGCAATGTGAACAGGCGCTCCATATCGGTCAGGCTCTGTTTGATTTCGCGGTACAGCACGCCGAGAAAATTCAACGGAATATAAAGCTGGATCATAAAGGCGTTCACCAGCACCAGATCACCGAGCGTCATGCGGCCTTCAACGACACCGACGGTAGCGCGCCAGACCATGAAGGTCACGGCCAGGGCGATGATCGCCGACTGGCCGATATTGAGCACCGACAATGAGGTCTGGCTTTTGACCGCCGCACGCTCCCAACGCTGCATGCTGTCGTCGTAGCGCTGCGACTCGTACTTTTCATTGTTGAAGTACTTGACAGTTTCGTAGTTCAACAGCGAATCGATCGCACGCACATTGGCTTTCGAATCGAGCTCGTTCATCGAGCGTCGAAAGCCGGTGCGCCACTCGGTAATCGATACCGTGAAGACGATGTACAAGGTCAGCGCGGCCAGGGTGATCCAGGCAAACCATGGGTCGTAATTGATGACCAGGTAAGTCATGACCAGCGCAATTTCAATGATGGTCGGCAAGATGCTATAGAGCGTGTACGACACCAGCGACGAAATACCGCGCGAACCGCGTTCGATATCGCGCGTCAAGCCGCCGGTCTGACGCTCCAGATGAAAGCGCAATGAGAGCGCATGCAGATGCTCGAAGACCTTCAACGAAACCGTCCGCACGGTCCGTTGCGTGACCTTGGCAAACACGGCCTCGCGCAGCTCGGTAAAGATGGTCGTTGACAGACGCAGCAGGCCATAGCCCAGGATCAAGGCAATCGGTACCGCCAGTACGGCGCCGGCACCCAGCGTTGCGCCCGCTGCCGCTGGAGCGCCGGCTCCGGCGCCCGCACTCGCGCCTGCGCCAGCGGCGGTCAGGCCGTCAACAATATGTTTGAGCACCACCGGTACGCCGATGTTCGACATCTTGGCGGCGACCAGGAAGGCCAGCGCCGCCAATACCCGCCAGCGAAACGGCCACAAATAAGGCAACAGTTGGCCGATGGTTTGCCAGTCACTGCGACCGGGCATGGTCGCGCTTCGGGTAATACTGGCAGCGGGGGGCGAATCAATACTGGCGGTGCGGCGCATCAAACATTCCGTTCGGCTTCAATCAATGTATCCTTCGCCGTCGTCCAATCCTGCAATCGCTCGCGCGCGCGATTGCGCTGCGGATCCATATCGGCGTCGTGAATATCGGTCTTGGCTGTCAGCTCAATTACGTAGCCGTTGGGGTCGCGAAAATAGATCGAATGCATGGCGCCGTGATCGGCGACGCCGCGCACCTCCATGCTTTGCGATTGTCCTTTCTCGAGCATGACCGGCAACGCCTCGGGCGCCACTTCCAGCGCTATGTGAAGATCAAAGTCATGTTGCACTTTGAACTCGAACGGTGAGTCCGGTACGTCGAAGAACGCCAGAAACGAACCATCGTCGAGACGGTAAAACGAATGCAGTACGCGAATCGGACGACCGGTCTTTGACTCCGTCAGCTCAAACGCGTTGGCCAGCGGTAAGCCGAGAAAATCCTCGTAAAAGCGCCGGGTTTCCTCGGAATCGCGACAACGGTAGGCGTTATGGTGTAGTTTGAGAATCACGGCTGTCCTTACTGACGAAAGCGTACAGCATAAACCAGCAACCTCTAGTGTGCGGGCTTCGCCACATAGCCACGTTCCGTATCAGCTCGAAATCCGACCGACTCATAAAGCGCATGCGCCGCAGTGCGTTGGGCGCCGGACAGTAACATGACCTTGCAGCAGTTCTGTCGCCAAGCCTCAGCCAGCGCGAATTCGAGTACCAGGCGCGCCAAGCCCAGTTGTCGAAAGCGTGTGTCGGTAATGACATGTTCTATGATTCCGATTCGCCGACCGCCGCTGGCCAGATTGGCGATGCTGGATAGCATACAGGTGGCAGCGACATGACCCGAATGCTCGGCGACCGCCAGCATCGAGTGCGGCCCGTCGACGACTTCGTGCCAAAGATGCTCGATCTTGTCGACCTCGATTGCCGGATCATTCGGACGCAATTGCGCATAGAGCGCCAGACACGCTTGCAGATCAGACTTGGTGGCGCGTCGAACCGCGATCAAATCGCTGATGGACAATACCGCCGCTCTTGCACAACGCCATCGGCATGGCGCGCAAATCGACCCCGTTCGCGCGCATGCACCGGCGCTTGTGTCGAAAACGGCCAACCGCCGAATTGTGTTCGCTGATAATCGGCAAAAGCCTGCTGTATCTGCTCGCGGGTGTTCATCACAAAGGGGCCATATTGCGCGACCGGTTCGTCCAGTGGCCGCCCTTGCAGGATCAGCAGTTCCGCGACTTGTGGGCCATTCGCGAGTTCGACCTCAACGCCCGCCTGCAGTTCGATACGAGCGGGACCTGGAACCTGCTTGCCATCGATCACGATATGCTCGCCCTTGAACACATAAAGAGTGCGGCGGGTACCCGCGCCCTGAGCGGCCGGTAGGCGCCAACGAGCATCGGGACTCATTTTGATCGTCCAGATCGCGAGATCGGATTCCTCGTGAGCTGCCCAGGAGTTCGGCGGCGGCGCGAGTGGCGTCAAGGACAATTCAGGCTTTAGCTGTACCTCGGGCGTTGATGGCGTGTATCGCCCAGCGACGCAGACGATCTCGGTCGTACCGCCCTGTGCATCCACAGAGACGCCACCGGGAATATCTTCCGACCAGAACATCGTGAAATGCGGCTCAACCATCTTGTCACGCGCCGGCAAGTTCAGCCAGATCTGGAACAGTTCGAGCGGATTGTCTTTCTCGCGCGAAACCAGCGGGAACATCTCCGAATGCACAATGCCGCGACCGGCTGTCAGCCATTGGACATCGCCGCCGCCGAACCGAGCCGTGGCACCCAGCGAATCCGAGTGATCGATGAGTCCGCGGCGGACGATCGTCACCGTCTCGAAGCCGCGGTGCGGGTGGGCCGGAAATCCTGGCACCGACCGACCGTGATACATACGCCAGCCATCCTTGCCCTCGAAATCTTGCCCAAGATCTCGTCCGGCCAGAGAGGCGGCCGGGCCCAATTGATCGTTGCCAGCGGGGTAGGTATCATCATGATAGACGCAGAACAAAAACGGATCGAGCGTGGCCCAGGGGAATCCGAGTTCCGCAATTTCGATGATGGCACTGGTGCTCATGGTCGGCTTCTTCAAACAATCGGTCGGGTGCTTCTTGCTCAGGTGATTCAAGCAATCGGCCATTTTACTGTGCTTGGTCATTCACGCTTGCATTCAAATCCCGCCGTGTACTCAAATCCCGCCGTGCATTCGAAACTCGCGGACAGCCGGGCGGCCCAAAACCAGCGCTGAATCGGTTATCCTCGCCGCAGAACCAAAGGAGACTCGCTCATGCAGATCATCAATGCCGTCACGACCCTCGCGCTTGAGGGCGACATTGCCGTACTCACCCTTGACTCACCACCGGTCAATGCCCTGTCGCAGCCGGTACGCGAGGGGCTGCTGAACGGCATGAAGGTTGCCAACGCAAACCCGGCCGTCAAAGCCATTGTGTTGATCTGCAATGGCCGAACCTTTATTGCGGGCGCCGACATCACCGAATTTGGCAAACCGGCGAAAGCACCGTCGTTGTTTGAAGCGCAGAACGAAATCGAGAGTGCGGCCAAGCCGGTGATTGCAGCCATTCACGGCACCGCCCTGGGCGGCGGCTTCGAAGTGGCGCTTTGTTGTCATTATCGAGTGGCGGTGCCGAGCGCGAAGTGCGGCTTGCCAGAGGTCCATCTGGGACTGTTGCCGGGCGCCGGCGGTACTCAGAGACTGCCGCGTATCGTCGGTGCGCAAAAGGCGCTCGAGATGGTCACGGGCGGCACCCACGTCGCCGCCAAGGCCTGTCTCGAGATGGGACTGGTGGATGAAATCGTCGAGGAAGGCAAGCTGCGCGAAGGCGCCATTGCTTTTGCGCGCAAGTTGGTCGCCGAACAACGCCCCTTGCGCAAAGTGCGTGATCTGAACGAAAAAGTCGAAGCCGCGCGCGCAACGCCGGAAATTTTTGCCGAATTTCGCAAGGCCAATGCGCGCAAGTTTCGCGGCTTCCTGGCGCCCGAGTACAACATTCGATGCATCGAGGCAGCGGTCAATCAGCCGTTCGATGAAGGCATGAAGACCGAACGAAAGTTATTTCTGGAGTTGGTGAGCGGCACTCAGTCGGCCGCTCAGCGACACGTTTTCTTTGCCGAACGTCAGGTCTGGAAAATTCCTGATGTTGCCGAGGACACCCCGCTCATTCCGATCAAAAAAGTCGGCATGATCGGCGCCGGCACGATGGGCGGCGGCATTGCCATGAACTTCGCGAGTGTCGGAATTCCAGTCGTACTGGTTGAGACCAAACCGGAGGCCCTGGAGCGCGGCCTGTCGGTCGTGCGCAAGAACTATGAGAACACCGCAAAGCGTGGGCGCCTGACACTCGAAGACGTCGAGCGGCGCATGTCGCTGTTGACCGGGTCGCTGGATCTGAATGTATTGGCCGATTGCGATCTGATTATTGAAGCCGTGTTTGAAAATATGGCGATCAAAAAAGAGGTGTTTGCCAAGCTCGACAAGATTTGCAAACCCGGCGCAATACTCGCGACCAACACGTCGGCGCTCGATGTGAACGAGATTGCCACTGCCGTGTCGCGTCCGGAAGCGGTGGTCGGCATGCATTTTTTCTCGCCCGCCAATGTAATGCGTCTGCTCGAAGTCGTTCGAGGCGAGAAGACTTCGAAGTCGGTGCTGCAAACCGCCATGCAGATCGGCAAGAAAATCGGCAAGATCGGCGCGGTCTCCGGTGTCTGCCCGGGCTTCATCGGCAACCGCATTCTCGCTTCGCGTTCGGCGCAGGCTCAAGCCATGGTCCTCGAAGGTGCCATGCCCTGGGAGGTCGACAAGGTGCTGTACGACTTTGGACTACCGATGGGACCGTTTGCGATGTCCGATCTGGCCGGCCTCGATATTGGCTGGTCAAAGGAAACCAGCAAGAGCGCAACCCTGCGTGAGGTGCTCTGCGAGATGGATCGCCGCGGTCAGAAAACCGGCGCTGGCTATTACGACTACGACGAGCAACGCAACGCCAAACCGTCGGAGGTCACACGCAAGATCATTGGCGACTTCATGTCGGCCAAGGGCGTGACGCCGCGCAAGATCTCGGAGACCGAAATTCTGGAGCGCTGCGTCTACTCAATGATCAATGAAGGCGCGAAAATTCTTGATGAAGGCATCGCCAATCGAGCCTCCGATATTGATATCGTCTGGATCAACGGCTACGGCTTTCCGGTCTATCGCGGCGGACCGATGTTCTATGGCGATACCGTTGGCCTGCCTACGGTCGTAGCCAAGCTCAAGGAATACGGGCCATTGATGGGGCCAAGCTTCAAGATGTCGCCGGCGCTCGAGCGGTTAGCGGCAGACGGCAAGAAGTTCGCGGACTTCAAACGCTAGTGAAACGCCAGTGACGCGCTAGCGACGCACTGATTACTTCATCTTCACTCGGGCCTCAGGCATAAACCTGACGCCCTTGCGCGCCGGCCCGCCACTCAGACCCATGGCGGTGCCGTCGGCGCGCCAGCACGCGGCACCGTGCATTTGACCGTCATCGCGAAATTCAATGGCGCACATGCCGCCACCGACGTTCGGCACTCGCAAGACTTCATGCCCCCGCGCCGCGAGCTCCTCGGCTAGCGCGTCGGATGCTGCGGGCTCCAACTCGAGCGCGTATCCCTGCGTCCAAACCCTCGGCGCTTCGACGGCCTCCTGCAGGCTCATTCGATGATCAATCAGATTGATCGTCGCCTGCAGCGCCGACGGAAAGATCCGCAGCCCGCCTGGCAGGCCAAGGGCAAACCTCGGCTTGCCGTCTTTCAGGATGATGAGCGGCGACATCGACGACGTGACCCGTTTGCCCGGCGCTACCGAGTTCGCCACGCCGGGGCGCGGATCAAAGACATGCATATAGTTATTCGGGATCATGCCGGTGCCGGGCACCAGATAGCGCGCTCCGAACAACGAATTGATCGTCTGGGTGGCACAAACGATACGACCTTCGTAATCGGCCACCGTCAAGTGCGTGGTGTTGGCGCTTTCGTTCGAAGTGACGGCCGCCGACCACGATTTCGCCCGCGCAGGATCAATCTGTGCGCGGCGCTGGCTGGCGTAGTCGGTCGACAAAAGTTTCTCCACCGGCACCCGCACAAAATCCGGATCGGCGGTCGAGGCAGCGCGATCGGCAAAGGCAATCTTCAGTGCTTCGGCTAGCCAATGAACGTTCTGAGTTGAACCGAATCCAGCCGCAGCGATATCGAATCCCTCGAGGACGTTCAGCATCTGGGCAATATGCAGTGGTCCACTGCAGGGCGGCGGCGGTCCGGTGATTTCAAAGCCGCGATAGTGCGAACGAAGTACCTCGAGGTCGTTGGTACGGTACGACTGCAGATCGGCGAGCGTCAGATAGCCATCGTGCTGCCGGATATCGTCAGCGAATGTTTTACCGAGTTCGCCACCATAAAGCAGTTTCGGCCCGGCACTGGCGATCGCGCGCAGCGTCTCGGCATAGGCGATATTGCGCAATCGCTCGCCCGCTTGAAGGCGAACACCCTTGGGCATCAACCAGCGCCCGATTTCAGCGTCAAGTAACAGATCGGCGGCGCAGTCGCCGATGCAGTCGGACAGAAAATGGCTGACCGCAAAACCGCGCGTTGCGTGCCGGATGGCCGGCTCGATTACATCGGCCAATGAACAACTGCCGTAGCGAGTCAGCAACTCGCACCAGGCCATGAGGTTACCCGGCGTCGTAACGGCGGCGCGCCCGACGCTGTTGCGACGGCCGACGGCATCGAGGACACCGGCCCCGGCGTTCGGGTCCGGCGTAAAGGTCGTTGGGCCAGTCGCCTGCGGACATCGGCCCTGCCCTTCGAGAACGGTATGCTGACCGTTGGGCAATCGGATGTGCGCAAATCCGCCGCCCAGAATGCCGACCATCATCGGCTCGACCACGGTCAGCGCAAATAGGGCCGCTACTGCCGCGTCGACGGCATTGCCGCCGCCGGCCAGAATCTCGACGCCAGCCGCTGATGCCAGCGGGTGGTTGGTCACCACCATTCCACGCGAACCTGTTGCCGATTGCTTTTCAGTAGTTCTCATCGCAGCTTTCTCAAAGGCATTTGCTTACTGTCGATCCAAACCTGAATCGAGCGGGGGACGAAACTCACTTTCAACCCAGGCCGCCGCGCTGGCACGATTCAATTTAAAACCCGGTGAAACACGCTGCTGCGCCAAGCGTTCGCCGTGTTCGTCATGAGCGCTTAAAAGTCCATAGGGATTGTCGTCATCCGGCACGATATCGAGCGAAACACTGACGCGAGCCGATCGGGCGCTGACCACCAGCGACTGATGCAGGCTGGCATGCAACTGCTGCTCGCGGCGACGAACAAATTCGGCGGCGGTCTTAACCAACGTGATGAACGCTGAACCATCGAGCGGCTTCGGGTTGCGCTTGTCGCGTCCCATGGTCCACGGGCCCACCAGCGCCGGCTCTGCTTCACCGTCGCGTGTCATGGCTACGGCCCAGCCATCATCATCTTCATTCTTGATGATCAATGCGCTCCAGCCATCGTCGCGCCAGCGGCGAGGTTCATGAATGACGATCGGATCATCGGACTCAGGTTCTTCGTCTTGCACGGTTTACCTCTCGCTTGAATCAAGTGTGAAGGTGGCGCTCCGATCCTGTCCGAGCAATCCGACCAATTGCGGCAGCGCAGCCGCAAGCGCGGGTAACAGGGTGTAAGGCGGATTCAGTATAAACATGCCACTGGCCGCGAGGCCAGCGCGTTGATGCTGGCCGGGCTCCAAAAATTGTGCGGATACTTGCGGCGCTGGTGACTTGACCGTCAAGCTGGCATTCAACCAGGCTCGACTATTTTTAATTGCCAATGCGCTCAATTTGCGCGGAAGATCAATCGCCTCGGCGCGTGCAATGATGGGGTACCAAATGGCGTAAGTGCCGGTCGCAAATCGTTTCACTGAATCGGCCAGCATACTCGCGACTTTGGCGTAGTCACTCTTGATCTCATAACTGGGGTCGGTCAGAACCAAGGCCCGGCGCGACGGCGGCGGCAGAAATTTCTTGACGCCTTCGAAGCCATCTTCAGCGAACATGGCAACTTGCCGGCCGACGTTCAATTGTTCAAGAGTGGCGGCCAACGCTTTCGAGTCGGTCGGGTGCGTTTCGAAGGCCTTGAGTTTGTCATGATCCCGCAGCAGGCGCTGGATCAACAACGGCGAGCCCGGATAAGCAGTTTGCGCCTTCGAAGCCGGTGCCGTTTTCGATGTCGTTGCCGTTTGCGGTTCTACCGCGTTGAATTGCGCAATGGCCGCCAGGTAATCAACCAGCACAGGTGCCAATTGCCTGCCTGCGCTTGAGCTGATCTTCGTGATACCGTCGGCCGCCTCGCCGCTGGTTTGCGCGAAGTGATCATCGAGCCGATACAGACCTGCACCGGCGTGGGTGTCGATCACCATCAAGGCGGCCTCCTTCTGCAGCAAGTGCTTCAAGATGGCGAGCAACACCGTGTGTTTGAGAACGTCGGCATGATTGCCGGCATGAAAGGCGTGTCGATAGCTGAACATGAGCAAATCAGTTTAAACCACCAGCCCCCCGCACCTTCGGCGGTCGCCCCTGAGACTCCGGCTGTCTGGCCCTTGCTGACCGCCAGGCACAGAACCGCTAGCTTGAGCGATTGCAACTGCTGGCGCTTGCGGAATTTTCTGCGCGCAAAGTCGCGACTGCGAGGCAACACCGGTGTCGAGTTCTACCAAAATGCTGCTGGGTCTGCCTCCCAAAGCCCTGTTATCGTTGGCCTTCACAGCCCTGCTTGGCCTATGCTTCGCGGGCGACGCCGATGCCGCTCGCCGCTCGAAGGGGAATTCCGCAAGCGTAAAGTCAACTCAAAAGGCGAAGGTTTCCGCCAAAAGCAAACTGAACGCAAAGTCTGCCAGGAAGTCTGCCAAGGCGTTTGGCAATGCCAATCCGGCTGGCAGCGCATTGACTGCGGCAACGCTTGAGCGCCCGTCGCCGACGGGCGGACTGGCTGACGAACAACGCACCGATAGCAGCAGCGTCGATGCCACGATCCTCGACGCCCGGCGGGCATTCGTCAATGGCGATCACGCGACGATTGCACAAGCCGTCAATACGCTGAGCAAAAATGAACACCTGCTCGCGGAGTATCCGCGCTACTGGCAACTGGTGCTTGCCTTACGCGCATCAACCGCCAACCCGCTAACAGACAGTGCTGCCGAAAAATTTCTGGAGCGCTCCTCAAACCGTCTGCTGATCGATGCGCTCCGCGGCGAATGGATCACCTCCCTGGCCCGACGTCAGCGTTGGTCGACGGCGCGAGAACAGGGACAGCGCTTGCTGGCTCGCGATGATCGAGCGGTGCAGTGCTACGTCTGGCTGGCTGACCTGATGGAAACGGGCGAGCTCGCTGTCAGCGCACGCGAACACCTGTTATCGCCACGCGAACTCGGCGAAGGCTGTAACCCGCTGTTGGGCGCCGCCAGCGCCCGCAAAGTATTGAGTCGTGACGAGTTGCTGCTTCGACTGCGAGTGTCGGCCGAGTCAGGTGCCCTCGCCACCGGCCGCCGCACGGCCGCCCTGCTGTCGCTGGATAGCGCCGACTTCACGCACGCCTTGCGCGCACCGGGTTACTTGCTCAAGAAGGGCAGTCGCGACACCGAGCCATTGGTCATGGCCCTTGCACTGCTGGCTCGAAATGAACCTGAGGAAGCCGCCGCCCACCTGAGCGCGCTGAAACTCCCCGCCGACACCAGCCAGTTCGTCTGGGCCGTCATTGCCGCGCAAGGAGCACAACGGCTGTTGCCGCAAGCAATTGAATGGACGCGACGCGGCATCGATGCGCGCGTCTCCGATGAGACCCGTGGCTGGATGGCTCGATCGGCCTTGGCCGCTGGCGATTGGAGCCTGTTACAAAAGCTCATCCTGGGCATGAGTGACACCGGCCAACAGGAGCCCGCCTGGATCTATTGGTTGGCTAGAGCGCACCGGGAATTCAAGCAAGACGATCGCGCCACCCATCTGCTGCAGACCATTGCCGGGCAATGGAATTTTTACGGTCATCTTGCGGCCGACGAGCTCGGCCTGAGCATCGATCCGCCCGAGGACCCGGCCGCCTTCAGCGCAGCCGAAACCGCCGAGGCCGGCAATAACCCCGCGTTTGCACGAGCGCGCAAGTTCTATGCGCTAGGTTACCGAGCCGACGGCAATCGCGAATGGAATTTCGCCTTGCGCGGCATGACCGATCGCCAGTTACTGGCCGCTGCCGATCTGGCCTGCAAGGCGGCCATATTGGATCGCTGCGTCAACACCGCCGATCGTACCCGTTACGAACACAGCCTGGCTCTGCGGTTCCTGACGCCGTTTCGCGAACGTATGGCGGTGTTTGCCAAGGAGCAGGGGCTGGACCCAGCCTGGGTTTATGGTCTGATCCGGCAAGAGTCGCGCTTTCTTTATGACGCCCGATCGCATGCCGGCGCGCAGGGTCTAATGCAGATCATGCCCAAGACCGGTAGCTGGATCGCCCGGCAACTGGGTGTCAATGGCTTCACCACGCGCGACCTGCACGACATCGATACCAATCTGCGCTTTGGAACCTTTTATCTGCGTGATGTCTCGAACCGTCTCGAGCAATCCGAAGTCATGGCATCCGCCGCCTATAACGCTGGCCCAGGGCGACCTGCGCGCTGGCGCGGTGCGCTCAATACGACGATGGATGGCGCCGCGTTTGCAGAAATCATTCCGTTTAACGAAACCCGTGATTATGTGAAGAAGGTCATGTGGAATGCCACCTGGTATGCGACCGTATTCAGCGGCAAGCCACAGTCACTGAAACAACGACTCGGACAAATCGGCCCGCGCATCGACAAGTTGACTCGACAGAACGCCGCTGACCCAGACTGATTGGCCATGAGCGAATCACTTCCGCATCTGAGCGAACATCAACTGGTGCTGAGGGTCACGCCGATGCCGGCCGATCTGAACAGCAATGGTGACGTGTTCGGCGGTTGGGTCATGGCGCAGGTTGATATCGCCGGTGGCGTGTTGGCCTCGCGACGCGCACGTGGCCGCGTGGTCACCGTGGCGGTCAACAGTTTTCTGTTCAAGCAGCCGATTTCGGTTGGCGACGTTGTTTCATTTTATGGCCGGGTAACGCAGGTTGGCCGCACGTCGATCTCCGTACACATAGAGGTCATCGCCGAACGCGATCCGGCGAATCTGCACGTGGTCAAAGTCACCGAAGCGACGCTGACATATGTCGCAATCGAGCGCAGCGGCGGCAAGCGTCTGGTACCCAGCGACGGCGGCTAAAAAGCGCGGTTCAGGCGCGTAACTCATAGAAGGCGAGCACCGGACTGCGAACCGGCAACGGCGCAAAGCTCGAAAATCCTGCCTGCATCGCCAAGTCCTCGGCGCGCTTCGGCCCCCAGCAGGCACCCAAACCCGGACCACCCTGGGACAACGACTGCGGCACACAATGCAGGCAGCTCATGCCATACAGTAATTTACCGAATGAGGTTCGATTGTTCGTCAGGTCATGGTCCATGCGCGGCTCGACCATCAGATAACTGCCTCCGGGCGCCAGACACTCGCGAATCCGCTGCAGCACGGCCAAGGGTTCTGGCAAATCATGAATCACATCAAAGGTGCTGATGAGATCGTACCCCGGCGTCGACTCGATATCCTGCGCGCGCCCCTCGGTGAAACGAATTCGCCCAGCCAACCCAGCCTGCTCGGCGTAACCTTTGGCAATCGCAATGGAACGAGCATCGAAGTCCAGCGCTTCGATACGGGCGGCCGGATAGGCCTTGGCCAGCGTCATCGCCACCACACCGGTGCCACAACCAATATCGATGGCGCGACCACCGGCCTGCAGTTTCGCAACCACATGAGGCATGGTCGGCAGCCAGGATTTGGTCAGGCGATTTTCGTAGACCGGCCGATTCATTTGCTCCAGCGCGACCGGCAAACCGGCACCGAATTCAGCGAACGTAATGCCTGAGCCGCGCTCAAACGCCTGCACGAGGCGCGGCACCATCGACATTAGTCCGGGCAGTCCGGTGAACAGTCCGCCCAGGTAAAACTCGGTTGATTCATCGGTCAGAAACAGCGCGTGTTCGTCCGGGAAACAGAAGGTATTGGCTTGCGGGTCATGATCAACATAGCCGTTGCAGACCATTGCGCCCAACCACTCTTCAATGTAACGCGGGTGAACGCCGGTCTTATCGACCAGTTGTTGTGAGCTCATAGGCCCTGCGCCGGCCATCGCCTTGAACAAGCCGGTCTGCTGGCCGACCAGCACCAGCCCGGCGGCCAGCGCAGTGCCGACATCGCTGACGACTTTCTGCATGAATTGCTGCGAACGTTCCTTATCCATAGCTGCCCATCGTGAAGTTCCCCTTATGATGCATCAGGTAAATGAATCCTTGCATAAATTTCGATAACATTTCTCACTGACTCCTCGACCCTGGTTACCGCATGCTCAACTTCAAACGAATGCTCGCGTCTTTCTGGCTCGCCTTCGCCAGCGTGAGCCTAGCCGCCGACTACGATCCGATGCGCGTGGCCGATTCCGCGATAAGAACGATCGACCTGAGTTTCGGTGATCCGTCGCGACCGCGCGAGTTACCGATTCGGGTTTATCTTCCCGAGTCGAAATCACCGGCACCGGTGATTCTGTTCAGCCACGGTTTAGGGGGCAGTCGCGCAGGCAGTGCATTTCTGGGGCGTCACTGGGCGGCTCGAGGTTATCTGGCGGTATTCATGCAGCACCCGGGTAGCGACGAGGGGATCTGGAAAGACTTGCCGCAAGTGCAGCGCATGCCAGCGCTCAGGCAAGCCGCCAGCCTGGAGAATTTTATGGCGCGCATCGGTGATGTGTCAGCGACCTTGAATCAGCTCGAACGCTGGCACAAGACCGACGGCCACGATCTGTCGGGCCGGGTAGATACGTCGCGGGTCGGCATGGCGGGGCATTCGTTCGGTGCGGTCACGACTCAAGCCGTCGGCGGCCAGCGATTCCCGAACGGCGAGCGACCGACCGAGGCCCGCATCAAGGCAGCCGTCATCATGAGTCCGAGTGCGCCCAAGGCTGCCAGCGATGAGACGCCATCGTTCGCCCAGGTGACTATGCCCTGGCTGCTCATGACGGGCACCAAGGACACGTTCTTCATTGGCGGGGCGAGCGTCGAATCGCGCCGGGCCGTTTTCCCGGCGCTACCGGCCGGTGACAAATATGAGGTGGTGCTCGATCGCGCCGAGCACAGTGCGTTTGTAGAAACCGCGTTGCGGGGCGATACCGAACCGCGCAATCCGAATCATCATCGGGTGATGATGGCGCTGAGTACCGCGTTCTGGGACGCCTATCTACGCAACGATGCGAACGCGCGGCAATGGCTGGCCGGCGCGGACGCGCGCCGTGTCCTCGAGCGTGGCGACCTTTGGCAGCACAAATGAACCGCATCAGTTTCGTGGCACTGCTCGCTGGTGCGCTGGCGCTGGCCTTCGCAATTTTGCCGAGCTTTATTCTGCCGATGACGCATCCGCCGGCACCGGTAGAGGAGCGGATTATCGGACTAGCTCAGCAGATGAAGGACCGCGCCATCGCGATGACCAAGGGACACGACTACCAAGCCCCTGCCAACAACAACTCGGAACGTGCGCGTTGGGCACTGCGGGCCAGCCTGGCAGCGGCCTGCACGGGTCTGTTGGCCATCATCGGCGCGGCCTTTGCGTATGCACGGGATGAATCGCCGAAGGCTTGTTTCGCAGCGGCCGCGCTGGGCAGCATTGCAATTCTGCTATCCAATCTCGTCGGTGTTGCGACCGGCATCCTCGCGCTGATGTTGTTTCGCGGCTGGGCGACGGTCTAGAACAAACACAACGAAAGCCGCGAACAGCTTGTGCAGGCACTGTCAAGTTCCAAGCCTTCCTGGCTCTGTTATCTTCGCGCTTCTCGGATCCACACGGAGGCCATTGTGACCAAGGCTACTGATACTGTTTTTGCCACGACGACTGCTACGGCTTCTGCTTCTGCTTCAGCCACGAATATGGTTATCGCTGCCACCGAATTTCCCGAGTTCGACGAACAGCAGGTGGCTCGAAGAATTGTGAGCGCGTTGGCCGTCGAGGTCGCCGCCAGTATCGCGCAGATTACTGCGGCCGTGACCTTGATCGACGTTGGCGCGACGGTTCCGTTCATTGCCCGCTATCGCAAGGAAGTCACCGGTGGGCTTGACGATACCCAGTTGCGCCTGCTCGACGACCGGCTGCGTTATCGTCGCGAACTGGAAGAGCGTCGAGCCAGCGTGGTGCGCACGATCGCCGAGCAAGGCAAACTTTCCGATACGCTCAAGCAGGATCTGCTGGCCGCTGAAACCTTGGCGCGCATCGAAGATTTGTACGCGCCGTTCAAACAGAAGCGTCGCACCAAGGCGATGATCGCGCGTGAAGCGGGCCTCGAACCGTTGGCCCTACTTTTGCTGGCCGAGCCGCAGCGTTCACCCGAGGTTGAGGCGCTGCCTTATGTCGGCGCCAAACCGGCCGAGACCGATCCGGAAAAGATGGCGCAAGCCGCGACGCATGATTCGCCCTTTGCCGACATCAAGGCGGTGCTGAACGGCGCCCGCGATATTCTGAGCGAGAAGTTCAGCGAGGACGCAAACCTCGTGGCCGAGCTGCGCGAGTTGCTGCGTACCCAGGGGTTCATGCTGGCGCGGGTCGTTGAAGGCAAGGCCGAGAGCGGCGCCAAATACTCGGACTATTTTGATCACACCGAGCGCTTCGGCAATATCCCCTCGCATCGGGCGCTGGCGATGTTTCGCGGCCGCAGCGAAGGCTTGTTGAGGCTTGATTTGTCGATTGATGAAACGCCGCCCGAGAATCCGTATCGGGCACCGTTTAATGCCTGTGAAGGTCGGGTTGCGGTTCATCACCGCATTGCCGACCAAGGCCGGGCCGCTGACAAGTGGCTACTGGAAGTGGTCCGCTGGTGCTGGCGCACCCGCTTATCGACGCAACTGCAGTTGGACTTGTTCGGCAGTCTTCGCGAACGTGCCGAACAGGAAGCCATCAAGGTGTTCGGCTCGAACCTGAAGGACCTGCTGCTGGCCGCGCCGGCTGGCGCCAAGGCGACGCTGGGTCTTGATCCTGGGCTGCGCACCGGGGTCAAGTGTGCGGTCGTCGATGCCACCGGCAAAGTGCTGCTGACCGATGCGGTGTTCCCGCACGCACCGCGCAATGACTGGGATGCAACCATTGCCAAACTGGCGCGGATTTGCGCGAGCAACAATGTCAGTCTGATTGCGATTGGAAACGGCACGGCGTCGCGCGAGACCGAACAACTGGCCCGCGATCTGATCAAGCGTCATCCCGAGCTTAAGGTGACTCCGGTCGTCGTGTCCGAGGCTGGCGCGTCGGTGTACTCGGCCAGCGCACTGGCCGCTGCCGAGTTTCCCGAACTCGATGTCAGCTTGCGCGGCGCAGTGTCGATTGCGCGCCGCCTGCAGGATCCATTAGCGGAGTTGGTCAAGATCGATCCGAAATCGATCGGAGTCGGGCAATATCAACATGACGTCAACGCCGGTCAGCTCGACCGCGCGCTCGATGCAGTGGTCGAGGACTGCGTCAACGCGGTCGGGGTCGATCTGAACATGGCGTCGGCGGCGCTGCTGTCGCGCGTCTCCGGTTTGTCGAATTCGGTCGCCAAATCGATCGTGCAATACCGCGATAGCCATGGCGCGTTCGCATCACGCGAGAGTCTGAAGAAGGTACCGAAACTCGGCGAGCGCAGTTTTGAGCAATGCGCCGGGTTCTTGCGCATCAGTGAAGGTGAAAATCCGCTCGATGCGTCGGCGGTACATCCCGAGGCCTACCCGATTGTCGAGAAGATGCTCGCACGCATTCAGACCAATGCGCAGTCGGCCATTGGTAATCGCGAAGCATTGGCCAAACTGAATCCGGCCGAGTTTGTTACCGAACAGTTCGGTCTGCCGACCATCACGGACATCCTCAAGGAACTCGAAAAACCCGGTCGCGACCCGCGACCCGAGTTCAAGACCGCTCGCTTCGCCGCAGGCGTCAGTGAACTCAAGGACTTGAAGGTTGGCATGACACTTGAAGGCGTGGTCACCAATGTCACGGCCTTTGGCGCCTTCATTGATATTGGCGTTCACCAGGACGGCCTGGCGCACATCTCCGAGTTGGCCGACCGCTTCGTCAAAGATCCGCGCGATGCCGTCAAGACGGGTCAGATCGTCAAGGCGCGCGTGCTCGAGATTGATCTGAACCGGCGGCGCATTGCGCTGTCATTAAAAACACAGATATCTGGAAACGGCACGGCAGCGGGTGCTCGTGGCGAAGGCAGTTCCGGCAGCAGCGCTCGTGCTAGCGGCGCTGCGCGACCGGATTCTCGCCGCCCCAATCAAGGACCCGCGCAACCGGGCGGGCGCGGTGCGCCCGTTCCTGCGAATAGCGGATTTGCTCGCGGCGGTTTTGCCAACAATGCACTCGCCGAAGCGATGGCGCGCGCCAAAGGAAAAACCTGAAGCGCTGCAACCGCGTTCAGGTTACCCAGCCACCCGAAAACGAGATGCCCTGACCGGCGATGAAGTTGACTTCCGACGAGGCGAGAAACACCGCAAACAGCGCATCCTCGGCTGGCGTGCCGAGCCTGCCAGCAGGCACTTCGCGCTTGAGCCGCTCCTGAAAGGCCGGCAAGGCCTGCACCTCGGGGCCGTAATACATCGGATTCTCGACAAAATTCTGGGCGATCAGATTGACTTGCACATTGCTGCTCGCCACCTCGGTGCCAACCGCGCGCACATAGGAGAGTTGAGCGCCGCGTGCTGCCGCATAGGTCGACGTGCGCTTCTGACCGCGCAGCGCTGTCGCGCTACCCATCACCACCACTTTGCCGGCGCGGCGGGCGAGCATTTGCGGCAGCACCGCGCGCATCAGTCTCGGTAGGGGATCAACCATATGCGAAAAGACGTACTGCCATTCCGCATCGCTAACTTCATGCGCGCGGCTTGACGGCGCCGGTACGCCCAGGTTGACGATCAAAACATCAACCTGGCCGGCCCGACGGACAGCGTCTTCGGCAGCCGTCGGTTCAGCGAGCGCGCGATCATCGGCAATGATCAGCGCGCCGTATTCCTCAAAGACTGAGCACAGCACCGGCCCCATAAATTCGTGGGCCTGGGTGATCAACACCCGTTTGCCCGCCAGACTGTCACCGATCTTCATAACGACCTCTAATCAGCGTAGACCCCGGACTTCTTGATGATCGGCACCCATTTGTCGATCTCGGCCTTGACCCAGGTACTCAGGCCTTCCGGGGTCTGCTTTTCAACCGGCACAATTTCAGCGCCGAGATCCATCAGTTTTTTGCGTACATCCGGGTCAACCAGCGCTGCTTGCAAGGCCTGATTCAGCTTGGCATTGGCCGCAGCGGGCGTGCCCTTGGGGGTATAAATTCCGTGCCAGACGACGACTTGAAAGCCGGGCAATCCCTGTTCAGCCAAGGTGGGGACATTCGGCAGTTGGCTGATCCGCTTGCTGGTAGTGACGCCGTACAACTTGACCTTGCCAGCGGCAATCTGCTGCAAGGTCTGGGTCGATTGATCACACAGGATATCGACTTGGCCGCCCAGGAGATCGGTCATCGCCGGCTGGGTGCCCTTGTACGGCACGGTGATCATGTCGGTCGCAATCGCGCTCATGAATAACATCCCGCACAAATGGGATACTGCGCCCAGACCGGCGTTGGCGACCGTAACCTTGTCCTTGTTGGCCTTCAGATAAGTCACCAGCTCGGTGAAATTGTTGGGCGGAAAATCCTTACGGGCCAGCAAGGTCATCGGTACGTCGGCGACCTGCCCGATGTATTCGAAATCGGTCAGCGGGTTGTACGGTAACTTGCGATACAACCCGACCGAAGTAGCCATGCCGTTGTGGTGAATCAGTGCGGTGTAGCCATCGGGTGTCGCCCGCGCGACCCGGCTGGCCGCAATCGTACCGCCGGCGCCGGCGGTATTTTCGACCACCACCGTTTGGCCCAGCGTTTTGGTCATCGCCTGCCCGATGACGCGTGCCACGACGTCGGTCGGGCCGCCAGCGGCAAACGGCACCACCAAGGTAATCGGCTTGGTCGGATAAGCTTGCGCTTGCGCAGGCCCCGGCAACGCGACCGAGGTCAGAGTCGCCGCCGCAATCATCGCAGCCAGCAGGCTTCGGCGAACGAGCTGATAACACGTGGAGCGCTGACGCGCAACCTTGGTCAGGCGTTCACATGGAATGGATGGGTTCATTTCGTCTCCGTTAGTACTTCTTCATTACAGCTTGATCACCGCTTGATCGGTTCGGGCGTGACTTCGCGTCCGCTTTTTTCCAGTCGCGTATTTTGCCATCGAATCCGGAAAATTGCGCGCCCTCCACCGACGTCAAGCCTTACAACGCGAGTGCAGCACCAGCGGCTGACAAACGATACATCGTTATGCGTCAGACCGCATGTCAGAGCGCATGCCAGACCGCTCGTCGACCCGCTCGTCAAACCGTTTGCTAGACTATTCTTAATACCTTGCCGTTCAATGGCACTCAGCCCAGGATTCAGCGAATGATCGATCTGCGCAGCGACACCGTCACCCGACCTACCGACGCCATGCGCGCCGTCATGGCGCGCGCGCCGGTCGGCGACATGCAATACGGCGACGACCCCAGCCTGAATGCGCTGGAGGCACGGGTTGCCGAGCTGCTCGGCAAAGAGGCCGCCCTGTGGCTCCCTTCTGGCACCATGGCCAATCAGGTGGCCCTGCGGGTGCTGACCCGTCCGGGCGACGATGTCATGGTGGGTAGCGAAGCCCATTCGGTCTGGCATGAAGCCGGTGGCTCGGCAGCCAACGCCGGTGTGCAATTCACCGAGATCGGTACGCGCGGTCTGTTTACGGCGGCCGACGTGCGTCGACACGCGAAACCTCGCAATCAACCGGTCTTGCCGATTCCAGGCACCACTTTAGTGCAGTTGGAGAATACGCACAATCGCCATGGCGGCCTGGTCTGGGACCAGACCGAGATCGACGCCATCGGCGTGGCGACCCGCGAGTTGGGTATTTCGTACTACCTGGACGGCGCGCGTCTCTGGAACGCCGCGATTGCCTGCGGCTTGACACCGGCGCGAATCTGCGCGCCGTTCGACCTCCTCATGGTGGCCTTCTCGAAAGGCCTTGGCGCGCCAGCCGGTTCAATGTTGGCTGGACGCAAGGAATTGATCCAGGCCTCGATTCGGCATCGCCGCATGCTCGGCGGCGCAATGCGTCAGGTCGGCATGTTCGCTGCGGCTTGTGACTTCGGCTTGACCCATCACTTTGAACGCCTGGCCGAAGACCATGAGCATGCGCGACTGATCGCGAAACGCCTGGCACAGATTCCCGGTGTTCGAATGGCCAGCGAAAGCGTCGCGACCAACATCGTGGTGTTCGAGCTCGAAGGTACCCAATTGAATGCGACCGAGCTGGTGGCTGCGGCCAAGGCGCGCTCGATTTTGATCAACGCACTCGGACCGACCAAGATGCGTTTGTTGACGCATCTCGACGTCAGTCGAGCGCAATGCGAACAGGCGGCAGAGACGCTGGTTCAGTTGCTCAGTTAGTGGCCTGCCCAGCAAGTCGCTGGTTTAATGTTTAACACTAAGCCAGATGCTTCCGAAAAAACGCAATCGTCCGTTGCCAGGACAAGCTGGCCGCCGCCTCTTGATAACGCGGCGTGGAATTATTGTGAAAGCCGTGCTGTGTGCCCGGATAAGTATGCATTTCGTGGCTGACACCGGCGCTCTTGAGCGCCACCTCGAACGCCGGCCACATCGCGTTGATGCGCTCGTCGTTCTCGGCCAATTGAATCAGCAGCGGCGCCTTGATGCGCGGCACGCTCGCCGTGTCCGCCGCCGGTCCATAGTACGGAACGCCGGCCTGCATATCGGACCCCAACGTGGCGGCGAGGAAGTTGGTCGCACCACCGCCCCAACAAAAACCGGTGACGCCGAGCTTGCCATTGGACAGTTTGTGCGCCTTCAAAAATCGCGCGCCATTGACCATGTCAATACGCAGCTTTGGCTGATCGAGCGCTACCTGCATATTGCGCCCTTCATCGTCATTGCCCGGATAGCCGCCGAGCGAGGTCAAGCCGTCGGGCGCCAGCGCCAGAAATCCCTCGACGGCGAGCCGGCGCGCAACATCCTCGATGTACGGGTTCAGGCCGCGATTCTCGTGCAGCACCAGAACCGCGGGGAACGGACCGGCGCTGGCCGGCTGCACGAGATAGGCACGCATGTCATCGCCGTTACCACCCGGCGATCGGTAATTCAGGTACTGCGGCTTGATGCGGGTATCGGTAAACGAGATGGTCTGCGCCTGCGCATACCTGGGCAGCAGCGCCTCCGCCATCGCCAGCGCAGAACCGACCACCAGAGGCAAGGCGGCAGCACGGCGCAGGAACTCGCGACGATCAAATTCGCCGTGGCAGTACTCATCGTAGAGGTCGTAGACCCGTTGGTCGATTTCCGCCTGCGTGATGGCGACGTGCATGTCAGCCACCTGAACCTTCAATGATCGAACCGAATCTCGCCCACTTCTTGCCGTCCCAACGCTGCAATTGCATTTGCTTCAGGGGCCGGTGGTCTGTTGGACTGGTATTGATGGTGATCCCTGGCAGCAAAATCGGATTCTCGAGATTCTTCAGATTGTTGGCCTGCGCCATGATGCTCTTGCGCGAGAAGTCGCCATTGCATTGGCTCAGCACTTGGGTCATGACCATCGCAGTCATGAAGCCATAGGCGTTATAGAAATCGTCGGCGTTGCCTTCGGGGTACCACTTGCCCATGAATGCCTTGTAGGCCTTGATACCCGCGTCGTCGACCAGTCCAGGATCGCTCGGGTCCTTGACATAAACGGTAGTCATTACGCCGATTGAGCGCTCGACCCCAGCCGGAATAATGGTTGCTTGTACCGACGCTACGCCGCTGGCGACGTAGTGGTTACCCTTGAAGCCCATGTCAGCCACTTTGCGAACCACCATCGCACCGAACTTGCCGGTAACCCCGGAGATAAACGAGTCGGGATTGTTGCCGAGCAGTTGAATGACCTGTGAATCGGGCGTCGGGTCGGTGACCTCGTACGAGGCCGCCTTGATGACTGAATCATATTTCGCGCCCAACACATCTTTAGCGCCGGCTACATAGTCGCGGCCAAAGTCGTCGTTTTGATAAAGAATCGCGATCTTCGCATCCGGCTTGGCTTGCAAGGTGTGCTTCAAAAATACTTGGCACTCAACCCGTCCACTGGGCGCATACGGCATCGACCACGGGTTGGTTTTGTAATCAGCCCACTTGTCACCATTGACCGACAGAAACAAATGCGGCACGCCGAGCCCGTTCACATATTTCACGATCGCCGAGTTCGGCCCGGTCCCCAAATTGCCGAACAGCAGAGCGACTTCATCTTGCTCGATGAGCTTGCGCGCCATCTCCAAAGTTTTGGGCGGACTGAAGCCGTCGTCATACATAATGAAGTTGATCTTGCGCCCGGCAACACCGCCCTGCGTCTCGTTGATCATCTTGAAATACGCGCCCTGGGCTTTGGCGATCGTACCCAACGCCGAGACCGGACCGCTGAGCGAGGTGGTGTTACCGATACGCAGTTCAGTGGCGGTAACGCCCGGGGTCGCCTGGGCAAATGCCGCGCGCGGCAGAATCACGGCGGCGCCGGCGGCGGCCATCGCTCGCGACAGGATCGCGCGCCGACCAGTGGAGTCGATGGTGTCCAAAGCGGACTCAGTGGTGTGCGGATTCGCAAGCGGATTTACAGGCGGATTTACAGGCGGATTTACAAGTAAATGTTTCGCAAAGCGCTTGCTGAACTGATTGGAAAACGACATTCGGGTCTCCTTTTGTTTTAATGATTCGATCGCCGATTCACAACGACGCAGAACACCAGATTACACCAAGATCAGATTACTGCAAGCCGTGTGCAATCTGGGTCTTAGACAAATGAGTTGGCCAGTCTGGAGAGGTGTCGCCGTCAAGAATGGGCGCGCAGTTTCAGAGTATGAACGTGCAGCTTCAATCTTCCGGGCACCAGCCGCCTTCACAACGTCGCAAGCGCGGCGAATCGAAAACGCCAACGATCCGGTTCGTCCAGGCCGAGCCCAAGCGCTGTTGCCAGGCGTTACCCTGACGCATGGCCAACACCGCACCAACCACCTGTGCGCCCGCCTGTTCGAGCAGTGCTATCGCTGCCGACAAAGTACCGCCGGTACTGACCGCATCGTCAACAATCAGCACCCTGCGCCCGTGTACCAATTCGAGTTGATTCGGGTCCAGGAACAAGCGCTTGGCCTGGTTCGGTGTGGTCAGGGATTGGACCGCCACCGACAGCTTCTCGTCATACCAGAACTTGCGCGAGTAGCCCATCGGCACATAACGATCGAAACCGAGGCGCTCGGCCACCAAAGGCGCAAATACGAGGCCGAGCGTGGGCAGCCCGACGACCACGTCGCAGCGCATTGACTGCGCCAGTTGCGTCATCGCCGTTGCGAGCGCGCGCACTACTTCAAACGAGGCTTGATTCGAGATCAGCGAAGCAACCGCGCGACCTTCAGCACCCGCTACTTCGCGAATCGGCAAGACCAGATAACGCCCGTCCGGCAGTCGCACCGGGTAGCCAAAGCGATGCGGCGCCGACAGGGAAAATTCTGTTTGAGCGGACAGCTCTGCGTCTGAGTACAGATGCTGCCAGAAGTTCGTGGTGGCTCGCACCGATGCAATAGGTTCTGAAGAGCTGGCGGGGTGTTTCATGGGTTCGGTAGTGAAAGACGAGGGGCAAACGGGGCGAGCGCAAGGCAGTGGTGGTCAAGCCGACAACGAATATTTTCTCTGCATTCGCCTGAACGCAACATTCGCCAACATAGCACCGGCCATCGCTGCGGCAGCAAACAGAATCGGCCAATAGGGATTTGCGCCGCGATCAAACAACCAGCCGGCTATAGGCGGCGCAAAGGCCATGAACAAAAAGAACACATTAAAAAAGACGCCCATGCCGAAGGCGCGCCGTTGCGGTGACATCGCTTCCGCTGTGAGCGCCATGATGACACCGGCGGGCGCGGCGCCGATCAGACCGAACAGCAGGCTCAGAAGCACCGCGTATTCGGTGTGCGGAAGCATCAGCAACACCAGAATTGCAACACTGACGCCGAAGTAGAACAGCCGATCACGCTGGCCGGTTCGATCGGCAATCTGTCCGAACACGGCAATCGAGAATATCATGATCCAACTGGCAATGCTGATGACGGCGCTGGCCTGGGTTACACCGTAACCACCGGCAGTCAGCATGCGCGGTGCGAAGCTCAGATACACGACGTAACCGGCATTGAACAAGCCCCAGACGCTGGCGGCCAACAAGGTCAAGACGAGCTCGGAGCGCGGCAGCAAGGAGATCTTCGCCGAGGGCGCCCGACTCAGGTTGGCTGGCGAGCGGTAGAGCTTGAATACCGCCATCGAGCCGGCCGCGCAATAGACAGCCGCCAGCACAAACGCCCAGCGCCAATCGTGGTGAGCGGCGATCCAGGATTGGCCGATCTGCGCCATCGCAATGCCGAATGGCCAACTGCTGACCAGCAATCCCATTGCGGTCGCCAGTTCCTTACCGGAAAACCAGTCGGCGATCATCTTGGTCATATACAGCGTGCCGGTGACGAAGCCGATACCGGCAGCGAATCGCGCCAGTGCCAGCAGCCCGAAGCCTTGCGCCAAGGCGGCAATCGCGCCACCCACCGCCATAAAAAACAATCCGAAGGCGACCAGGTGTCGGTCCGAGAAATACCGTCCTGCGAACCCTGCGGGGATCGACAGCAGCAGTCCGGGCAACATGAACAAGCCTATCAAGGTGCCGATCTCGGTATTGCTGAAGGCCAGTTCGGAAACCAGCGAAGTCGACACCGAGCCTAAGGTCTGGAATTGAACGCCGAGTCCGGTCCGACAAGCAAACAGCAGGCCGAGGATGAACCAACGATGATTGTTTTCCACCGCTCATTGTTAACCGCCGGCTCGTTCGCGTCTACCGATGTTTGGGTGCAATGATTCAGTGCGATTATTCGGTGCGATGTTTCGGTACGCTAAACTCGGAAAAAATAGCAGCGGGAGAGACAATGAAGATGATGCAACGCTGGTCCACCGACGACATCGCGCCCGATCGACGGCTGAGCTTCTGGCGCAATGCCGTACACGAGTCGGTGGTTGAGATGGACCTGCGGCCAACCGACAACTCGCCAGCGTTTGTGAGCAGCATCGAAGCCTGCCCACTAGCCGCGATTGTGCCTCACCAAGCGCGCGGATCGGCACAGAAGGTCAGTCGCGGATCGGCCGAAATCGCCCGCGGCCGGAAAAATGCTTATTACTTGCTTTCGCAGCCCCAGCGAGCCTGGAGTATCCGGCATGCGGGTCAGGAGCATTTCGTTGAGCCAGGCGAATCGGTACTGGTGGATTCACGCGAGCCCTATGATTTTCTGTTCGCGCAGGGTCTCGATGATCTATCGATAGAAATGCCGATCGAATGGCTGGAGCGATGGCTGCCGCAGCCATCATCAATACTCGGTCGCCCCCTGCAATGCAGCAATGGTTGGGGCAAGGCCTTGCGCGGCTTCAAGGAAGCACTGATTCCTGAGCGCCTGGTCGCGCTCAGTGTGCCGGACACGTTACTCGAGGATCAATTGGGGGTGCTGCTCAGCTTGGCCAGCGAACAGAACGAGTTGGCCGTGAGCGCAAAGAACGATCTGCTGCGGCAGTGTCTTAGCAGCATGCGCGAACGACTGGCTGATCCCGAGCTGGTGGCGCTGACGGTGGCCCAAGCCAATGCCATCTCGGTTCGCAGCCTGCATCGCGTATTTGCGGCGGCCGACCAGACCTTCTCGGCGGTACTCATGCACCTGCGGGTCGATGAAGCCGCCCGCATGTTGGCTAGCCGGCCCTTTCATACACTGACCATCGCCGAGGTCTCACGGCGATGTGGCTTTCTCGATCCCTCCCATTTCGCGCGACAGTTCCGCCTGAAGCGTGGCGTCGGTCCGCGGGCATTTCGCGCGGCCGCTTGATTACCGCTGTACCGCCTGGGACTCGCTATGCCGACTGGAACTCGCTTTGCCGGCTGAGAATCCGCCGAATCGATTCAAACGACCGATTGGCAGTCACAGGCCAGAGTCCTGGCATTGGCAGGCGAGTCGTGATCCCGAATGAGTCTTAAACTTTTCGCTCCAGCCCTTGCCTGATCGGCAACGGCGCATTGATAAAAACGTCAAGAGACACTATCAGGAGGAGCAGAACATGACATCCACTATTTACCCGCAAGCGACGGTTGCAGCCGGCTCACAGCGCAAACTCAGCACACGGCGAAAATTTATTCAACAAACTAGCGCCGTCGGCAGCGGTATCGCCCTGTCGTCATTGCCGAGTATGGGTCGCACGCAAAGTGGCAACGCCACGCTGCAGCAAGTACTCGATGCTGCGGTTACCAGCAATCAGGCGCCTTTCGTGGTCGGCATGACCGGCAACGCTGGGGGCGTCACATTTTCAGGCGCAGCGGGCGACGCTGCGCCAGGCTTGAAGGCCAGCCCGGAGACCGTCTTCCGGATTTTTTCGATGACCAAGGCGGTCGGCTCCACTGCAGCAATGATCCTGATCGATCAAGGCAAACTAGACTTCGACACGCCGGTGCAAAGCATACTGCCTGAATTCGCTGATCTGCGGGTACTGGAAGGCTGGGACGGCGACAAGCCGAAACTGCGTACGCCGAAAACGCAATGTACGGTACGGCATCTGGCCACCCATACCTCCGGACTGGAGTACGAATTCTGGCGCGCTGAGCCTGGTGAATTTCTCGCCAAAACCAAACGCCCATCGATTCTCGCCGGAACCAAGGCAGCCCTCTTTTACCCGATGATGACGGACCCGGGCACCCGCTGGGGTTACGGACCGTCAACGGATTGGCTGGGTCTGGTCGTGGAAAAGGTCAGCGGCCAACGGATTGACGCATTCCTGAAGAAAAATCTGCTCGAGCCGCTCGGCATGAAGGATACCGATGTCGAAGTGCGCTCGAACATGCAGACCCGACTCGCTGCCGTCAAGGCGCGTGGTGCCGACGGCAAGTTCGGCGATTTTGCGATCGCCCCGCCACCGAATCCGGAGGTCTACGGCATGGGTCATGCGCTCTATTCGACCCCGCAAGACTATCTGCGCTTTCTGCGCATGTTCCTGAACAAGGGTAGCCTCGACGGCAATCGCGTATTGAGCGCAAAGGGCGTCGAGCGCATGCTCGAGAATCACATGGGTGCCTTGAAGTTCGAAAAGATGATCACTGCAGCGCCGCCGCTGACGGCCGATTTCGACCCGTTTACCGGTACCGTCAAGACGCATAGTTTCGGTTTCATGAGGAATGAATCCGATATCCCGGGCCGTCGTCGCGCCGGGTCACAAAGCTGGGCGGGTGTACTCAACACCCACTATTGGATCGATCCGAAATCCAACCTGGCTGCGGTCATCATGACTCAAACATTGCCGTTCGTGGAGGCGCCTTTGATGGCGGCTTATGAGAGCTTTGAGCGAGCGGCTTATCGGGGTTGATGGCTGCTCGGAGGGCCGCTGAGTCGCTCGGAATGGACTCCACTACCTAACTCCGTGAACTCGCTTGACCCGCCGACGCAGGACGAACAGCCGCAAAAAATTCTCTACAAGTATCGCGGGGCCGACCTGTCCAAACTTCGAGAAATCATCGTCTGTGGGGAGTTCGCATACGCAAAAACCCTGGGCCTCAGCTGCCCGCGGCCTTACAAACTCGAATTTATTGGGTTATTGGGCAGGCGAGGTTCAGCAAACCTTTGATTTCAAATAGAAGGGCCGAACCAATCCGCCCGGGTTATTTGCAAATCAAAGGAAATAGAGCGAGACTCCACGGCATCGAAATTAGGTTAGACCTCGCAATCACGCACCGCACCATAGAACCCCATGGACGTAAGTCAAGCCATTCGTGACGCCGAGAACGCATTACGCGATCTCATTTGTTGGCGCTTGAAAGCCCAGCACGGCGAACACTGGGAAGCAAAACTGGGGGTTTCCGCTGAACGAATAGCTCAGTGGCGCGACCGAAAAAAAGTGGAAGCCAAGCGGCAAAAAGGCGCACCAGTGGAAGATCGCCTTCTCTACTACGCAGACTTCTACGATCTATCCGGAATTTTGCAGAAGAACTGGGACCTCTTCTCAGAGGTTCTAGGGGAGAAGAAAACCATTGAAGTCTGGCTCAGTGAGTTGGAGCGGCTCCGTGATCCCAATGCGCACAACCGCGATTTGCTTCCTTACCAGAAGCATCTCGCTCTCGGGATCTCAGGAGATATACGAGGGCGAGTTTTAAGATATCGGAGCAAGATGGAACACGTCGATGACTACTTTCCTCGAATTGAGAGTGCGCGCGATTCAGTTGGACACTCGGTTGGAGGAGAAAGTATTGCTAAGGCAAAGCCAGTCGTCCGCGAGGGCGACACCATCGAGTACGTGGTTACAGCCACGGACCCCATGGGCGATCCGTTGCAGTATGGTTACTGCTGGCACCCTGGCGGCCCCGAAATTTGGACAAGCTCCAACTTTTTTTCACTGACCGTAGGTAAAGCCCAAGTGGGAAAGCACAAGGAACTGATGATCCGGATACGCAGCCCTAGGGAGGCCAAGGCAAAGTTCGTGTGCGACGACTTTGTCATATTCACCTATGACGTTCTGCCGGAAAGGCTTCCGAGTAGCGGCCTCTAGGTGGGCGTACTTTGCCACGGCGGGGTCTAACCTGGCATTCAACACGGACAATTTTTTCGGGCCGGCGCTTGTGAATTGTGCTGTCGCACCGTGGCGCCGGCCCGAAAAAACAGCCGGTTAATTTCGACGTTAGGCCTCACGAAACAGCCCGACATGCCGGCATCCCTACGCTCCGGGAAACTGGCTACGTGGATAGATTTGGCTCCAGCAGTATCCACAGGGACGCATCCCTGGCAACATGTGGGGTGTGGTGGCACCATCATTGCCGTCGAATACACGTTAGTGCGTGGGAGGCGCCATGAGCGAAGCACACTACTTCCCTTTTTCGAAGCTGCTGTATATGCATGGAGAAATAACGTGAATGGACGAATCCTTCTGAGTGTCTCTCGCACAATAGCATTGGGACTTGCGTTGCTTGGGATCAATGGGGCGGGCATGGCAAGTGCCGCTGAGATTAAGCTCTTATGTGCCGGGGCTTTGCATCCGGCAGTAGACGCACTCATACCAGAGTTCGAAACTTCGTCGGGCCACAAAGTGAAGGTGTCCTACGGACCCGCGGGTGCTGTTGCGGACCGTGTTCAAAAGGGTGAGGCTGCCGATGTCGTCATAAACGCAGTGCCAATGATGGACCGACTCCAAGCGCAAGGCAAAGTCGTGGCTGGCAGCCGTGTAGTCATTGCCAAAGTCGGTGTAGGTGTCTTCGTACGTAAAGGTGCCGTGAAGCCCGACATCGGTTCGCCGGACGCCTTCAAGCGCTCGATGTTAGCCGCAAGATCGATTGCTTATCCTGATCCAGCCGGTGGGGCCGCCAGCAGCATCTACGTGGCCAGCTTACTTGAACTATTGGGCATCGCTGAGGAGATGAAGCCCAAGACCAAGCTATCAACGCTTGGAGCACTGTACGCAAGCGTTGCAAGCGGCGACGTTGAGATCGGATTCAATCAAGTCAGCGAAATATTGGCTCAACCAACTGTCGAGCTCGTTGGTCCATTGCCGTCAGCGATTCAGAACTACACGCACTTCGCCCCTGGCATCGTTACCGGCAGCAGTCAGACCGAGGCGGGAAACGCGCTCGTCAAGTTCCTTTCCTCGCCTGCGGCGCAGACCGTTCTGAAAACAAAGGGTTTCGAATGAGGCATGTGTAAGTGCTGTGAGGCCTAACCCCTCGCTCGAGCTGACGTGCTACGGCGGGCAGCCTTGCCCTGGTGGCAAGGCGCTTCGCGCATTCTGTGCCACCATGTCAATGCTGCCCGCCGTAGCCCGCAGCTCAGCTCTACGTTAGGCGTCGCAAACACACTTATCCCGTGCGCACGCACCGCGATATTCTTCACTCCGTGTAGACTGACGCCATGACCAAAGTCGCGCAAGACTTTCTGCGC
>JANLTP010000192.1:0-8798 GCA_031363055.1 Burkholderiales bacterium | reverse complement strand
CCCGAACGCAGTCATGGAGCCGATTCACGAACGCATGCCGGTCATTTTGGGCAGTGCTGATTTCGATCGCTGGTTGTCGCCGCAAAATCGTGATGTCGATGCGTTAAAAAAATTGCTAAAGCCCTGCCCGGCTCAGTGGCTGGCGGGGCACCCGGTCGATAGCGGCGTCAACCAGGCGAGAAACGACCACGCCGGCTTGATTCTTCCGAGCAGCGTCGCGCCTGGGTCGCCGACAACGACGCCGTCATCGACATCGGGCACAACAGCGTCGCCGCCGACGATGATTACGGCAGCGTCGCCGCCGCCGTAAAGCCCAGCAGCATCAAGCTGAGCAAGGCCAGGCTCACGCGATTCGAGATCGCAAAAATGAGGGGGTCGTCATGCATGTCGCCGCGATTGGCGACGAGCCAGATTCGGGCCAGCCAAAGCATCAAGGCCGCAATGCTCAGCCACAACAACGCCGGTGACGGATACCGTGAAATCGTTTCGGGTGAACTGACGAACAGCGCGAACACCAGCACCGAACAGACCGTGGTCGCAATGCCCAAGGGTTGTAAAACAGCGAGATCCTGAACCCGATAAGCACGGCCACCGGCGGTATCTTCTTGCCGGTCGCGCAAGGCGACCAATTCTCCACAGCGTTTGACCAGCGCCAGGCTGAAGAACAGAAACGCTGAAAATGCCAATAGCCAGAATGAGACCTTGACACCGATCGCGGCGCCCCCGGCCAACACACGGCAGGTATAGAGCATGGCCAGCATCGCGATGTCGAACAGCGCGGTGCGCTTTAACCTAAGCGAATAGCTGAACGTGCAGGCCAGATAAACCAGCATCCAAAGCACCAGATCGGGCGACACGTAGGCGGCCAGCGATAAAGCCGCGATCACCAGCAGGAACGCGGCGAACAAGGCGGCACCGATCGAGATGTCACCATTGGCCAGAGGCCGCAAGCGCTTGCGCGGATGGCGTCGATCGACCTGCAAATCCAGGATATCGTTGACCAGGTAGCCGCCTGAGGCCGCCATGCAAAACGCAATAAATCCGTAGGCCGCAAGATGCAGGGAATGCAGGTCATAGAGCTTGAATGCCGTCAGCAGCGGCACGAACATCAGTAGGTTCTTCAACCACTGGTACGGGCGAATCGCGCGCAGCCAGGCAGCCATATCCTTGTGGTCGACAAACACCCGGTCTACATTGCCGAGCGTTTGAGCTGCCCGCAACACGTCAGAGGGCGCAGCCACCACGATCGAGCGACGGGCTTCGGCAAAGATCGGCAGATCATCGCGGCCATTTCCGCAATAATCGAAGCGTTCGGTTCCGATCAACTCGCGAATGGCCTCCAGTTTCGACTTGCCCTTGCGATTGTTTTCACCGTCGCTGGCGATGATGCCGGAGAAGAATTTCAGGTAATCGGCAATTTTCTCGGCCAACACTTCGTCGGTTCCGGTCGCCAAAAAGACCCTGCGACCGCGCGCCGCCTCCTCCTTGATCCATTCAAGGAAGGCCACGCGATACGGCAACATGGCCGCATCAATGGAAGAAGCCTGCGCCAGCGACTGTTTCAGGGCGGCGCGACCGTCGGCCAATTGCGCCACTCCCCGAACGGCGCCCATCGGGCTGAAACGCATGGCGCTTGAGAAACTTTCCCACAGCATGTCGGTACGCAAAAGCGTGCCATCGAGATCGACAAACAGTGCGGGTTCCGGGGAGTCGTCAGCCATACCCACAATTATAGGTGTCCCATTGTGTGGCAGCACCGCAACCTGCACTGTTAACAACACTTTGCAATTGGAGCGGTATTATCGGGATGAAAAATCAGGTAAAAATCACTGCATCTAACCAGCGAATCATCAGTTTTTCCCGAATTGATGGCTCTACTATTCTCGCTGTATCCGCCCGGATTTTCAGAGTAATATCGTCGGAGTTCTAACTCTTTGCAACTGGAGTCATTGATGAGACTATTTTCTTTGCTGATCGCCATCCTGGCGTTTGGATTTTCGATCGCCACGACCGACGCCGAGGCTGCTAAACGATTGGGCGGTGGACAGTCTTCGGGTATGCAGCGTCAGGCCACTCCGAATCAATCACCGTCGGCAGCACCGTCGCAAGCGGGCAAGCCGGCAGCCGCCCCGCAAGCTGCGCCCAAGCGCTCCTGGATGGGCCCACTGGCTGGCTTGGCCGCCGGCCTCGGTCTCGCAGCACTCGCCTCACATCTGGGTTTTGGTGAGGGTCTCGCTAACATCATGATGTTCGCTTTGCTGGCGATGGCCGTCGTGATGATCGTCGGCTTCGTGATGCGTCGTCGCGCCATGGCTAAACAGGCCGCCGGTGGTTCCGGACTGCAATACGCCGGTGCGGGCGCCCAAGATGGCCTTGCCGGACGCAAACCGTTTGAAGTAGCGATGCCGGGTTCGAGTTCCGCTGCACCGGTGCCGGCTCTGACGAACGACGCGGCTCAGGGTGACGCACGTCCGGGAAATATTCCGGCTGATTTCGATAAGGCGGGCTTCGAGCGCAATGCTAAAGTCAACTTCATTCGACTGCAGGCGGCCAACGACGCAGGTGACGTTGAAGATATTCGCAACTTCACGACGCCCGAGATGTTCGCCGAGGTCCGCATGCAAATCACCGATCGCGCAGGTGCCAAGCAAAAGACCGATGTCGTTTCGATCAATGCGACTGTTTTTGATGTGGCCGAGGAAGAAAGCCGTTACGTGGTCAGCGTGCGCTTCACCGGTGTTATCCGCGAGGATTCGGAGCCGTCGGCTGAAGGCGTCGACGAAGTCTGGCACATGGTCAAGCCGCGCGACGGCAAGTCGGGCTGGATGTTGGCTGGAATTCAGCAAACTCAACAGACCTAGTAAATAGACGGTTTGGGTCGGATCGCTCCGACCTTTTTCCCGGAGAAAAGGTAGCCTGCAAGGGCTACTTTTTTTTCGTCTAGCGTTCGCTCCCGGACTTCCTGGATGCAAATAACGGGTGCGCGCCCAGCAGCCGGATTTGAGCGATTGAGTCGTCAAGATAGGTGCGGGCGGACTTGTCGGCGGTCGTCAGCGAACTGACCGCCCGCTCCAGGGCCGGTGTATCGAGATTCAATCCGGGTGCCGACCCCCAAAGTCCCGCTACCACGCTAAACCATTGTCCGGCCGCTGTCGGACTCGCATTGACCAGTTTGAGTGCACCCACACAATGGCTGCCTTCGACCGACACCCAGCGCGCCACCACATCGGCGGCGTCGCAATCGCGCTTTATGGCCAGGCGACAGCGTTGCGCTGCCGCTTCATCCACCCGCCAGCCCAACACCTGCACCGATCGATTACGGTATTGGGCCAGCACATCATGAATGAAGGCAGGCGGCGGGCGATAGGCCGAATTGATGACATTCGGCTGCGGTTCCTGGCCGTCCGATCGCGCATTGACCGCAAAGACCTTGAACAGCACACCCGAGCGGCCCTGGGGTGCGGTCGCGACGATGTGACCTGCCTGCGCCGTATAGAACCAATTCGGCGGCAGCTCGATCGCTATGGAGCCATCGATGGCCGAACGCTTGACATACTCGGCGTCTGTCGCAGTGTCGGTCGCCACCTCTGCACGCGCCGACTGTGCGAGTGCAGCCTGTGCGTGCGCCGACCGCGCCGTCAAAGCCACCTCGAGCACGAAACCGAGCACGAACACAGCGAGTACAAATAGCAGGTGACGCAACTTCATGACGGCGTGCAGATTCTTCGAAAAGATCATTTTCGTTGCTTCCGCCGGGACCAAAGCGCTGAAAAGCCGGACTGAACCGCTCTATTCCCTGCCGATACCTATTGACGCCTGCCCAGGTTAACGTATACATTGCCCCAGGATCAACGTATACGTTAACGCATCACTTAGTAAATCTATTTTTACCGTCCGCATCACGAACTTCACCTTTGACCTGAAAGCCCCCTGATCCGATGCCCGCCGTCAGCCCCGACGTTTATCCGCATCCGAACCTGACGCTCGATGCGCTGACTGCTTTGGGCAGCGGCCTTGAGCGTCCCGAGTGTGTGTTGTGCACCCGCCGTGGCGACGTCTACACGGCAGACTGGCGCGGAGGGGTCGTTCGGATCGCCGCCGATGGCACACAAACCTTCTATTCCGGCCTCGCGCCCAGCGGCCGGGCTCTCAAGCCGAATGGCATCGCCTTGCGCGCTGACGGATCGTTCCTGATCGCAGATCTGAGCCTTGAAACCGGCGGCGTATTCCACCTGCAGCGTAACGGCCAAGTACGTCCCTGGCTTGAATCGGTCGACGGCGTCGATCTACCGCCTACGAACTATGTGCTGATCGATAGCAACGACCGCGCCTGGATTACCGTCAGCACGCGTAGGCAGCCGCGCGCGCTCGGCTATCGGCATGACAACGCCGACGGTTTTATTATGCTGGTGGACGGACGCGGCGCCCGTATCGTCGCCGATCAGCTTGGTTACACCAACGAAGTAGCGGTCGATCCGAGCGGCCAATGGCTTTATGTCAACGAAACCTTCGCGCGCCGGCTGTCCCGTTTTGCGCTGCGGGCCAGCGGCGAATTGGGACCCAAACAAGTCGTCACCGAATTCGGTGCCGGCACGTTTCCCGATGGTTTGACTTTTGATGTCGAGGGTCATGCCTGGATCACCAGCATCGTTTCAAATCGGGTCATACGCGTTGCACCCGACGGCACGCCCCGCACGCTTTTGCAAGATGCCGATGACGACCACCTTGCTTCAGTGGAAGCGGCTTACCAATCACATCAGATGGGCCGCGCGCAGCTTGATCAAGTCAAGAGCGTTCGGCTGAAAAATATCTCCAGTCTCGCCTTTGGCGGCGTCGATCTGAAAACCGGCCATCTCGGTTGTTTGCTCGGCGACTCGATCGAGACTTTTCGCAGCCAGGTCGCCGGCCAGCCGCCCGCGCACTGGCGTTATTGATCGTCGTCCCGAGCCTGCTTGTCTACTGTCATTAATTCAATGGTCGAAGCTGCGTATCAAGCGATGCGCAGCCGAATTCTCGATAACGTCTGGCCGCCCGGACATCGCGCGCTCGAGCACGAATTGGCCGCGCTGCTGGGCATGAGTCGCACACCCGTTCGCGAGGCCTTGATCCGTTTGCAGAAAGAAGGCCTGGTCGAAGTCGTGCCGCGCCACGGCATGCGCGTGTTGCCGGTGTCGCCCGACGATATGCGCGACATCTATGAATTGCTGACCGCCATCGAACCGATGGCCGCTGAAATGGTGGCGCGCAAGCGGTTACCGGAGCGCGATCTGAAACCGCTGATCAACGCGTCTCGGGGCATGAGCGCCGCGCTCAAGGCCCAGGACCTGGACGCCTGGGCCGCAGCCGACGAACAGTATCATCGCTTGCTAATCGCACTGGCCGGCAATCGGCTGATGATGCAAACGGTTCAGTCGCTTTGGGATCGTGCTCATCGGGCACGTATGGTGACCCTGCGGCTGCGCCCGATTCCAGAACATTCCACCCAGGAACATATTGCCATCGTCGATGCGATTCGCGCAGGCGATGGCCCGAGTGCTGCATTGCTCTATCGAAAACATCGCGAGCGTGGCAGCCGCGAACTGCTGGCCATCCTTGAAAAAGCGCAACTCAATGCCTTGTGAGACGGATCCTTCATGACTAAAGAATTCAACATCGTGGTGCTGCCGGGTGATGGCATTGGTATCGAAGTCATTGACGCAGGCTTGGCGCTGCTCGAGCGCGTCCAAAGCCGCTACGGCTTCAAGCTTCACTTTGATCGCCGCCCCGGTGGCGCCCACCATTATCGGGACACTGGCACCGCGTTTCCGGCAACATCGATGCAGGCGTCTCGCCAGGCGGATGCGATTCTGTTCGGAGCCATGGGATGGCCGGAAATCCGTTACCCGGACGGCACCGAGATCGCGCCACAACTCGAGTTGCGCGTTGAGCTTGATCTGTACGCTGGCGTTCGTCCGATTCGCGCAATTCCGGGCCTGCCGCTGCCGTTTTCTTCGCCGCGTGCAAAAGACATTGACTTTGTGATTGTCCGCGAATCCACCGAGGGCTGGTTTCATGCGCGCGGCGCCGGGGTCAAGGTGACCACCGCCAGCGGCGATGAAGCCGTGCAAGATCTCTCACAAATAACTCGAAAAGGCTGCGAGCGTTTATTCGACTTTTCCTTTCGCTTGGCTGCGGCTCGAAAGAAACGTAATCCGGCCAAAGGCAAAGTCACCTGCATCGACAAATCGAATGTATTCCTGGGCATGGCATTCATGAATCAGATTTTTCATGAACGCGCCAAGCTGTTCCCCGATCTGAGTGCCGATCATTGTTATATCGACGCCTACTGTTTAAACCTGATCCGCAAGCCCTGGGACTACGACGTCTGCCCCATGGAGAATCAGTTCGGTGACATCACCTCTGACCTGGGCGCCGGTCTGATCTGCGGCATGGGCTACGCGCCCTCGGCCGATATTGGTGATCACCACGGATTGTTCCAGCCCTCACATGGTTCCGCGCCTGACATTGCTGGCCAGGGTATCGCTAACCCGACGGCAACGATTCTGTCAGCGGCGATGATGCTCGACTGGTTGGCCGAACGCCACGACCGACCGGTGTTGGCCGAAGCCGCACACGCCATCGAGGGCGCCGTCGATAAAGCCTTCGCGAGCCAGCAAGTGCGACCTGCAGATATCGGCGGCAGCGACGGTACGGCAACCATCACGCGTGCAATCCTTGAGTTGCTGAATTGAGTTGCTGGCTTGAGCAAATGATCAGGTCATCACTATGAATCGCTGGCGCTTGCATGCTTGAGTTCATACCCCTACCCGCCGACCGCGCGCTGCGGGTCGCTATTGTTGGCGCGGGCTACTTCAGCCAGTTTCACCTCGAAGCATGGACAAGCATGGCTTCGGTCAGTGACGTCTTCCTCTGCGATCACGACCTGACGCGAGCGCAAACGCTGGGCGAACGCTTCGGAGTACGTCAAATCTATAGCGACGCTGCAACCATGTTCTCGCTGGTCAATGCCGATCTGGTTGATATTGTCACGCCACCAGTAACCCATCTTTCATTGATCCAACTGGCCTGCCAATACCGCTTGCCAATCGTCTGTCAGAAGGCTCTGGCGCCAAGCCTGGCCGAGGCAATCGAAATCGTCGCCACCGCCGAACAAGCGCAGTTGCCCTTGATCGTGCATGAGAACTTTCGATTCTCGCCCTGGTACCGTGAGGCCCGACGACTCATCGATAACGGCACGATCGGTACACCGCACTCAATCGCGTTCCGGTTGCGCCCAGGTGACGGTCAGGGCATCGACGCCTACTTATCGCGCCAGCCCTACTTTCAACAGATGCCGCAGTTTCTGGTGTTTGAAACCGCCGTTCATTTCATCGACACCTTTCGCTATCTGCTGGGTGAGGTGACCGCCGTAACGGCCCGCCTGCGACGGATCAATCCGGTTATCGCCGGCGAAGATGCGGGTTATCTGATCTTCGAGTTCGGCTCGGGTGCGACCGGCTTGTTTGACGGCAACCGACTCAACGATCACAGCAGCGACAACCCGCGCCGCACCATGGGCGAGATGTGGCTCGAAGGCTCCAGCGGTGTGCTGCGTCTGGACGGCATGGCGCAGCTCTGGTGGAAACCGCATCACGCACCGGAGGCCGAACATCGCTACGACCGAGGATCCGCCACCTTTGCCGGCGGCGCGGTGAAGAAGTTGAATGAACACGTCGTACGTTTTTTACGCGGCCAGGGTGAGGCGGAGAATCTCGGCCGTAATTACCTCCAAAACATCCGCATTCAGGATGCCGCCTATCGCTCGCACACGAGCGGTCGACGAATCTTGTTGGACTGAACGACTGAACGACCGGACTGCCGAATAACGAACCAACGAGCGAACTGCCGAACGACCGAACTACCGAACTACCGAATTACCCGACTACCAAATAACAAATAACGGAGACAATGATGAGCACACGCAACACCCAACCATCAGCATTGAAATCAGGATTGTTCAGCGCAGTCTTCGCAACCGCCGTGTTCGTCACGCCGGTTGCGGGCGCCCAGACCCTCCTCAAATTCAGCCATACCGATCAGCCCGGCGGCGCGCGCAACGCGGCCGCCCTGCTGTTTGCCAAGGGCGTCGAAAGCTATACCCAGGGCCGCTATAAGGTGCAGATCTATCCGGCCGGCCAACTGGCCAATGATCCGAAAGCCGTCGAACAATTACAGTTGGGCGGCATCGATTTCACGGTGACGGGAACCGGTACATACGCCACGCATATCCCGACCTTGAATCTGACCGCGCTGCCCTACCTGGTCGAGAGTTATGGCCAAGGCTGGAAGCTCTACGACGAATCGAAGTGGCTGAAGGCGCAATTCGACAAAGGTCCGGAGAAAGGCTTCCGCTTCCTGGCGACCTGGGAAGCCGGTTTTCGCAGCATGACCACGCGCGAGCCTTTGAATACGCCGGCCGACGCCAAGGGCAAGAAGCTGCGCACGTTTCCGAACGAGATGATGCGATGGACACTCGAGGCTATGGGGTTTGGCGTACAGATCATGCCGCTGCCCGAAGTCTATCTGGCGATTCAGCAGGGCGCGGTGGCGGGGCAGGAAAACCCGATCGACACGATCTTTGCCAACAAGTTTTATGAAGTCGCGAAAAACGTCACGCTGACTCAGCATGTCTACAGCCCGATTCCGCTGACGGTGTCGGAGAAAACCTGGCAGAAACTCTCGGACGCAGACCGCGCCGGCATCACCCGCGCTGCACAGGAAACCGCGCTGTGGATACGCAAGGAAATCGCCGCCAATGA
>JANLTP010000190.1:0-57852 GCA_031363055.1 Burkholderiales bacterium | reverse complement strand
TCAATGATGAATTCCTGCGGCAACACATGCAGGATTTGTTGATCGGTCGGAATATTGACCGCCTTCGAGGTCTCGATGACGCGAGCGACATCGGCCTCGTTGACTTCCTTGTCCTTGATCGCGACCATGCCGCTCGAATTGAAGCTGCGAATATGGCTGCCCGCGATACCGGTGTAGACCGTCTTGATCTTGCAGTCAGCCATCAACTCTGCTTCTTCAAGCGCTTTCTGAATTGATTGCACGGTATGCTCGATGTTGACCACCACACCCTTGCGCAGCCCCTTCGACTCGTGATGGCCCAAGCCGACAATTTCATAGCGGCCATCGGGCAGAATCTGCGCCACGATTGCAACGATTTTTGACGTGCCTATGTCCAAGCCGACAATCAGATCGTTCGAATCTCGGGATGCCATCTAGTTCATGTCCTTGGGCGGGGTGCTCAGTTTTTCCTGGCCAACTTGGCCGAGGCATCTTCAGGGGAAAGTCCAGCGGCTTCATCCGAGTTCAGGATGGCGACCGAACGAATGGCAAAGCCATTCGGATACCGCAAATCTATGACCTCGGCCCTGCGATCGAGCCGTTCCTGTACACGCGGAAATACCGCTGCCCAGCGTTTGACGCGCTCTTCAATTGACACACTTTGATCGCGGCCCAGCAGCAGCCGGGTTTCGTCATCAAGCGTCACCGTCCAGGCGTGGCGACTGGACAGCGCCACGGTTTCCGGCGTGCGCCCAAGCACCGATAGCCAGCGCCGCAGTTCCTCAAATCGGACGATGACCAGCGCCTCGTTACCGTCGGGGCCGCGCAGTACCGGTAACGGACCCTCTTCTTCGGCCTGGGTGATGCTGGCGGAATAGAGTTCGCCAAAAGTGTTGACCAACTTCGAGTCTCCCCAGACCGCCATCGGCTGATGCTCTTCAATCGATACGATCAGATGATTCGGCCAAACACGGCGAATCGAGGCGCGTCGAACCCAGGGCACCGATTCGTACTGCGCACGGACGGCGTCAAGGTTGACCGTAAAGAAGTTATTGCCGACGCCTCGTTGACTCGACGCACGCAATTGCGGGCTCGATACATGACGCAGCTCATACCCCGGCGCCGCCTCGATCTCGACACTGTCGATCGCGAACATCGGCTGGTGGATCAGCCACCAGGAAGTGGCCGAGATACAGGCCAGGCTGACCACACTGAGTAGAGCCACGGACAGCCGGTTCATCAACCGCGCGTTATCCCACAAAGTGATGCGCTCGCTCATGGCTGCACTCCTGCTTTGATCTTCAATCGGGCGCCAGCGAGCACCTCGAGTACCAACTGTTCGTAGCTGATGCCCACCGCCTTGGCCGCCATCGGTACCAGCGAATGGTCGGTCATGCCGGGTGAAGTGTTGATCTCGATCAGAAAGGGCTTTTGATCGCTCTCGCGCAACATGAAGTCGGCACGAGCCCATCCCTCGCAACCCAGGGCGTGAAACGACGCCAGCGCGAGGCGCTGAATTTCAGCGCTCAGCGCAGCGTCCAGCGGTGCCGGACAAAGGTATTTCGTATCGTTGGTGAAATACTTGTTTTGATAGTCATAGTTCCCTTCAGGCGCGCAAATTTCGATGATCGGCAATGCGCGCGCAGCGCTGCCACGACCCAGGATCGCCACCGTCAATTCGCGACCGCTGACAAATTCCTCGGCCAGAACTTCATCGTCGTAACGAGCGGCCAGCTCGAATGCGTCATTGACTTGCGAATAGCCGATGACCTTGCTGATACCGATGGTCGAGCCTTCATGGGGCGGCTTCATCATCAGCGGCAGGCCCAGTTCATCGGGCAAGTTACGCAGCACATCACCACGCTTGACGACTGCAAATCGAGGCGTCGGAAGATCATGCGTGAGCCAGATACGTTTGGTGAATACCTTGTCCATCGCAATCGCCGACGCCATGACACCGCTGCCGGTGTAGGGAATGCCGAGCATTTCGAGCGCACCCTGAATGGTGCCGTCTTCGCCGAAGCGACCATGCAAAGTGATGAAGGCCACCTCGAAGCCGTCGCGCTTGAGCTGCCCCAGGTCCTGCTCGGCGGGATCGAAGGCCTGTGCCGACACACCCGAGCGGCGCAGGGCCGCCAGCACACCGTTGCCACTGCGCAAGGAAATTTCGCGCTCCGCCGAGGCGCCGCCCATCAGTACGGCGACCTTGGCCTTTGAGTAGTCGATGTTCATGAGTCCGCCAACTCCTTGACACTTGCGGCGACCGCGCCGATCGAACCGGCACCCATGGCGATGACCACATCACCATCGCAGACGGAATCGAGAATCGCCTGCGGCATACCGGCAATCTCTTCGACGAACACCGGCTCGACCTTGCCCTGCACGCGCACGGCTCGCGCCAGCGCCCGCCCGTCGGCCGCCACAATCGGCGCTTCACCCGCCGGATAGACATCAGCGAGCAACAACACGTCGCAGGTCGACAGCACTCGCGCGAAGTCCTCGAACAAATCGCGCGTGCGCGTAAAGCGATGCGGCTGAAAGGCCAACACCAGACGTCGATCCGGAAAGGCACCACGCGCTGCGGCCAAGGTCGCGGCCATCTCGACCGGGTGATGGCCATAGTCATCGATCATGGCGAAATTCCCGCCGCCCTGCGCCTGTGGCACCGGCAGATCACCATAACGTTGGAAGCGCCGACCGACACCGTGGAATTCGTCGAGTGCGGCCACAATCGCCTCGTCCGAGACGCCCAATTCATCGGCCACTGCAATAGCCGCCAAGGCATTCTGCACATTATGCATACCCGGCAAATTCAGGCGGATATCCAGTTGCCGCGCGCCTTCGCGGGCCACCGTGAATAACATCCTGCCGTGATCGGCGCGGGCATTGACTGCCCGGAACTGCGCTTCGTTGGAGAATCCGTAACTGATGATTGGCTTGGAGACAAACGGCATGATTTCACGAACGTGCAGATCGTCAATACATAGAACGGCGGCACCATAGAACGGCAGTCGCTGGGTGAATTCGACGAACGCTTGACGTAACTTCGAGAAGTCATGGCCGTAGGTTTCCATATGGTCGGCATCAATGTTTGTAATCACTGCAATCATCGGCATAAGATTCAGGAACGACGCATCCGACTCATCAGCCTCAACCACGATATAGTCACCCGAGCCCAGCTTGGCGTTGACCCCGGCGCTGTTCAATCGACCGCCGATGACGAAGGTCGGATCCAGCCCACCCTTTGCCAGAATTGAGGCGACCAGACTGGTGGTCGTCGTTTTACCGTGGGTACCGGCGATGGCTACGCCCTGCTTGAGCTTCATCAACTCAGCAAGCATCAGCGCGCGCGGCACGATCGGGGTGCGCCGTGCACGTGCGGCGATCACTTCGGGGTTATCGCCGCGCACGGCGGTTGAGGTCACAATGCAGTCCGCGTCGGCCACGTTTTCGGCGGCGTGACCTTGCACGACCCGGGCGCCGAGCTCGGCGAGCCGTCGGGTCGTCGCCGTGCTCGCCACATCCGAGCCACTGATCTTGTAGCCGAGATTGAGCAGGACTTCGGCAATGCCGCTCATGCCCGAACCGCCAATTCCGACGAAGTGAATTTTTTTGACCTTATGCTTCATCTCGCCACCTCTTCGCAGACGTCAGCAACCCGGCGCGCCGCATCGGGTTTGGCCAACCGGCGCGCTCGCAATGCCATCGCCAGCAGCTTGTCGCGATTCATGTCCTGCAGGAGACTGGCCAGCCGATCCGGCGTCAGATCGCTTTGCGGCAGCAAAATCGCTGCCTGCTGATCGGACAGGAATCGGGCATTGGTGGTTTGATGATCGTCGACCGCAAAAGGAAAGGGCACCAGCAGACTGGCGACACCGGCAGCAGCCAATTCCGAAACGGTCATGGCACCGGCGCGACAAATCACCAGATCGGCATCGGCGTAGGCACCGGCCATGTCGTCGATGAAATCAAGCAAGGTCGCGCTGACTCCGGCGTCGCGATAGGCATCAGCCAAGGCCTGCGCATTCGCTTTGCCACTTTGGTGGGTTACCTCGGGTCGCGCTGGCGGTGGCAACATGGCCAGCGCTTTTGGCACGGCCTGATTCAAGGCCTGGGCACCCAGACTGCCGCCGACCACCAACACCTTGAGCGGACCGCTGCGGTCAGCGTAGCGCTCACCGGGCGAGGCGACCGCCAGTATTTCACGGCGTACCGGATTGCCGCACCACTCGGCGCTTTGCAGCGCGTTCGGAAAGGCCGTCAACACCCGATCAGCGACGCGGGCCAATACCTTGTTGGCGAGCCCGGCGACCGAGTTCTGTTCATGCAAGACCAGTGGCCGACCCAACAACGACGCCATCATGCCGCCCGGAAAGCTGATGTAGCCACCCAGACCTAGTACGACATTCGGGCGCGTTGCGCGAATCGCTTTCAGGCTCTGCCAAAACGCCCGGGTCAATGTCAGCGGTAGCAGCAGCTTGGTGACCAGTCCCTTGCCACGCAGGCCGCCGAATTGAACCCAGCGCATGGGGATACCGTGCTTCGGCACCAGGCTCGCTTCCATTCCGTTCGGGTTGCCCAACCAGACGACATTCCAGGCGCGTTCGCGCATCATCTGGGCGACCGCCAGTCCCGGCATGACGTGCCCGCCGGTGCCACCGGCCATGATCATGACGGTGCGGCTCATCATGCGCGGCCACCTCGCATGAACTTGCGATTCTCATAGTCGATGCGCAACAGGATCGCAATCGCAACGCCGTTGACCAGCATGCCACTGCCACCGTAACTCATGAGCGGCAGGGTCAGGCCCTTGGTCGGCAAGAGTCCGACATTGACGCCCATGTTGATGAAGGCTTGCAGACCGATCCAAAGTGCAATGCCCTTGGCGACCAAGCCCGGAAAAATACGATCCACCACGATCGCTTGCCGGCCGATCTCGAAGGCACGCTTGGTCAGCCAGAAAAACAGCACCAGCACGGTCATGACGCCGAGCAGCCCGAGTTCTTCACCGACCACGGCGAGCAGAAAATCGGTGTGGGCTTCCGGCAGGTAATGGAGCTTTTCAACCGAGCCCCCGAGTCCCACGCCAAACAATTCGCCGCGACCGAATGCAATCAGGGAGTGCGATAACTGATACCCCTTGCCCAGCGAGTTGACCGGATCGAACGGATCAAGATAGGCAAAGATGCGCTCGCGGCGCCAGGGCGAGAAGTGGATGATCGCTGCAAATACCGCACTGGCAATCAGCACCAATCCACTGAACAACTTGCCGTTGACGCCGCCCAGAAACAGTACGCCCATCGCGATCGCCGCAATGACAATGAACGCCCCCAGATCGGGCTCGAGCAACAGCAGCACGCCCACCAACGCAACGACGCCACCCATCGGCATGAAACCCTTGCGCACGCTCTGCATGAAGTCTTGTTTTCGCACCGTGTAATCGGCGGCATACAACACCACAAAGAGTTTCATGAGCTCCGATGGCTGCACATTCAGGAAATAGAGCGACAGCCAACGCCGGGCGCCGAATACCACCTTGCCAACGCCGGGAATCAGCACGATCACCAGCAATACCAATCCGAGCAAAAAGAGCGCCGGCGCCCACACTTGCCACTGCCGGATCGGCACGGCGAATGCGACCAGGCCGACCACGGTGGCGAGCGCAATCGAAAACGCATGGCGCATGAGGAAGTGGGTCGACTTGTAGTTCGTAAAACGGGTCGATTCCGGCAGCGAAATCGTGGCCGAATAGACCATCACCAAACCCAGCGTGACCAGCGTCGCGACCACCCAGAGAATCTTGGTGTCGATCAACTCGATCGGCGCGGCCACGGCTTTCCCCTGGCCAGCCTTTGCTCGCAGAATTTTGGGCAATTTGAGGGTCAAGGCTTTCATTGCACGCCCCCCTGATCCAACGCCAGCTCGCGCACGGCGGCGACAAACACTTCGGCCCGGTGACCATAGTTTCGAAACATGTCGAAGCTGGCACACGCCGGTGACATCAGTACACAGTCGCCGGATCGGGCCTGCTGGCTGGCGAGCTGTACTGCCTCTTCCATACTGTCGGCGTGAAGCAGCGTGACGCCGGTCGCCTTGAGCGCTTCTTGCAACATCGAGGCATCGCGACCGATCAGCACAACGGCCCGTGCATGGGTGCGAACCGGTGCCGCCAGCGGGCTGAAGTCCTGGCCCTTACCGTCACCACCGGCGATCAACACGCAAGTTTTTCCCATACCGCTGAGTGCCGCGACCGTTGCCCCGACATTGGTGCCTTTACTGTCATCGAAATAATCGACGCCGCCAATGCTGCTGATCCATTGACAGCGATGCGGCTCGCCAGCAAAACTGCGCGCGCCATGCAGACTGCGCGACAGCGGAATGCCAATCGCTTTGAGCAACGCCAATGCAGCCAGTACATTGGCCTGGTTATGCGCACCGCGAATCTTCAGGGCGTCGGCCGGCATCAGGTGCTTGACCCGAAACGGCGCCGCATCCTTGCCACGGCGCTTCGGCGCCTCTTCATCGAGCACCGCCTCGGCCAGCCAATCAACGCCGGACTCACGAACCATGCCGAAATCACCGACCGCAGCCGGTGCCGACAAACCGAAGCTGACGGCGTTGACGGCGCGCGTCGGTTTGGTCGTTGCATCGTCGCGGTTGAACACCGCTGTCGTGGTCGCACTGTAAATACGCTGCTTGGCGTCACGATAGGATTGCATCGTCAGATGCCAATCGAGATGATCCTGAGTCACATTGAGAATGCTGGCTGCGTCAGGCCGAAGCGAGTGTGTCAGCGCCAACTGAAAGCTCGACAGCTCGAGAATCCAGAGCTCCGGCAATTCCTTGCTTTCGATCGCTTCGCGAAGACAATCCAGGGCCGCCGGGCTAATGTTGCCAGCCGCGCGGGTTTTGATATTCGCCGTGTTGCACAGATGCGCTGCCAACGCGGTAGTCGTCGTCTTGCCATTGGTCCCGGTGATCGCAAGCACGCGCGGGCTGTAGGCCTGTTCGGCCAACTGAGCCAGCGCCTGGGCAAACAGTTCAATTTCGCCGACCACCGCAATCTCGCGGCCGCGCGCGAGCCGATAAAATGCTTCGAAGGGTCCTTGCTCAATCGACAATCCGGGACTCCAGGCAACGAGCTCAACCCCTTCGAGCAAGGATTCAGCGAGTTCACCCGCGATAAATTCCGCCTTGGGTACCGTAGCAAGCAGTGCTGCGCGAGCCGAATCAACCTGCGCATTGCCGGCCCGGGTATCGGCCACCCGGACTCGGGCACCGACAAAGGACAGCCAGCGCGCCATCGCCAGGCCGGACTCGCCGAGTCCGAGCACCAACACCTGCCGATCGGCCAGATCGAACAGTTGCCGTTGCAGATTTTCCTTCAGTTGCTCGGTCATGATCGTCTCGTCATCGCAGCTTGAGTGAGGACAAACCGAACAACACCAGCATCATGGTCACGATCCAGAAGCGCACCACCACTTGCGTTTCCTTGACTCCGCCGACTTCAAAGTGATGGTGCAGAGGGGCCATACGGAAGATCCGGCGGCCCTCACCAAAGCGCTTCTTGGTGTACTTGAAATAACCGACCTGCAACATCACCGACAGCGTCTCGGCGACAAAGACGCCGCCCATGATGAACAGCGCAATTTCCTGACGAACAATCACCGCAATGGTTCCCAGGGCGCCGCCAAGCGCGAGCGCACCGACGTCGCCCATGAAGACTTGCGCCGGGTAGGCGTTAAACCAGAGAAAAGCCAGACCGGCGCCGGCGATCGCCCCGCAAATGACGGTCAACTCGCCAGCACCCGGTATGTAGGGAATCAGCAGGTACTTCGAGAACACCGAGTTACCGGTGACATAGGCGAAGACGCCCAGGGCACTGCCGACCATGACGGCCGGCAAAATCGCCAAGCCGTCGGCACCATCGGTCAGGTTCACTGCGTTGCTGGTACCGACGATGACGAAATAGGTCATCGCAATAAAACCGAATACGCCGAGCGGGTAAGCCACGTGCTTGACGAACGGCACCAGCAAATCGGCCTTCGGCGGCAGATCAATTGAAAAACCGCTGCCGATCCATTGCGTCATAAGCTTGAACGCGGCCACTCCGCTAGGCGTCGGTACGGCAAAGGCGAGGTAGACCGCCGCCACAATTCCGATCAACGATTGCCAGAAGTATTTCTCGCGCGACGGCATGCCTTCGGGGTCGCGCCGCACCACTTTGCGGTAGTCATCGACCCATCCGATGGCACCGAATCCGAGGGTTACGATAAGCACGATCCAGACAAAGCGATTTTCGAGATCGGCCCACAGCAAGGTCGACAAGCCGAGCGAAATCAGAATCAACGCGCCGCCCATGGTCGGCGTACCGGATTTGATCAGATGACTCTGCGGACCGTCACTGCGCACCGCCTGGCCAATCTTCATTGCGGTCAGCTTGCGGATGAGGGTCGGACCGCAGATCAGTCCAATCGCCAGCGCGGTCAGCGTCGCCAGCACCGCCCGCAAGGTAATATAGTTGAACACCGAAAAGGCGCGGATGTCCTTGGCCAACCATTGAGCCAGCTCGAGCAGCATCAGTGTGCTCCCGCCAAAAGCTCTGCGACAACCCGTTCCATCTTCATAAAGCGCGAACCCTTCACCAATATGCTGGCCTGTTGACTGGCGAGCATACGAGCACGCGCATTCAACGTGTCAAGATCAGCAAAGTGTTCACCGCTTTGCCCGAAGCTTGCCACCGCAATGCGCGTTGCTTCTCCGAAGCCCAACAAATGTTCGATGCCACGAGCGCGTGCATAGGCGCCGACTTCATCGTGGAACTGCGCGCCCTGTGTGCCGACCTCGCCCATATCGCCGAGCACCAGAATGCGCGCAGCGGGTCGCGTGGCCAGTACATCGATCGCCGCCCGAACCGAGTCCGGATTGGCGTTGTAGCTGTCATCGATCAAGGTCGCCCCGTTGGGCAGTCGATGCGAAACCAGACGCCCCTTGACCGGTTGAAATTTGGCCAGACCGGCCGCGATGGTCTCGATCGGCGTGCCAATCGCATGGCAACAGGCGGCCGCCGCCAAGGCATTGCGGACGTTATGCATACCGGCGATGTTCAGTCGTACTTCAACTGACCGCTGACCGATGTGCAACGGAAAGCCCTCGGGATTCGCCAGCACATCGGTCCAGACCGCATACCCGGGTCCGATTCCGAATTCAACGGTGCGTCGTGCGGCCGCCAAGCCTCGCCAGATGGCGGTATGTTCATCATCGCCAGGAAACACCGCCACGCCATCGGCGGCCAGCGCAGCGATGGCAGCGCCGTTCTCAACGGCGGTGGCGGCTACCGAAGGCATGAACTCCTGATGTTCGCGCTGCGCGTTATTGACCAGCGCAACGCTGGCTTGGGCGATCGACGCAATCCAGGCGATCTCGCCCGGATGATTCATGCCGAGTTCAAGTACGGCAGCCTTGTGGGCGGCGGTCAACTTGAATACCGACAGCGGCAAACCGACATCGTTATTCAAATTGCCCTGCGTCGCCCAACTGCGTTGTGCGCCGAACTGCTCGAGCAGCACCGCAGCGATCATTTCCTTGACTGTGGTCTTGCCATTGCTGCCGGTGACGGCGATCACCGGCAACTCGAACCGGCGACGCCAGGCCAGCGCGACTTCACCGAGGGCGCGGCGACTATCCTTGACCAGAATCAACGGCGCACCCGCGCCCTCAACAATGCGCTCGACGACCACCGCAGCGGCGCCCAGCGACTGCGCGCTCGGTGCAAACTGGTTGGCATCGAATTGATCGCCGCGCAACGCGAAGAACAGATCGCCCGGCGCAATCTTGCGCGTATCGGTGCTGATCGCCTGCACGCGTGTTTGGCCATTGCCGAACAGTTGCGCACTCGACAGCGCGTTGAAGGCTTCGCGCAGCTCAAACACGGAGCGCCCCGCTGCGGCTTAACAAGGCCGATCGGGCGATCTCGACATCGGAGAACGGCAGCCGTTGGCCAGCTACTTCCTGATACTCCTCATGACCCTTGCCGGCAATCAGCACCACATCGCTGGGTTGCGCTTCGCGCAGCACACGCTTGATGGCCAAGGCGCGATCGACTTCGCTCAAATGCGGCTCTTTCGACAAGCCGGAACGAATATCGGCAATGATCTTGTAGGCCGATTCGCCGCGCGGGTTATCACTGGTGATGACCGTATGATCAGCCAACGCCTCGACGGTTCGTCCCATCACCGGGCGCTTGCTGGGATCGCGATCGCCGCCGGCGCCGAAAACACACCAGAGGCCGCCGCCGCGCGCTCGCGCAATCGGGCGCAGCGATTGCAGCGCGTTATCGAGCGCGTCGGGCGTGTGCGCATAATCAACCACCACCAACGGGTCGAGCAGACTGTGATCGATGCGGTGATCGATGCCTTGATCGATGCGGTCGCCCAGGCCGTGACCTGAACCGTGATCGTGGCTGAGTACTTTCTCCATACGACCCCGCACCGGGAGCAGCGTACTGGCCAGCTCGCAGGCACGATCGAAGCCGAGTCCTAAACCCATCCAGGTCGCCATGACGGCCAGGATGTTAAATGCGTTGAATTCTCCCAGCACCCCGAGTTCAATCGTGGCGCTACCGAAATCACCGCCGACCCGTAATCGCACGCCATCAACCTGCGCATCAATCGACTCGGCAATCAAGTGGCGTCGGGCCTTCGTGCCGTGCTTTCCAGGCGAACGCCCGTAGCTGATGGTTTCGGTGGCAGGACCGTGTAACGCGTCCAACATGACAACGCTGGCCGGATCATCGCCATTCACCACGGCAAGCTGCAACTCGGGTCGAGCAAACAGCGAGGCCTTGGCTTTTGCATACGACTGCATGTCACCGTGATAATCGAGGTGATCATGGGTCAGATTCGTGAATACGGCCGCCACCACGCGGGCGCCATCGAGTCGTCCCTGATCCAATCCGATCGATGAGGCCTCGAGGGCAACGTGACGCACCGACTGATCTCGAAACTGCGCGAGTATTCGATGCAGGCTGATCGCATCCGGCGTGGTCAATCCAAACGAAACCAGGCCGTTAGAAAAACCGCCGCTGGACGTAGCACTCCTGGATGCATCGCCCAAAGTTTTACCACTCTCAAACGTACCACTACCCAGCGTCCCGATCACCGCAGCCTTGCGACCATCAGCTTCATAACCAGCGGCGAGCCACTGAGTGGTACTGGTCTTGCCATTGGTCCCCGTCACCGCGATGACATCGAGCTGTTCACTGGGCTGACCATAGTATTCGTGAGCAATGGCGCCGGCGCGGCTCTTCAGTTTCGACACCGAGCGTTGCGGCGCTTCATCGAGATGCGGCCAGTTGAATACTTCGCGTTGCCACAAGATCGCGCCAGCGCCATTTAACAGAGCCTGCGCAATGTACTTGCGGCCATCTTCACGCAGCCCCGGAAACGCGAGAAAGGCATCGCCGACACGAACGCTGCGACTGTCGGCACTCAACTGAGCACCAGCCGGCAGTTGCGCGCGCAGCCAGTCCGCGATCACTCGCGGACTATCCTTGGCAGCGGCGGACTTGAGCATGTTCAGTCTGGTGTTCAAAGGTGCAATCAGAAGCTCTCGTCAACACCCTTGAGGGGCATGACCAGATTCGCAATCGGCATATCGGGGGGGACATGCATGGAACGCAACGCATCTCCGGTAATTTTCGAGAACAACGGAGCGGCCACGTCGCCGGCGTAGTACTTGCCGTTACGGGGCTCGTCAATCATGACCGCGACAATAATTCGAGGATTCGATACCGGCGCGAAACCGACAAATGACGAGACATACTGCTTGACGTATTGCCCGTGCTCCTGCTTGCGAGAGGTGCCGGTCTTGCCGGCCACCCGGTAACCCGGTACCTGCGCTCTGGGTGCCGTGCCATCGGGGCCAGCGGCCATCTCGAGCATCTTGCGAACCGCGCGCGCTGTTTCGGGTTGAATGACGACGGTCCCGGTCGGTTGGTGATCCGGTTTGAACAGCGTCAGCGGCGTCAACTCACCGTCGCGTGCAAACACCGAGTACGCACGCGCAATTTGCAACAGCGAAACCGACAATCCATGGCCATACGACATGGTCGCCTGTTCAATCGGCTTCCACTTTTTATGGGCGCGTACCCGACCGGCGACGGCGCCTGGAAATCCGAGCTCGGGCGCTTGGCCGAAACCCAAAGCAACGTACATATCCCACATCTCACGCGGCTGCATCATCAGCGCCATCTTGGCCGTGCCGACATTCGATGATTTTTGAATCACCTCTTCGACCGTCAGCGGACCATGCATATGGGCGTCGCCAATGGTGTCGGGGCCAATGGTCATTCTGCCGGGCGCCGTCTGGATGACCGACTTCGGACGGACCTTGCCGAGCTCTATCGCGAGTGCAGCTGTGAATGGCTTCATGGTTGAGCCCGGTTCGAAGGTATCGGTGATGACCCGATTCCGCAGTTGCTCACCGGTCAACTGGTTACGCTCATTCGGGTTGTAGCTGGGCCAATTCGACAGCGCCAGAACCTCGCCGGTCTGCACATCGACGACCACCGCAGCGCCGGCCTTGGCGCGATGCTCGCGAACCGTCGTGCGCAAGGCGTTGTGCACCAGAAACTGGATCTTGGAATCCAGCGACAGTGCCAGGTCGCGACCATCACGCGGTTCGCGTACCGCCTGCAAGTCATCGACAATGCGGCCCCGCCCGTCCTTGATGACACGGCGCATGCCGGCCTGCCCGCCGAGTACCTTTTGCTGACCGAGCTCAACGCCCTCTTGGCCGGCATCTTCGACGTTGGTAAAGCCAACCACGTGGGCGAGGGTTTCGCCTTCCGGGTAATGCCGCTTGTACTCGCTGCGCTGATGAATGCCGTTGATATCGAGCGCCGTGATGCGGGCAGCAACTTCGCTGTCAACCTGACGTTTCAGATACACAAAGGTGCGGTCTTCATCAGCCAGTTTGCGGGCCAGATCGCGATCCGCAATCGCCAGCAGTTTTGCCAGCGCCTTGAGTTTCTCGGGCGGCGCATCGACCTGATCGGGAATCGCCCAGATGGCATGCGCCGGCACACTGGCCGCCAGCACCTGGCCATTGCGATCAACGATCTTGCCGCGCGAGGCCGGCAGATCGACCGAGCGCTCGTAACGCTTGCCACCCTGCTTTTGCAGATAAGTGGTGGTGAACACTTGCAAATAGGCCGCGCGCGCCGCCACCGACACAAAGGCCAGCGATATCAGCAGCATAACCAGATGCGAGCGAAACGGTGGCAGCTTGATCGCAATCAGCGGATTGTTACCGCGCAACAGGTGGCGAGTGTGCATGGCCATCAGCGACGTGCCTTTGATTCTTGAGCGGTCAAGGCCTGATGCGGCAGGTCGCCAGCAAGATTGACGTGCAAGGTGCGTTCTGACTTCACCGGCTGCATGGCCAGTTCACGGCGCGCCTTGCCATCAACCAGCGCCGTCTTCGAGAGTTTCGACTGATCGAGTTCGAGTTGATTGGCCTGAATCTCGAGCTGGCGAGTTTGCGCATGGGCGCGCTCAAGCTCAACGAACGACTTGCGGGCTCGATCTTGAGAGGTCACCAGTCCCAGCGCACAGAGCGCCAACACGGCCATTAGAATTATATTTAGCTTAGTCACTGCGAACCCTGGCCCACTCGTTACAGATCCAACCCACTACGGATCCAACCAACCCAACCCCACCGACTGACGCAACCAAGCTCAGGTCACGTCTGTAACGGCATCGCTCTTTTGAGCCACCCTCAAGACCGCCGAACGCGCTCTTGGGTTGACTTCTGTTTCTGTTTCGCCCGGCAGTACCCTCGGCAAAGTCTGCAATCGAAGCGGCGAATCGTAAATCGGTGTACCTCGAATCGGATCCTTGCGTACGTCAATCCGACCGCTCTCGCGAGCCATGAACTGCTTGACGATGCGATCTTCAAGCGAGTGAAAACTGATCACTACCAGCCTGCCTCCTGGCCGTAGTCTGGCGGTTGCCCGCGCTAGGACGATCGTGAGTTCTTCAAGCTCTTGATTGACGAGAATCCGTAAAGCCTGAAAGGTGCGGGTAGCCGGGTCCTTGCCCATCTGCGACCGCTTCTGGCGGCGCCTGACGACGCCCGCCACGAGGCTGGCAAGTTCTCCGGTGCTCGATAACGCGGTGCTACCGGCGTCCCTGCAGCGAGCAGCAACCGCCGCTGCAATCTGAACAGCAAACCGTTCTTCCCCATAGTCTCTCAAGGCCTCCGCAATCTGACGCTCCGACGCTTGTATTAACCACTGCCTTGCCGACATGCCGCGCGTCGGATCCATGCGCATGTCGAGCGGTCCATCCAACCGGAAGCTGAAACCACGGGATGCGTCATCGAGTTGCGGAGATGAAACGCCGAGATCAAGCAGAATGCCGTCAATGCCACTGACGCTATGCGCGTCAAGCACCGCATCGAGCTGCGAAAACACCGCATGCTCGATCACAAACCGTCCAGTCTCGGCGCCCGACTCGCTTGCGCGAGCGCGCCATTCCTCACTCAACTGCTGCCCCGCCGTCACTGCCTGCGGATCTCTATCAATCGCGATAAGCTGCCCCGCTTTGCCCAGCCGCTTGAATATCTCGGCACTATGACCGCCACGACCGAAGGTGCCGTCTACATAGACACCATCGACGCGAATGTCGAGCGCTTCGATACACTCAGCAAGCAGCACCGGTCGATGAACGAATCGTTGACCCGCACTCACCACCTAGCTCCGCAGCAACCGCGCATCCCGCGCAGCCGGCTTGCTAGAAGACGAAATTGGCAATCGACTCAGGAACACCGGCGGCAGCCGTATCACTTTCCATTTTTGTTATGGCCGCTTCATCCCAAAGTTCCAGGTGACCGCCCATACCCATCAAAACCGCTGACTTGTCCAACCCCACCGGCTTGCGTAATTCCGCCGGAATCAACACTCGACCACTGTCATCAACTTCAATGTCTGTAGCATTGCCCACAAACATGCGCTTCCAAGCCTCGGCGCTCATCGGCATCTGCAGCAGCTTCTGCTGTTTGACCATCCATGAAGCACGAGGAAAAATCACTAAACAACCGTGTGGATGCCGGGTTATGGTCAGAAAACTGCCGTCAGGCTCAACGAATGACGACCGGAGCTTGACCGGAATCGACATACGACCCTTTGGGTCTATCGTTATGCTTGACTTGCCCTGGAACATGCCCGACTTCCGTCCTTGAACCTATCCACCAACCGACCCAAACGTGGGGCTGATAAGCTCATCAGCAAAAAACCCACTAAATTCCACTAAATGCCGCAAAAATCCATTTTGGAGTTTTCCGAGCGGTTGGTCAAGCTGACTGCAACTGGTTTTATCCTCAGTATCAAGGACTTAGTGGGTAAAAATTCGCCAATATTTTACCTGATATAACCAGGATAAGATATTGAAAAATAAGAATTTGCTCTAGACAGCCTTCCAAAAAAATGGTTCAGCGACCGTCAGGGTCAAAGAAGCGTTGAAGGGGATTTTTCATGGCAGAACGTGTCGGACAGGTTCTGCGCCGGCTCAAAAGAGTGTCAAGCAGGCCGACGGCTGCCGCGAATAACGGTGCCTGTGTGCGTCAATTCGTGTCAGATCGAGTCAGGTGGTACAAGTTGGCGGCAAAAACGGAAGCGAGCCTGTAAACCGGATTCTGTGCGCCCGATCCTGCGACCGGACTGACGATCATTCATCTGGGCGCCCGGTTACCCGTGCGCTCGTGCCATCTACCCGCATGCCCTGGCGAACCACCGGTTCGACCTTGCGGCCGAATGCATGCCTATTTGATGTTGCTCCGGATGGGGTTTAGCCTGCCACGATCATCGCTGATCGTGCGGTGGGCTCTTACCCCACCATTTCACCCTTACCCAATATTAACGAGCGTTTCCCGACTAGCAGGCGCTTACATCAAACTAGGCGGTATCTTTTCTGTGCCACTGTCCGTCGCCTCAAGTCAAGAGTCAGTCAGTCCTGCGACCAACCGGCTCGAAACCCTCGGCTCCTGGCCGTTAGCCAGCATCCTGTTCTGTGGAGTCCGGATTTTCCTCCAGCCCTGCCGTCGCGTCATCACTGACGCGTGATCAGAACCAGCGATCGTCCAGCTCGCTTCCACCCTCATTGTAGGTCGTTAAGGCGCGGTCATTGCCGGCCAATCGAAGCCTCATCCATTGTTGGCGGACCGCCCGCGTTATCGGCCCGAATCACCACTGGTCGGAGCCTACTGTCTGACCGGCGCTCGCCAGCCTAAGATTTTGGCGAAGCCATCAGCGAAGGAAATCACATGCGCATGTTCGACCGCCGGTTCGCCCGCCCGTCCTCCGGCCCGCTCGACCGCCCGTTCGTCCGCCCATTCGCTCAGTTGTTCACCGCAACGAGTTCAACGGCAAAATCGGTCGCGCTGGCACTGGCCGTTTTCGGACTAAACGGCGCCGCCTATTCGCTCGATCTCGGCGACGCCAGCGTTATGTCGATGCAAGGTCAACGCTTGAAGATCGCCGTGCCGTACGGCTCGAAGCCCGGTGAAAAGGTTACGGTACTTCGTTTTTCGATCGACTCGGTCGAGACCAATGGTGCCAAACAAGCAACGCTGGCGAACGATTTCGTGATTTCGCAACCCGAATTTCGCAACGTCATTTATCTGCAATCACGCGACCCGGTCAATGCCTCGCAAGTGAAATTGGTTCTGAATGTTGCCGATAGCCCGGCGACGCAAGTCGCCTACAACCTGGTCGTGCCGCCGTTAAAGTTCGCGAACAATCAGATCGACGACACTGGTACCGCCAAGAAGCAGAAGGTGTATCGTGGCAAACGGAAAAGCGCACCCATGGCTCGAATAGCGGCACCCAAGGCAGCGAAGGCAACGTCGTTGCTGAATCAGGTGGGCAAAGGCTGCAGTTGTTGAAGGCTGGCGAATAGCGAATAGCGGCTATAGCGTTACCGCCACCTTGATCGCCTCGCGGTTATCCTCGATATAGCCGCGCACTACCTCCTCAAAATTTTGATCGGCAACAAAGCCCATCGCATTAGCTCGTGAGGTATCAAAGTTTGATGCCCAAGTCTTCACCAACTGATTGATTTTGTCATCGGGCTTGGCCTTGATCAGTCGCAGAACATCGTCGCCTGCGAATTTTCGCAACGTTGCCATCTCTTCATCCATCGAAGCCACAAAGCCTGGCAGATTGATCGCACGGTGCCATCCCCAATCAGCGCCCGGCAGCGCGATGGCATGCTGCAACATTCGTACAACGGCGCGTGGCGAAGCGATCCACATGCGCGTCGAAGGATCAACCGGCAGAACAACGGCAACGCCCGAGAGCGGCTCACGAATGATATTCGATGCAAATCCCGACGCTGCGCCGTTCGGCTTGCCTGGGCGAACGACCACGGTTGGAATACGAACTGCGCGTCCGTCGATAAATCCTTTACGGGTGAAGTCCTGCACCAATTGTTCGCCGATATATTTTTGAACGCCGTAAGAACCCTGTGGCGTTGGCGTCGTCGCGTCGGTGACGCGCTCGGGCAAGTTTCCGCCGAAAACCGCGATCGAGCTTGAGAACAAGAGGCGCGGCTGATGGCCCTGCGCTCGGGCCGCCTCCAGAAGATTACGAGCGCCATCGAGATTCACTCGCATGCCCAGATCGAAATCGGCCTCCGCCGTGCCACTGACGACGGCGGCCAGATGCACCACCAGTTGTGTATCGGCGTTGATCAGCGCGCGCACGGTCGCGGCATCGGCAATGCTACCGGTGCGATATTCAAGTTTCGGATGATTGATTGCTCCGGCGACAACATCGAAGCTCACGATCCGGTCAATCCTGCTCGATTGCCCCAAATCGTCGACAACAACGGAGCCGCGAGCGAGCATGGAACCAATAAGTTGCTGCCCAATAAATCCTGCACCACCGGTAACCAATATGTTCATCGCTGTCGTCTCCTGAATACGCGGTGGTCATTGTAGAACTCGGGCTGAGAATTAGCCGACCACCAACCCGGAATTCCCAGAATCGGCAGCGGTGTCAGTTGGTCCTTGCCGAAGCTCGACGCTGAAATAAGGGTGGACACTATACGGTCCAATTCGATTCTTTCGCCATCAATGTTGGTCTTCCCGATACCCGCAAAGTCGGCGTCAATATCAGCGTCAACATCGGAGTGAATGTCGGCGTGAATGTCGGAGGCACGATCGGCAGAAACTGACTCAGAGCTTTCGTCGATCACAAGCGCGTGTCCACAAATCGCCTTGTAGGGCGTCAGAAGCTTATGTAACAAGGCATGTCCGATCACCTGGCAGCGTGTTCTGCGCTCAAAGTGATCGCGTCGCTCGACAAACAAGTGCGTCCATTCGGCGTCCTGCAGGTCTCGGCAGTCCGAGCGATCTCGAGAGCTGAAGAGGACCGCACTTTCGTCAAACAAGGTCAGTGCATCGCGCAGCGGCCCGCGTTCGCCGGAAATTCCATCTGCCGCAATGGCCTCAGACTGTCGTCGATTGATCGCCGCCTTGGTTTGAGGGAATTCGAGCCAGACCAGGGCATTGAAATAGTCATGCCATGCGGCTTCACCGTCAGCGCGCGTGGGTACCTGTCCGCTTTCGGCGATACCGACTTCATAAGCCATCGGGTGGCCGCCCGGCGGCTTCGCGAGCGCGGCACTGGCGATGAACCGGATCGGCAACCCGGATGAATTGCGAATTGCACGCGACTCGGCCATTCGATTGAGCCCGCTGAGCCAGGCGCAATCGTTATCGGTTCCCGGCCATCCGACTGCTTTGATCAGTCCGATCCAGGGTTGAAACCAGGCGGCATTCAATGCGTCGATGGTCAGCGATTTAGATGATCAAGTAATGTCGAAGATCACGCGTCGGCGTTCATTGACGAGCGGCGTCGGCAGGAGCGCCGTCAACCAGCCGCCAATGCAGAGTCTCGCCCGCCGCCAACGGTACGATCGAATCACCGGGGAACGGCAGCTCTTCGGGTACCGTCCAGGTCTCGCGGCGCAATCGCACGTGACCATCGTTGATCGGCAGCCGATAAAAATGCGCACCGAATTCGCAGGCGAAGCCTTGCAAGCGATCCAGCTTGCCGGCCAACTCAAAGGCGGTGGCATAGAGCTCCAGCGCATGCGGCGCGGTGTAGCAGCCCGCGCAACCGGCGGCGTGCTCTTTCAGTTTGCGGGCATGCGGTGCGCTATCAGTACCCAGAAAGAATTTCGGGCTGCCACTGGTGGCCGCGTCAAGCAAGGCGCGACGGTGCTCCTCGCGCTTTAGCACCGGCAGACAATACCAATGCGGACGCATGCCGCCCATGAAAATGGCGTTGCGGTTATAGAGCAGGTGCTGTGCCGTAATAGTGGCTGCGAGCGTCAATCCAAGACCCGAGCCCGGGGCACCACCAGACTCGCTGACATACTGCGCAGCCTGCCGCGTTGTAATGTGCTCAAACACAATCCGCAGACCAGGCATCTCGTGGCGCAAAGGGATCAAGACACGATCAATGAAGACCGCCTCGCGATCAAACAGATCAACCGACAGATCGGTCACCTCACCATGGATGAGCAGCGGCAGGCCGGCGCGCTGCATCGCTTCGAGTATCGGGTAGACCTTGCGAATATCGGAGACACCCGCGTCCGAGTGCGTAGTTGCGCCGGCCGGGTACAGTTTGACCGCATGGACGAGGCCACTGGCTTTTGCCTTGCGAATCTCGTCAACGATGGTCTGTTCAGTCAGATAGAGCGTCATCAACGGCTGAAAATCACTTGTCTTGCCAAGCGTATTGCCAAGCGCCTGCAGGATCCGGTCGCGATAGGCCAGTGCCTGCGCGGTCGTGGTAACCGGCGGTTTCAGGTTCGGCATGATGATCGCGCGGGCAAACTGCCGCGCCGTCGCAGCCACCACCGCTGCCAGCGCCTCGCCATCGCGCAAGTGCAGATGCCAGTCATCGGGTCGATTCAAGATCAGCGTATCGGCAGGCAAGGCCACTTTCAAACCATCCGAAAGGAGATCGATCCCAGCGGGCCGTAGTCGGCATGCAAGGAGTCCCCGGCGAGCGCCGCCGTGGGACGGGTAAACGAGCCGCCGAGCACGATCTCCCCGGCGGCCAGATGCTCGCCGTAGTACGCCAACTTGTTGGCTAGCCAGGCAACGCCCATCGCCGGGTGATTGAGCACGCCGGCCGCGACGCCGGTTTCCTCGATCACGCCGTTCTTGAACAGCAATGCCGACACCCAACGTAAGTCGACCGCATCCGGCTTGACCGGGCGGCCTCCCAACACGACACCGGCGTTGGCGGCGTTATCCGATATGGTGTCGAACACCCGCCGCATCAGCTTGCTGTGGCGATCAAACTGCTCGATTCGAGCATCAATGATTTCAATCGCCGGCGTGACGTAGTCGGTCGCATTGAGCACGTCATAAATGGTCACACCGGGACCCTTGAGCGCGCGGCCTAGCACAAAGGCCAGCTCGACTTCGATGCGCGGCGCAATGAAGCGCGTGATCGGAATATCCTGACCGGATTCAAAGAACATGTCATCAAACAGCGCACCAAAATCCGGCTCATTGATTTGCGAGGCCATTTGCATGGCGCGCGAGGTCAGGCCGATCTTGTGGCCTTTGATGACGCGACCCTCGGCCAGCTTTAACTGCATCCAGGCGCGCTGAATGGCATAACCATCTTCAACAGTCATGGTCGGAAAGCGTCGCGAGAAGTGCTCGATCTGGACGCGACTTTTTTCGGACTGATTCAGCTCGTACGCCAACTGCTTGATAATGCCGCTGTCCAACATGGCTCTTCCAGGTTCTAGGTCGTCAGGCGAAGGGGTTCACTTGCTCTGTTTCACTTGCTCTGTTTCATCAGCGCCTGCTCTACCGCGCGACCGACTTCAGCGGTGTTGGCTTTGCCGCCCATATCCGGTGTGCGTGGACCTTCTGCGGTGACGGTTTCGATGGCTTGCAACACCGCATCATGAGCCGCTCTAAACCCAAGGTGCGCGAGCATCATCGCACCCGACCAGATTTGCCCGATCGGGTTGGCCACACCCTTGCCGGCGATATCGGGTGCCGAACCATGAACCGGCTCGAACAGTGATGGAAATTTTCCTTCCGGATTGATGTTTGCTGATGGCGCAATTCCGATCGTGCCAGTACACGCTGGACCGAGATCGGAGAGGATATCGCCAAACAAATTCGAGGCCACAACGACATCGAATTTCTCGGGAAAGCGCACAAAATGAGCGGTCAAAATATCGATGTGAAATTTCTCGACCTTGACATCCGGATAATGCTTGCTCATCTCGGCGACGCGCTCATCCCAATACGGCATCGAGATATAAATACCGTTTGATTTGGTCGCTGAGGTCAGTAACTTGCGGGGACGGCTGCGTGCCAACTCGAACGCGTACTTGACCACTCGATCCACACCAATGCGCGAGAACACGGTTTGCTGCAAAACGATCTCGCGATCGGTGCCCGGATACATTCGCCCGCCAATGTTCGAATACTCGCCCTCGGTATTTTCGCGAACGATGTAGAAATCGATTTCGCCGGCCTGCCGAGCCTTGCCGTCGCGCCCGATCAGCGGGCTCGGCACACCCGGCATGAGTCGTGCTGGACGCAGGTTAATGTACTGATCGAACTCGCGCCGAAACAACAACAGGGAGCCGTACAGCGAGACATGATCGGGAACCGTATCGGGCCAGCCAACGGCGCCGAAGAAGATTGCATCATGCGAGCCGATCTTCTGCTTCCAGTCTTCGGGCATCATGGTGCCGTGCTTGGCATAATAATCACAACTGGCGAAGTCAAAATGATCAAAGGTCAAATTGATGTTGAACTTGCGTGCGGCTGCTTCCAGCAGGCGGATGCCTTCGGGCATGACTTCCTTGCCGATACCGTCGCCGGGCAGCACTGCGATTCGATGGGTTTTACTCATGACTTTTGATCTCAGGTTAACGGACAAAGAAGAATTCAATTTCAGCGGCTACTTCGTCAGGCACTTCTTCGGGTAAATAATGCCCACAGTCGAGCGCTTGGCCGCGCACATCGGAGGCGACCCGGCGCCACTCTTGCAGGGGCTCGAAACAGCGCTCGATCACACCGTGTTTACCCCAGAGTACCGTCAACGGACACTCGATTCTACGATCGGCGTCACGGTCGGCGCGATCATGTTCGAGGTCAATGCCGGCGGCAGCCCGGTAATCTTCGCAAATGCAGTGTACACAGGCCGGATCGCTGAGCGCCTGTACATACTCGGCCCAGGCGGCCGGTACAAAAGGAGCCAGGCCGGCCGAGCGCATGCCCATGAGCTGCGACAAATAGAACTGCGGGTCGGCATTGATCAGCGTCTCGGGCAAGGGCGCCGGCTGAATCTGCAAGAACCAATGCCAATAGGCGCGAGCAAACTCCATGCTGGTTTGCTCGTACATGGCCAGGGTCGGACAGATATCGAGCAACATGAGCTTTTCGACGGCGCCGGGGTGATCCATGGCCAGACGGTGCGCAACACGCGCGCCGCGATCATGGCCCACCAGGCCGAATCGGGAAAACCCCAGGCTTTGCATCAACTCGACTTGATCAAGCGCCATCGTGCGCTTGCTCATGTTGGCATGCGCTGGTGCATCGGCCGGTCGGCTGGCATGCCCGTAGCCGCGCAGGTCCGAGCAGATCACCGAGTAGCGTCGGGCCAGACGCGGCGCCATTTTGTGCCAGATCGCCTTGGTTTGCGGATGGCCATGCAGCATTAACAAGGGTGGCCCGGAACCCGCGCTCAGGTAAGGTATTTCGACCTGATTGACTTGGACGCGCCCGGAACGAAAGCCCGGGAACAGACTGGCTTCGTTAGGCGACATGGCTACTCAACGGAGTCGGTTCCATTCATTTTCAACATTTTCGGTACCTCCGGCATGCTGGTTGGATTCGACACTTTGTAAGTAATGTTTTCACGGCTAGTCGGACTACAGTGCGATACAACCCAGAAGTCAACCCTACTATCCGGCCAGCGTTGAGGGTAAACGGTTAGGGCGTTCGCTGAATTCGCTGATTTCATCGCTGCGATGAAACTAATTGGTAAGCAAACATTTCCAAATGGAATCGGACGGTATTGCGGCACCGCTTCGTGCAAGAATTCACATGGGACATGACGATAAGAGACTATTGTCTTTGTAGATGGGGTAACGATATGAAACGTATTGTAATGGTGGTGACGTTGGGAATCGCGGCGCTCGCAGGCAGCGGCTGCACGACCGTTTCCACCACGTCGGCCTACGGCAGCCGGCCGGTGCAAATGGTCAGGGCCGAGGGTTTGACCGTTGGCGATCTCCTCGTGTCGTTGAACTCGAACCGTCCGCAGGCCGAGATCATTGCCGACATCAAGGCGAAGGGGCTGCGCTCAACGTTCAGCGCGGCCGATATCGACGTGTTGACGCAAAACGGCGCTACCAAGGAAATGGTCGACGCCCTCAATGTGGCCGGACAGCAATTCCCGACCACGGTCGCCACCGGTCCGGCGGTCACCACCAGCACCTACTACGGCGGCTACGGCTGGTGGCCGTGGGCGGGCTTCTCTTATTGGTCCGGGTATCCGTATGGCTACGCGTACGGCGGTGGTTACTATGGCGGCAGTTACTACGGCGGTGGATACGCGTGGGGTCCGATCTATCGCCCACCGATTGTCATTGCGCCGCCGGTATTCAGGGGTGGGTACTCCGGGGGTCACTCCGGCGGCGGTTTTCGCGGCAGCATTCCGCGACCTGGCTTCGGGCGTCGTTAAGCGGGCTGGATGTTCAGCCGTTTGGATTGGATTCAGCGATCAGGCTTTCGAGCAGCTTCTTTAACTGCATCGTCTTGCGCGGTCCGAGCGCATCTTCAATGCTGTCGTGATGCGCGTCGACCCGCTCCTTCAGTCGAGTCACGACTTCGAGGCCGAGGTCGCTGATGAAGACCAGTACGCGACGATTGTCGACTCCGTCGGCGGCGCGCTGGACCACCCCACGGCTGACCAGTTTGTCGATATTCTTCGTCAGTGCCGGAGCGTTCAATAAAACGCGTTCCGCAAGATCGCCCATAGGGCGGCCTTGCTCGTCAGACAGCACTTGCAAAATACGCCAGTGTTCTTCCGTGAAATCTTCGTCGCCAATCGAGTTGGACAGTCCGATACGCATCTGACGATGGGCGCTGGCCAGCAAAAATGACAGATAACGCGAGATATCTTGATCGGGCATGGAGTGTGCTTGAGATGTGCTTGGAGTGAGATCCTTCTGTTATTCTAAGCCCTGTTCATTTCCGTGGAAAGTGATTCCCCGTTGATCAACTCCGAGTTTCGCGTCGCGCTGTGTGTCCCTATGCGCGGTACGGCCGGCATCTGGGGACCCTCCTGCGTGGCGTCAGCTCGGCTGGCAGAGGCCGAACTTAATCGCCTGGCGGGCATCGCAGGACGACCCTGCGTGCTGCGGCTGGTCGATGCCTCCGATGAATCTGCGGATGTCGAAGAGTCGCTGATCGATCTGGTCGATGCCGGCCAGGTCGATGCCCTGGTAGGCATGTGTACCAGCTCGGTACGCCGCCGCATCATCGGCGCCATTGATGGATCTGTCCCCTTCATTTACACCTGCCTGTACGAAGGCGGTGACACCAGCCCGGGCTTGTTTGCCATCGGCGAGACCTCGGCTCGCCAGTTGGAGCCATCGATTGCGTGGCTCAATACACGTCTGCGAGCGCGGCGCTGGATGCTGGTGGGCAACGACTATGTCTGGCCTCGGGTATCACACCGCATCGCCCGGGCCGCAATCGGCGACGCTGGTGGTGAGGTCGTTGGTGAAGTCTTCCTGCCGTTCGGTGCCGACGACTTTTCGAGAGTACTCGAACAAATCAAGACCACGCGCGCTGATGCGGTGCTGATCTCGATGGTCGGTCAGGATGCGGTCGAGTTCAATCGTGCCTTCGGGAGACAGGGTCTGCACTTGCAAGCGATGCGCCTGTCATGCGCGATCGAAGAAAATCAATTGCTGGCGATTGGCGCGGAGAACACCGAAAATCTGCATGTCGCACTGGGTTATTTTGCGACGCTACAGACCGACGCCAATCAATCGTTCAAGGAGCGTTACCACACACGTTTTGGTGATCGCGCGCCGACCTTGAACTCGATCGGTCAATCGCTCTATGAAGGCATGCATTTTCTCGCTGCACTGGTAGACGAGCATCGCATGAGGGCTCGTAGCGGCTCGACTGCGCGGACTCCGAAGCCGTATCCGAGTGCTCGCAACGCGATGTTCCTGGGTGCCGGGACAAACGAGGCGCCGATTTATCTGGCGCGCGCTGAAGGCCACAACTTCCAGGTGCTGACTCAGCTCTGAAGCTCGGTAACTGTTTCAGTGCATCGCTAGCGAAGTGGTTCCCGCTGGTCGATGCCGAACACCATGCTAGAGCCCGAAGATCAGCTCGATGGCGTCAGGCTCGCGGTACTCGTTGGCGCCTGGCGGCAAGGTGCGGGTGATCTTCAAGTTGTTATCGAGCTGGTACCAGGAAGGCCACAGGAACTGCGGCGAATCATCGCCGATGCGCTCGCGAAAGGCGCCTAATCGGAACTGACCTTCGGCAGTCACGAATTCCATCCGGGCACCACGCAACCAGCCGTCGATTTCAATGATCACGTATTTCTTGCGAAACTTTGGCGCCAGCAATTCCTGATGCTGGGCAAAGGTTCGCTCGAGCAGCTTGCAATACGGACAATCGAAGGCGCCGAAGTACATCAGAATGGGTTTGCCGGCCGCGCGTGCGCGCTCGATGGCCGGACGCAGGTCAAACTGGCGCACATTGTCCGCCGCGGGTGAGGCGAGCGCCGGCGCCGTAACCACGATAGCGCCATACTGCTCCGGCAGGCGTGACCAAGCCGCGCTCGATGTCAGCAGCAGCAGCGCGCTGCAAAAAATCCCACTGCGCAAATGCACGGCTGCCAGCGTCAATGCGACGACAATATTTTCGAGAGAAATTCCTGGGCGCGCGGCCCGCGCGAGGTCTCGAAGAACTCCTTTTGCGTGCAGTCCTCGACGATCTTGCCGGCATCCATGAAGATGACGCGATTCGACACCTTGCGCGCAAAGCCCATTTCATGAGTCACGACCATCATGGTCATGCCTTCATGCGCCAGACCGACCATGACATCGAGCACCTCGTTGACCATCTCCGGATCGAGTGCCGAGGTTGGCTCGTCGAACAACATGGCGATCGGGTCCATGGCCAGGGCACGCGCAATCGCAACCCGCTGTTGCTGGCCGCCCGATAACTGGCCCGGAAACTTGGTCGCATGCGCCTTCAGTCCAACTCGATCAAGCAGCTTCATGCCCTTTTCGTTGGCCTCGTCGGCACTGCGACCGAGCACCCGGATCTGACCCAGCGTCAGGTTCTCGGTGATCGACAAATGCGGGAACAACTCGAAGTGCTGGAACACCATGCCGATTCGCGAGCGTAGTTTCGGTAAATCGGTGGCCTTGTCGCCGACACCGACGCCGTCAATCGAGATCTCGCCCTTCTGGAACGGCTCAAGCGCGTTGGCGCATTTGATGAGCGTCGATTTGCCGGAACCCGACGGGCCGCAGACAACCACCACTTCACCCTTGTTGATGCTGGTGGTGCAATCGGTGAGCACCTGAAAGGAGCCGTACCACTTGCTGACATTCTTGAATTCGATCATGGCCATGATGAGTCCTGACTGATATCCGTTAACGGATGATGGCGATTTTTTTCTGCAGTCGGCGCACGAGCCAGGACAGCAGAGAACACAACACAAAATAGACAATCGCGACGAACAGATACATCTCGACCACTCGCGAATCGCGTTGCGCGATTTTCGAAGCCGCACCGACAAAATCGGTGACGTTCAGCAGCGACACCAGCGATACGTCCTGGAACAGCACGATGGTTTGCGTGAGCAGAATCGGCAGCATGTTGCGAAACGCCTGAGGCAAGACAATGAGTTTCATCGTCTGCCAATAGTTCAAGCCGATGGCGTATCCGGCACCCACCTGCCCCTTGGAAATACTCTGAATGCCGGCCCGCATGATTTCGCAAAAGTATGCCGCCTCGAACATGATGAAGGTCACATAGGCCGAGCGCTCGGCGCCAAATTGTGGCGGCCGTTCAGCGCCGGTGATCGCCTGCAAAATGATCGGCAACAAAAAGTAAAACCAGAAAATGACCAGCAGCAGCGGAATCGAGCGCATCAGGTTCACGTAACCCGCAGCAGTCATCGATAGCCATTTGAACGACGACAGACGCGCCATCGCGAGCAGGGTGCCGAAGATCGTGCCGCCAATCGCCGCAACAATGGTCAGTTGAATCGTGTACTGCAAACCCTTCAGCAAATACGGCCAAACCCGCAGGATGATGTCGAAATCAAGGCCGCCCATTATTTTCCCCCGCCGCTGATGTAGCCGGGCACCGCCACTCGTTTCTCGACCCAGGCCATGACCCGGTTCGCAGTCATGGCAATCACAATGTAAGTAATGGTCGCAGCACCAAACGCTTCAAAGTAGCGAAACGTGATTTCGCCCATCTCGCGGGTGCGAAAGAACAGTTCAACCAGGCCGATCGAATAGGCTACCGCCGTATTCTTGATGAGGTTCATCGTCTCCGAGGTCAGCGGCGGGATAATGATGCGGTAAGCCATCGGCAACAAGACAAAGCGATAGGTTTGCGGCTCGGTCAGGCCAATGGCGTAACCGGCGGCACGCTGGCCGCGCGGCAGCGCCTGCACACCGGAGCGCACCTGTTCGGATATTCGCGCAGCCGTAAACAAACCAAGGCAGACAACGGCGGTCACGAACTGGTGCTGGGTCGGATCGAGCGTGATGACCCAGGCCTTGACCGCCGGAACCAGCCCGGGAATGACAAAGTACCAGACAAAGAACTGGACGATCAGCGGGATGTTGCGGAACACCTCGACATAGGCATTGCCGAGGCGCACCATCCAGGGGCGCGTGGTCGTGCGCATCACGCCGAGGATGGAACCGAGAAAAAACGCGATGATGGCGGCAAAGAACGCTGTGCTCAATGTCCAGCCCAGCCCGGACGCGAGTGTTTGCCACCAAACGCCGTCGCCGTCGGCGTTTTGTTCGAACAGAATACCGAGATTCATGAACCCCCCAGGGCTTCGCTATATTAGCGACCGCAAGCGACCGCATGGTCTTCGTTAAGCCGTCTTCGTTAAGCCGTCTTCGTTAAACCATTAGCAAAGCAATGTCGATGACAGCTTAGCAGGCCGCAGCCCAGCCAGCAATGAGCGCGTGGCTTTCTTGGAATAAGAGCCAAAGCTGACCGCATTCGGTCAGCTTTGGCTCTGTGAAAAACGTCGGGGTAAAGAATTACACCGAGGAATCAGGCCGACTTGAGTATCAGGCCGACTTACACCCCTTTGTCGTTCGGGTTCTTGAAGGCTTCCTTGATGGGCGGGGTCATCGGGAAATTCATGTTGAGGTTTTTCGGCGCGATATTGCTGGTAAACCACTTGGCGTAAATTTTCTCGATTTCGCCAGACTTCATGACCGCGCCAATGGTTTTATCGACCAGGCCCTTGAACTGGGTATCGTCCTTGCGCAGCATCATGCTGTAGGGCTCCTGGTTCAGTGACTCGGGCAGGATGCGATAGTCTCCCGGATTCTTGGCGTTGGCAATCTGGCCAGCCAGCAAGATGTCGTCCATGATGAACGCCACCGCGCGATCCTCAGCCAACAACAGAAACGATTCTGCATGGTCCTTGCCGTAGATTTCCTTGACGTCGGCACCTTGGGCCTTCTCGTATTTTTTGATCAGCGGCACCGCAGTGGTGCCCGAGGTGGTTGAAACGGTCTTGCCATTCAAATCGGCAATCGTTTGCACGGGCGATGACTTCTTGACCGCTGCCGTCACGTTGATCACAAAATAGGTCGGGCCGAACGCGACCTCTTCCTGGCGCTTGACCGAGTTGGTGGTCGAACCACACTCCATGTCAATGGTGCCGTTCTTCAGTAGCGGAATCCGATTTGACGAGGTCACCGGCTGCAAATTGATTTTCAGATTGGGCATCTTCAATTCGACCTTGACCGCTTCGACGACCTTCATGCACAGGTCCATGGCGTAGCCAATCGGCTGCTGCTTGTCATCAAGATAGGAAAACGGAATCGAGGACTCGCGATGACCGATATTGATCGCGCCGGTCTCCTTGATTTTTTTCATGGTGCCAGTCAAATCCTGCGCCTGCGCCGCGCCCATCTGACCGGCCGCAGAAATCGCCAAAATAGCAATTGAGAGAATGTTTTTTTTAAGATTCACAGAGAGTCTCCAGGGTAAAAAATTGTGTCCGGTCGCGCCGAAAATAGGCGTCAACTGTCAGTCTAACAAACAGCCAAGCTAACGATCGCCCAAGCTAACAAACGCCCAAACAATCAAACCGGATGACTCATGCCTTCTTCCGACTCGGGCGAGTCAGGACTTCGGGCCGCAAGATCTCGACCAGACGTGCTTCGTCGAGCAAGCCCTCCTCGAGCACCAACTCGGCCACGCCGCGCCCGGTCGCAATCGCTTGCTTGGCAATGCGGGTGGCGTTCTCATAGCCAATGTAAGGATTCAACGCCGTCGCCAGTCCCGCCGACGCCCGCACCCGTCGCTCGAGCATTTCGCGATTGGCCGTAATACCGACGATACAGTTTCGGGCCAACGTCTGGCAGCCGGCCTGCATATGGGTAATCGATTTAAATAGACTCCAGGCGATGATCGGCTCGAACGCGTTCAACTGCAATTGCCCGGCCTCGGAGGCCATGGTCACGGTGACGTCATTGCCAATGACTTCAAACGCAATCTGATTGACCACTTCAGGAATAATGGGATTCACCTTGCCCGGCATGATGCTCGAGCCGGCGGCCCGAGCGGGCAGATTGATTTCGCCGAATCCGGCCTGCGGGCCCGATGACAGCAAGCGCAAGTCGTTGCAGACCTTCGACGTCTTGCAGGCAATGCGCTTGAGCACGCCGGATAATTGCACAAACGCGCCGGTATCCTGGGTCGCTTCGATCATGTCGGTGGCCGGTATGATCGGCAAGCCGGAAATTTCGGCCAGATAGCGACAGGCCAGCGGCGCATACTCGGGGTCGGTATTGATACCGGTGCCAATCGCGGTGGCGCCGAGATTGACTTCCTGAATCAGCGCCAGCGCTTCGTTCAGGCGCGCCTCGTCCTCGCTCATCATGATCGCGTAGGTACGAAATTCCTGGCCGAGGGTCATCGGCACCGCATCCTGCAATTGTGTGCGGCCCATCTTCAGCACATCGCGAAACTCGAAGGCCTTTTTCTCGAAGGCATGCCGCAACTCCGCCATCGCCAAAAGCAATCCCTTGATCGCAAACGATAACGCCACCTTGATGGCGGTCGGATAGACGTCGTTGGTGCTTTGTGATGCATTGACATGTTCGATCGGATGCAAGGTTGCATAGTCGCCGCGTCGCTTGCCCAGGATCTCGAGCGCCAAATTGGCGATGACTTCATTGGCATTCATGTTGGTCGAGGTGCCGGCACCGCCTTGAACCATGTCGACAACAAACTGCTCATGCAAGCCACCGAGGGCGATGTCGATGCAGGCCTGCTCGATTGCCTTGGCGCGCGCGACATCGAGAACCGACAGATCACGATTGGCCATCGCCGCCGCACGCTTGACCATGGCGAGCGCGCGAATGAAGTCAGGGTAGGCAGCGAGGCGCACGCCGGTAATCGGAAAGTTTTCGATCGCTCGCAGGGTATGTATGCCCCAGTACGCGGCATCAGGAACCGGGCGATCGCCCAACAGGTCATGCTCCATTCGGACCGGTGTTTCGGGACTTTGAATCGCGATCGCCATCTTGTGAACCTCCGACAGTACGCCAGCCGGCGCGGTCGGCAATCATACGCGCGCGGCGAACCTGCTTTCGGCGATAATTCATAGGCAGAAGGAGGCAGCAGAAAATTATGATTGATATCAAAGGCATTCAGGACTATCTGGACACCTTGTTTCCCGGGGTGCTGGGCATGACACTCGAGGAAGTCACGCTGGATCGGGTGGTCGCTTCGCTGGTCGTTAAAGCAAACCTGTGCACTGGCGGCGAAGTCATGCATGGTGGCGCCTACATGGCCTTTGCAGATACCTTGGGTGCGGTCGCCACGATCGTCAACATGCCGCATGGCAGCCGGACCGTGACGATTGAATCGAAGACCAACTTTCTGAATGGAGCAACCATCGGCACCCGAATCATTGCCGAAACGACGCCGTTTCACCGCGGGCGCAACACACAAGTCTGGCAGACGCAGATTCGACGCGAGGACGGCAAGTTGTGCGCCGTAGTGACGCAGACACAAATGGTCATGCCGGCGCCGAAGCCTTAGGCCATGAAGTGACTACTACGAACTATCCCTGGTGCAATTTAGCGCATTTATGAACTGACGATCACCGCAGGATCGGGATGAAACTTCAATGCACGGAACGAAGCCGAGCGAAGACCTTCAACTAGCCGAAATTCTCGGGGCGCTGTCCTTGGCAACCGATCTGGTCAACGGCCAGCAACCCGAGACCGCGCTTCGCTGCACGATTCTGGCGGTTCAACTGGCGCGCGCCCGAAATGAACCGCAGGTAGTGCTTGAAGACATTTACTGGACCGGGCTGCTGCGGTTCATCGGCTGCTCCGGCTTCGCAGTCGAAGAAGCGCCACTGGCGGCGGGCGATGACATCGGTTTGCGACAGGTGTTCATGAGAATCGACATGGGCAAGCCCTCAAAATTGGTCGGCGCAGTGGTGTTCGAACTGGGTCGCGCCGCGCCAATCCCGCAACGCGCCCGGAGTGTCGCTCGCTTTTTGTCATCGCCGGCGCTGCCGATGCAACATGCTTGGGCGCAGTGCGACGCCGCCCAATATTTCGCGCGGAAAATGGGTATGTCAAAGGCCGTGGTCGACGCCTTGGCTCAGGTCGACGAGCGATTTGACGGCAACGGTTTACCTCTTGGGCTTAAGGGTGAGCAAATTGCGTTGCCGCTGCGCTATGTTGAACTGGCGCGCGTGGCCGTGGTGAGCCAGCTCGGCAACGGCACACTGGCTGCGCTTGATGAAGTTGGCAAACGAAGCGGCGGCGCAATTGACCCACTGCTGAGCAAAGACTTCCTGGCGCATGCGGTGCAATGGTGCCAGGCGGTCGCAGTGGATTCAGTCTGGGAAGCGTTTCTAGCCTGCGAACCCGGCCGGCGTACAGTGCGCGATGCCGAACTCGACGCCCTGTATGAGGCGTTCGCGCAATTCTCCGATTTGAAGTCCGCCTATACCCTCGGCCATTCCACCGGGGTGGCGCGACTGGCCGAAGCCGCCGCCGAAATGCAAGGCTTGAAACTCGCCGATCGCAAGCTGCTCCGGCACGCCGCCCTGCTTCATGACCTCGGCCGAGTCAGTGTCAACACCAGCATCTGGGACAAGCCCGGCGCACTCAATGTCGCCGAATGGGAGCGGGTCCGCCTGCATGCCTACTACACGGACCGAGTGCTGCGACGCAGCCCAGAACTCAGCCAACTCGCGGCGGTGGCCGGACGAGCGCACGAACGACTGGACGGTAGTGGCTATTTTCGGGGTGACGCCGCTGCCGCGCTCGATCGACTGGCTCGACTGCTGGCCTGCGCCGACCAATATCACGCCTGCACCGAACACCGGGCCCATCGACCTGCGATGTCGGCCTCGGCCGCGGCCGCCGAATTGCGCGAGTCAGGCGAACGCGGCAAATTATGCAAACAAGCCGTTCAGGCCGTGTTGGCGGCGGCCGGCGAACGCACACGACAGCCTGCCGCTCAATTCGGCGCCCTGTCCGAGCGCGAAGTCGAAGTCATCAACTTGATCGCGATCGGCCTGTCGAATAAGGAGGTTGGTAAACGATTGGGTATTTCGCCGCGCACGGTACAGCACCATACGATTCACATTTACGACAAGATCGGAGTCGCCAGCCGCGCGGGCGCCGCGCTCTATGCGTCCGAACACGGATTGCTTCGACCAACGCCGGGAGGCTCCTGGAATTGAAAGTCCGCAGCCAGGCCAGGGTAAATGGCGACGAATGGTGACGAATGGCGACCTGACCGCCGATAGGCCATTTGGCCGATGGCAAGGGTAGCGCTTCTAGTTATCGTTGAGTCTCTTTTAACCTTCAGGAGACAACCCGTGAGTACACATATCAAAACCGTCCAGAACCTTTACGAAGCGTTTGGTCGAGGCGATCTACCCGCAATTCTCGCGCATATTGCCGACGACGTCGATTGGGGAGTGAATGCCGACCCCAATGTCACACCGCCCGAGAAAGTTTCCTATTTCCGGCGAGCACGGAACCGCGACGAAGTCGCCAAGTTTTATTTCGAGCAGGCAGTCGAACTATTCGAATTTCACCAGTTCAAGCCGAAAGCCTTCATGGCCGGCGATCAGCACGTTTCGGTCTTGCTGGAGCTTGAGTTAACGGCGCGCCGAACCGGCAAGCGCTTCGGATTCGAGGAGATCCATTGTTTCCAGTTCGATCCAACCGGAAAGATCTGCCGATACCGCGGATTTCTGGACACGGCGCTGATCGCCGCAATGAACAACTGAATGTTCAAGTTATTGACAGCATGCCCTAAGGGATGTGCAGCAACAAGGCCGCTGCACAGGAGATGTTGCGTTTGAAATTCTCGCTGTCGTCATTCGAGCCCACCAGCACGGTCGGGATTTGAAGGCTGCGCCATTCCACGTCGGCAATGTGAAGGACGAATTCCTGATTCGCCAATTGATTGCAGCCGGTATACTCCGGCTACCGTTGCTCAAAACAAAATTTCAGCCAGCAATCAGGAGACACAGCATGAAATACCTAGCCACATCCGCAGCATTCGCCTGCGCGATGGTCGCGCAGCCGCTGTACGCGCAAACCGTCAAAATTGGCTTCATCGCCACCTACAGCGGCCCGGGCGCTGCCCAGGGTGACCAAATGGACAAAGGGGCCAAGCTTTACATGAAGCTGAACGCAGACAAACTGCCGCCCGGTGTCAAGGTAGAGTTGGTGCAGCGCGACGACACCGGCGCCAATCCGGACGTGGCCAAGCGCATCGCACAAGAGTTGATCGTTCGCGACAAGGTGCAGATCCTGACCGGCATCACCTGGACACCGAATCTGGCGGCGATTGTGCCGCTCTCGACCGAAGCCAAGGTGCCGCTCATGAGCATGAACGCCGCCGGCGCCAGGCTGCTGACCAACGCACCGTATGCGGCGCGCATTTCGTTCACCCTGTGTCAGGCTTCCTATCCGGCAGGTCTTTGGGCCGGCAAGAAATACAAGAAGGCCTACGTCGCGGTCAGCGACTTTGCGCCCGGGCATGAAGCCGAAGGCTGCTTCACGCGTGGTTTTAAAGAGGCAGGCGGCGAGATCATTGGCACGGTGCGCATTCCGTTTGCCAACCCTGACTTCGTGCCGTTCCTGCAGCGCATCAAGGATGCCAAGCCCGACGTGATGTTCGCGTTCAACCCGGCCGGCAAACAAGCGGCCGCGATGATGAAAGCCTACAGCGACCTCGACATGGCCAAGGCGAACATCAAGTACCTCGGCACCGGTGATATCACCACCGACGAGGAGTTGGCCGCCATGGGCGACGTCGCGATTGGTGTGACCACCGTACATCATTACTCAGCGGCGGCCGACCGGCCGGCCAACAAGGCCTTCGTTGCCGCGTTCAGGAAGGAGTACGGCGAGAATCTGAGTCCCGGTTTCATGGCGATGGGCGCCTGGGACGGGATGGAAGCGATTTACGCGGCGATTCGCGCACAGGGCGGCAATATAGATCCGCAAAAAACCATTGACTTCTGGAAGACCTACAAAACCGCCAACAGCCCGCGCGGCGCGTTTTCGATCGACCCGGAAACGCGTGACGTGATCAACCCGGAGTACCTGCGCGAAGTGCGCAAGGTTGACGGCAGGCTTGCGAATGTTGAGTTGGAAATGATCAACCCGGCGATCAAGGACCCGCTCAAGGAGTTCGACAAGAAGTAAGTCGAATCCCTCAGGTCGGCGCAACATCAGCTTTCAATGCAATTATTGAGTCGCGCGTCTGAGTACCGCGCGCGGCGAGCCATCTAATGGACTCGTTTCTGCTTTCCCTGGTCAGCGTGGCGTTTCACGGCGTCGCGTTCGGCATGATCCTGTATGTGATCTCGGTCGGACTGTCGGTGACGATGGGCTTGATGGGGTTCACCAATCTGGCGCATGGCGTGTTCGCGATGGCCGGTGGCTACATCCTGGTCGCGGCGCTGTCGAAGTTCCAGATACCGTTTCCGTTGGCTTTGTTGCTGTCGTTCGTCCTGGTCGCAGCCGCCAGCGTAGTGCTGGAAAAGTTCCTGTATTCGCGCTTGTATGGCGCCGCTGAACTCGAGCAAGTGTTGTTCACGATTGGCCTGATCTTCATGTCAGTGGCGATCGCGCGGCTTATTTTTGGCACCCTGCAACAGCCGGTTTTGTTGCCCGCTTATTTGAAGGGCCAAATTGCGCTGTTCGGGCGCGACTTTCCGGTTTACCGGGTATTTTTGATCGCCTTCAGCGCCCTCATGATCGCCACGTTGTGGTTCGGTATCGAGCGCACCCTGTGGGGCGCGAAGGTGCGTGCCGCCGTCGATAACCGCGCCATGGCGAACGCGATCGGCATCAACACCCAACGCTTGTTCACGATGACCTTCGCCATCGGCAGCGGTCTGGCTGGTTTGGGCGGCGCGCTGGGCGCTGACATTGTTGCGATTCAGCCGACCTATCCGTTCGAGCAACTGGTGTACTTCCTGATCGTGGTCTCGGTCGGTGGCTTGGGCAGTTTGCGCGGCCCGTTCGTGGCGGCGCTATTGATCGGCGTGACCGATACCGCCTGCAAGTATTGGCTGCCACAGTTTGGCGCGTTCTTCATTTATGCGGCGACCATCGCAATTCTGCTGTGGCGACCGCTCGGACTATTCGGGAGACGCGCTTGATACACCCAGTGGGTTACAACGCCGATTCGCGGCTGCGCTGGACCGAGCTGTTGCCATGGCTGCTGGCGGTCACCGTGTTCTTTCTGTTGCCCGACTATTTGTCGATGGGGGCGCGCGTGCTCACCTACATCCTGTTCGCGCTTTCGCTCGATTTGATTCTCGGCTACGCCGGCATCATCACCTTGGGTCATGCGGCATTTTTTGGCGTCGGCGCATATGTGGCCGGCATCCTGTCGGTAAAGCTCGGCATCACCGATCCGATCGTGCAACTGCTGGTCAGCGGCACAGCGGCCGGCCTGCTCGGCGCGGTGACCGGCGCGGTGATCATGCGCACCCACGGTCTGACCCAATTGATGCTCACCTTGGCGGTCGCCGCTGTGTGTTTGGAGATCGCCAATCGCGCGACCGACCTTACCGGTGGCGCCGACGGCCTGGCGGGCGTCGTGATAGCGCCGGTTCTGGGACTCTTCAAGTTCGATCTATACGGCAAAACCGGCTATTGGTGGTGCCTGTGGGTGCTGTTTCTGTGCTGGTTCTTAGTGCGCCGTTTGATCTACTCACCGTTTGGTGCAAGTCTCACCGGTATTCGCGAGAATCGTGAGCGCATGGAGGCCATCGGTGCACCGGTGTATGCCCGGCTGGTCACGGTCTACAGCATTTCAGCGGCGATCGCCGGTCTGGCCGGCGCCTTGCTCACGCAGACCAATCAAGTGGTCGGCTTGAATGTGCTCGGCTTTGAGCCCTCGGGTGAGCTCATGGTGATGCTGATTCTGGGCGGCGTCGGTCGGCTGTACGGCGCCTTCGTCGGGCCGCTGGTATTTTTGGTGGCGCAGGATTTTCTGTCCAAACAGTTTCCCGAGTACTGGTATTTCGGGATTGGTCTGTTGCTGGTGCTGGTGGTGTTGTTCGCGCGCGGCGGTGTGTTGAGCCTGGTGGATCGATTGTTCGCCCGGGCGTCAACGTCAAGACGAGCGCCGGAGCCACGATCAGCACCGGAGTCAAGATGAGCACCGGAGTCAAGAGATGAACGACGGCGTCAGGATGAGCCCAGTCCTGCAGACCATCAAACTATGCAAAAGTTTTGGTGCGTTGACCGTTGCTGCCAATATCGATTTCACACTGCATGCGGGCGCCCGCCACGCGCTGATTGGCCCCAATGGTGCCGGCAAAACCACCTTCGTTAATTTGTTAACAGGTCGGCTGCCGCCGTCATCGGGTCAGGTGATGCTGGCCGGTGCCGATATTTCCAGTCTCAACCAAGCCGCGCGAGTCAAACGCGGCATCGGCCGCACTTTTCAGATCAACAGCTTGTTTGCCGATATGAGCGTGCTCGATAACGTCGCGCTGGCGGTGGCCGAACGGCGCGGCGGTGCCGGTCGCTGGTGGCGGCCGGCCAGCGCCAATGCCGATGTCCGCAACGAGGCACTGCAATTACTCGCCTCGTTGGAAATTGCCGACGAGGCGCCGCGCCGGGTGCTCGATCTACCGTACGGCAAACAGCGGCTGGTCGAGATTGCCATCGCCTTGGGATTGCGACCCAAGGTGTTATTGCTCGACGAACCAGCCGCCGGAGTACCCAAGGTCGGGTCGGAAAAAATTCTGGAAGCACTCGGCAAGTTGCCGACCGAGGTGGCGATCCTGATCATCGAGCACGACATGGACCTGGTGTTTCGATTCGCCCAGCGCATTACTGTGCTGGTGCAGGGCGAGGTGTTGTGCGAAGGTACGCCCGCCGAAATCGAACGTAACCCGCGGGTCCGTGAAGTGTATTTGGGTGAGTCACATGACTGAGGCGACATGACTGAGGCGAACAGCGCGACCGCAGCACGGGTGGATGCGGCGCAGCCCTCCGGCTTGGTGGTCGAGTCCTTGCGTACCGGCTACGGCCCGACGATCGTCATCGAAGACGTGAGTTTTACCTTGCCCGAACGCGGCGCACTGGCCGTGCTCGGTCGCAACGGCGTGGGCAAGACTACCTTGCTCGCCAGCATCATGGGCTTGAGCACCTTTCACGCCGGTCGCATTGAATATCGCGGCCGTCGAATCGATGCCCTGCCGGTACACGAGCGCTCGCGTCTGGGCATCGGCCTGGTGCCGCAGACGCGCGATATTTTTCCGTCACTGACGATCGAGGAAAACCTGGCGGTGGCGGCACGTCCTGGCCGCTGGCCGATGGCACGGGTCTACGATCTGTTCCCGCGGCTGGCCGAGCGGCGCAGCCACATGGGCAATCAGATATCGGGCGGCGAGCAGCAGATGCTGGCCATCGGACGCGCGCTCATGGGCGACCCGTCGCTGTTGCTTTTGGACGAGCCGCTCGAAGGGCTGGCACCGATCATTGTTCAGTCGCTGCTGGAAAGCATCGGACGACTGATTCGCGAAGAGGCCCTGACCGTCATTCTGGTCGAACAATCGGCCAGGCTGGCGCTGCAGGTCACACAAACGGCGCTGGTGCTCAATCGCGGCCGGATTGCCTACTCAGGCGCCAGCGCTGAGCTGCTGGCTGACCCCGAGCGTTTGAGTACGCTGGTGATGGCCGGCTGAGCGCCGCATCAGGTCAGTACGTTTTTTAAGGGTCCAACTTCAAACGCCCATTTGAATCGCTGCAGTACGGAATCTCTGCAATATGCTTAGCCAATCGACCACGAGGAAGCCATGTACCGTAGTGTCAAGTTGATGTTCAATCCGGTTTCTGCGGTGCTGGCCACCGTCCTGCTCGCGAGCTGCGCAAGTTCGCCGCAGTTGCACAACGCCGCACGCTCGGAGCTGGCGCCAACCGGCAAGCTTCGAGTCGGAATGAATTTGAGCAACACCCTGTTCACAACCAAGGACGCGGCGAGTGGTGAACTGAGGGGCGTCAGCGTTGACCTGATGCGTGAGTTGGGCGCACGTCTGGGTGTGCCAGTCGAGCACGTCGTCCACGCCACGCCGGGCGATGTCACCGATGCGGTGGATAAAGGGACCTGGGATGTCGCCGTACTCGCCATCGAACAGGCGCGCGCCGAGAAGATCGCCTTCTCGCCCGCGATGACGGAAATCGAAGCGACCTACCTCGTGCACAAGAACTCCAAACTACAGTCGGTCGCGCAAGTCGACGCACCGGGCATTCGGATTGCGACCGCAGATAAAGCCGGCTATGAGTTGTATCTGACCCGAACGCTGCGCAATGCGACGCTGGTTCGCGCGAAAGGCCTGGCCGGCGCGATGACTATTTTTAGCGAGCAACGCGCCGATGCGATCGCGGGACTGAAACCGGCTTTGCTCGAATCCATTGAGACAATGCCCGATGCCCGATTTCTCGAAGGTAACTTCATGACTGTGAATCACGGCATTGGTACACCGCGTGATCGGCAAGCAGGGGCACAATATCTGAAGACGTTCGTCGAGGATATGATTGCATCAGGCTTTGTGGCGCGCTCGATCGAGCGCCACGCGGTGCAGGGACTTTCGGCGATAGCCCCAAAAAAATAGCTTCAGGAGAACCCAATATGACACCCAGGCAAATGTTTCAAGCGTACACGGCACTCTGCATTTTCATGGGCATGCTGTTTGTCAGCGCCGAACCGCAGGCGCAAACGTCGCCCGCTACCGCGACGGCGACTGGCAAGACCGAAGTGCTCTGGCTAGGTCAAGCCTCCTTCCGAATCAAATCGCCCGGTGGCAAGACGATTGTCATCGACCCCTGGTTGACCGGCCGACCAAAAACGCCGGCAACTTACAAGACCGATTTGGCCGCGCTCGGCAAGGTCGATGTGCTGCTGGTGACCCATGCGCACGCCGATCACATTGGCGACGCGCCTGCGCTCGCCAAACTGAACAACACCAAGCTTTATGGGCCTGCCGACATGATCACGCCCCTGGTCACGCTTGGCATCATTCCGGCCGAACTGAGCCATCGATTCAACAAGTCGGGCAGTGTCAAACCGGCACCGGGTATCAAAGTGACCGCAGTCAAGGCCGAGCATTCGTCCCTGCTGGTCTGGAAGAACCCGGGCACCGACAAACTCGAAGCGCACCCGGCCGGTGAAGCGGTCGGCTACATCATCGAGCTTGAGAACGGTTTCAAGATCTGGCACATGGGCGATACCGGTTTGTTCGGTGACATGAAGTTCATCGGCGAGTACTACAAACCCGATTTGGTGCTGATTCCGATCGGCGGCAACTTCACGGTCGGCCCCGACGACGCCGCGTTTGCCATTCGCGAATGGATCAAGCCCAGGAACGTGCTGCCGATGCACTACAACTCGAATCCGATCGCACTCGGCACCTTGGCCGAGTTTCAAGCGGCGATGAAGGGCAGCGACGTCAAGATCTTCGGCTTGAGCGAGGGGCAGAGCGCGGAATTTTGATGGCGCCGAACGCGAGTCGTTGATCGCGCCGCCAAGACCGTGCGCGACGCCCAGCGATCAGCTAAGATGCACTGACGCGATCGTATTTACATCGCGTTTGACGTTCAAGCGTGCGTTCAAGACTCGCGTGCGTGTTGAAGACCCGTCACCCAAGGAGCCACCATGAAGCTGAGATCGAAACTTGTTTGCGTCACTGCGGCAGTTGTATCGTTTACCACCTGGCCCCTGGGCGTGGCGCGCGCCGACGAAACGTGTAATTCGCCGTACACCAGCCGTTTGATCAAGGGACAAGAACACTTTTTGCATGTTTGGACCTTGGGCGTCAAGGGCATGGGCGACGGTTCCGACAAGTTGGTGACGGTCGACTCAGATCCCGTCAGCAAGGGCTACGGCAAGGTCATTCATAGCGTCTCCGTGGGCGGGCGCGGCGAAGCGCATCACATGGGGTTTACCGACGACCGCAAATATCTGTGGGCCGGGCGGCTCGACGACAACCGGATCTTTATCTTCGACGTTGGCACCAATCCGGCCAAACCCAGGCTGGTTAACACTATCAAGAATTTCGCCGAGAAGACCGGCTTCGTCGGACCGCACACGTTTTACGCCTTGCCCGGCCGAATGATGATTCAGGCTCTCTCGAACAGCAAAGATCATGGCGGAGCAACCGGAATTGCGGTGTACAACAATCAAGGCAAATGGGTTTCTTCGCACTCGATGCCTAAAGCAGTCAAGGAGATCGGTGGCGGCGACGGCTACGGTTATGACATTGCGATCAATCCGCAGAAAAACGCGATGCTCACCTCCAGTTTCACCGGCTGGACCAATTACATGATGGACCTTGGCACCTTGATCAAAGATGGCAATGCGATGAAGAACTTTGGCGGGTCGATGGCGCTGTGGGACTTGAAAGCCATGAAGCCGACCAAGGTGTTTGAAGTGCCTGGCGCACCGCTCGAGATCCGTTGGTCGCTCAAGGGTAACGACAATTGGGCGGTCACGGCGACTGCGCTGACCTCGAAGCTGTGGGTCGTCAAGAAAGACGCGGCCGGGCAATGGCAGGCCAAAGATGTCGCGACCATCGGTGACCCGTCGAAGATTCCGTTACCGGTCGATATTTCGATCACGGCCGATGGCAAAGGGCTGTGGGTCAACACCTTTATGGACGGCAAGACGCGTTACTTCGATATGAGCAATCCGGACGCACCCAAACAGACCTATGAAAAGGTGACCGGTAAACAGGTCAATATGGTCTCGCAAAGTTGGGACGGCAAGCGCGTATACATTACGTCATCACTGTTGGCGAACTGGGACAAGAAGGGCGCGGACGACGAGCAGGCGTTGCGCGCGTTTGCCTGGGATGGCGTCGAGCTCAAGCAAAACTTCGAGGTCGACTTCTACAAGCTCAAGTTGGGGCGCGCACATCATATGAAGTTCAGTGCCCGTGCTGGCGCCAGCGCCGCACTCGATGCGACGCCCGAGAAAGTTGCCAGCACGTTGCGCTAATGCAGGTGTGCCAAACAGGTAAGCGGCTGAGCGCAGCAACCGCAGCGCTGGTCGTCGCGTGCTTGGCGCTGGTGATCATCAGCTCCGGTGTGTGGTTAACGCCGGCTCGCGCGCAATCGCCCAGCATCGCGCCGGTACAAGATTTTGTGCCGCCGGCGCCGGGCAGCTATCGCTTGCCGGCCATTCAAAATGCCGCCAATGGATGGGTATTGGACGGCAACTGGGTGCCGCGTCGACTGTCGCGCTACACGCATGGCGCGCTGACCTTGATGTCGTTCGTTTACACCTACTGCAGCGACCCGATTGGCTGCCCGCTCGCGTATCAGACTTTCGACACCATCAAGCGCCAAGTGCTGGCAGATCCGTTGCTTCGGGGACGAGTTCGACTGGTGAGTCTGTCGTTTGACCCGACCAATGACACGCCTCAGGCGATGCGTCTATACGGCGCTGAGCACGCCCGTAGTGCTGAGCTGCCCTGGCATTTCCTGACCACTTATTCAACGTCGGCGCTTAAACCTATTCTCGATGATTTTGGACAGGATGTTGAAATCGATCTTGACGAGCGGGGCCTCCCAACCCGCGCGCGAACCCATATGCTCAAGGTGTTCTTGCTCGACAAAGGGGCGCAGGTGCGCGAGATCTACAGTGCTGCGTTTTTGCATCCCGAGGTGATCCTGAACGACCTGCGAACCTTGGCGCTGGAGGCAGCGACGGCGTCGGCAGCGTCTGCGGCGTCTGCGTCGAATACCAGGTCCATCGTGAAATGAGCGTTCGGCCAGGCCGGCGGCGTGCAGCGCTCATTGCGGGCATCGCGTTGGCGGCAGCGGTGCTGCTGGCCTTGAGCTGGACTGCCGGGCGTTTTGGGTCCGATCGAGGGGGCGGCGAAACTGCTGAAAATTTGATTGAGGTGCGCGAGCTTGGATTGCCGCCCTTGGTCTTGCCCGCGCAGGCTTCTTCTCAGCCAGACCGTATTGCCATAAGCGCTTTAGGCCAAAAGCTCTTCTTCGATCGTAGATTGTCGTTCAACGGCACGATGTCCTGCTCGATGTGCCACGTGCCCGAGGAAGGCTACACCTCAAACGCATCACGTACGGCAGTCGGCATTGAGGGCAAGAGCCTGCGTCGCAACGCACCGACCTTGTTAAATGTCGCCTGGCAAAAGCACCTGTTTCACGATGGCCGAGAGTCCAATCTGGCGACTCAGGCTTGGCTACCTTTGCTGCATGCCGATGAAATGGCGAATCCATCGATTGGCTTTGTACTCGACAAGATTCGTCAGTTGCCTGACTATGCCGGAGCATTCGAGCGGGTCTTTGGCGGTGCGGTCGCCTCGATGGAGACGGTCGGGGCGGCGCTGGCTGCGTTTGAGACCAGCCTGGTATCCGCAAGATCGCGGTTTGACCGTTGGCGTTATGGTGGCGAACAGTCGGTATTGAGCGATCGCGAAATTCACGGCTATCAATTGTTTACCAGCAAAGCGCGCTGCTCGATGTGTCATCTGATCGACGAACACAACGCACTGTTTTTAGACCAAAAGTTTCACATCACCGGTGTAGCCGAAGGATCGGCGAACAGTGAGGAAAACGGCGAGGATAACGGTGTGGCTAAAGGTGTGGCAGACAGCGAGGCTAACGTTCAGGCTCGAGGGAGTGGTAGAACCTATGTCGTACCGCTGGCACCGGGTGTGCAAACCACAGTCACCGATGCTGATCTGGCCGCGTTTGCATCATCTGAGCCGCCTGATTTAGGACGCTTTGAAATTACCCTTGATCCGAACGATCGGCGCTCGTTCAGGACGCCGAGTCTGCGCAATGTCGCGCGAACCGCGCCTTACATGCACAACGGCGCTTTTGCGACGCTCGACGAGGTGATCGAGTTTTACGACCGTGGTGGTGGCGCGGTTCCGGCCAAGAGTCAACTGCTGGCGGCACTGGGTTTGAGCCTCGACGAACGTCAGGCGCTGGTCGCATTTTTGCAGTCACTCGATGGCGTTGATTCGACCAGCGCCAGCATTCAGCGCAGGCCATTACAATAAAGGCCCAAATAGCAACGATTCGAGACAACCGTCATGGCAAGCAAGGCGTCTGCTGCAACTGGTAAATCCTCGCCGAAAACAAAAGCTGCGCCGGGCAAACGCCTCGCCAGCAAGCCGGCTGATCAGGTTTACTCGACACTCAAGATCGACGTGGTCGGCCGAGTTGCCACGATTACGCTGAACCGGCCTGAGCGTCTGAATGCCATCAATGAGGCCATGCCCGGCGAGATTCGCCAAGCGGTCGAAGCGGCGAATGCCGATGACCGGGTCCATGTAATTATCGTTCGCGGCGCCGGCAATGCTTTTTGCGCAGGCTATGACCTGAAGCAGTACGCCGAAGGCCAAGCGGTCAACGATGTCACGCAGTCGATGCCCTGGGACCCGATGATCGACTACAAATTCATGAAGCGAAACACTGACGACTTCATGAGTCTGTGGCGCTCCTACAAACCAACCATCGCTCGTGTGCATGGCTACGCCGCCGCCGGTGGCAGTGACATTGCCACCTGCTGCGACTTTATCGTGATGGAAGACAAGGCGCGCATCGGTTACATGCCAGTGCGGGTATGGGGTTGCCCGACGCCGGCGATGTGGGTCTATCGGATCGGCGCCATGCGTGCCAAGCGCCTCATGTTGACGGGTGATTTGATTGATGGCAAGCAGGCCTTTGACTGGGGGCTCGCCACCGACTTCGCACCGATTGCGAAACTCGATGCGGCTGTGCAAAAGCTGGCGGACCGAATGGCCGGTGTGCCGAAGAACCAGTTGATGATGTTAAAGCTGGTCATCAACCAGGCTATCGACCAGATGGGTCTTGAACAAACGCAGATGTTTGCCACCCTCTTCGACGGTATCACTCGCCACTCACCGGAAGGCCTGTGGTTCAAGCGTTACGCGCAAACCCACGGTTTCCCGGCAGCGGTGGAATGGCGCGACAGCGGCCGGGCGATTCCCGAGCCTGGCCCCGGCAACTGGGGCGACGAATTCATGCAGCCACCCGCAGAAGGCGCGCGATCGTTATGGTCGCGTGATGTCAGCGGAAAGCGTCGCGACAAGGCAATCGGTCCAACATCGAAGAGCGCTGCGGCCAAAGCCCGGGGCAGTTGACCCGCCCCGGTTTGACGTGCACCAGACAGACGTACACCAGACAGACCTACACCAGAAAGTTGATAATTTTCTGATGAACGTAAAACAAATATAGTCTGTACGGTGTGTATTTTTTAATCGGCTACCAAACGCCGGTTGATGAGGAACGAGGCCCCAAACCCACGTAGATTGGTGTACGTGGAACCGAGGCAAAGTCATGTACGATGACGCTGGCCGGGTCCTTCCAGCTCACGTAGGCAGGCAGGGACTTGGCTTGGGCCACAGAGGTCGCGGCCGTATTTGCAGTCGAAGACGCAGCCGCTTGTGCCAGTGCCGGGCGGGTAAAGGTTGTCAGGCCGGCCGCGGCAAGCGTGCTGGCACCGCCGGCCAGCCAATGACGGCGAGTCAACGAAGTCGGATTCTTGGTCATTTTTTGTCCTGTAAGTGCGGTACGTCCTGATTGCTGAAGTGGCTTTGGGCCATGACCAGCGCCTGCTTTTTCTGCGCAACCAGGACCAGCGGTTTACCGTTGCGCGAGGTGATGACTTTCCAGTAAATGTTGCCCCACCAACCACTGGCCTCCTTGAGTGCCACCGGCTGATCAAACGCGAACACGGTGACCATGCCGCCTTTCTCAAAAAACGTGGTCAGGTGATAAACCAGATGCCCTTCGATGTCGCAGGGTCGCATCAACTGCGGAAATCCGGGTACGACCTGCTGGGGGTTCAAGCCCAGGTGTCGAAGCAGGGGCGCCGTGTCCATGAAGTTGCCGCGCAAGGTACGCTCGTAATACTCGTGTTCGATGGCACCGCGCACCAGCTCGGGCGGACGCATGGCAAGCACCGCGCCAGTACCACCACTGGCAAGCAGCAAGGCGATCACGGCGCGCTGAAAACCTCGACGCGCCAGCCAGGATTGGTTCGGTCGGTACAGGTTTGCCGGTGGCTCATTCGCCTTGAATGCGAGCGCCAATTCCGCGCGGACTTTCAGATCGAAGCGGGTGTCTTCGGGGTCGGGGTGTGGGTTCATTTCCGGGTCTTCAGTAGTGCGGTGACGCGTGCGACGGTTGTGGGTCGTGCGGGCACGTTCATGACGATTTTCAATGCGTCGCGGGCGCGCGCCAGTCGAGAGAGCACCGTGCCCGGCGCAATCTCCAGCGCTTCAGCCATTTGTGCGGTTGACATGTCATCGAAATAAAACAGTACCAGCACCTCCCGGTGAATCGGCGCCAGTCGCGCGAGCGCATTGACCACATCGAGCTTGTCGTCCAGGCCAATAATCAGGGGCTGCTTGCTCCGGCAGTTCGTCATCGTCGATTGATTGACTGGCAGGTACCGACTGGCGAAAGGCGGCACGGCGCATGATCTGAAACAGCAGGCCCGTGCCAGCTCGGGCTGACGCAATTGCTCGCGATGCTTCCAGGCACTGGCAAAGCAGTCCTGCACAACATCTTCGGCGATGGCTCGTGAACCGGTCAGCGCCCAGGCGCTGCGCAGCAAAAAGCGGTAATGCTCGCGCACCCATTGGTTGTAGCGCGCCTCGACTGATTGAAAGACTGCGGATTTAAAGATCATGGGAACCAAGAGCGCTGTAATCGGAGTTTGATTCCCGGTTACCTGAAATAAATCAGTTCAACACAAAACAGCTCAGGTCGTCGGCGAACGAGATCGGACCCTTGTAAGCACGGGCAATCGTTGATTGCAATGCGGCCTCCTTGCCCAGCGTTTCCGGGCGGCGATGCGCCAACACCAATTGGCGGCTACCGGCAGCGGCCGCAATCTCACCAATCAGGGCGGGCGGCGCATGCAGCGAGCGCTCGCCGAAATGAATCGAGTCGTCAATCGCCAGGTGCGCGACCAGCATGTCGGTGCCGCTTGCGAGTTTTTGCAACAGGCCGTTGTTGCCGTTGCCGTCGCCGCTGAAGGCGATCGACTTGCCTTTTGCCTGGACCAAAAAAGCCAGTGCCGGAACCTTGGCATGGACCACCGGTATGGCGCTGATGCTTATGCCATCCTGATCATGGATTTTCAGCGCCGAACTTGCGTCGACCGGCACATCATGCGGCTCAAACTCGTAGGCCATCTCGTTACCGGCCGGACCCAGGTAGCGAAACACGCCGCTCCTGGCCGCAAACAGCGCGTTCAAGAACTCGGAAGTCGAGGGGTACAGCGCTGTACCGGTGGGGCCATACACCGGCAGCGCGCGTTTGCGGGGGCGTTCCTCGAAATGTGAGGATTTCACAAGCACTGGAAAGTCGGCGCTGTGGTCGCTGTGCAGATGCGTGAACAGCACGGCATCGATATCAGCGATATGGGCGCCCGATTCACCAAAGCGCAATGCTGATCCACCGCCCGAGTCGATCAACACACGCGCCTTGCCGTCGACCCAGACCAGATAACTGGCCGAAGCCCGGCCCCGCATTTCCGGGCCACCCGATCCCAGTACCTGAAGCGCCACACCGGTAACGCCGCAGGTCGGGTTAGCGGCTTGGGCGATCGGGGATTGGCCCATCGTTGCGATTCCGGCTGAGGCGATTGCCAGCATTCTTAGGCTGACTATTGAGCCGAGCGCGAACATCGCGGCCTTGTACAGTTGCCGTGGGTACATTGAATAATCCTTGAAAGACTGCGGCGCATGAATACGCCAAAAAGTTTGAGCCTGCCTGGGTTCAAGGTGAACCTGAACATAAGAGCGCGGATGGCCTCATCCGATTCCCTGTGCATGCAAAAAATTCAGATTGACAGGGAACAGGCCGCTCAGAAAAACGCCTGGAACGGGTGCTCACCGACCCTATTAATGGGAACATTGAGTGGGCGCGTATCGAATCGATGCTCAAAGCTGCAGGCTGCAGAGTAGTCGAAGGTACAGGCTCATCCGTCACGTTTGAGTTCAGTGGCCGGAAGATGACACTCCATCGACCTCACCCAGGCAAGGAAGCTTTGCGCTATCGGGCCTCGGCCGTACGCGAATTCATTGAACGAATAGGAATCAAGCCATGATCAATTTCATGTCCTACAAGGGCTACAAAACGAGCATGGTCTTCGACATAGAAGACAAGATCATTGTTGGGCGCGTCCAAGATATTGACGACATCATTTCCTTTCACGGCGAGTCGGTGTCAGAGTTTGAGTGCAACTTTCACGCGGCCATCGAAGACTATCTAGCCGCATCCAAGGAACTCGGATCGGCCCCAGAAAGGCCTGCCAGCGGCAAAGTTATGTTGCGCATCGCACCCCAGGTTCATGCCGCTGCGCTCAAGGCGGCCGCCATGAGTGGTACCAGTCTCAATAAGTGGGCAGAACGCGCGCTTGGCAAGGCAGCGCGCAAGCCACCCACACGTGCAGCCGAGCGTAGCGAAGCCTAACCTTACTTGAAGATAAATACATTCATTTCAACTTGGAACTCACTCTAAGCGAGATTGGAAAGCGCTACGCCGTTCTGCCAATCGTACGGTCTGGCTATCGGATCGAGAACCTCCAGGAGGAGGTCCTTCCGACTATCGATCCGAGGCGACATCGAAACGGCTTATAAAAGCCGCTTTCGGTCGAGAACGGGCCATACGTTCCTCCGCGGTCGACGCCCCAATTCTCTGCGGCCGCGTAAATGTCCTGGAAATGGTTTTTATCGGGACAATACGTTGTCATGAAAACCCGTTCCGACTCCGAGAGTGGCTGCCAATCATTTTGGACCGCATGCATTACCGCGTACCTCACCAACGTTGGGCAATTGGAGCTTGACAGCGTGGCTGAGCACAGCGCGATTCATTCCGGCCGGTATTGACATATATTCGTTTATAGACGAAAATAAGCCGTGTTCGAAATTCGCCACTACCTCACTGCCGAAGGCAAAGACCAGTACCTGGATTGGCTCAAGCACCTTCGCGATCCAATCGCCAAGGTGCAAATAGTCAAACGTGTCAGCCGCATTGAGCTGGGCAACTTCGGCGACCACAAGTTTTGTCGCGACGGCGTATGGGAATTGCGCGTCGACATTGGCGCTGGCTACCGCGTGTATTACGCCCAATCGGGTGCCGAAGTCGTGCTGCTGCTGTGCGGCGGTGACAAACGCAGCCAAGACGCGGACATCACGCGCGCGGTGAACCACTGGCATGACTGGCAACGGAGGTCCGAATGAAAGATCGATCGCACGACGACGCAATGGCCGAGCTGTTTCGCGAAGACCCGGCCTTTGCCACGGAATACCTGAACAGCGTGCTGGAAGACGGCGAGCAAGCCGATTTGCTGGTTGCCCTGCGCCAGATGACCAAAGCGTTCGGGGGTATACCCGCCATTGCCGAACGCGCGCAGCTCAATCCAACGCAGCTCTACAGAACGCTATCGCCCGACGGCAATCCCGAGCTACGAAGTCTGTCGGCAATCCTTAAGGCGATGGGGCTGCGCCTGGCCGTTCAGCCATTGGTCGGTGCGTCGATAAAATAGGTTATCGGCACAATTTTCCATGCGACCCGAAGTAGACGTATCGGGAGTCGAAAACGAAGTAAGAGTGGATCGGGCGGCCTGCGACCGAAGCGCCGGCGCAAACTCGCCAATAGGCATGCGTGCTTGAGACTCATACATCACGGAATAGCGCGCCCCTGCTTGAGATCGTCAAGCAGGCTGCTAGCGTCAGACTGCCGCTTCACAATGTACACGCGCTTGCCCGGTCGAAGCGCAAGGAGCTTTGCTCGGAATTCCCGGTTCCAGAATCTGTGTGACCGCCTGAGGATCCGATAGCTGCTAATGGTCGACTTGACCAGGGGACTGCGGGCTAGCCGGCCAAGCGGCCTGACGAACGGGCTCAGCAGAAATCTCTTGGTCACCCACCAATAGTGAACGAGAGGCGCTCTTTCAACGTAGACCAGAACCTCCGCAGCACGCAGTAAGTCCTCGAATGACCGCGGGGTTCCGAATCCATCAATCACCCAATTCGGGTCAGCCAAGATCGCAGAGTGGCGACTTAGAAATATCTCGTCAGGAATTCGATCGCACACCTTCAACAAACTGGACAAAGTCGAGTTGATGCAGCGGCAAGTTGGTGGCTGCTGCAATTTGTTGACTCAGCGTCGACTTGCCGCCACCTGGCTTACCGAAGACAGCGACTCTCATTGTTTTTAGCTGCGCGGCGCAACAGTGCCCGCCAATTGCACTCCGGCTGCATCACACAATAGGTGAGGCCTGAACGAGTAGCAAACACATGACCCATTAATGTACGGGCATTCATAGTCGATAACAAGAATACCCGAATACCGTTGTAGATGGGGCTAGCCCAATACCGCGATGTCCGCTGTCAGGTGAGTCTTTGATTGACAGCTTCTGGCCGCACTTGCCTGTTCGCAGCGTATCAGTGCTGCGCTTTTGAACGACAGGTCACTGGAACGCCGACATTCGTGGTGCGTCGCATCAGACGCCCACTGCTGATCAGCAACCGTACGGGAGCAGGCATTCGGGCCACCCCGCGAATGACTGCGGCTTTGGGGGAACTTACATTTCTTTGACCTACCGGACATTGTTCGCGCCGCATTCGCTGGTAATGTCACACGGATGACTAATCCCGCCATTGCACTGAACCGCTTCGGCCTCGGCGCGCGGCCTGACGACGCGCCACCGCCCGACCCGCAGCGCTGGCTGCTCGCGCAGTTCGATTCCTTCGAGCCGCTGCCGGCGGCCTGGCAGGCGCTACCGCGCACGCCTGCCCTCGTCGACGTCTGGAACAACATGCAGCGCTCCGTGCGGCAGGCGCCCGAGGGTCAGCGCAGCGGCATCCGCGAGGGCTACCTGCGCGAAGGCAGCAGGGACTACCGGGCCGCTGTCGGCGCGCGCACCACCAGCGCGCTGCAGACGGCCACACCTTTCGTCGAGCGCTTGGTACATTTCTGGTCCAACCACTTCGCGGTGTCAGTCGACAAGCTGCTGATCGTGGGTTTGGCCGGAAGCTTCGAGGCCGATGCGATCCGACCCCATGTACTGGGCCGATTCGAGGACTTGCTGCTGGCGGCCGTGCGGCACCCGGCAATGCTGCTGTACCTCGATCAGGCGCAGTCGACGGGTCCGGGCAGCGTAATGGGTTCGCGTGGCCGAGGCCTTAACGAGAATCTCGCGCGTGAGATCCTCGAACTGCACACACTGGGTGTGCGCAGCGGCTACACGCAGGAAGATGTCAAGGAGTTCGCGCGCGCGCTTACTGGCTGGACACTGCCCGGTGATGGCGGAACCAGCGCCGGTGCGACCTTCCGTTTTGTGCCTGCGCTGCACGAGCCCGGGTCGCGCACCCTTCTTGGCAAGACCTATTCCGATGCGGGCGAAGCGCAGGCGCGCGCGGTGATTCACGATCTGGTCGCGGCACCGGCCACCGCGCTGCACGTCGCGCGCAAGCTCGCACGTCATTTTGTCGCGGACGATCCACCACAAGCGTTGGTTCAGCGCCTGGCTCACACCTTTACGCGCACGGACGGTGACCTGACAAGCGTCTACCGCGAGTTGATCGCGTCGCCAGACGCGTGGCAACCTGCCGCCACGAAGTTCAAGTCGCCTTGGGACTGGGCGATCTCCAGCCTGCGCGCGCTCGGCCGCCGCGAAATGGCGCCAACGCAGGCGGCAAATCTGATGACTCAATTAGGCCAGCCAGTGTGGCGACCCGGCTCGCCCGCGGGCTACACCGATGCCGCCACCGCCTGGGCCGCGCCCGATGCGCTGATGCGGCGCTTGGAGGTTGCACAACGGCTGGCACAGGAAGCGGGCGACGCAGCGGACGCACGCACTCTGGCGCCGCGTGTGCTGCCCGGCGGCCTGAGCGAGGCCAGCGCAACCGCCATCGCGCGTGCCGAGAGTGGTGGCACGGCGCTGGCGCTGTTGCTGGTCTGCCCTGAATTCATGAGGAGATAGGAATGAGCATTGACCGACGCGGCTTCATGGGCGCGGCCACATTGCTGGCTGCACCGCAGATGCTCTTCGCACAGGCTGCAACCGAGCGGCGCTTCGTCTTCATCATCCAACGGGGAGCGGCGGATGGCTTGAACATCGTCATTCCCTACGCGGAGCCGGCCTATGCCAGTCTGCGAGGCGGACTGGCCATTGAACCCGCAGCCGCCCTGAAGTTGGACGGGACGTTTGCATTGCACCCGGCACTGCCCAAGCTGCGAGCGCTGTACGCGGGCGAAGAAGCCACGTTCCTGCACGCGGTCGCGTCTCCCTATCGCGACCGCTCACATTTCGACGCGCAGAACGTGCTGGAAACCGGCGGCAATTTGCCGTACCAGTTGAAGGACGGCTGGATGAACCGGCTGCTCGGCCTGCTGCCGCGCAGCGGCAAGGAGGCAATCGCATTTACACCCGCCGTGCCGCTGGCGATGCAGGGTGCAGTCGAGGTCACGACGTATGCACCGTCCACGTTGTCCGAGGCCAACGAGGACTTGCTCATTCGGGTGAAGCAGCTCTATGCGCCAGACCGGCAACTGCATGCTCTGTGGACCTCGGACCTCGAAGCCCGCGGCATGGCGGGCGAAAGAATGGGAGGTGGCGGGAACCAGCAGGATGCTGGCGCGCTCGGCCGCATTGCGGCAGGCTTCCTGGCGCGTGCTGACGGACCGCGCGTCGCAATGATCGAAAGCAGCGGCTGGGACACCCACAGCGGGCAGGACGCGCGCCTGGCCAGGCAACTGCGCGGCCTGGATGGGCTGATTGGCGGGCTGCGCGAAGGACTGGGCGCCACATGGGCGCAGACGGTCGTCCTGGTCGCCACCGAGTTCGGGCGCACAGTCGCCGCCAACGGCACCGGCGGCACGGACCACGGCACGGCGGCTGTCGCGATGGTGATCGGCGGCGCAGTGCAGGGCGGACGGATCGTTACCGATTGGCCCGGCCTCGCGCCCGGCAGCCTGTTCGAAAGCCGTGACCTCAAGCCCACCCTGGCGCTGGACAAGGTGATTGCTTCAACCTGCGCCGAGGCGTTCCATCTTGACCCGGAACACACCACGCGGGTGCTGTTCCCCGACACCGACCGATACAAGGCGGTGCCGAGGCTGCTGCGTACATAGCCATTACGGGTGCTGCGGGGCTTTCGCTTGGGGTTGATCGCGAAGACGACCGACCACTAATGGGTGGCTTGGCCGAGCGTCTGCTGATGGCCGAACTTGCCCGTTCGCAGCGTATCGGTACTGCGCTTTTGAATGACGGGTCGTTGGATCGCCGACATTCGTGGTGGGTTGAATCAGACGCCCGCTTTCGACCCAAAGCAGCCATCGCACAGTCGAATTAGACGAACTTCGAGTTCTTGGCCGACCACTGAGAAAACGAGCGATGAATGTGGTCATGGGCTTGGTAGATTCGTTGCCTGGCCGGATCGCGGATCACGTCGTGACCTTCCATCTTCTTCAACCAGTCACGCTCACCCCAGTTACACCAAACTAGGACTTGGCGCGTGTCTCTCAGGTAACGCCGAAGAAGATCGGCGCGGACGTAAAATAGGCTGTGCCGATCTCCTTTCCACCCGTCTCCGGCCTCTCGATAGAGAGTCCCAGGCTTGCCCATTGAATCGTAGAAATCGATCTCGCGATTCTTGCTCGCCAGGCCAAGGCGCTGAATCAAACTGGGTGCAGGTAGGTCGAAGCCCGAGAAAGCGTTTTGCGCCGAGTGGTATGACTCCCATCCGAAGTGAATGCTCGGGAGTTCGATGCGAATACCAGGGACGCGGCGGTATTTAGGGATCGGGCCAAGTGGCTGACCAAAGGAAATGCCCGCCTCATTTCCTTGGTCGGCGGTCAATGCGATTTTGCCCCCAGCCAACGAAACGTTCACCTTCGGAGACACGGGTACATGTCGGACGAACGCTTCCTCGATTTGTCGGCGGTACTGGCCGTTCCGCTGGCAAAGGCGTCGTGCATATTTGTTACGGCGCCCGGCCTCGCCAGCGTAGAGATAGTTTTCTGTGCCTCCCTCGGGAATCTCTTGGTTCCCAGGATACTCAATTGCTAGGAACTTGGATCGGAACCGGCGCACATCTTTGCGGGCAATGAACATTCCGCGCAGGAACCCGAAGAGCTCTCGGTCCATGGTCTCATCGATTCCGCGGACGACCCCATTTAAGAGAACCCACTTACCAAGGTGCCCATTGATGTCAGGGACGACAAGCAATGGATGCCAGTTCGGCGTGAAACCACCCTCGACCCAGGCTGCAGTGTCAACGTCCGGGTCGCCAAGCAGGACTGGGATGGGTGGTGACCAGTCGGGCGGGCGCTTCGGAAAACTTGGATCAACTCCGCAATCGGGCGTTCTCTCTCCGAGGCGCCAATCCGGCAGCTCTCTCGCGGCCTCGCGCTCGCCCCACATTTCAAAATATCCGATCCACGAGTACTTCTTCCCGTACCGATCCGCCTTCGCCCCGTCGGGTGCATTCCATGACGTCCTGCCTATCTCGGTATCGGCGTCTTCGAATCGTGCGGCCTGGTAACCCAAGTCGAACATGCGGCGCTCGATCTTCGCGCGAACCTGGACATAATCTGGATTCTCTTCGTCGTAGTTCGCCCGCGCGGGGATCAAGCGTCCTATCGTGTAGTTACCGAAATCCATCTTAATTGCATGACCAATCGCTTCCTTCACAGCTAGATCTGGCCTACCGTCGCTCGCGAATGTCGAGGGCGTGTTCGGGAACGGCGGCGCGAGGTTTCGGCTTGCAGTTTTGGGTAGCGCCACGCAATCGGCGCGTTGGGCAATCTCGATAATGCCAAGTGCGTAGTCTCGCATCAGCGTATGGTTGGTTGCGCAGCGCGCACCGGGTCCGAACATCTTTTGGTAGAGAGTTTTAGAAAAACTTCCGAGTAGAGGTCGAAACGTCGCCGCCGCATTTGAGTCCACCAGGGACAAAGTCGTTCCATACGCAGCCGCCAACATACGTTCCGGCACGTAAGGGTCATTGAACCTGAGGCTGGTCCCGACATGGTTGAAAAGCACTTCCGGAAACTCTTCGCCGATGAGCACAAGCGCCTTTGTCGCCAGGTCTCGATCTATACGAACCACCGATGTAAGGACAAGGGATAGCAGTACAACGAGCTCAGCCGCGGAGTGCTGCGTCATGTTCGCCGCGTTGAGCTTCTCTGCCCATGTCAGCAACCGGTGAATCGTGGGCGATGCCCACCGTCGCCGAAGGTATTCCGACCACCGAAGATCGCGTTCCGGCATTGGATAGCACGCAAGAAAATCGTACAGACGCCGGGCGTGGTATGGGTGGTTTGGCTTGGTCGATACGGCCGCCAAGGTATCGACTATTCGCTCCCACGCCCGTGATCCAGCGTTCAGATAATGGTTGATGACAAGATGTGTACCCCCAGTGAACGACGCAGGGTCGCGCCAAAACATTCCTTCAATGAATGGATCAAAGTAGGCATTCCAGTCCTGGGCGCGTTTGGGCAGGACGAAGAGCAGTTCGCACTGCTCGTGCGGTAGTCGTTTTCCCACGCGCTCCGGAAATTCGGTAATCAGCGCCTGCGCCCAGCCCGGCTCTGCATATTGTTGGTGATACCGCTTAGACAGCCTGAAAATCCGGGCGAGCGGCGATCTGGACGTGAAGCTTCGCTTTATTGCTGCGGCCGAAGAAACATCAAGATAGGTCTTGAGCAAATGACGTGCGACCAAGTGGTCGCTGAATCGTTGGTAAGGAAGTCGAAAGACGATTCGGGACTTGAGTCCAGACTTGGTCGAGTACCAGACAGCATCCTCTTCGATGAGACCATTCGTCCGCATCGATTCGAGAAGCTGGCGCCGCTGTGCGGGTCTCAATTCTGGGTAATTGGCGGCCACCATCCGATCCGCCTCGGACGGACGAACATAGCCACGCAGATTCGCCGCCATACAGGGCGCGAAGCCGGCAAGCCTCCTATTTTCGATTCGGTCGCTCCCCTTCAACAGTCCCCAGCACCCCTTCGGCTGAAGACCGTAGTCGTCTTCAATTGGCTTGCCAACGCGATTGACGAAGGACTCGAGTACAAAGGTCATTCCCTTTTGTCCCGAGGCGATGCCCGCGAACCCTTGCGCCTGCTTCCTGCCTGTCAGGCTCTGGAGGGACTGACAGATCAGCTTCAATGTCAGCGGTCGTGAGAACTCCCGGTCCAGCAGCGGCACTTCTGGCAGCGGTAGGTTGTAGTACTGAAAGAAGGCGGCCTGAGCATCGAATTCCTGATCGTCGAATCCGAGGTGCGTGACCTTGTAGAATTTCTCTAAGCACTTCTGCTCAATGGCGATAGGCTCAAACGGCGTACGGCACGTGACGATAAAGCCGATTCCCGGGCGGTCTGCGATGAGGGATTGTAGGGTGGACACGGCTTCTTGCCATTCACGACGACGCCCTTCGTTTACACCGTCGACGATGACGACTGATCGCTCGCCGGTCTCGTTGGCCATTCCCTCAAGCCGATCGAATACTTCGACTGCCGAGCGCCCCGCTTTAATCCGCGCACAAATTTCTGCAACAACGTTGCCTTGAAAGTTCTTGGCTAAAACAAAAACAGTCGCTTTGCTGCGGTGTATTCGGTTTTTCGTGACGTCGCAGAGCAGATGTGTCTTGCCCGTCCCCCATTCACCGCTCATTAGAAGTTGTGGATCATAAAGGACTTTGAACGCAGCGCCTTGAATGTACTCCTTCTCGTCCCGCAAAATGGCCAAGCACCGACCCAGGGCGTTCATGTTGCCGCGGACCGTGTTACGCGCCGATGAGTAGCCGCTGTCTCTGACCGCGGGCTCCAGCTTGGCCTCCTCCGCATGCCAGTGTGCCATGTCCTCCGATAGCTCGGACTCGATGCCAGAGAGCCGATCCGACCATTCTTGTCCTGCCTCTGCGTCGCGTGCGCGCAGGCGATCCATCATCGGGGATAAGGACGAAAGAGCATCGTCAGCTCGCGACTGAATCGCGACGCGCCGCTGGCTGCAGTGCTTGGCAAGGTCCCACGCCTCGGAAAACTCGCCCATGATCGATTGAAATCTCGCAAGAGCTCCAGCACCGCAAGCGACATTCTCGATCGCGGTAAAGAGTGATTCGATCCTGAGATTCGGCGCTTGAGGATCGATCCCGGGCGTATATCTGTGCCCAGCTTGCCGGATCTGGTCCTTGCCGAGACTTGTCAGTGCTGCGAAGAGTGATTCATGATCGGGAGACATATCGAAATTCTAAGGCAGAAGCGGCTTGCGAGACCGATGCGGCTGGCGAGATAGCTATGTTATGCCCCGCACTCAATGGCCGCTTCTGGCCGATCTCGGACATCGCAGATAAACGACTTTCGAATCTGAATTCCCTCGACGAAGTCCAGCGAATAGTGATCTAACCGCGCATTTCGTTTCCAACGAGGACGCGCTGCACCCTGCGCCGTGGTCGTTTAAAAGGTATCGATGTTAAGCACTGGAGAGGCTGCGACGAAGATCCGAACACGATGCTTGCTACTCTTCAGTCTGAGCCGCGTAGGTTAATGTACGTGGAATCGAGGTAAGGTCTTCGTATGAGTACATGAACTACCTCCAAGTAGTCCAAGTTTTTGTCCGCACCCCCGATGGGTCAGATTTAAATTGCCGTTGACAACGGCGTGGCTGTAGTGGCCACCGGGTGGTGACATGTTGCCCCGACTGATCTGGCGAATGCTGTTGTCCATTGCCGCCATTGCAGCCATTGCCGCTCCATAGCGGCTACCAGCCATAAATGCGTCGCCAAGTCGCGCCCGCTACGTGCTCTCCGCCCGGGGTTGCGGCGACGGCGTGGTATTCGGGGAACTGCGCGCCGGTGGCGCAGGCGTGGTTGGGCAGGATGCGCAGTTGCGTGCCGATCGGAAAGCGTTGGGTGATGTCCTGCCCGGCGTCAGTGTGGGTGCTGCTCAGGATGCCGTGCTCCTGGTTGGCGCC
>JANLTP010000084.1:0-32102 GCA_031363055.1 Burkholderiales bacterium | reverse complement strand
CCCTCGAACCTTGCCAATCATTGCCATGTTGATCACCTTGTTTGGTCTGCCCAAAATTCGGGCAGGATACTTCGATCACCTGGTCAATTTTCAGTCGGCACTTCCTCGTCTATCTGGTCAATTTTCGGCCGGCGTCAACATCCAATGAGAGCGCCGCTTCATCAGCACGGTGCGCTCGCCTTCGAAGACGATACTGCCATCCTGTTTGGTACCGTAATGCTTGAAGCGCACGATGCCGGCATCGGCTTGATCGCAGGCCTTGACTTCCAGCACCTCGCTGTAAGCGGTCAGGGTGTCGCCGTGGAACACCGGACCCTGCAATCGGATCTTGTCCATGCCGATTTCCGCAATCGCATTTTCAGCCGTGTCCTGGCTGGCCAGGCCGATAATCATGGCGATATTGACGCCACCAAACGACAGCCGCTTACCCACCGGGTGTGATTTCATGACCTCTTCGTCGAAGTGCCCCGACGCGGTGTTCATGACCAGGTTGGTGATCAAGACTTGTTCAAGCGGCTCGAGCGTTTTGCTACGAACATGTTTGATGACCTCGCCAACGGCAAAATCTTCGAAGTAGTTGTTGCGTTCCGTGAGTTCGCTCATCTTCATGACGGCTCCTTATTCCTCAAGACGCGCTCTTTGTTACTGTCCACTGGCCGCAGGAAAATCAGATTTGAGCGCTGAAACTCGCAAACCAATTCCCCGTGCTGGTTAAAGCCTTGCGTGTGCCAGGCGACGATACCCTGGTCCTTGCGGCTGCTAGAAGGCCGCTTTTCGAGGACCGTCGAACTCGCAAAAATCGTATCGCCCGGATAGAACGGCTTGCCGTAGCGCAGCTCATTGACTCCTAAAAAGGCGGTACCGTGTTCGCTCAAGTCCTGCACCGAAAGGCCGAACACCGTGTTGAACACCAGCAAGGGATTGACCGGCGTGTCGCGGTGACCCATCGCGCGGGCGAATTCGACGTTGGTGTATTGCGGATTGAAGTGCAGCGTCAGCGTTGAGAACAGCGCATTTTCGGCTTGCGAAATGGTTCGACCCCAATGGTGGACGAACAGACCACCCGGTTCGAAGTCTTCATACCAGTGGCCTTTTGCGCGGATTTTTGCGCGGGCGATAACGTCTTGACTCATAAAACTTTCTTGGTTTTCACTCTTGGGTCACCTTGCGAAGCAAGGACATCAGCGTGCCGATGTCCTCAAGCTTTTCCAGTGATTGGATCGTTTGTGAAATCTGGCTGGACCTGGACTCGCCCAGGATGGGTGTCACCAGCGACATGAATTTTTTCTTCAAACGAGCGCCCTGTAACGCCAGATCAGCTTGCGGAATTCCACTGTCGTACTGAGCCTCAAGCAATCGGCCATCAAACGTTTCAATTTGCGCGCGGGCCAGCATACGGGGCCAACTGTCGGGCATAAACCTCATTTCAACACGGTCACGAAGTGCGATCAGGTCGGCGCATTTAGTCATCGCATCCAAATAGGTCGCGGGGTCAGACGTGTCCTCGCCCGCTAGCGCCAGTGCGGCGCACATCCGCAAGCTGAATTTGGCTTGCAGGCCGGTGTTCGGCTCAGCGATATTGCACATGCGCTCGGAACCGGATTCCACTTCGATTTGAATGCGCCGTACGTCTTTGGGCGCCAGCGCGTGCGCTCGACGCAGTCGTTGCACTACTTCGATGCTGGAATGGGTGCCGTAGCAGGCGGCGTGAAATTTAAAGAGATTGCCATGCAGATGACTGCCGCCTGACGGCAATGCCAAAGCGGCCTGAAGATCTGCGGTCGGGCTGGTAGCGGCGGCAAAGCCTTGCGCGGCTCCAAGCAAATCATCGCACCCGGTGAATCCTCGCATGGCGAGTTGGGCGCCAGTGACGCCGTTTTCGCCGGCCTTACCGGCGTGCAGGGGCTTGCACATCGTGCCGAATTGAGCTTTTTGTCCGCCGGCTTGTGTCCCGGCAATACCCAGCGCGACAGCGGTTTGGTGGGCGTCAAGTCTGAGCAGTGTCGCTGCGGCAAAGGCTGCACCAAAGCTACCGACGGTGCAGGTGCCATGAAAACCGCGCTCGTAGTGCGCACGTCCTAAATACTGCCCGACCATACCGGCCATTTCGTAGCCAGCCGCAAACGCACGCAGCAATGCCTCGCCACCGAGACTCTGCGCCTCGGCTAGTGCGAGCGCCGCCGGCAAAACGGCGGCGGTGACATGACCCTGAGCAGCGACGTTGGTATCGTCGTAGTCGATCGCGTGGCCCGCCGCGCCGTTGATGAGTGCGCCCTGGCGAACGCTGACCCGGTGGGCGCTGCCAATCAGCGAAACTGTAGCCTTGCCGCCGTCTTCGATCGACTGCAAGGTCAGCAGTTGAGTGATTGGCTCCGACGACCCCGCCAGGGCGACACCAACCCAGTCGAGGATGCATTGTTTGGCGATGAGTTGCACGTCGGGTCGCAACGCAGCATTCGCCATCGCGGCGGCGCGTTGCACCAGTTTGGCGGTGACCTGGGTCTCATGTACTTCAAGGGACAATTTCGGCTGAGCCTCGCAGAATGGGTCAATCGGCTTCGATCGGCTAATTGAACTATGCCGCAAATCGAGACTCGACGGGGGAGTTAAAGTAGAAACACCATGTATGTGATGCGGTCAGCAGCGGCATGCGCAGCCTGGAATAGCCTGTATCGGATGCGTGGCGGCTTAGTACAATCCTCTGCTGCGCCGTGCTGATCGCGACCGCCTCTGGGCCGATCGAACCCACCCAGAACCTACCAGGAGAATCGTATGAGAGGCATCGTCTTCACCGGAAACCGCAGCATCGCTTTGCAGCATTTCCCCGATCCGACACCCGGCCCCGATGATGTCGTGCTGCAAATGAAAGCCTCGGGTATGTGCGGCAGCGACCTCAAGGTATACCGAGCGGCCCCGGGCGAAGCGCAAAAGGCTTCGGGACTGAGCAGTGGCGAGCTCAGTATTGCCGGCCATGAACCGTGCGGTGAAGTCGTGGCGTTAGGGGCCAATGTCAACCCGCGACAAGCGTGGTTGGGCCAGCGTGCCATGGTCCATCATTACCGCGGCTGCGGTGCCTGTCCGCATTGCTCCACCGGCTGGACGCAATTGTGCGTGGACGGAGTCGCTGAGGTCTACGGAGTCAACGCAAACGGGGGGCATGCGCCCTACCTCCGGGTACCCGCAAGCACTTTGGTCACGCTGAGGGAAGAACTCTCGTTTGCCACCGGGGCGGCTATTGCCTGTGGCACGGGAACGGCTTGGGGAGCCTTGAAGCGACTAAAGTTGAGCGGCGACCAGACCATTGCCGTCTTCGGCCAAGGCCCGGTCGGGCTCTCGGCTACGCAGCTTTCTGTCGCAATGGGCGCGCGGGTGATCGCCCTGGATGTGAGCGATGAGCGCTTGGCGCGCGCCAAATCGCTGGGCGCTCACGAAGTGATCAACCCGAATGACGTTGACGCTGTGCGGGCAATCAAAGGACTCACCGACGGACTGGGCGCGCACGCTTCGATCGATGCCTCGTCCTCGCCACAGGCACGGCGCCAAGCTGTGCAATCCGTACGCACCTGGGGCAAGGCCTGTTTTGTCGGAGAAGGTGGCGCAGTAGAACTCGATGTCAGCCACGACCTGCTGCGGCGTCAGGTCACCTTGATGGGTTCCTGGACGTTCTCGACGGTGGGACAGAAAGAGTGCAGCGACTTCATCGCTGACCGAGGCATCGATGTCGAGAGCCTGTTCACCCACCGGTGGCGACTCGAGCAAGCTGAAGAAGCTTACCGCCTGTTCGATCGCCAGACTGACGGCAAAGGCGTGTTCCTGATGAACTGATTACTCGTCTATCGGACGTTGCAGAGTGTGTTCAAGCGTGTGCAGCCATCGCCGTTGTCGGCAATGCGAGACCGGTCTCAAGTTTGGACGGGTCCGCCATGTCGCCAGGCCTGGCCCAGCTATACACAAGACGCGTGGACACTATGGACTCGATTACCGTGCCGGCGATGTCAACGATACCCGAGCCATCTGCGCGCCGATGTTCCCATGACGACCCGGCCTTCCAGTCCGACACATTCACGCGGGCACACCCGGCCTTGGGGTCTACCCACCATTGAGCCATCAAGTCAATATCGATCAATGCCTGCCAGAGCTTCTCAGGTGTCGTCGCGATTTTCGTTCGAATTTCTTGATCCAGAGTTCCTGTATTTCAAAAAGTAGCACAGGGTTCAGGTAACGGAGCTTTTCCCGACCCTGCCAAATCACGGCCACCAGATTGGCCGCTGCCAGTTGCTGCAAATGTTGGGTAACGGCCTGGCAGGTCATGTCCATGTGTTCGCATAGCGCCGTCAATGTCTGGCCGTTGTCGTTGTGCAGTTGGTCAAGGAGACGCCTGCGTCCAGGGTTGACGACTTGATACCAACTTTATGTAGGATATCGACCATGAAGCTTTCTCCGTTCGGGTTGATGAATGAATTGAATTGAATTGATTCGTCGAACTATAAGCAAGTATTTGCTTGCATGTTAAAGAGATTAGAAATCAATCATTGTCCTTGCAATCTGGCCGAAACTTAACCAAAATGCCAGAATGCAATTAGATAGTTCCACTCTGCCTCGAAACCTGTCGAATCAACTGCGCGATCGACTCTCGCAAGTACCGGCCGTTGTCTTGCTGGGTCCGCGCCAAGTCGGCAAGACCACTTTGGCCCGTGAATTGGCCGTGCATCAAGGCGACAGTATCTTGCTCGATCTGCAACGCCCGGCCGACCGAGCAAAATTGACGAATGCCGACTTGTTTTTGCAGGGTCATCGTGATCGCCTGGTCATTCTGGACGAAGTTCAGTTCATGCCGGAATTATTTGCGCAGCTTCGCCCGGAGATTGATGCGCATCGGCGGCCAAGCCGATTTTTGTTGTTGGGGTCGGCGTCGGGACAGCTTTTGGCACAGAGTTCAGAGTCGCTCGCCGGACGTGTTTCTTACCTCGAATTGACGCCGTTTCTCGCCAGCGAACTAATGCCCGCCGAAGCTCCAGTTGACTTGAATTTGATGCAGAAATTGTGGCTGCGCGGTGGTTTCCCGCAGAGTTTTTTGTCACCATCGGCTGAGACGTCCTACCAATGGCGCGCCGATTTCATCCAGACCTTTATCGGTCGCGACCTGCGTGAATTGGGCGTCAATGTTCCTGTGGACACGCTGTTTCGCTTCTGGCGAATGTTGGCTCATCTGCACGGACAACAGTTCAACGCCTCGGCGATCGGCGGTTCGCTGGGCGGCGTGTCACACAAGGTAGTGGCAACTTACTTGGCGACGCTGATCGATGCCATGATGGTGCGAAAACTCGAGCCGCACTTTGTGAATCTCGGCAAGCGCTTGGTCAAGTCGCCGAAAATTTACGTGCGCGACAGCGGCCTGTTACATGCGTTACTCGGTGTGCCGGACGTCAATGCGCTCATGGGGCATCCGAGCGCGGGGGCGTCGTGGGAGGGCTTTTGCATTGAACAGATTTGCGGGCAAATACCGACCGGCGCAACGGTCAGCTACTACCGCACGGCTGCCGGCACTGAGCTCGATCTGATCGTCGAGACGGGCAGAAAGAAGGTCGCCTTTGAGATCAAGTTTTCGAATGCGCCCAAGGTGACAAAAGGGTTTTGGCAAGGGCTGGAGGATACGGGCGTCGACCAGGCGTACATCGTGGCACCGGTCAGCGAGGCCTGGCGCTTGGCCGCGAACGTCGAGGTCTTATCGCCAAATTTAGCGGCTGCAGTTTTGAAATGAATGAGCTCGAGATCGGCAGGCTTCAGGTTGATGGGCGAGTTTCGCTGCCAAGACTGTTTTATTAACACCCACCTCTATAAAATGCCTTCAGCCCAGTCGACGAAGACGTCTAGTGCTGACAGAAGTCGCTTGGCCTCGTCGAGGGAAGAGCTGCGCGCGCCGTAGTTGACTTCGTCCTTGCGACCAAGCAGGCGCCGATAAAACTTCTCTTGACGGTCTGGCAGGTTGTTGCCGAGCACCTCGCGAAATTCGCGAGCTTGTTGGAGCCGCCCAGCCCAGTGCTCGTCGCCGACGGACTTGCGCGGGCCCTGTCCTGTCATGCGACGGTCAAGCGCGTTCGCACGACCTTCATTTCGGCTTCGGGTCGTCCACCCTTCAGAATTCTGGCATCACGAACGACGCTGGACCACCATGGGTCACCGTCCTGCAGTGCAGCGAGGTCTTGTGAGGTCAGTGCTGTTACGGAAACGTGCACTATCAACGCATCCTCAATAGACATCAGGTCTTCGCGAATTTAGTCACTTACGTCTGGCGTGGAGGTCAGCAGCGCGATGTCGATATCGCTCCCCGGTGTGTCTTCGCCGCAAGCGTGTAACCAGATCTTCCCACACGGCGCGCTCTGCCTGGAAGAGCTCCAGGATGGGCTGTCGAAAGGGATGAACACTAGAAAGCTCGAATAACTGAGTACGTGCTGAGCCCTTGGCAGCGACTATTCCTTGTGCGGAAAGTCCATCTAGAACAAGGCGTGCACCTTGTGGTGTTAGCCCGGACGCAGACGCAATCTGGGTCGTGGAAGATGCCAGACCGTCAGCGAGAACACGTAGCACGCGTACGTTGCCAGGACTCCCGAACAGACGGGTGAGTGGGTAGCGGAGGTGGCTCTGCTGGCCTGACGGGATGCGCACGCCGAAAGCAACATCGCTTTCCTTAAAGAAAGTCAAATATACAATCGACCATTCACTTCAGTGTCGTACGGGGAGCTAACGCGCTATCGCTCGAGTCCCGCCCCGTAACAAGCGCCCCGGCAAAATCCCCGTCGCCTCGCCACCGCTCATGATCACCTGCCCCGCGACCAAGGTATGTTTATACCCATCAGCACGCTGCAACAGCCGCCGACCACCGGCCGGCAGGTCATGAACCATTTCAGGCGCATGCAAGCGCAGCGCCTCGAACTCGATGACATTCATGTCCGCCTTGTAACCCGGAGCAATCAGTCCGCGATCTTCGAGACCGACCGCCAACGCAGTGCCACGGCTCTGGCGTGCGATCAGAAACTCGAGGGGTATTCGATCGCGCGGCCGGTCACGGCCCCACCACTGCAGTAGCGTGGTCGGGAAACTGACGTCGCAAATCGTGCCGACATGCGCGCCGCCATCGGACAGACCCGGCACCGAATGCGGATGAACCAGCATGGCGCGAACCGCATCGAGATTGCCGTCGGCATAGTTCAACGACGGTGAGTAAATCATGGCGTGGCCGTCGCGCTCGAGCAACCAGTCGAGCGCGACCTCGGCGGGTGCGCGGCCTGCGCGTTGTGCAACGGCCGCCACCGAGGTCGACGGATCCGGCTCATAGTCAGGCGGATCGCCGAGCCGATACATCGCCTGAAACTGATCGAGCATGCGGCTGCCCAGAAGGCCGTTCGGATCGACATGCGCCTCTGCGATCATGGTTCGACGAAGTGTCGGTTCGCGCATGCGCTGAACACGTTCGGCGAGCGGCAGCTTCGCGATCGACTGATACGCCGGGCTGTACATGAACGGATTGAGTGTCGCATCGAAGCCCAGCAATAAACCAATGGCGCGCGCCGCGACCTGGGCACGCATCTGAACACCGCGCGTATTGGCGCCGCTGATGCGCTCGAGCAACGACTTCCAGAGCTCCGGTTGTTGATTGCCTTGCGCCAGCGAGATCGACAGTGGCCGACCAGACTCGCGGGCCATTTGTTCGATGAGCTCAAACTCGTGATCGCGATTGACCAGGTCACTGACGATCTGCATGACGCCACGACCTGTGGTACCGATGGCACGCGCAATACTGAGCAACTCGCGGGCCTCGGCGCGCAAGGTCGGAATCGCCTCGCCGGAAATACTGCGATGATTGATCGTCCGCGAGGTCGTGAAGCCCAGGGCGCCGGCTTGAATCGCCTCGCGAGTCAGTTGCGCCATCGTCGCGATTTCCGCGCCGGTTGCCGGCTCACGAGCCACCGCGCGAGCGCCCATCACATGCACGCGCAACGCGGCATGCGGCATTTGTGCGCCGAGGTCAATGTCACGCGGCAAGGTCTCGAGGAAATTCAGGTAGTCGGGAAAGCTCTGCCAAGCCCAGGGCAGGCCTTCATGCAACGCAATACCGGGAATGTCCTCGACGCCTTCCATGAGCTCGATCAGCCGATCGTGGTTATGCGCAAACGCCGGCGCAAAACCGACGCCGCAATTGCCCATGACCGCCGTGGTCACACCATGCCAGCTCGACGGCGCCAGGTGCTGATCCCAGCTCGCCTGACCATCATAGTGGGTGTGAATATCGACGAAGCCCGGCGCCACCAGGCAACCGTCGGCATCAATCTCGCGATGGCCGCGCCCCGCCACCTTGCCGATTTCGGTAATGATGCCTTTGCTGACGGCGACATCGGCTCTACGCCGGGCAGTACCGCCACCATCGATGACGATACCGCCGCGTACCACCAGTTCGTGTGAATTCATGACTCAGAAAACTCCCTTGTTCGACGCCCGAAAACGCTCGTAAAGCTTTTGCATACCACCGAGCCAGCGGTCGTAGTTATTGGTTTTCATGCGCGCGTAATCGAGCACCTGGGGATGCGGCAGCACCAGGAAGGTTTCCGCCGCCATGACGCGCACGATATCGTCGGCGACCTGCTCGGCCGACAAGATGCCGTCTTCGCCGGCTGAGCCGCCATCGCCCGGAACCATACCGGTGCGCACGGCCTGCGGACACAGGCAGGACACCTTGATGCCGCGTCGGCCATAAGCGATGGACAGCCATTCTGCGAAGGCGACGGCGGCGTGCTTGGTGACGCCGTAGGGGGCCGATTCGACAATGTTCAAGAGACCGGCAGCCGAGGCCGTCACCAGAAAATAGCCGCTACCGCGCTCGACCATTTTCGGGACCGTCGCCCGCGCCGCCCAGACATGGGCCATACCGTGAATTTTCCAACTCGCCTCCCAGACCGCGTCATCGAGCTCGAAACCGCCGCGACCGCCGCCGATGCCGGCGTTCGAAAAGTACACATCGACCTGTCCGTAGCGCGCCTCGGCAGCGGCTACCAGGGCTTTGATGTCGGACTCTTTGCTGACATCACAGCGCACCGCCAGACCCTTGACTTCATCAGCCACCGTCGCCAGGGCGTCGGCATTGATATCGGCCACCACGACTCCCTTGGCATCACCGTGCGCAAATTTGATCGCGGCGGCGCGGCCGATGCCACTCGCGCCGCCGGTAATGATGACAACCTTGCCTTTGATATCCATAACGCTCTCCTCAGAATTTTTTGCCGGTTCAGAACTCGCGCTCGAGCAGTTTAGCCACCGCCAGTCCGGCCAGCAATCCCCAGAATGGCGCGCCGATATTCAGGATCGGGATATCGGCCACCGTCACCAGAAACGTCACCAGCGCACCGAGCGGAAAACGATCGCGAAACGCGACGGTAAATGCGTTCTGCAAGACCTTGAGCATTGCCAGACCGGCCAGCACCGCGATGAATGACTTGGGCGCCGCCAACATCAGTTGCGTAAAGGTCGATGAGAACAGTCCAAAGCCCAAGGCCAGCACACCGACCACAATGGCGCCGGTGTAATGCCGTTGCCGATCACCCGAGGCCGCCACGATCGCATTGGTGGGTCCCGTCAGGCACGTCGAGGCGGTGCCCACGACCGAGGTCACGATCGAACCCAGACCACAAATCAGCGTAATCAGATTGATCGGCGCCTTATGGCCGGCCGAGTCCAATACTGCCACGCCCTGCCCGTTTTGAACCACCAGTACCGTGATGGCCAGTGGCACGACCAGTTCGATCATCGCTTGCCAGGAAAAGGCTGGTACGTAAATTTGCGGTGGCAGCCAGCCCATATAGGCATCGGCAGGCAATGCAAACCGGTTCGCCAGCATCATCATCAACGCGCCGATCAGCATCGAGCCGATCAAAGGCGGCATCATTCGAGCGGCGCGCGGCCAGGCTGACAACGCCACGAAGACCGCCACCATTGGACCGGCGATCATGAGATCTTCATGCACCGAGCGCACCAGGTCTAGCCCGAAGCGCAGGAACACGCCGGCCACCATGCCCATGACGATCGGCATCGGCACGGTCGACATCGCGCGACGCACCCAGCCGGTCGCACCGAGAACGGTGATCAATACGCCGGTTGCCAAAAACGCACCGAGCACTTGCGCATGGCTCAAATGGCCGAGCGCTGGGCCGACCAGCACGGTGCCCGGAATCGTCCAGAAAAAAACCATCGGCATTCGCCAACGCCAGCTCAAGGCCAAGGTCAGCACACCATTCAGAAAAAATGATCCGAACAGCCACGAGGCCAGTTCAGCCTGCCCGAGGCCGGCGCGGGTACCCGTCGACAGAACGATGGCCACCGGGCCGGTTGCGGCAAAGATAAAGCCGATCAATCCATTGACGGCGTACACCGGGCCAAAGTCGGACCAGACCTGGCGCGCAGTCGGTGCGCTTAACGGCGATCGTTCGATCGCAGTCGGCAAGTTCATTGGTAAATTCCGTTGACCTGGATTCGATTAATTGAGTACTGGTTTCATCAGCGGGCCTGGTGGTCGCGCCACGGCGAACGCCATTTGCACCAGCCCCGCCGTCAGCCCCAATGCCACACCGAACTTCCAAGCCAAGGTGTACGAACCCATTGCATCGAAGATCAAGCCGCCGCCCAACGCCCCGACAAAGCTGCCCAATTGGTGATTCATGAATGCGACGCCGCCCAACATCGCTTGCCAGCGCAGACCGAACGTCTCGCCGATTGAGCCGGCCACGAGGGGACCAACACCGAGCCACAGAAAACCCATGGCGGCGGCGAACATGAGGGTACCGTTGGGTGTCGGCGGCGCCATGAAGTACCAGGCGATAAAGATCGAGCGCAAGGTGTACAGCATGCCGAGCAGCAACAGCTTGTTGTAGCGCCCGCCGGCCCAGCCGAAGAACAGGCTGCCAAGGACGTTGAAGCCGCCGATGACTCCGAGTGCCTTGGCACCGAGCATCGGGTCCATACCGCACAAATCGAGATAGGCCGGCAAGTGGGTCGTCAAAAAAACCAGTTGCATACCGCACACGAAATACGCCGCCGACATCACCACAAACGGCGGCGAGCGCAGCGCATTGCCGATCACCGCGCGCGCACTGTTTTGCTCGCCGCCCGGTGAGGCGGGCATAGGAATGTTGTCGACCCGCCCGGCGTACCAGGCGGCTGGAATCAGAATCAACGACAACACGACAAAGCCGGCGACGCCGGCGCGCCAACCCCACGCTTGCGACAAGGTCTGACCGATCGGCGCGGCGATCAAGGCGCCGAGCGAGCCAATCGCCGAAACAATGCCCAGCACCAGACTGCGCAGGGCGACGGGCACCGGTCGGGCCGCCACTGCAAAGGCGAAGGCCGAGCCGGTGCAGGCCATCGATGCACCGATCGCCAGCCCGGCGCCCAAGGTCACGCCGATCACTCCGTGCGCGGTGGCCAGCAACACCAGACCGAATACATAGAGCAGCGCTCCAGCGAGCATCAGCGGTCGATAGCCGAGCCGGGTGGCCCAGGCGCCGGTAAAGGGCTGTAACAGCCCCCAGGTCACGTTCTGAACCGCGATCGCAATCGTGAATTGCGACACCGTCAGCCCGATCTCTTTGGTGATCGGCGGCAGAAAAATACCCAGGCTCTGGCGAATGCCGAGCGCCAGGCCAAGCATGACCGCAGCGCCCAGCACAATCGGCAAAATCGGTCGCAGCGAACGAAAATCAGTCATTGAACTCGATGCTTCGGACCGCCAGGACATCCAACGGACTCATGCAAACGAGTATCGCATGCAGCTCATGGGTCGAATCGGCGCGCGTCGAAACGAAGCCGGACGATATGAAACTGCGCCAGCCCCGATTGATGTAAAGTTGCTCAAAACAACGGCGAGTCCACCACGGCATACCCGAACTAGGGTCGCTGAATCATTCACCAGGAGATTACTTTGAGCCCTTCGATACCCGCCCAAGCCCTGCAACTGCGTTCGCTAATCAAGCCATCGGGCGAGCTTGAATTGTCGCTCGTCAGTCAGCCGGTGCCGGAGCCGCAACCCAACGAGGTGCTGATTCGCATCGAGGCCTCGCCGATCAATCCGTCCGACCAGGGCATGTTGTTCGGTGCGGCTGACATGACCACCGCCGTTCAGTCCGGGACCGCAAGCCATCCGGTCGTGACGGCGCGAATTCCGGAATCAGCACTGGCCTCGATGGCCGGGCGATTCGATCGACCCATGCCGGCCGGCAATGAAGGTGCAGGCCTGGTCGTGAAGGCCGGCTCATCCGAATTGGCGCAGTCACTACTCGGCAAGGTGGTAGCGGCGATCACCGGTGGCATGTACGCCCAGTATCGTTGTGCCGACGCCGCTCAATGCCTGGTACTGCCCAGCGGCACCAGTGCTGCCGAGGGCGCGTCGTGTTTCGTCAATCCGCTGACTTCTCTGGGCATGGTCGAAACCATGCGCACCGAAGGTCACAAGGCTTTGGTGCATACCGCCGCCGCGTCAAACCTCGGCCAGATGCTGCAAAAGATCTGCTTGAAGGACGGTATCGCGCTCGTCAACATCGTTCGTAACGAAGCCCAGGTCGCCACCTTGAAAGCAATCGGCGCGGTTCATGTCTGCAACTCCAGCGCGCCGAGCTTTCGCGAGGACCTGACGCAGGCGCTCACCACCACGGGCGCGACCATCGGCTTCGACGCAACCGGCGGCGGTACCTTGGCAAGCACCATTTTGTCTGCCATGGAAGCGGCGCTGGGGCGCAACGCCAAGGAGTACAACCGCTACGGCTCGAGCACGCACAAACAGGTCTACATTTATGGTGGCCTGGAACGCGGCCCGACACTGATTGCGCGCGATTACGGTATGGCCTGGGGCGTTGGCGGTTGGTTGTTGACACCCTTTTTGATCAAGATCGGCCGTGACAACGCTCAGCGCCTGCGCCAGCGCGTCGTCGCCGAACTGAAAACAACGTTTGCGAGCCAATACACACGTGAGGTTTCCCTGGCTCAGATGCTGCAGGTCAGCTCGGTCGCGGAATACAGCAAGCGCGCCACCGGCAGCAAGTTTCTGGTTTGTCCACAACGTGAATAGCGCCTCATCAAAGCTTGATTCACGACCAAACGCTTTAGCCATGTCAAAGCTCAACTACTCCGAAGCCGAACTGTTCGCGGATCACGACTATGCGGTCGCGCACGAGGCCGCTGGTCACCACATGCATGGCGGGTTCGACGCTGACGGCGTGTACCAGTCGCCGCGCACTCTCGTTCGTTGGCCGGCCGTGCGTGCCTGGCATACCGCGTTGGAGAGCCGGGGTTGGCCGCTGATCGACGCCAGCACGAAGTTGTTGTCGCTGGGCAATTTTCCGAACTTCGAACAACAGAAGTTGCTGCTCTCCTGGGGCTGTGGACAAACGCTGTGGAACGCGCTGACGGTCACGGGGGTGGTCGAGGCCCGCGGCCTGTCACTGACGAAGATCACGCCACCAGACTTCCAGTTGCTGATCGAGGAAGACCTCAGCGACACGGCGGTCGGACACCTCGGCAAGGGCCTGCTGAAGGCACACGGCTTTGACGAAGGCGGTGTGCCGGGTTCAGGCAAAGGCGGGCATGACACCATGTGGTTCGCAGCGCGCGACTTGCTGTTCGGCAAGAATGCTTATCCGATGCCGGAGGTACCCCCTTCACTGGCACGCCCGCAGACCGGCCGACTGCTGCCAATGATCGAGCCGCAGTACGAACCGTTGATCGTCGTGATGATGAACGTGCTCATGATCGAAATCCGCGCCGAAGCCTTCTTCAGTTTTTGCATTCGCGTGTTTCGGGATCCGAGCCTGTTCACCGATCGTCGTGAGGATGCCGAGCTGGCCGCCATCATGGTCGAGCGGATTCGCACCGATGAAGCGATCCACGTCGCCTATCTGCAAGCTGCCGTGTCCGAGCTCCGCAGCTTCACCTTCAAGACCCTGGATGGTCAACGGGTGGCCGGCCAGACGCTGCTCGATCCACTATGGCAGGGATTTGTGCAGTGGCATTCGGTGACAACGGTTGAACATTCGAGAGCGCAAACCCGCGCCGCCGTTGAACAGGCGCTGCGCACGTTAGTGCAGGCAGACGCCAAACTGGCCTTGTTCAATGCTTTGAATGATTAGGAGTACCTTGCAATGATCGAACAGAATATTGAAATCAAGACCGCCGATGGATCGATGAACACGTTTGTCGTTTGCCCCGACGAAGGTGGCCCCCATCCGGTGGTACTTTTTTATATGGATGCACCGGGCAAACGCGAGGAATTGCATGATATGGCGCGACGCATCGCCGCCGTCGGCTATTTTGTGGTGTTGCCTAATCTCTATTATCGCAAGACCCGTGAGTTCGTCATGGTGCGCGACGAGGCCGGTTTTGCGCGCATGACCGAGCAGATGAATCAACTGAGCAATGGCCTGATCGCCCAGGACACTCAGTCGATGCTTGATTTTGTCGACGGCCAACCACATGCCGATGCGAAAAATATCGGCGCGGTCGGCTACTGCATGAGCGGACCGTTCGTGATTTCGGCTGCCGCCCATCACCCGCGCATCAAGTGCATCGCCGCGATCTACGGCGCGCGCATGGTCACCGATCGCGACGACTCGCCGCATAAACTGATCGAGCGCGTCAAATGCGAAACCTATCTGGCCTGGGCCGAGATCGACAAATACGCGCCCAAGGAAATGATGGACACGTTTGACGCCGCCATCAAGAAGGCCGGCACACCGTATCGGCTCGAGTGGTACCCGGGGGCTGAACACGGCTTCGCATTTCCGCAGCGCGCCGGCATCTTCCACAAGCCGAGCGCCGAACGGCATTGGGTGCGACTGTTCTCGCTGTTTGCGCGCAATCTTAAATCCGGGCACGCTTAAGCTCGGTAACTGCTGGAGATTAAAGCATGACGATTTCACTATACGACGCGACCGTTCCGAGTTTTCTGCAAGTGCTGGCCAGCGCAGCGGGCTATCTCGACAAAGGGCTTGCCTATTGCGCCGAACAAAAAATCGATCCGAACGATATCGTCGAAGCGCGCATCCATCCGGATATGTTGCCGTTCCGATTCCAGATTCAGTCGGTAGTTCATCACTCGCTGGGCGCCATCGAAGGCGTCAAGCAGGGCCTCTTCAAGCCCGGCGGCCCGGAAGCGCCTGACTTTGGCAGCCTCCAGAAAATCGTGACTGACGCCGCTGCGGCGCTCAAAGCGGTCAGCCCGGGCGAAGTCAACCAGCTCGAAGGCAAGGAAGTCATCTTCCAGCTTGGCGAACGCAAGATGCCGTTCACGGCAGAAGGCTTCCTGTTATCGTTTTCGCTGCCGAACTTTTACTTCCATGCGACCACCGCGTACGACATCCTGCGTATGAAAGGCGTGGTGCTGGGCAAGCGCAATTTCCTCGGTCAGTTGCGAATGAAAACCTGAATGAGACGACACGCCGTGCGGATACTGCCGGCGCCGGTGCTGCTGGCGTGCATGCTGCTGGCGTGCATGCTGTTTAGTGGGGCGTTTCGAGATGCGTCAGCCCAGCGCGCCGTCTATGAAACCAGCCGGCCAAGCGCCGATGGCATTGGCAAGCGCTACATGGGTCGGGAAATCGCTGCCGTCATGGGCTGGCAAGGCGCCAGTTGGCTGGAGCGCCAGGAACGCGAGCGTGAAGAGCGCACCGATCTGCTCATCAAGGATCTGTCCCTGACGGCCGGAATGACGGTTGCCGATGTCGGCGCCGGCACCGGTTACTTGTCGCGCCGGATGGCACAACAAGTGGGCGGTCGCGGAACCGTTTTCGCGGTTGATGTGCAACCCGAAATGATCCGGCTGCTCGAGTCCCTGATCCGCACCTCGTCAATATCGAATATCAAACCGGTCTTGGGCCAGGCGGACCAAGTCAATCTCGCCAACGCCTCGATTGATCTGGCGATCATGGTCGACGTCTATCATGAGCTCGAGTTTCCCTTCGAAATGCTGACGAGTATCATCGCCAGTCTGAAGCCTGGCGGCCAACTGGTATTGGTCGAATACCGCGCCGAAGACCGGCGTGTGCCGATCAAGGAAGTCCACAAAATGTCGGAAGCACAAGTGCGCAAGGAACTCGCCGTTCACAGCGAACTGAGTTGGGAGCGGACCGGCAACAGCCTGCCCTGGCAACATGTCATCGTGTTCAGGAAGCGTTTCTGAAGCCGATGCGCAATCGCATGCGGAGTCACATACTGAATCATCGCCACTTTTCTGGAGTCGGCCCAACATGAACGCAGTCAGCCTTCACCCCATTATCGAATCGCTTGAAGATCTGGGCGGCGAATTGCTTGCTATCCGGCATCAACTGCATAGCCAACCGGAGTTGTCCTACCAGGAAGTCGCAACCGCTGAGCTGGTGGCCAGCAAGCTCGAACAGTGGGGCTACCAGGTCACGCGCAAAATCGGCGGCGAAGGGGTCGTTGCAAACTTGAGCTGCGGCGAAGGCAAGCGCAGCATCGGCTTGCGCGCCGACATGGACGCGTTACCGATTCAGGAAAAGAATAACTTCGCGCATCGAAGCCGCAACAATGGCGTCATGCATGCCTGCGGTCATGACGGTCACACCACCATGTTGCTAGGTGCGGCCGCCCAGTTGGCGCGCACGCGCCGCTTCAATGGCACCGTCAATCTGATCTTCCAGCCGGCCGAAGAGTCGGGCTTCGACAGCGGCGCGCAACGCATGCTGAAGGACGGCCTGTTCGAGCGCTTTCCGTGCGACGCCGTGTTCGGCCTGCACAACACGCCGGGTTTGGCCGTTGGTCATTTCGGATTTCGAAGTGGCGCGTTCATGGCAGCCTGCGACACCGTCATCATCACGATTCGCGGCAAGAGCGGTCACGCCGCCCGCCCGCACTTGTCGATCGACCCGGTGGTCATCGCGGGCAGCTTGATCATGGCGCTGCAAACCGTTGTGTCGCGCAGTATTGATCCTACCCAAACGGCGGTCGTGACCATTGGCGTGCTACGCAGCGGCCATGTCGCTAACGTCATTCCTGACTCGGCTCGACTGGAACTCAGCGTGCGTTCGTTCGACCCGAAGGTCCGAAGCCTGTTGCGCGAACGGATCGAGAACCTGGCCCATCAGCAAAGCGCCAGCTACGGCGGTGCAGCCGAAGTCGAATACAAGGCAGGCTATCCGGTACTCGTCAACTCGCAACGCGAGACCGACTTTGCGGCACAAGTAGCGCGCGAAATATTCGGCGCCGAACAGGTCATTGCACCTTACGAGCTCATTGCCGGCAGCGAAGACTTCGCATATTTCCTCGAGCAACGCCCCGGTTGTTTCCTGCGACTGGGCAATGGCGCCACGCCGTCGGTTCATAACTCACGATATGACTTCAATGACAGCAGCATTCTGATTGGCGCGGCTTACTGGACTCGGCTGGTGGAAAAGTATTTGGGAGAATTCGACGCGCTTGCGACTCCGACGTCTGTTTGAGAACGGCAGCGGGCGATTTCAAGCCTCTAAGCTCCAGTTTCACTGGCGTGTGATACCTTGCGGCGCAAACTGAAGCTCATGAATTTGGAAGCCGCTTTGATGGAGAAGCAATGATGGCTCGACGCAAGACGTACCGGCTCCGCCTGAAGAACGTCGGGCCGATCAAAGAGGCAGATGTAACGTTCGGCGATCTGACCGTGATTGTTGGTCCTCAAGCAACCGGCAAGAGCGTTTTCCTGCAAGCACTTAAATTGCTGCTGGATCAGAATCATATCCAAGATACTTTTTCAAAAAATAGTGTCGTGTTTAATGACGATAGCGATGCATTTTTGGGAGGTTTCTTCGGGAAAGGCATGTCCGATGCGTGGCACCCCAAGACTTCATCTTTGACTTGGCATGGGAAAGAGTACGCACTTCCAGGTTTAGCCAAGGCAACGAAAAGTCCAGGCCGAGACGAGCGGCTGTTCTATATCCCTGCGCAACGCGTCATGAGTTTGGCCAATGGGGTAACTCAAAATTTTGGGCAGTTCAATTATGGGGATCCCTACGTATTACGATACTTTAGCGACGCAGTCCACAATTTAGTGCAAAACGAGTTCGGCGCAAAGGCTCAACTATTTCCTCAGCAGAATCGGTTGAACCAAACATTGCGGGATCCCATTGAGCAGCACCTGTTTGGCGGTGGCACTTTAGAGGTCGATGCCAAGGATTTCACCAAGCGACTTGTATTGAAAGTTAACGGGCATCGCGAAGGCCTGCCTTTTACGGCATGGTCTGCTGGTCAACGCGAGTTCGCCCCGCTCCTCCTGGGACTGTATTGGCTTTGTCCCGCCGGGAAAAACTCAAGACGTGAATCGATCGAATGGGTCGTTATTGAAGAGCCGGAAATGGGCCTGCATCCGCAAGGTATCGAGGCAGTATTACTACTGGTGCTAGAGCTCATACGACGCGGATACCGGGTCGTAATTTCCAGCCATTCGCCGGTTGTTTTGGATTTAGTATGGGCGATCCAAGAGTTCAAAAAGCTCAAAGGAACCGAGGCAGATATTCGAAAGCTACTAGCGCTGGGAACTGGCGACTATGCCAAGCGACTAGCCGAGTCGGTCATTAACAAAGACTTTCGCGTATTTTTCTTTAACCGTCAAAAGATCACTCAGGACATTTCCCGTTTGGACCCGTCCTCCAGCTCGCTTGATGAAGCTGAATGGGGCGGGCTGGTCGGATTTGCCAGCCGCACGAATGAAGTGATTTCCGATTTGGTGAACCGTGAAGCTCTACCCAAAGCGCGAAAGCGAAAAAGTAAAATTGCAGGTTTCCAAGAATGAAAAAGACGAAAGGATCATCGACTCCGCGAGCCACATTGGTAGGTTCAACTTCGGAATTTTGCACCGCTGCGAAAATTGCCGGTTTAGTACCAATGAAAGGCAAGAAAGCAGTGAAAAATCAATATCGTACGAAAATCGATCTTAAGGACATCGGCGCGAAATTCACGGCAAGTGTCGATTTGGACGATACATTTTAATTAACGGAAGCACAGGCGCATCGATGGGACTATGGACTCGGCATAAAATTCGCCCGTTCGACAGAATTTGCGGTTTGGATCGAACCCCACTCAGGCTCAAGTCTGCGAGAGGTACAAACCATTTTGGCAAAATTAGACTGGATTCAGGCAAAACTCAAAACTGATCGATTCAAAGACCTAAGTGAACTCACCAACGAAACGATTCGCCAAAGAATTAAACCGTTTCATTGGTTGTCATCCGGTACCGTTGGTATTCGAAAAGGTAGCCGGGAGGATAGGCTACTCGCCCAAAGAGGAATGAGTTTGCCAAACTCCTATTTAAGAATTTGATCTTGGCCTGCAATATCCTATGCATCGATTGCGGCAAGAGCCCAGATTTAAATCATTTTCTTGACCAGATCCTGGGTCGCCGCCACAAAGCGATCGATCTGATCGCGATTGTTCCAGACACAGGCGTTGACGCGCTGCGGATGATTCATCGGCGCCGGCGCCAGCGTTTCAGGATGACGATTTGGAATGGTGCCGGCCGGAAAAGCCGCCGCTTCGCGGTCGGGTTTGCGAGTCAACCCGTTGTCGCCAACGCCGAGCCCTGAAATTCGAAAACCGTAATCGCGCAGCAAGCGAGCACGAAAGTCGACATTGAGTTTTTCGTTCCAACGCTGTTCGTGGGTCGGAAATGGATTGAATGCAATGATGCCGGACTTCAGCGCCGGATCTTTCTGCGCACCGAGCACCGACGCTTCACCGAAGCTCGACACCAGTCGGTCTCTGAAATAGTCCCCGAGCCGCAGGTGCCAGGTCTCGATCCGCGCGCGGCCGACCTTCTCCCACAATTCACAGGCGTCGCCCAAGGCTCGCCAGTCGGCCGATTCAGGGAACCCGTACAACGACAAGGCTTCGCCAATGTCCCAGGTGCCGCGCGAGCCATCAAACGGGACCACCCGCGACTGCGAGCGGCTGATGAAAAATTTCGGCAGCTCGGTCGGATTGGTTGGCAGCTTTCGATTGCGAATATAGAGCGCGCCGGTGCCACCTGGCCCGTTCTGCCATTTGTGGCCACACAGCGCAAAAAAATCAATCCCGCTCTGGTCCAGTTTCGGATCGAACATGCCGTTGTAGTGCGCGCCGTCGACAATGGTCAGCGCACCGACCTTCTGCGCCAGCGCTGCGATCTTTTGCTCGGGCATACGCTGGCCGGTCGGCCACAGCGGCGAGGAAAAAAATATCGCCTTGGTCTTGCCAGGTACCACCCGGCGCTCGAGCGCCGCGACAACCTCATCGGCGCTGGCGTTGGCCTGCGACGGCACACCCCACTGTCGGATGACGACCCCGTAACGCGCCGCCGTTCGAAGCGCCAGCGTGATGCCGGTCGGATGTTCGAGCGGCGTCATCAGCAACTCGTCACCGGGTTGCCAGTCAATGCCATTAAAAATCAGCGACAGCGCGTCGGTGGTGTTGCGGGTAATGGCTATCTGGTCCGGTGTCGTTCCGTAGCAGCGCGCAATCACCGCACGGGTTTTCGCCGATGGCTCGACATAGACCGGGAACGGATCGCGCGCGCCTTGATCCAGGCCCTCTTTCATTCGGGCGACAATGGCCTTGGGCATCGAGCCCTTTTGCGCTGCCATGAAGTAAACGATATTCGGATCGAGCGTGAACTCCTGCGCGAACTGCTTGAAGTACGGTTCCTCGGCGGCGAAGAACGCCGTCGAACTTTCGTTCAGCGGCAGAGTATTCGGCGCGGTGTCACCGGTTTTGCCGGTCGCTGACGGCTGCGCATGAACGCCGGCGCTTGCTAACACTGAAGCGGCCGCACCGAAGGTGGCAGCACGCCGCGATGAACTGAATGAAGGGGTCATCTGAGTTCCTGAGTATCACCGCGCCACAGCCCGACGGGAGCGCGCAGCTGGACAAGGGTTACACGTATAAGGGTTATGAATAAAAAATACCGTACATTGCAAGCAAGGTTCACGCCACGTCGTGATCGCTCAAATCGGGGTCAACCCAAGACCCTTGACCAGAGCAATCCAGATCGGACCTTCTTCGTCGTAGAGCTTGCGGAACTCTTTGTGTCCGACGGCGGATTCATCGATGCCGAAGGTCGCGAGGATCTTCTGAATCTTTTCGGACTTGCCGGCTTCGACCATCAGATCGGACAGGTTTTGTACCACTTCAACCGGCATGCCCGTTGGACCCACCAGGCAAATGAACCCCTTCAATTGAAAGGCCTTGGAGTTGACGCCCTGCTCCAGATAGGTCGGCACATTCGGCAGCTTCGACATACGATTGAGTTGCGGGACCGCAATCGGAATGGCGATGCCGGATTGCAACACACTGGCTGCCGCCGCAACACTACCGCTGCCGCCGGCGATGACACCGGCCGCCACGTCCTGCCACATCGGTGCTTCGCCCCGATAATGAATCGCTTCCATCTGCAGACCGAAGTGTTGGTTCAATTCGGCAACTGCCAGATGCGCATAAGAGCCTGCCGCGTAAGTGCCGAGGGACACCTTGTTCCTGCGCGCATACTCGGCAAACTCCTGCAGATTGGTCACGCCAAGACTCTTGTTGACGATCAGTGGCAAGTGGCCAGCCGACATGCTGGAGATCAATACGAAATCCTTGTCGGCATCATAGGGCAAAGTTTTGTACAGCACCCGATTCATGAGCATGGTCGTTGAAATGGTGAACATCAAGGTGTAGCCGTCGGGCGCAGCCGCTTTGACGGCCTGCGCGGCTAGGGTGCCACCCGCACCGGAACGGTTCTCGATGACCACTTGCTGACCCAGGCGCGTCGATAAATGCTCGCCGTAGGAGCGCGCAAAAATATCGGTCAGGCCGCCCGGCGGGTATCCGACGATAATCTTGATCGGCCTATTGGGCCAGGCTTGCGCCCGGGCACGGTTTGCGAACGGCAGCGAAACGCCAGCCAAGCCGACGGCTGCGAGCATGCGACGACGACCGTGTACAGTCATTAAAGTCTCCAATGAAGTCATTTTGATTTCAAGTGTATATCAGGCGCATCTGTCGAAAGTTACGAGATAAGGCCCGATTGACCCAACATGAATTCCTCAGACACGAATCCCTCAGACTAGAATTACTCACACATGAATTACTCAGAATTGAACGAACACGTTGACGAGCTGCTGATTGAGCGTCACGGCGCCACCCTGCTGCTGACCTTTAACCGGCCGGCATCCCGTAATGCGCTCACGTTTGCCATGTACCGCCGACTCGGCGAGGCGATCAGGGCTATTCCCGATGACCCCGGCATCCGTGTCGTGGTCATCACCGGTGCCGGTGGCAAGGCGTTCGCCGCTGGCACCGATATCGGCGAATTCAAGGCGTTCAATTCACCGGCCGATGCCATCGCCTACGAACATTCGATCTCGGAAATCCTCGGCATGCTCGCGCATTGTCCGGTGCCGACGCTGGCAGCCATCGCAGGCGCTTGCACCGGCGGCGGATTTGGCATCGCCAGTTGTTGCGACATTCGCCTGGCCACAGCCGATGCCCGCTTCGGCGTACCGATTGCCCGAACGCTCGGCAATTGCCTGTCCTTGACCAGCCACGCGCGGATCTCGGCGCTGATCGGCCCGGCACGGCTGGCCGACATGATCATTACGGCGCGGCTATTCGATGCGCAGGAAATGCATGCGGCCGGCCTACTGACCGAGATTACGCCAGACCATGAAAGCCTGCAGACACGCGCGCTGGCGCTGGCGCAGACCATTGCCGGCCACGCACCGTTGACGATGCAAGTCACCCGCGAGTCCTTGCGCGCACTGCAAGTCCCGGTCGATCCGATTGCGGAGAAAGCCTTGTTCCAGAAGGCCTACCAATCAGCCGACTTCAGCGAAGGTGTCCGCGCATTCCTGGAGAAGCGTAAACCGGTATGGACGGGAAACTAGAGCGGTGCCAGAATGCGTGAGACAAAGGGGAGAGCTCACATGACTGAAAGCGGCTGTCTGTTTAAGGTACCTGCGGTATACCTGTCACTGTCACTGGCCTTGACCGCGACGTCGGCGCCGGCGCAGTACAAAGCGCTTGAGGGAACGCCAGAGAAGCTCGGCACGGTCGACTTCAGGATCTCCTGCAATCCTGAGGCACAACGCCATTTCACGCGCGGTGTTTCGCTCTATCATTCCTACTATTGGCCCGAGGCTCGCAAGTCATTTTCGGCGTCGGCTCAGGCCGACCCGTCGTGCGCCATGTCCTATTGGGGCCACGCCGTTGTGCTGATGGGCAACGCCTTCGCCTGGCCACTGAGCGGCAATGCGTTGAAGGAAGGACTCGATGCGGTTGAACGGGCCAAGGCGCTGCAAGCCAAGAGTGCCCGTGAGCGTGACTATATCGCCTCGGCAGAAGCGTTCTTCAAGGATGCCGACAAAATACCCGCACGTACCCGCCAGCTCGCCTATGAACTGTCGCTTGAAAAGATGACGCGTGATTATCCCGAGGACGTTGAAGCGCAAATTTTTCACGCCCACATCATGTCGGCCAACTATGATCCGAACGACAAACAGTACACCAATCAGCTCAAGGCAGCGACGGTGCTCGAGAAGTTATTCATCAGCCTGCCGGACCACCCCGGTGTCGCTCATTACCTGATTCACAGTTATGACTATCCACCGTTGGCGCAGCGTGGTTTGAAGGCAGCCTATCGTTATCGCGATGTCGCCCCATCGGCGCCGCATGCCTTGCATATGCCCTCGCACACCTTTACCCGCCTGGGCTTTTGGCAGGATTCGATTGCTTCGAACACTTCGGTCATCAACATTACTCGTGATGCCAGTTCACGCCTGCATTCGCTCGACTATATGGCCTACGCTTATCTGCAGCTCGGGCAGGAACGTAACGCTGAAAACGTGCTGGCCGACATCCGCGCCATGACCAAGGTCGAGGGCGAGGGCCTGGCCTCGGCGTTTGCGCTGGCGGCAATTCCGGCGCGCCTGAGCATCGAGCGCTCGCGCTGGTCGCAGGCCGCTCAATTGCGGCTGCAGCCCGACGAGATTGATTTCGGCTGGGCGCAGTTTCCACATGCGCAGGCGATCAACGTATTTGCGCGTGGCCTGGGCGCAGCCCGCTCGGGGGCGCCACAGCAAGCCCGCCAGGAACTCGCCAAGCTCGCGCAGCTCAAGCAGGATATGGTCGATGGCAAATTGCGATATTGGGCTGACCAGGCCGACATCCAGGTCAAGGTGGTCGAAGCCTGGACGCTGCGCGCAGAAGGCAAGCCCGAGCAAGCCTTGAGCCTGATGCAAGCCGCTGCCGACCATGAAGATCGCACCGAGAAAAGCGCGGTAACTCCAGGGCCGATCAAGCCAGCCCGCGAATTGCTGGGCGAGATGTTGCTTGAGTCCAACCAACCGGCGCTGGCCTTGGTCGAATTTGAAGCCGCCATGAAAAAGGAACCGAATCGCTTTCGGGCACTCAGCGGTGCAGCGAGTGCCGCCGAATTGGCAGGCGATAAACAGCGGGCCAAGGATTATTACGGCCAGATGCAAAAGCTCTGGAACGGTGCCGACCCGGATAGCCCGGAGTTGGGTCGAATGAAAGCGTTTCTGGTTAGCAACTGATGAGTGAGACCAGGCCGACGGGTCACTCGACGCAGCGGCTGTCCCCCGGCCTGCGGCCTCCTCCTTTATGCCGCTACGTCGAGTGACCCGCCGACCTGATCGGGTAGCGTTGTGCGTGTCCAAGACGGCGAAATGAACGAAGGATGTCAATCAATCTGAACGCCGGCCCGGAGGATCACTTGCTGCCACTTGGCGGTGTCATCGCGAAATCGTTTTGAAGCAGAATCCAGCGAAGTTCCTAGTACAGTAGCGCCCAGCGCGGCCAGTTTTTCTTTTGCTTCGGCCTGCTGCATTGACTGGTTGATTTCAGAATTCAAGGTGTTCAAGATCTCGGGCGGTGTGCCGGTGGCTACAAACACCGCGATCCAGAGCGTTGAATCAATGCCGGGAAATCCGGCCTCGGCCATGGTCGGCACATCGGGCGCGATCGGTGATCGCTGAGGCGCCGCGACCGCCAGTGCCCTGAGTTTACCGGCCTTGACTTGCGCGATGCCGGCGACGGCGAGGTTGACCAGATCCTGCATCGAGTTGATCGGCAATTCGCGAGTCGCCACCACCAACAAGGGCAATTCGGCCACGATCGAGATTGGCACCAGATCGCGTTGATAATCAACCGCAAGACCCTTGTACAACGATGGCGCAATGGCGTGCGTACCCATCGTGCCAATCATGATCGCGTAGCCGTCCTTGGCCGACTTGGCGAGCTCGGTGGTGGCGATGGTGCCGCCAGCCCCGGGCCGGTTCTCGACCACCATCGCGTTCGAGAATCGGGTTTGAAGCTTTTCGGCGAGCGTTCGAGCGATCAGATCGGAGGCACTGCCGGGTGGAAACGGCACGATGATGTGGATCGGCTTGTTCGGCCAGGCGGAGGCATTGAACGCAACCGTCAGGAGAAACAGCGGCAAAAGTGTGTGCAACACTTGCTTGAACAAGCGGCGGATCTGCATGGAATTCCTTTACTGGACAGCTCAAAACCCATGCGACTGAATCGCCGAAGTAAGTCAAGCAATCTCAGCAAGAAACGTTCTGATCAATCTGGCACTTGCCTGCAGTTCAACGATCAGGCCGACAGGGCGCTTGGCTACGCGGCTGTCCCCCGGCCTTCGGCCTCCTCCTTGATGCCGCTACGCCAAGCACGCTGCCAGCCTGATCTGGCACCAGCGTGCAGGTTCGTAACAGCGAAACGCGTGCACGCCGAAAACGGCACCGCCGCCGACCTACTTTGAGCCTCAACAAAGCACAGTCGCAACCTTGAGCGGGCTGGTGTGAATGCCGCAGCGAAATTAAGAAGGAGCGTCGGCCACCAGGCCGAGGCGGATGACATTCGCGGAGGCATTCGCACCAGCCCGCTCCAAGCCAACGCAGGCACCATCCACGGAAGTACTCGCACCAGCCCGCCCGCGCAGAAGCATCAGTATCACCAGCCTCATACCGCAAACTGTTTGCACGAAGTAAACTCAATCAGAAACTCAAAATTCGGAGACTCTAATGTGGCCTGACCATAACCGACGAAAACTAATGCTAGGCGGCGCCGCGGCCTCTGCCATTGGTCTGAGCGGCACCGCCCGCGCCCAAGCCACCGGCAACGCCTTCATCGTCTCTGGATTTCCCGCCGGTGGCATGGGCGATTTCGTCGCCCGACCGCTGGCCGAGAAACTGCGCGGCAAATACGCGCCGAACGTTCTGGTAGAGAGCCGAACCGGCGCCGGTGGACGCATCGCCGTCGAGTACGTCAAGCGAGCGGCGCCTGACGGCCTGACCATTCTGCAAATTCCGAGTTCGCCGATCGTGCTCTACCCAAGCATCTATCGAAAACTCAATTACGACCCGATGGCTGATTTCATTCCGGTGTGCAGCACGGTGAATTACACCTTTTCGTTCACTGCGGGACCGGGCTTGCCGGCCGAGATCAAATCGGTCGCCGACTACATCAGTTGGGCGAAGGCCAATCCGAAAATGGCCAACTACGGCGTGCCGGCGGCCGGCTCGGCCTTGCACTTTGCCGGCATGCTGCTGCAAAAGGCGGCGGCCTTCGAATTTGCGAGCGTCGCTTATCGCGGTGGTGCGCCCCTTTTGCAGGACGTATTGGGTGGCCAGCTTCCGGTCAGCTTCAATGTGCTGGGTGAGGTTCTGCCGCATGTTCGCGCTGGTAAGTTGCGCTCTCTGGCGGTGGTCAGCGCCGAACGTTCGATCTTTTTACCCGAGGTGCCGACCCTCGCCGAACAAGGCTTCAAGGACATTGCCTTCAAGGAATGGCTGGGCTGGTTTGTGCCGGCCAAAACGCCGACCGAAATGGTCAACAAGCTCAATGCGCTGGTGCGCGAAGGGTTATCTGCGCCGGATGTCATCGAGTCACTGAAGAAGAATGGCTTGCAAACCGAAACGCAATCGCCCGACGAGTTTGCGCGAATCGTCAAGCGCGATTTCGATCACTGGAGCGGCATCGCCAAAGCGACCGGCTTCACGGCAGAGGAATGACTGAGAGGAATGACCGGCATGATTCGATTGACAGGCGCGCAGGCGCTGGTACGGCTATTAGCAGCAGAAAAAGTCGCCTACGCCTTCGGTATCGCTGGTGGCAAATTGGCGCCCTTTATGCACGCGCTTTCCCAGCAGCAGTCGATCCGTTATGTCGGCGTGCGCCACGAAGCCGCCGGCCCGATGATGGCGGCGGCCAGTTACGCCGGCTCCGGGCTAATGGCCGTTGCGATGGGCGAGATGGGTCCAGGCGGCCTGAACCTGGCCTCGGGTGTCGGTGTTGCCTACGGCAATAACCTGCCGCTGTTGGCGATCACCAGCAATCAGCATCGCGCCGCCGCCTATCCGCATGTTGGTATGTTCATGGATCTGGACACCCTCGCCGTGCTGGCGCCGTTGACCAAATGGAACGCCGTCATTCACGATGGCCGACGAATTCCGGAACTGGTGCGCCGGGCGTTTCGCGAAGCGCTGGGCGGGCGACGCGGTCCCGTGCATCTGGATATTCCGCAAGATGTTCTGTCCGGCAGTTGCGACTACGCCGATGACGAGTTTGATCTGGAGCCCAGGCGATATCGCGCCCTTGTGGGTCCGCGACCGGCCGCTGCCCTGGTCAGTGAGGCGGTGGCGCTACTGCGTGCCGCCAAGCGACCTTTGATCGTGGCCGGTGGCGGCGTGGTCAGCAGTGGCGCCGTCGACGCAGTGCGCTTGCTGGCTGGCTTGCTTCGTGCGCCGGTAGTCCCAACACAAATGGCACTGGGTGTTGTGGCAAGCGACAGTGCACATTTCGTCGGTCATGGCGGCATCATCGCCGGTGGGGCCGTCAAAGCCGTGTTCGAACAGGCCGACGTGATCCTCAACATCGGTTGTCGCTACTCCTCCTGGATGTGGGACGAGCATGGACCGCTGGCACGCAGGGATCATCGACTGATCAATATCAATATCGATCCATCGGCCCTCGGTGCACCGGCTTTGCACGAAGTTGCGATGGTTGCCGATGCGAGTCTGGCACTGGCTGATCTGCTCGCGCAATTGCAGATAAAGTCACCGGATAGTATCGATATCGCCTGCGAAAATGATTGGCTCACGAGAATGCGCGAGTTGCGTGCCCGCTATGACGCCGACCTGGTGGCCATGACCGCCGAGCCCTCAATCGATAACTCAACCGCTAACTCGACCGGTAACGAGACTATGCATCCAGCCGCCCTCGCCCACGCCGTCGCTCAAGCACTACCGAAGGATTCATTAGCCGTCTATGACGGCGGCCACACCACCTTCTGGAGCAATGACTTCACGCCAGTCATCGAGGTGCGCACGCGTTTTCATGAGCCCGGCATGAGCCATCTCGGTTTCGGTTTGCCCTACGCACTGGCGCTCAAGCTGCTTCATCCCGGCAAGACCGTCGTCAACATCACGGGCGACGGTTCATTCGGATTCAGCTTGCAGGAACTCGATACCGCACGCCGTGAAGGTCTGGCGGTCGTCAGCATCATTCATAACAACGAATCATGGGGCATCATTCGATCCGGCCAGCGCAGGCAACTTGATTTCGAGATGGGTACTTCCCTGGCCGGTACTGATTACGCGGCCATCGCGCGCGGCTTTGGCTGCTTCGGCGAAATCGTCAAGCATGCGAATGTCTTGGCGCCGGCGCTGGCACGCGGAATAGAATCGGGGTTGCCTGTTGTGCTGGATTGCCGAACCCGTTTTGTGCCGCATCCGGCGACCCCGATGTTTGGCAGCATGAACCGCTACGGATTCGAGGCGTTGTCGCGGCGCTAGCGATGTCTTGCCGATCCTCACAAAGGAGTTTGTGTGAAATCACCCTGGATCAGCGCGCTGCGTAGCGTGGCATTGACCGTTCCCGACTTGGTGGCAGCAGAGACGTTTTACACGCGCACCTGGAATCTCGACGTCGTTGATCGCAGCGATCAGGTTCTCTACCTGGGTGGCAGTGGCGCTGATCACCACCTGTTGGCTTTGCATCAGGCGTCGGGCGCAGCGCAGATCCTCAAGGTCAGCTTGCGCGCTCGTGATGTCGAATCCATGCAAGCGATTAGCCGTGCAACGATCGCAGCAGGCGGGACCGTTGAGCATACCCAATCCGCCGCAAACGACCCGGCGGCAGGCCAATCGATCATCATCCGCGACCCACATGGTCGGCGATTCGAAATCGTTCATGACGATCGGCTGCGTGACACCAAAGGCGCGACACCGGCCGATCGGCCGATTCGCCTCGCGCATGTGGTGCTCAACAGCCATGACATCGCCAGCTCGCAGCGTTTCATCGAACAGGCGCTGGGGTTCGTGCTCGCCGACCGAACTCGCATCATGGCTTTTCTGAACTGCAATAACGACCATCACAGCCTGGCCCTCGGCGATGCTGATAATGATGCCCTCAACCACATCGCGTTCCTGATGCCCAGCCTGGACTGCGTGATGCGTGGTGGCGGCCGTATGAAAGACGCGGGTCATGCGATTCAGTGGGGCCCCGGGCGACACGGCCCCGGCGATAACACCTTCAACTACTTCATCGACCCGTTTGGCGTTGTCATTGAATACACCGCCGAGGTCGAGCAAATCGACGACAGCTATCGAGTCGGTGGGCCGCAGGACTGGGCCTGGCCAGCGGGCCGGTTTGACCACTGGGGCATCTCGGTTGCGCCGACCCGGCCGCTCAAAGAAGCGCAGCGCAAAGTGCGCTTTGCGATCTCGGCCTAGGAGGGTGTCGGGCTTAAGAATGGGCGCGCAGTTTCACTCTGACTCATGACCACTGCAATTACTTTTGATGTAGCCATCGTAGGCTACGGGCCAGTCGGTGCAACGGCGGCCGCACTACTCGGCCAGGCGGGGCTGTCAGTGTATGTCTGCGATCGAGCGGCGCGCGTTTACGAGACGCCCCGTGCGTTGGCGCTGGACCATGAAATCATGCGGGTGTTCCAGCAGATCGGCATCGTCGAACAAATCGCGCCCTATGTCGAGCCGTTCACGCCATCCGAGTATTTCGGTGTCGACGGTGAATTGATCCGGCGCATGACCATGGTCGCGCCGCCCTATCCACAGGGCTACACGCCGTCGCTGGTGTTCACACAACCGAAGATCGAAGCAGCACTTCGCGAGCGGGTTGCCCAGCTTGACAACGTGCAGGTGGCACTCGGCACCGAACTGACTTCGCTGAGTCAGAATCAGGATCAAGTAACACTGTCGCTCCGATCGGAACTCGGCGATCCCGACGAACAGACAACAGTACGGGCACAAACAACGGTATGGGCACAAACAACAGTAAAGGCGCGTTGGCTGATTGCCTGCGACGGCGGCTCCAGCACCGTGCGCAGGCAATCCGACATGACACTCGAGGATCTGGAGTTCGACGAACCCTGGCTGGTGGTCGATGTTCTGGTCAATGAACAAGGCCTGGCAAAATTGCCGAAGACCAGCGTTCAATACTGCGAGCCGGCGCGGCCCTCTTCGTTCATCATCGGTCCGGGCAATCACCGGCGTTGGGAGATCTCACTCTTGCCGGGCGAAGACCCGCAACACGCCGCAACGGCCGCCCAGAGCTGGAAGCTTCTGTCGCGCTGGCTGTCCCCGGCCGACGGGGTACTGTGGCGCCAAACCAGTTATCGTTTTCATGCGCTGGTCGCAGAGCGCTGGCGGGTTGATCGGATCTTCGCCGCCGGTGACGCTGCGCACATGCAACCGCCGTTTCTGGGTCAGGGAATGTGTCAGGGGATTCGCGATGCTGTGAATCTCTCATGGAAACTCGCCGCGGTCGTCAAGGGTGAGGTATGTGGCGACGCGGCTGAATTGCTTCTGAACAGTTACGGCCATGAACGCAAGGAACATGTGCGGGAGCTGACCCGCCGCATCAAGGGCGTCGGTGCGGTCATCTGCGAACGTGATATCACCAAAGCACGTGCACGTGACGCCCAAATGTTGGCCGATTGTGGCGGCGTCGTTCAGGACACGCCGCGCCAGGACATGCTGCCTCGCCTGGAGTCTGGCCTGCTTTGCGAGGTTCAGAGCAGCGGCCGGGGCACACTGTTTCCGCAGGCCCGTCTGCTCAGTGGCGAGTTGATGGACGATCGACTTGGTCAAGGCTGGCGATTGGTCATGGTCGATACGCCTTCGGTAGCGGGCGACACATTAACCATCGCAGATATTGCGCTGTGCGTTACCGATCGCGGGGCTGAATTAACGACGGTGTTGATTGGTGAAGCGCATCTGCAAGAGGCCGAAGAAGTGCTGGCCCGTTGGATGCAACAACATCAATGCCGGGCTGCCCTGGTGCGACCGGATCACTATGTGTTTGGAACAGCCAACACACGGCAACAGTTGGATGTGTTGTTGAGTGAACAACACAACCTGCTCGTTGAGAAGCTCTCCGACTAAATTGGCCATTGATTGGAAAGTTAGAGCGAAATGCAAGCACCCCTCTCCGTAGTTCCGCTTACTGTGTTCGCTGCGGTGGTGATCTTTTTCCTCAAGGAGCTTTTTGAATTCCTACGACGTTGTCGGGGGGAGGCTCGAAAAAAGGAAGCTCTTCGGATTCTGCTGTCGAGGGAATGCGAATTGAACAATTGGGCAATAAAATCGATGAGAGAAATTATCAACTCAATGGTTTTTGAGCTAGCTGAAGATAAACTTACTGTCTTTGAAGTAATCGATTCGCGCGTGGCCGGTTTTCTCTTTCGCGTGAAGGATCAATCTGGAAAGCTAAAGCAAGGCTCAACGATTCCAGTTGTTCACCGGGAGGTTATGAGTAAAAATCTTCTCGAAATCGCTGTTTTGGATAAGAAGCTTTTTGAGGCGCTTCAACCCGCGTTTGACGCTATCGCAACGCTCGAACATGTTCGGCAGAGTCTAGTCTATTACTTAGCGCCGGATGACGAGCATGACGTGATGCATCGAGACGGATTTCTCGAATATGGGCTCACTGAGTTAGAGAAAATATTTGTGCCACTCAACAATCTGTATAAAAAATGTACTAGCAACGAACTCAGCCTACATCGTCTAAGATAAAGTCGT